>NZ_JAFICR010000001.1:0-642481 GCF_017833915.1 Paenibacillus sp. 1182 | reverse complement strand
AAAATCCGGAAGAAATCGTGAAGGCAATCGAAAAAAATAAAGTTACCACAATGCACTTTGTACCATCCATGTTGAGTGTATTTTTAGAGTATGTAGAGGAAAAGGGGATAATAGAGGAAATAGCAAGCTTAAAGCAGGTATTTGCCAGTGGAGAAGCACTGAACCTGAAGCAAGTAGAAAAGTTCAACAAGCTGCTGTACAAAGAAAAAGGAACAAGCCTGCATAACCTGTACGGACCAACAGAAGCAACAGTAGATGTATCCTACTTTGGCTGCTCCACGGAAGAAGAATTGGAGCTTGTACCAATAGGAAAGCCCATAGATAACATTAAGTTATATGTTGTGAGTAAGGAAAAGGGCCTGCAGCCGATAGGAGTAGCGGGAGAACTATGTATAGCAGGGGATGGACTGGCAAGAGGGTACTTGAACAGACCGGAACTTACAGAAGAAAAATTCGCAGCAAACCCATTCGCACCGGGTGAAAGGATGTACAGGACAGGTGACCTGGCAAGGTGGCTGCCTGACGGCAACCTAGAATACCTGGGCAGGATCGACCATCAGGTAAAGATAAGAGGCTACAGGATAGAACTGGGTGAAATAGAGAACCGGTTATTAAAGCATGAAACAATAAAAGAAGCAGTGGTATTGGACAAAGAAGGAGCTGACGGAAATAAGTATCTTTGTGCGTACGTCGTACCGGATCAAGAAATAACCGTACAGGGGATGAGGGAACACTTGTCAAAAGAGCTCCCGGACTACATGATCCCTTCTTACTTTATGCAGATGGAAAAGCTGCCATTGACCCCTAATGGAAAAATAGACAGGAAAGCATTGCCCGAGCCTGACGGAAGTATGAGTACGGGAACAGAATATGTAGCGCCGCGGAATGAAGTGGAAGAGAAACTGGTTGAAATATGGCAGGAAGTGCTTGGAGCAAAACAGGTAGGAATAAGGGACAACTTCTTTAAAATAGGCGGAGATTCTATACGTGCAATATCATTAGTCAGCACAATATGCAAAAAGTTGGATATAAACATCCAAATCAGGGATATATACATGAATCCTGATATTGAGAGATTGTCTGCATTCTTAAAAGTAAAAGATACGGAAGCTTTTAACAGTAAGATGGGTAAAGCAAGGGAAGAACTGGAGTTATTTAAACAGCGAATATTGATGAATGAAACTCTCTCAGAAAAGTTACCTTCGGACATGGAAGATATATATCCGATGAGTCACATAGAGCTGGGTATGATTTATCATTCCAAAAAAGACTATGAAAATGCAGTTTATCATGACCAATTTGCATTTCATCTGAATGACAAAGACTTTGATTTCCCAGCATTTAAAGAAGCGATGCTTCTAATGACGTCAAAACATGATATTTTAAGGACGGTTTTTAATTTAGAGGATTTTGAAACTCCTGTGCAAATTGTTTACAAGGGCAGTAGTCTTGATATTGAGCAGATAGATATCATGAATTTTAGCAGGACAGGGCAGGTTGAGTATATAAACAAATATTTGGAAAATGACAGAGCGAATCCGTTTGATATATCAAAGCCCCTTTGGAGGATAAGAATATTCAAACTTGACGCAAACCATATTTGTCTGGTTCTGATATTCCACCATGCTATCCTGGATGGCTGGAGTGTTGCTTCATTGATTACGGAAGTTTCAAACCTATACTCTAAGCTTAAGCAAGAAAAAGATTATATACCAACACGGCTTAAATGCAGCTATAAAGATTATATAGCAGACCAAATGACAATTAAGGACAACCAGGAAGTAATTAATTATTGGAGAGAGGAATTAAGTGAATATAAAAGGTTGAATATGCCTGCAAATATTCATGGAAAAACAAAAAAATCTTATAAAGTAGACCATGTAACACGCCATTTAAGTCAGGAATTTTTAGGTGATTTAAGAAGTACTGCCAGAAGATATGATGTAAGCTTAAAGACACTTTGCTTTGCTGCATACACTTATATGCTCAATATGCTTTCATACGAGGATGACTTTGTCGTAGGTTTGGTAGAAAATAACAGACCTGTATGCGAAGATGGAGATAAGATGCTGGGGTGCTTCTTAAATACGGTTCCCGTCAAAATGTGTTTTGATAAAATCGATATATGGGAGGAATTGATAAAAGTTGCAGAAAAGAAATTAATAAACTTAAAGCTTTATGGAAGACTGCCTTTATTTGAGATCATAAATATCCTGGGCGGAAAAGAAAACAAAGAGGAAAATCCTTTATTTGATACCATATTCAATTATGTGGATTTTCATATATATAACGAGATAATAAACAAAGAAATCGGTGATGTTAAAGATAGAATTTCAGTTGATGAATATGAAGCAACCAATACAAGTCTTGACTTTACAGTAAGTAATACATTCGATGATCTTAATATAAGCTTGATCTACTCGGACAAAGTATTGGAAAGAAAACAGGCAGAAGAGTGTATAGACTATTTTATTAATATTTTAAATATGTTTATCCATAACCCCAAAGGGTCAGTTGACAAGCTTATTATATTAAGTCATGAAGAAAGAAAGCAGTTGCTGATAGACTTTAATGATACTAAGAAAGACTATCCGCAGGACAAAACCATACATGAGCTGTTTGCTGAGCAGGTGGAAAGGACACCTGACAACATAGCTGTGGTATATGAAGACAAGCACTTGACTTACAGGGAATTGAACGGAAAGGCAAATCATTTGGCCAGAGTATTGAGGAACAAAGGGGTAAAGCCTGACCGTATTGTAGGAATTATGGCCGAACGTTCATTTGAGATGATTGTGGGGATATTTGCCATATTGAAAGCTGGAGGGGCGTATCTGCCGATAGATCCTAATTATCCTGATACAAGGATAAAGTATTTGTTGGACGATAGTGGTTCCCAGGTCCTTTTGACCTCCAGGACCTTTATGGAAAATAAGCAGATTGATGCGGATATTATATATCTGGAGGAAGAATATTTAAATGAAGAGAACTCAAAGCTTGAAAATGTAAACAAACCCTCGGACCTTGCGTACGTCATTTATACATCAGGTTCGACAGGGAAGCCCAAAGGTGGAATGATTGAGCATACTAGCGTTGTAAACATAATTACAGCCCTCCAGGCCATGTATCCGCTTAAAGCGGAAGACGCTTTTCTATTTAAAACAACTTATACCTTTGACGTATCCGTAGCTGAGATATTTGGCTGGTTCCTCAACGGAGGAAAGCTTGTAATATCACGCCAAGGTGTGGAAAAGGAAGCTATGGAGTTAGTAGAGGTAATAAACAAGCATAAGATAACCCATGTAAACTTTGTACCATCAATGCTGAATATAATGGTACAAACTTTAAAAGATAATGGTATAAAACTGCCATCAACTCTCAGGTATATTTTTGCTGCTGGAGAAGCGCTGCCCAAAAAGCTTGTCCATGAGCTTTTCGATGTCTCAGAGAACACATCTCTGGAAAATATCTATGGGCCTACAGAGTCCACGATATATGCAGCGGGTTACAGTATAACAAAGAAAATAGCAGAAGAACTTATAACAGTACCTATAGGGAAAGCTTTACAGAATGTATACCTTTATATACTGGACAAGCACAACCAATTAACTCCTGTAGGAGTGGCCGGTGAACTTGTGATAGGTGGAAGCGGTCTTGCAAGGGGCTATTTGAATAGACCTGAACTGACAGCAGAAAAATTTGTACCTAACCCGTTTATTCCCGGCGAAAAAGTGTACCGCACAGGGGACTTAGTAAGGCGGCTTCCTGATGGGAACATCGAATTCATGGGCAGGATCGACCACCAGGTAAAGATAAGAGGCTTTAGAATAGAGCTTGGAGAAATTGAAGCACATCTGGTGAAGCACACTGCTATTAAGGAAGCAGTGGTTATTGCAAAGGAAGAGCAGCAAGGGAAGAAGTACCTGTGTGCATATATTGTAGGGGAAAATGAATTGACCATTTCCGAGCTAAGGGAGCATCTCTTAAACGAACTACCTGACTACATGGTACCAGCATATTTCATGCAGCTGGAACAGCTGCCATTTAATGCCAACGGTAAAATTGATCGGAAAGCATTGCCTGAACCACAGGGGAATATTAATACCGGAGTAGAGCATGTAGTTCCTAGAAACGAAAGAGAAGAAATACTGGCCAAAGTATGGGAAGACGTACTAAAAACTGAAAACATCGGGGTAAAAGATAATTTCTTCAGCCTTGGAGGAGACTCAATAAAAGCCATACAGGTAATGTCGCGTCTTAACGTCCATGGGCTAAAGCTCGAAATGCGGGACTTATTCAAACATCCTGTAATTGAGGAACTCGTCGAATATATACAATCTACAAGCCGAAGAATTCATCAAGGCCCGGTAGAAGGCATAGTACCGATAACACCTATACAAAGATGGTTGTATAAACAAGACAGCAAGGATATCCATCATTTTAATCAGGAAATAATGATATATGGGCGTAACGGATTTGAAGAAGCTATTATTCGAAAAGTATTGTCAAAGCTTGTAGAGCACCACGATATTTTTAGAACAGTGGTAAAAATAGAGGATCAAAATATACTCCAATACAACAAAAACCTTGAAGGTGAACATTTTTCATTGGAAATTGTAGACCTTAGGGACAGCTATAATTACCGGGAAAAAATAGAGCTGGAAGCGTCGAGGATTCAGAGGAGCATGGACTTGTATAACGGTCCTTTAGTTAAGGTTGGTCTGTTTAAGACTAAAGAAGGGGACCACCTGCTAATAGCTATTCACCACCTTGTAGTTGATGGGGTATCGTGGAGAATCATACTGGAAGATTTGGACATAGGATACAGACAGGCGCTAAACAATGATGAAATAAAATTCAGCAACAAGACCGACTCTTTCAAAGATTGGGCACAGAGGCTTGATGAGTATGCCAATAGCCCTGAACTATTAAAAGAAATAAATTACTGGACCAATTTGGAAAAAACTGAAACAATACCGCTTCCAAAAGACCGAGAGATTGAAGAAAGAAGGTATATGAATAACAATAGCGTCAAGATCGAGCTGAGTATTGAAGAGACTGAGAAGATGCTAAAGCGGGTAAACCATGCTTATAACACAGAAGTAAACGACATATTGCTTACCGCCTTGGGATTAGCAGTGAGGGAATGGACCGGAAATGATAAGGTTCTGATCAGTCTGGAGGGGCACGGCAGGGAGGAAATCATTAAAGACATTGACATAAGCAGGACCGTGGGATGGTTCACCACCCAGTATCCCGTGGTGTTAGATGTCAGCGGACAACTCGATATTTCCCGCATGATCAAATCGGTAAAAGAAAACATCAGGCAGATACCTAACAAAGGGATAGGTTACGGCATACTAAAATATCTTACCTTGCCGGAAAACAAAGCCGATTTAAATTTTAATCTAAACCCTGAAATAAGCTTCAATTACCTCGGTCAATTCAACCAGGATAATGTAGACAATTTATTTGGAGTGTCTGATATTCCTGCCGGAGAGTCTACAGGACCAAACTATAAAAGTGAGTATTGTATTGATATTAACGGCGGAACTGTAGAAGGCGGGAAGCTGGAATTAAACTTTAGCTACAACCAGGGCGAGTATGAGAAGAGTACTATTGAAGGGGTAGCGGTGAGTTTTAAAAAGCATTTAGTAAACATAATAACCCATTGTGCAGAAATGGACTATTCAGAAGCTACACTCAGTGATTTTACAGTAGACGATCTGAATATGGATGAGTTTGAAGACGTATTGAATAACTTCGAATAAAAAGAGTTTGTATTTAAGGAGGAGTACTTATGAGTGATTTGAAGAAACAAAACATAAAAGATATGTACCGGCTCACTCCTATGCAGCAAGGGATATTGTACCACTATATGATGGATAAAAATTCAGACGCCTACTTTGAGCAGATATCACTTTCTATAAAAGGCATCCTGGACATTGATTGTGTTGAAAAGAGCGTTAATATCATTATTGAAAAGTATGACGCTTTGAGAACAATTTTTTTGTATGAAAATGTAGCCAAGCCCTTACAAGTAGTCATGAAGGAAAGAAAGCTGTCTGTCAGCTATGAGGATATTACCTCCCTTGCCGAAGAACTAAGGGATAGGTATATAGAAGAATACAGGGTTAAAGACAGAAAAAAGGGCTTTGACTTATCAAGGGATATTTTAACAAGATTAAGTGTAATTAAAACAGGCTACCAATCTTATAACATGGTATGGAGCTTTCATCACATCATTATTGATGGGTGGAGTCTCGCAAATATATTTAGAGAATTTATGGAAAACTATGAAGCCCTGATGAATAGCCGGGAGCCGGAGTCAGGAAAGGTATATCCTTACAGCCGCTATATCAAATGGTTGGAAGGCAGAAATCAGAACGAGGCCGCAGATTACTGGGAAACCTATCTTAAAGGTTACGAGCATCAGACAGTCCTTCCCCAAAACGGCAGGTCTGCAAGTGATGATTTCAGGATTGAAGAAACGGAGTTTAAAATATCTGAACAAATAACTAGCGATCTTGAGAAGTTTGCAGCCAAAAACAATACAACCATGAGTACCATTATAAAGACCATATGGGGGATATTATTACAGCGGTATAACAATACCGATGATGTGGTGTTTGGTGAGGTGGTATCGGGAAGGCCTCATGAAATACAGGGAATTGAGAGCATGGTGGGTTTATTTATAAATACCGTTGCAGTAAGGGTGAGTTGTGATGAGGATAAAACTTTTACCGAACTGATCAAAGAGATGCAGCAATCGGTGCTTGAATCTGACCGGTACAGTTTCTATCCTCTGGCGAATGTGCAGTCAAAAACATGCTTGAAAGATGCCTTGATACATCATGTCATGGCTTTTGAAAATTACCCTATGGATGAAGCGGTTAATGCTTCATCCAGTAATGGCATTTTAAATGTAGTTGGAATGGAAATATTCGAGCAGACGAATTATGATTTTGGGATACTCGTTGATGGCGGTAAGGAATTATCTATTAAATTCAGTTACAACTCACTGGTATATGATGGTAATTTCATAGAAAAAATCAAGGGACATTTTCAGTCGGTAATAGAAATTGTAACCGATAATCCCGATATGCATATTAGGAATATTGATATACTCACCGAAGTGGAAAAGAAAGAAATAGTACACTGCTTAAATAATACAACGGAGGAATACCACAGGGAAAAGACCATTCACCAACTATTTGAGGAACAAGCGGTGAAGACACCTGACAATGCGGCAGTGGTGTTTGAGGGTAAGCAGCTAACCTATAGGGAACTCAATGAGAAGTCAAATCAGCTTGCAAGAGTGTTGAGGGATAAGGGAGTTAAACCAGACAGCATAGTGGGTATTATGGTAGAACGCTCACTGGAGATGGTCATAGGTATATTTGGCATACTTAAAGCCGGAGGGGCATATATGCCTATAGATCCTGACTACCCTAAGGCAAGAATCGAATATTTACTCGAGGACAGCGAGATAGGGGTGCTGATTTCCCAAAAGCAATTCCTGAAGAAAGTGGAGTTTTACGGGAAGTATATAGACATAGAAGATGAAAGCCTTTATGCCGGAAACCCTATGAACCTGGAAGTGGTATGTTCACCGCAAAATTTGGCATATATCATTTATACATCTGGGTCTACAGGAAAACCTAAAGGGGTTATGGTAGAACATAAAGGGGTAGCAAATCTGGAGGCGTTTTTCAAGACCCGCTTAAATGTAAGTGAAAGCGATAGGATTATTCAATTTGCATCAATTTCATTCGACGCTGCAGTTTGGGAAATATTTATGGGACTATTGGCAGGAGCAACACTATATATATCTTCAAGCGATATTATCAATGACTATCGAAGATTTGAAGAATACCTAAATGAAAATGAGATAACTATTGCTACTTTACCACCTCCGTATCTGGCAAATCTGGACCCGGAAAAAGTAACTTCCTTAAAGAAGGTAATTGCAGCAGGTTCGGCTTCCACTCCCGAACTTTTAAAGAAATGGAGCAACAGGATTTCATATATAAATGCTTATGGACCTACTGAGACAACCGTATGTGCAACGGTATGGAAAGCAGATGATTGTGAGACGGCCGATAAGTCGGTACCTATTGGTAAACCTATTACCAATACCCGGGTGTTTATAGTTGATGAAAACAATAATCTTAAGCCCATAGGTGTTGAGGGTGAACTCTGTGTTTCCGGGGCAGGATTGGCGAGAGGATACTTGAAAAAACCGGAACTTACCAGGGAAAAGTTTGTACCGAACCCATTTATGCCTGGAGAACTGATGTATAAAACAGGAGATCTTGCAAAGTGGCTTCCTGACGGGAATATTGCATTTGCCGGCAGAAAAGACCACCAGGTTAAAATAAGAGGGTATAGAATCGAGCTTGAGGAAATAGAAGCAGCCCTTTTGAAGCATGCTGATATAAATGAGGCGGTGATCATTGACCGGGAAGATTCAAGTGTAGGCAGGTATCTTTGCGCTTATATAGTGTCTGACCGAGAAGTGACAGTGACCGAAATAAGGGAGCTTATATCTAAAGAGCTGCCCGATTATATGATTCCATCCTATTTTATGAGGATAGCAAAAGTACCGTTAACCATAAATGGAAAATTGGACAGAAAGGCGCTGCCGCTGCCTGATGGAAGAATAGATACAGGAACAGAGTATGCAGCGCCTTCAGGTGAAGTGGAGGAAAGGCTTGCGCTGCTGTGGCAGGACATCCTTGGAATAGAGAAGGTAGGAAGAAATGATAACTTCTTTATGCTCGGAGGACACTCGTTAAAGGCAACAAGCCTTGTAGCAAGAATTCACAAAGAGTTCAATGTAGACATACCTCTTAAGGAAATATTCAAGACACCAACCATCTTAGAAATTGCCAGCTACATTGAAGACTCAAAGGAGAGCCTATATCAGTCCATTCAACGTGCTGTGGATATGGAATATTATCCCATGTCATCCGCCCAGAAAAGACTATATATATTAAACCAGCTTGAAGGAGCTGGAATCGCCTACAATATACCTGGCATAATATTGCTGGAAGGTACTGTTGATAAAGCACGTTTTGAGCAGGCTTTTCATAGTCTGATAGAAAGGCATGAGAGCTTTCGAACCTCCTTCCATATGATCGAGGAAGAGCTGTCTCAGAAAGTCCATGACAAGGCGGACCTAAGTATCATGTACCTGGAAACCAGTGAAGAGAAGGTTCCCGAAATAGTGGAGAAATTCATAAGGCCCTTTGACCTTGGAAAGGCTCCACTATTAAGAGTTGGACTTGTAAAGATTGGAGAAGCCAGACATATTATGGTGTTTGACATGCATCATATCATATCGGATGGAGTGTCCAACGACATACTGGTAAGAGAGTTTATAAGCTTATATGAAGGGAAAATACTTCCTCCACTGCGTATACAGTACAAGGACTACTCAGTTTGGCAGAGGGAATTGTTTGCAGGAGCTGCCATAAGTAAGCAGGAGGAATTCTGGCTCCAGACCTTTCAGGGAGAGATCCCTGTGCTGGATTTATCCACCGACTACCCAAGACCCGCAGTACAAAGCTTTGAAGGAGACTACATCAGCTTTGAAGCTGATAGCGAGCTTGCGGTTAGACTTAACAAGCTTGGATCAGACAATGGAGCTACATTATATATGACGCTTCTTGCTGCATACAATGTGCTGTTATCTAGATACACTGGACAGGAAGATATTATTGTGGGAAGTCCTATAGCTGGAAGGCCTCATGCTGACCTTCAAGACATCATAGGTATGTTTGTAAACACTCTGGCCATGAGAAACCACCCGCAAGGAGAAAAGACTTTTATTGAATTCTTGAAAGAAGTTAAAGAAAATGCTTTGAAAGCATACGACAATCAGGACTATCAGTTTGAAGAATTAGTGGATAAGCTGGACATAAGGAGGGATATGAGCAGGAATCCCCTCTTTGATACCATGTTTGCCATATACAATGTTGGAAAAGCAGAGCTCATAACGTCTGATCTAAGCTTCAAGCCGTACAACAAAGGGATAGAAGGCAGAATATCAAAATTTGACATCACCTTAAATGCATTTGAGACTGAGGATGGTATAGCCTTTGAACTCGAATACTGTACAAGACTGTTTAAGAAAGAAACAGTTGAAAGACTTGGGGCTCATTACATCAATTTGCTGGAAGAAATTGCAGCATACCCCGAAAAAAGGCTTTATGAAATCGAAATGTTATCACAGGAAGAAAAACAGCAAGTATTATACAGCTTTAACGATACTGCTCTCGAATATCCCCTGGATAAAACCATACACCAAATGTTTGAGGAGCAAGTGAAAAAGACTCCTGATCATATTGCAGTGGTTTTTGAAGGTAAACAATTAACCTACCGAGAACTGAATCAAAAGGCAAACCAATTGGCCAGGGCATTAAGAGAAAAGGGAGTAAAGCCTGATGATATTGTAGGCATAATGGTGGACCGCTCGCCTGAAATGGTTATAGGTATAATGTCAGTAATCAAGGCTGGGGGGGCGTACCTTCCTGTAGATCCTAATTATCCATTGGAAAGAAAAAGGTATATGATGGAGGACAGCAAGGCCAAAATTTTACTCACCCAAAATCATCTTATGGATCGTGATGATTTCGATGGTGAGATTATTGATTTATCTGATTATGATTATAATTTTATAAACGATGTGAATATAAAATGTATAAATAAGCCTGGTGATACAGCGTACATCATCTATACCTCTGGCTCAACGGGAAACCCTAAAGGTGTTTGCATTGATAATAAGAGTGTATTAAACCTGGTAGAGGGTCTGTTCCAGAGAATATATAGCAAATATGAATCACCGTTGAATGTTTGCCTCATTGCCCCTTATGTTTTTGATGCTTCGGTGCAGCAGATTTTCGCAGCACTGCTAATGGGGCATGCATTGTACATTGTACCGGAGGAAGCAAGGAAAGACGGTAAAAAGCTGCTGGACTTCTATAGTGAAAATAGGATTGATATTTCGGATGGAACGCCCATACACGTAAATATGATGTTAAATTCTCCTCCTATAGATAATAACCTAAAAGTGAGACATTTTATTATAGGCGGAGATGTTCTTCCATTTGATGCAGTAAAAGACTTCCTAAGCAGATTTGAGGATGTGCAACCTTGCATCACAAATGTTTATGGTCCTACCGAATGCTGTGTGGATTCTACGGAATATTTGATTACTGCGGAGGGGCTTAGTGGATTGGATAATATCCCCATAGGCCGTCCTTTGCCAAACACCAGAGCATACTTACTTGGTAAGAAATTAGAAGTAAATCCTATAGGTATCGCTGGGGAATTATATATATCTGGGGATGGTCTTGCCAAAGGCTATTTAAACAAGACGGGGCTTACTGCAGAAAGATTTGTATCTAACCCGTTTATAAAGGGAGAAAGAATGTATCGTACTGGGGACTTGGCAAGATGGCTGCCTGACGGGAATATAGAATTTTTAGGCAGGATGGACCACCAGGTAAAGATAAGGGGATTTAGAATAGAACTTGGAGAAATAGAGGCTCAGCTATTAAGACATGCTTCAATAAAAGAAGCTGTGGTTATTGTAAAGGAAGACCAACAGAAGAACAAGGATCTGTGTGCATATTTCGTTGGGGAAAATGAACTGACAATAACTGAACTAAGGGAATGCCTTTCAAAAGAATTGCCCGAGTATATGATCCCGGCATACTTCATGCAGCTGGATGAAATGCCTTTGACAGCCAATGGTAAGATAGACCGGAAGAACTTGCCCCACCCTGCTGCTCATTTAAATACTGGAGTAGAGTATGAAGCACCTTCAGGTGAAGTGGAAGAGAAGCTTGTACAATTGTGGCAGGATATCCTGGGGGTTGAGAAAATAGGGAGAAATGATAATTTCTTTGTGCTTGGGGGGCACTCATTAAAAGCAATAAACTTTGCAGCCAAAATTCACAAAGAGTTCAATGTAAATATATCTCTTAAGGAGATATTCAAGCTGCCGACAATTGCAGAAATTGCCAATTACATCCAGGAAGCCCAAGAGAGTATTTATCAATCTATCCAGCCCACTGGAGAAATGGAATACTATCCTATGTCGTCTTCCCAAAGAAGGCTGTATATATTAAATCAGCTTGAAGGAGCAAGGGTGGCATACAATATGCCAGAGTTTATGTTGTTAGAAGGCAGTATTGATATAGAACGTTTTGAGAAAGCCTTAGATCAGCTGGTAAAAAGGCATGAGGCTTTCCGGACCTCCTTCCATATGGTAGATGGTGAACCGGTGCAGAAGGTCCATGATGAGGTGGAATTTAGTATCATGTACATGGAAACCGGCGAAGAAAAAGCCTCAGAAGCAGCAAATGAATTCATAAGGCCATTTGACCTTGGCAAGGCTCCTTTACTAAGAGCAGGGCTCGTAAAAATTAGAGAAGACAGGCATGTCATGATGCTTGATAAACACCATATCATATCTGACGGGGTGTCGGATGAAATACTGGTAAGAGAATTCATAAGCTTGTATGAAGGAATGAATCTTCCAGCACTTCAGATTCAGTACAAGGACTATTCCGTATGGCAGAATAAATTGTTTGCTGACGGCACAATCAGTAAACAAGAAGAATACTGGCTCCAGGCATTTAGGGGAGAAATACCAGTACTTGATATGCCGGTAGACTACCCAAGGCCGGCTATACAGAGTTTTGAAGGCGATATGGTCAGTTTTGAAACAGGCCGGGAACTTGCACATAAACTGAACAAGCTTGCCGTGGATCATGGAGCAACACTGTATATGGTGCTTCTAGCTTCATACAATGTGCTTCTTTTCAAATACACCGGACAGGAAGATGTCGTAATTGGAAGCCCTATAGCAGGAAGGCCACATACAGATTTGCAGGACATCATAGGCATGTTTGTCAATACCCTAGCTATGAGGAATTACCCTCAAGGTAAAAAGAATTTCAGCGAGTTTTTGATGGTAGTAAAAGAAAACGCTCTAAGGGCTTATGAAAACCAGGATTACCCATTTGAGGAACTTGTGGAGAAGCTTAGCATTAAGCGGGATTTGAGCAGAAATCCGCTGTTTGATACTATGTTTGTCTTGCAAAATAAAGAGGCATCAGAATTTAAGATGAATGGGCTAAGGTTCATGCCCTATGATAATGAGTTCAGGGCGTCCAAATTTGATTTGACCCTAAACGCCCAAGAGACCCAGAATAATATTGTATTTGGGTTAAAGTATGCTACTCGTCTGTTTAAGAAAGAGACAATAGAAAAACTTGGGGTCCATTTCATCAATGTACTGGAAGAGATCACAGCTTACCCCGAAAAGATGCTGTCCGAAATAAATATACTATCTCAGGATGAAAAACAGCAAATACTAAATAGTTTTAATGATACAAAGGCAGAATACCCTAGGGATAAGACTCTACATGAGCTGTTCCAAGACCAAGTGGAAAGGACACCTGATAATGTAGCTGTAGTGTTTGAGGACAAGCAATTAACCTACAGGCAGCTCAATGAAAAGGCAAATCAGCTTGCCAGAGCACTAAGAAGTAATGGTGTAAAGCAAAACAGCATAGTTGGAATAATGGTAGAAAGATCCGTAGATATGCAGGTTGGAATACTGGGAATTTTAAAAGCAGGAGGTGTCTATTTACCAATTTCAACCAAAATTCCTGAACTAAGAATAAAAAAATTACTGGAAGATAGTAATGCAACTATGCTGTTGACGCAATCACATTTAGCGGATAAAGCAGAGTTTTACGGTAATATATTACTGCTTGATTCCCCTGAAATATACATTGGAAGTGCTGAAAACCTTGATAAAATAAATAAACCAGAGGACTTAGCTTATATCATTTATACATCGGGATCTACTGGAGTTCCGAAGGGTTCAATGATAGAGCATCGAAGTGTAGTTAACTTGGTTTATGGACTAAGAAAGCTTGTCTATGAAAATTATGATAATTATTTAAATGTTGCCCTTGTGTCCCCTTACTTTTTTGACGCATCTGTAAAACAAATATTTGCGGCTTCTCTCCTTGGCCATACGCTGTTTATAGTTCCTGAGGATACAAGGCTAGATGGTGAGGGCCTTCTAAAGTACTATAACAGGAATTCAATTGCTGTTTCAGACGGAACACCAGCACATATAAAGCTTTTAACAGATACTGCCAGGCCTGGCGAAAGTCTTTCAGTTATGCAGTTTATTATCGGAGGGGAAGAACTTTCATGTAAAGGTATACAAGGTTTCTATGATCGGTTTAAAGATAATAACCCTACTATAACAAACGTTTATGGTCCAACAGAATGCTGCGTAGATTCAACTTATTACCATTTAAGCCGTGAGAAGGTGAGAAATCTAACAAGTATACCTATAGGTATGCCATTGCAGAATTATAAGATATATATACTTAATGAAGACATGAATATCTTACCGGTTAATACAACTGGTGAAATATATATATCTGGAGATGGGCTGGCAAAAGGCTATTTGAACAAACTTGAATTGACTACGGAAAAATTTGTAGCTAATCCTTTCAGCTCTGGAGAAAGAATGTATCGTACCGGTGATCTTGGAAGGTGGCTTCCTGACGGAAACATCGAATTTATAGGCAGAGTAGACCATCAGGTAAAGATTAGGGGCTTTAGGATAGAGCTTGGGGAAATAGAAGTGCAGCTATTAAAGCATCCTTCAATAAAAGAAGCTGCGGTAATTGCAAAGACAGACCAGGAGGGCAACAAGTATTTGTGTGCTTATATAGCAGGGGAAAGTGAATCTACAATATCAGATTTAAGGGCGCTTCTCTTAAAAGAACTTCCCGATTACATGATACCACAATACTTTGTTCAGCTGGAAAAGCTGCCTTTGACAGCCAATGGCAAAATAGATCGGAATAATTTACCCCAAAATGACGGTACTTTAGCTACATCAGTAGAGTATGTAGAGCCTTGCGGTGAAGTTGAGGAGAAGCTTGCACTGCTGTGGCATGATGCCCTTGGAGTACAAAAAATTGGTGTGAATGATAACTTCTTTGAACTGGGAGGATACTCACTGAAGGCAATATCCCTTATAAGCAGAATTTATGAACAGTTAAATGTTGAGGTACCACTAAAAGACTTTTATATGGCCCCAACCATAAAGGAAATTGCCCGTTTTATACACAATACGTACGCCAATGATTATATTACACCAAGTCCGGCAATTCATTTTAATTCAGCAATGGAGAGTCTTATGTTTGCATTCCCTCCAGGAGGAGGAAATGGAATAGCTTATGGTAGTTTATCAAAACAAATGAATGCTTATTCCATATATTCCTTTGACTTTATAGAAAATGAGAGCAGGATGGAGGAGTATGTGAAGGCAATTACTTCTGTCAAACCCGAGGGCCCATATATTCTATTTGGTTACTCGGCAGGAGGTAATCTGGCATTTGAAGTTGCTAAAGTATTAATTGAAACTGGACATCATGTATCCGATATAATCTTTCTGGATTCGGCTAAATCATTTGTCCTTATTGAGGAAGAAAGCGAAGATGCTAAGAAACTTGCTGAGCAACAGGATAAAGAATTTATAGAAGAAAATGAGAAACTTATAAAAGGCATGTTTGGAGATAACCAGGCAGTTATTGAAAAGGCCATTGAAAGAATGAGAAATTATCATAAATACACTAGAAGTGTTATAAACTCGGGACAGATAAACTCCAATATCCATCTTATTATATCACAGCAGCAAGACAATGAAGGTGAAGCTGATTTATGTGAAGGATGGAGAGAGGCAACAACGGGAGAGTTCAAAGTATATAACGGATTTGGCAGTCATTTTGATATGTTAAGTACAGGATATATAGATAAAAATGCGGCTATTATTAAAGAAATATTGGAAGAGATCAACCAATAGTTCAGATATAAGGGGTAGATATAATGGATAAGATTAAATTGTTTTGTCTGCCGTATGCAGGAGGTTCTGCAGCAGTATATAAATATTGGGAACAATACTTGCATGATAGGATTGAGCTTTTCCCGATTGAGCTTGCGGGAAGAGGCAGCAGGATTGGTGAACCGTTTTACGGAAGTGTTGAGGAAGCGCTTGAAGATATACAACGTATTATCATAAGCAACCTTGAAGAACAACCTTATGCGTTGTTTGGCCACAGTATGGGCAGTGTACTTGTATATGAACTTGCCTATAGAATAAAGGAGCTCGGACATCCATATCCTGTCCATATGTTTATTTCCGGCAGATATCCTCCGGGTTTTGTAAGTAAGAAGAAGGTACTCTATGATTTGCCGGATAAGGAGTTTGTGGATGAGGTATTTAAGCTGGGAGGCACGCCCAAAGAGGTTCTGAAAAGCAATGAATTAATGGAGTTGTTTTTACCGATACTCAGAGCGGATTTTAGAATTACTGACACATACAGGCACATTGAAAAAAACACTAAGCTTGACTGCGATATAAGTGTATTGTGGGGAAAAAGAGAAAAGGGAGCCACTATTTTTGACGTTGCAAAATGGCATGATTATACGTCCAAAAGTTGTAAAATTCATATGTTTGACGGGGATCATTTTTTTATACACGATTACAAAAAGGATGTAGCAGCAATAATAAATAGTAGTCTCATCGACTTTGCAGACAATGGTATGTGAAGACTGAAGTTTATTTAAAATTTAATATGAAATCAAGAGGCTAAGTTTTTAGGTTGACTTTAATGACCTGTAGACTTAGCCTCTTTCCAGTCTAATCAAAAATTTGAAGAAAGTAGAACCTACGTCCTATTGGAATTATTTCCATGTTTCTGTATTACCAGAATTGTAATCATTTGTTTAAGCGATTTAATTATGGAATGAACTTGAAGTATTTGTGAAAACAAAGGGGGGAAATAGTGCTGATAAATGTTGAAAATGAGCAACACAGGAAAATATCAGAAGAAAAATACAAGGAGGTTTGAAAATGACTAGCAAAAAGTTTTCTTTTAAAGCCACATCACTTTTGGTAGTTTTAGCAGTATTCTTATCCACCTTTTGCGCAGTCTTGCCGGTGAGCGCAGCCGCTAGGGGAGCATGGGCACCAAATACTGCCTATGCAGTAAATGAGACAGTAACATATAGTGGAAGTACTTATACCTGTCGTCAGGCACATACTTCCCTCGTAGGTTGGGAACCACCTATTGTTCCTGCTTTATGGGAGAAAGGCGGCAGCGGAACTACGCCACCTACAACACCGCCAACAACGCCACCAACAGGTCCTTCAGTAACAAAGCCTTCCGAAGTTCCAAGCCACATATGGACATACACAATGAATGCGGGCGATAAATTCGGTAAAGGCGGAGATTTTGCTTTATTGCTGAGTGCTGTGATCAAAAAGGAAAGCAGCTTTGGAGCAGGCTTACCAGGCAGTCCATCAGCCGGCGACGGATTGATGCAGGTAGAACCAAACACACGTAATGCTTATTTATCTCAATTCAGTTCAAAATTTGTCCCTGCTTATAATCACGGCAGTGAACAAGATCAGGTATACTTGGGCGCCCTGATTTTAAATGAAAAGATTATTAAATTCGGCAATATATATAACGGCTTATTACACTATAACGGAGGAGATTACTGGTATCCGGGAGCTACAGATTCTTATGGCCGTCCTATTCTGGCCAATCAATATGCAGATGCAGTTTACTCTACTTATAAGGGCTATGGCGGTAAGAACTAAGGTGGATTTTAAAAAAAGATAAGCAAAATCGGGCTGAAAAATGCGTTTTTTCAGCCCGATTTTTTTAGGGCCTGTACGCAAACTGTACAACTCGTAGAAATCTAGTAAAATAAGGCACATGAGACGAAGATACGAGTTAACGGATGAAGAATGGAATATAGTTGACCCCCTGTTGCCCCCAGCCCGAAAAAAACAGGGAGGACGTCCGCCCAAGGATCGGCGCCAGATGCTCAATGCCGTGCTTTGGGTTGCTCGAACGGGCGCGCCATGGCGGGAT
Organism: Paenibacillus sp. 1182; assembly: GCF_017833915.1. Taxonomy (NCBI): domain Bacteria; kingdom Bacillati; phylum Bacillota; class Bacilli; order Caryophanales; family Paenibacillaceae; genus Paenibacillus; species Paenibacillus sp. 1182. The sequence goes on along the minus strand of NZ_JAFICR010000001.1, from coordinate 624,491 downwards.
TTACCGAGTTACTATGGCCCTTGGTTTTCAGCCTACAGCTTTTTCTGGCGGCTACAAAAAGCGAATATTTGGGGTGAAATACTGAAGCATGTCGCCATCGAGCCGGATTGGGAGCAGGTCATGGTCGATGCCACCATCGTCCGCGTCCATCAACATGGAGCGGGCGCAAAGGGGGCAGGACCGGCAAGCAATCGGACGTTCGCGCGGAGGATTAACTACCAAAATTCATGCGATGGTGGATGCGCTCGGCTATCCGCTGCGTTTCGAATTGACGCCAGGACAAGACCACGATTCTGTCACCGGCTATCGCCTTCTTCATGAACTGGACTTCTGCCCGGGCGAAGTGTTGGCTGATCGCGCCTACGATACCAATGCCATTCTGGAGCTTTTGCAAAGCCGAGCGATCACTCCGGTTATCCCAAGCAAACGCAATCGGCGGGTAAAGCGCCCGTTAGATTCTGAAACGTATAAAGAGCGACACTTAATTGAATGCTTTTTCAACAAAGTAAAAAACTATCGACGCTTGGCCACTCGCTATGAAAAAACAGCGAACATGTTCATGGCTTTTTTGACGCTGCTTTCAATTCGTTTATGGCTCAAATAGGTTTGCGTACAGGCCCTAGAGAATTGTACAATTAAATTTTTGAATAAGAACAAAGAGAAGGTTCTAAAACAGGCATTCTCTCTAAAAAATATGTACAATATACTATTTGTGAAAAGTTATGTAGATACTCGAGCATTTGAAGTCCAAAGAAGAAGCGGTTATTATCAACACGACTTCGTCACTTGGATTCGTGCCACTGGCGGGTGCTGCTGTTTATAGTGCGACGAAAGCAGCGCTCCATTCCTATACGCTATCCCAACGGTACATGCTTAAAGACACATCGGTGAAAATCCTGGAAATTGCGCCGCCAGGGGTTCAAACGTATTTCAATAACGATCCGAGCTCTATGCTACTAGCATCATTCATTGATGAAACGATGAAGGTACTTGGTACGGATGCGGACGAGGTTCTAGTGGAAGAAGTGAAAGTATTTCGAAACAACCCGGGCCCGAACGAAGGTATTTTTGTGAACCAGTTAAACAATATGATGTTTGAGCCGCCAAAGGGTCATTAATCCGTTTAATACTTAGCGTATATTTTCGTTAATTATCTCAACTCGCTTTTAGAAAATCCTTGATTATCAAGGGCGTGTACATCGAAGACATGTAAACAACGTATTCGCCTTGACAATGAGCCTCGCGGCATCGGAGTCTAAACACGTGCGCCGATGCCCATAGGACACGGTTTACCTAGGGCTTGCTGAACGAATCAAAACTCCAACAGGCACAAGGGTTTAGGGCCTCTTATGTCGAAGGAAAACGGGGCAGCCCCGTGAAAAACCGTGCACTTGGAGGCGTCAGGATTGTATCAGCGAACCGAGAACCAGATGAACCTGCCCGTCGACTTTTTTCTGCCGTTCGGCGGAAAGCTCGCAGAAGATAACCGCTGGGTGCTGCTGGCCCAGATGATTCCGTGGTGGATGCTCGAAGAGAAGTATGCGAAAAACTTCAAGAAAAGCCTCAAGGGCCAAAAAGCCGTTTCGATCCGTATCGCGCTCGGCGCACTCATCATCCAGGAGCGGCTTGGCACCGATGATCGGGAGACACTTCGTCAGATTCTGGAGAACCCGTATCTGCAGTACTTCCTCGGTCTGCCGGAATATCGGTACCGCCGTCCGTTTCATCATTCTCTCATGACGCATTTCCGCAAGCGATTGGGTGGCGAAATTCTGGATGAAGTGAATGAATGGATCGCTCTGGAAGAAGCGCGCAAGTGTCGGATGATTCATCGGACGACGATGAACCTGGCAGCGGAACTGACGCAGCGTCCGGTAAGCCTTCAGAAACGCAGCTACAGCAGATGGAACTGACGAACGAGGGCGAACTGCTGCCGGACGCTACCTGCGCGCCGGCGGATATCGCCTACCCGACGGATTTGTCGTTACTGAATCAGGCCAGAGAAAAGCTGGAGAAGATCATCGACATCCTGCACGAACCGGAACGTGGAAAGACCCGCAAGCCCAGAACATACCGAGAGCGTGCCCGCAAAGCCTATCTGGCGGTTGCCAAGCAGCGGCGCGTGAAGCCGCGCGCGATGCGAAAAGCGATCGGCAAGCAGCTCAGGTTCGTTTCCCGTGATCTGCGCATGATCGCCGAACTCGCCGATATGACGAGCGGCCTGCCGCGGCGTTTGTACAAGGAACTGCTGGCCATTCAAGAGCTTTATCGTCAGCAGCAAACGATGTATGACAAGCGGACACACAGCATATCGGATCGGATTGTCAGTATCGCACAGCCACATGTCAGACCGATCGTGCGCGGCAAAGCCAGGGCAAACGTCGAGTTCGGAGAGAAGCTGGCGATTAGCGTGGTGAACGGCTACGCTTTCCGCGAGCATCTGTCGTGGGATAGCTACAACGAAGGGCAGACATTGCAGGACGCCGTAGAGCGTTACCGCGCCAGATTTGGTTATTATCCCAAAGCGGTGCTGGCCGACCAGATCTATCGAACCCGCGACAACTTGCGCTTCTGCAAAGAGGGAATTCGCTTAAGCGGACCGCAGTTGGGTCGTCCGTCAGCCGATCAGCAGGAGAAAAAGAAAATCGCCAAGACGGATGCAGCCGCACGCAATGCGGTGGAAGGCAAGTTCGGCGAAGGCAAGCGCAGTTATGGGTTTGGCCGTATTCGAGCACACCTTCAGACGACGAGCGAGACCGTGATCGGGCTGCAACTGCTGGTGATGAACCTCGAAAAGAGACTTCGGGTTCTCTTTTTGTCTATTTTGCAATGGCTGTGGTTGAGACTCGCGGTCCGCTTGCTCGTTCCACTGTAAAATGTGACCCGTTCAGCAAGCCCTACCTAGCAAGGTTATCCGATGCCTCTCATTGTAAAGGCACCACTACGCTGAATACGTTGTTTACAGAGTTAAGATATCCCGTAAACAAAGTAACATTATCGGTGAAATTCGTTACTTTGTTTACTATTAATAGCATGGTTTAAGCTAGTCAAGATAAAGTTAAAATGTTGGCGGATCGCCAATAGGACTAATGACAAATTGAAGGTGAAATTGCATATCGACAGCGGACACGATGCCGGGGCGATGTGGTTTGCGTACTCGACCGTCTATTCTTCACCGGACGGAAGCGGCTGGTATTCGCTCGTTATCATTGAAAAAAATGGTTTTTTTTCAATGCGCCACACGGAGCAAAAGCCAGTGCAACGATCTACAGTGTCATTGAAACAGCGAAGAAAAACGGGCTAAATCCTTTCAAGTATTTGACGGACCTGCTCGAACAACTTCCGCAGCTTGCGAATCCGAAAGATCCGGTTGAGCTAGACGAATTGTTGCCATGGTCGCCTTCGCTCCCACTGACGTGCCGCCTATTTCAATCAAACTAAGACTAACAGGCCCTCATCTTGGGAACAAGGTGGGGGCTATTTTGCGCTTACACAACTGCTGGTGATGAACCTGAAAAGAGACTTCGGGGTCTCTTTTTGCCTCTTTTGCAATGGTTTTTGTCAAGGCTCGCCGTTCATTTGCTCGTAACATCGTAAAACATGATCCGCTAAGAAAGCCCTAATTATCAAGATTCAATGTGATGTCTGAAAAGAAAATTGAATTTACCTAAGAATGGATATAAAAAAAGAGGGAGTGAAGCCCAGCAACTATTTCATACCACTTATTATCATTTTGCTGTATATAATTCTAAGTCATGAAATTGAACCGATTTGCTGATATAATCAATTTATAGTTCTCTCAGAAAGGTCCGTGACATATTGAAACTTATTATTGCGGAAAAACCGGATCAAGGGGCGAAGTTGGCTTCACCTTTTAAACATAAAAAACAACAAGGGTATATTGAAATCTCACCGAACAATACATTTCCAAAAGGAGCCCTAGTGACTTGGGCTGTTGGTCATGTTTGCGAATTGGTGCCTCCAGAGGAATACGATCCTAGTCTTAAGAAGTGGAGTCTAGACACTTTGCCGATATTACCCGAAAAATTTAGACATCGCGTTTCTCCTTCTAAAGCCAAGCAATTTCAAGTGATTAAATCCCTTTTAATGCGTCCAGATATCAAAGAAATCGTCCATGCCGGGGATACCGGGAGGGAAGGAGAGTACATAGTCCGCATAGCGGTTCAGCTTGTTGGAGTGAACAAACCTATGAAACGGCTATGGATATCATCGTTAACACCCAAAGCCGTCGAACAAGGTTTTATGAATTTGAAAGGTGAAGAGGATACCCGGTCCTTATATTATGAAGCCGTTAGCCGTTCTTGCGCTGATTGGCTCGTAGGAATGAATGGTTCACGGGTATATTCACTTCTGTTCCAGCGTAGAGGAATTAGAGAAGTATTCTCAACTGGGCGTGTACAAAGTCCGACATTGGCGCTAATCGTAGCACGCGAGAAAGAAATTCAGAATTTCAAACCGGAACCGTTCTGGGAATTAAAAGCCAAATTCCTAATAAATGATACTGTCTATGAAGGCACATGGTTTCGGGAGGAGCAAACACGGTTTGCAAGTCGGGATGAAGCGGAGTCCGTCAAAAGAAACTGTGAAAATAAGCTGGCATCAGTCAATGAAATTGAGAGAGAGCGAAAAGAATTTCAACCGCCACAGCTCTTTAACTTATCTTCATTGCAAGCAGTTGCCAATCAAATTTATAAATATTCGCCTCAAAATTGTTTAAATGCGCTGCAGCAGCTTTAACTGGAAGGATACATTTCCTATCCGAGATCGGATTCGGCTTATGTAACACCTGAAGAAGCCAGGCAATTTCCTGAGATTCTTTCAAAGTTAAGTCGTCAAGAATCATTCAAGGATTTCTTTCCTTTGCCCATACAATCTATTGCCAATAATAAGAGATTTGTCAATGCGGCAAAAGTAAGTGATCACTATGCGATCATTCCAACAGAAGTGATCCCCCAAATCGGACGATTGAAACCAGAAGAGCGTAATTTATACGAGCTGATTGTCAAGAGGCTGATAGCTGCGCATTATGATAAGGCTATTATTGATTATTCGCGCTTAATTACAGTCGTAGGTGATCAAGAAACATTTCTCACCAAAGGAAGACTTATTGTGCAGGAAGGTTGGCGAAAAGTTCTGTATGATTCTGATTCTCAGGAAGAATCCGAACCAGATGTATTACCTCCATTGGAGCAAGGCGACTCAGGAACAGTTGAAGAATTACTTGTAAAAGAAGGAAAAACTCAGGCTCCAAAGCGATACACCGAAGGGCAATTGATTACTTTAATGAAGACGGCTGGAAAGCATCTTGAAGACGCAGAGTTAGAGAAAATTCTTGAAAAAACAGAAGGATTGGGCACGGAGGCCACGCGTGCCGGTATCATCTCAGTTCTTAAAGACCGCAAGTATATTGAGGTAAAGAAAAACATGGTTTATGCTACAAGCAAGGGGATTATATTGATCGATGCTTTAGGCGACAGCATATTAGCATCCGCAGAAATGACAGCCAAGTGGGAACAACGACTTCATGATGTCGGACAAGGCAATGCGTCCCCGCAATCGTTTATGGAGCAGGCTAAAAGATTGTCGCAAAAAATTGTCGATGATGCAATTCGAAACTCGATGACTTGGACTTTTACAGCAAAAAGTATGGAGAGTAAAGAGCAGACTGAAAAAGCGGATAAGGTTTCTGGAGGTTTAGGTCTTGGTCCGTGTCCGAAATGCAAAGAGGATGTTATAGATAAAGGGGCGGCTTATAGTTGCTCGGCAAGGCCGCGATGCGATTTTTCATTTTCTAAAAAAGTATTGGGTAAAACCATAACAGAAACGCAGATCAAGAGGTTTTTGGGGAAAGGGAGGACAAACCTTATTAAGGGATTCAAAAAAGGTGACAAAACTTTCGAGGCCGCACTTGTCTGGAAAAAGGAAGAAGGTAGGGTCGGTTTTGAATTTAAACCGAAGTAAGGATATTATCTTGACAAGACTAGGTAAAATAATTAAATTAAACGTATGACTATGAATCATTATGCGAGATGTGACAAGAGTTGCATCGAGCTCTAGCCAGGCGGCAAAAGAGCACTTGTAAGATTTCATTACAGGATTCAATCGAGTCCCGTATGATTTCTTTTAAGTTGCTCTTTTTTTATTGAAAAGCGTGCGTCATTATGACTCAAGTACTACAACTCAAAATGTATAAATATGCATTTGATTCTATGTATCCTTTAACTGGTTTAATCCAGCTCTCTAAAAGACGAAAAAATCCCTATGCGAGGAGTGAAGTTATGAAGTTATTAGATGTCGTTGGATTAAACGGAGTAGGACATATAAAAGGTTTTTTCACAACATGCATATGCGAACTTTCCATTAAAGAAAAAAGGGAAAGTTATAGGACAGCATTTGCGCCTAACACAATCAAGGGCCAATATGTTGATGGAACAAAGGAAAGTCAAGTTTCCCCAGATGGCTATACTCTAGATATTGCTTATATGTCCCGGCCGGGAAATGATGAGAAACAATTGGATTTAATTTTTGATTACCAAAATAATGTAAAAATGTACCCGGAGTTTCAACAGTATCTCCGTGAATATCAGCCGCCCTTGCTAGCAGTCTGGGGTGAAAATGATGTTTCCTTTATTCCGGCTGGTGCTGAGGCTTTTAAGAAAGATTTACCTAAAGCCGAGATTCATTTATTAGATACTGGGCACTTTGCATTGGAAACACATGCATATGAAAATGGAGAACTAATGTTGGATTTTTTAGGAAAACAATAGAATTTGAAGATTCAAAAGTTGGTAAATCCCGGATGGTTTCTACCGTCATTTCTTGTTATAGGAATTGATTTTTTTAATGTTAACTAGGATTTATGTTCATATTAATTGATGTATTGAGAGGTAAATTGAATTTAGAAGGGTGACAGGTCAGTCTCATGGAGAATTCAGGAGCTAAAAATGCGAAATTGTTTAATTCCACAAAGACCATGATCGGTGGTTTAGTTATGCTCATTATTGCAATGGGAATCGGACGTTTTTCATATACTTCCATACTTCCATTGATGCAATCACAAGCTCATCTATCCGCTACGGAATCCGGATATTTGGCAGGGAGTAATAACTTGGGTTACCTTATCGCTGCCTTTGGTGCAGGTTTCATAACCTGGGGATCCCGAAGAGCCTATCACTACTTCTTGCCACTTTAGTGCTTGTTGTTGCTGCTATAATATTGCTATCCGGTGCAGTCATTTCAAGTCAAAAAGGAGCGATAGGAAATTTAAACCATGCTCGTATTCATCCTAATCAAGAGCTTAGTTAGATCCTGGGTAATTTACATTGGAACCAGATACAAATGGAATTGGTGAATTAATTTTGAATTAACCGTTAGATATATAAATTGATTCCTTTATTGGAGGAATAGAAATGCAAATAGGTTTTTTGATTCTGGTATTGGAGGCATTACTGTATTGTATGATACATTAAAAGTTTTACCTAATGAAGATTATATGTATTACGCAGATACAATAAATGTTCCATATGGGCACAAAACGAAAGATGAAGTTAAAAAGTATGTTTTAGATGCTATAGAAATTATTAGCCAGCAAAAAGTAAAAGCGATAGTGATTGCTTGTAATACTGCCACAAGCGCAGCAATCGAAGAAATAAGGGCAAAATACAGTATTCAAATCATTGGTATGGAGCCTGCCGTAAAACCAGCTGTTAAAACAAAAAAAATATAGATAAACGAGTTTTAGTAACTGCTACTGCTTTGACTCTAAGGGAAGAAAGACTTCAAAATCTTATTACTAAATTAGATAACGAACATGTTGTTGATTTATTACCTCTTCCGAAATTAGTTCAGTTTGCAGAAAGTTTTGAGTTTAACGAGCAAATAGTGCTGCCTTATCTTCAAGAACAATTATCAATATATGATTTAAGTAAGTATGAAACTATTGTTTTAGGATGTACTCACTTTTCTTACTATAAAGATATATTTAGAAAATTATTTTCATCGGATGTTAATATAATTGATGGAAATAATGGTACTGCAAAAAATCTAAAAAAAGCACTGGAAGAAATGAATTCTTTAGATGAAGGCAACGGTAATATTTCTTTCTATTGTTCAGGGATCAAAGTCGAGGATAAGGCTAAATTAAAAGAGTTTAATAAACTGTTCAAAAGATTGGATGCTATTAACGAATATAATTGAAAAGTCTGAGATTTTATTATCATTGATTATTGCGCTGATCCTGCAAGTCGTTGGTGTCATGCTGCCAGTATGACCTTCCCAATATATTCGGCATGAGGTTAGGGTCTGTTCTTTTTTGAAGGCACGAGTTCATCTAATTTTCAATAAAAGGAGGTTTTTAAAGGTGTTTGAGACTGATTTGACGCGTGCTCTTAAAATTCGATACCCGATTTTTCAAGCGCCGATGGCTGGTGGCGTTTCGACGCCCGAATTAGTAGAGGCTGTTTCAAATGCCGGTGGGCTAGGCAACCTAGGGGGCGGATACTTAACACCGGAGCAGCTCCGTAGCGAGATCCAAAAGATCAAGCAACGAACGGACCAGCCTTTTGGAGTAAACTTGTTTGTGCCTGAGCAATCAGAAGATTCGGAAGAAGCAATTTACCGGATGACAGATTATCTGAATAAATACCGCATCAAACTTGGCACGGCTCAAAATCCATCTCTTATGAAGTTTTCAGAATCATTTGAGGAGCAGCTACAGGTAGTGTTGGAGGAGCGTGTACCTGTATTTAGTTTCACTTTTGGCGTACCATCCCAAGACGTGATCCAAACCATGAAACAGCATGGAATATTCATCATTGGAACTGCAACAACTGTTGATGAAGCCAAGCAATTGGAAGCAGCTGGCGCAGATGCAATTGTGGCTCAAGGGAGCGAAGCAGGCGGGCATAGGGGGACCTTCATGAAAGACCCTTCCCATGCTTTGATAGGCACTATGGCTATTGTTCCGCAGATCGTTGACCATGTGTCGATCCCGGTCATCGCAGCAGGAGGAATCATGGATGGGCGTGGACTTGTAGCAAGCCTTACATTAGGAGCCGCCGCAGTACAGATGGGCACTGCGTTTCTAGCCTGCCCCGAGAGCGGCGCCCATGAAACGTACAACCAGAAAATCCTCTCGTCAAATGAGGACTCCACTGAAATTACACGTGCTTACTCTGGAAGAGCTTCAAGAGGCATTCAAACAAAATTTATGATTGACATGCATCAGTACCCCGGAACAATCCCGACTTACCCCATTCAAAACGCGATGACCCGGGACATTCGTCAGGCAGCTGCAAAAGCGAACGACCCCGAGTATATGTCACTTTGGGCGGGCCAAGGTCTTCGGTTAGCAGGCGACCAACCTGCCGCTTCAATTGTAAAACAAACCATTGATCAAGCCAGTGTTCTTGTCCGGAAATTTTCTTTTATTTAGAATGGGTGATAATAAATAGGGAAAAATAATTTTCATTAAAGGGAGGAAGTTAAAATGCCATTACTTCGTTTTGATCTTATTAAAGGACGAGATAAAGCAAGCCTGAAAAAACTTTTGGATGTTGCTCACCAAGTTGTTGTGGAAGCTTTTGACGTTCCTGAGCGAGATCGTTACCAAATCATTCACGAACACCCGGCGGACCATATGATTATTGAGGATACTGGGCTAGGATTTAACCGTACCGATAGTCTAGTTATTCTCTCCATAATAAGCAAAGCCCGGCCAAAAGAGAAGAAACAAAAGCTCTATTCCTTGCTGGCTGAAAGGTTAGAAGCTGAATGCGGCATCGCACCAACCGATTTAATGGTATCTATTGTTGAAAATAATGATGATGATTGGAGTTTTGGACTGGGGGAGGCACAATTTTTGACCGGTAAGTTAAGCTGATTCAATGCTAGTCGTTTCGATCTTAATCGGTAATATCTCTAATTCTAATCGCCCTTCAACTGGCCTGGTAGGCTAGTTGAAGGGCGATTTCCATGAGGTTTGGTATTGAGATGGTAAAATAGGCTTATGGATGGTCCAAAATTACAATTACATCCAATCATTCTGATGTGTAACAACCCAATTCATAGTAAGTATTATTGTTGTAATCAAAGCTTTTAATCACGTCAAGACCAAGCTTTTTGGTGTGGGCAGCGTATGATCTGTGATTGATGTGGTTTATAAAAGTTATCAATATCGGATATTTTTTACTCATTTGCATTCTGGAAAAATCAAAAACCTTTCGGAGTACTACCGTCCCCCTGTAATCCATATCAATGCAAATTGGCCCATACTGATAAGTGTTTTCAGTAGAAAGCGTAGTTCCCTTATATTCTGTATCTTTCAAATCGTCAATCATAAATTGAAAAAAAGGCCACTTAGCCCAATACTTCCATGAGGCAGCCATCACATAAGCAACAATCTTCTGGTCATGACATGCAATTGTAATTCCATTTTCTTTTTCAATTAATTCCTTAAATTGTTCTTCTGTAAATAAGGTTGTTACGAAGCCATCAGGTTTGTCTTTTTCACTAATGGTTGTAATGTGATATTTTTTTTGTAATTCCACTATAGCAGATATATCATCAACAGTAGCGTTTCTATAAATCATTGTTATCCTCCTATATGAAATGAGCTTAAAAAAACTTTACTTCAGCATTCGACATATTGCAACCATTTTAAGTTGTAGGTTTTTGCGAGAGGAAGGCTACACTATGATCAGGAGAGCGTTAACAGGGGGAGAGCGACTGGAATTTCTATTATCCTACCTGTCTTACAAGGGAACATTGGAAAAGTTTTTTAACAATTTTCCCAGGAGGGAGAGGATTTTCAGATCGACCCACTGCAGATTAGTGTAGCCCCTGACGAATAAGCAAATGGAGTTAGTTATTAGATCGCGGCGGGTAAAAGAAAATAAAGTTTTAGACTGACGATGCTTCATTAAGCTAACGGGCAAAATTTCAATGCTAAGTGTATAATTTAGAAGACGTAAAGAATCTAATTTGGAGGCTTCTATGATTAGAGATCGTTGGTTTACAGTGCAACGGATTGATGATAATACATGCGCAATTAGTGAATACGGACATTGGGAGAAAGTACATTCATTTTTATTATTGGGAGATCAAGAAGGGGTATTAATTGATACAGGGCTTGGGATTGATAGTATCAAAAGAATAACAGAGCAGTTGACATCTTTACCTCTAAAAGTTATTACGACACATGTCCACACTGACCACATAGGTAACCATGGCGAATTTGAACGGATCTTTGTCCATAAAGGAGATGAAGACTGGCTAATTAACGGGATTCAAGGCTTAACAATAGAGCAAATCAGGAAGAATATTAGAAGAGATATAACCTTGCCTACTCCAGAAAGGTTTAATCCGGATACATACCAACCCTTTAAAGGAAAGCCGACAGGTTTGTTGAAGGATGGTGATATATTCGATCTAGGGGACAGAAGATTAATTATATATCACACTCCAGGACATTCTCCTGGCCATATTTCAGTTTTCGATGAAACAAAAGGGTATTTATTTACTGGCGATCTGCTCTATGATGAAGTGCCAATATATGCCTTTTATCCTTCAACGAACCCTGTTGATTTAGTGAATTCATTAGAAAAGATTGCAAGAATACCCAACGTCAAAATGGTATACGGTTCTCACAATACATTAGGACTTAATCCAATAATTTTAGATGAAGTAAAAATTGCAGTTAAATTTCTGAGGGAACATGATCTCGTCAAATTTGGAACTGGGATTCATAAATTCAACGGATTTAGTGTTCAGTTCTAATAATCTTGTCAAACTAACGGGAAACGTTAGCTCAATAAAATAGCGACAGTCTAGGACTTTATTTCGTGTTATTAGGTCAATCAGAGATTTCTGGTTGGCCTTTTTTCTTAGGCATCATATGATGGCGGTAGCCGAGAGAACGTTGACTTTATTGGGGCGGGCCCCGTCGTGAAAACAGTTCTCTCACTGCCCTCAATGACCATGTTTGAGCTGGTTGAGACAGGGATCTCGTATCACAAGCGAAGCTATGGGGGAACCATCGTGGGAGTGGCCGCAACTTTAATATTAGGGAGTGTGTTATGGAGCCGGTTGTAGGATTAGATGTGGATTAGTTTCCTATTTTAATACGCGAGGAGTGCAAGCATTTTATAATCAATCCACTTCAAACTAAACGTGCGAGAAACACGCAACTACGAAAAGTAAAAACCGACACTGCAGATGTCAAAAGATTGAATTTATCAATAAATAGGCAAAATGAATAAAGTCCCTGGACTCTTAATGCGATGTGCATGCGGATCGGGGACTTATCATGTGAAATACTCAATATAAGCGGTTTGCTTAATTTTTGAAAAAACACTTAAAAACACTTAACAAAAAGCGTCTAATCGCTTATGATGAATATAGGGAAAGGGGGAGGGGTTATATTTACCAAGAGGAACGACTTTTAAAAATTATGGAGTATCTCCAAAGCCGTAACCAATTATCAAATTCGGAAATTTGCGATTTATTGAACATCTCGAGAGATACGGCAAGAAGGGATATTATTAAGCTTGTTCATGAAGGGGGGGTTATCAGAACCCATGGAGGTATTGCCTTACCCTTATTAAAAGAAGAAATAAGAGCCTACAAGGAACGTGTAACCTCAGCAACAAAGCAAAAGATGCTTATTGCAAAAGCAGCTTCTGAGCATATCGCTGACGGAGATGTATGCTTCATGGATGTATCGACTACCATTCAACTGCTCTGTGGGCAATTGGACAAGAATCTGACGGTTTACACACACTCGTTGGATAATGCAGAAGCTTTATCAGCAAAAAGTGAAATTAACATAAATTTGCTCGGGGGCAAATTTAATCATGAAAACCGTTTTTTTTATGACTACGACACGGCTATGCAGTTGAACGATGTTTTTTTTGACAAAGCTTTTTTAGGAGCTGCCGCCATTATGGAAGACGGAGTGTATTTTGCGAACCGTGATGATGCTTTAGTTAAAAAGCTGGTATCGAGGCGTGCCAGAGAAGTATTTTTACTTGCCGATTTCAAAAAATTTAATTTAACAAGCCCGTTTAAAGGTCTGAATTTTTCCGAAATTGATATTCTAATTACAAATCAGGATGCCCCGAAGCATTCATTGCTGATGTTGCAGGATAGCGGAGTAGAAGTTATCAAGGTGCTTGAGGAAGAAAAGTGATAAAAAATCGCAAGGGAGCATGGGCCATGATACAAGCAATCTTTAGCGATATTGACGGGACGTTGTTAAATTCAAAACATCAAATTACATTCGACACCAAAAATACAATCCAAAAGGTTGTGGGAGGAAATATCCCTTTTGTACTCGTTTCAGCGAGAATGCCAAGCAGCATTTTTCCTCTTCAGCAAGAGCTCAATATTAACGCTCCCGTCATTTGTTATAGCGGTGGTCTAATATTGGGCTGTAATAGGGAAATCCTCCATAGCATCTGTTTATCGAAAAAGAGCATTAAACAAATATACGATATTGTATCGGATCATTATCCTTCTATTAGTTTTAACTTATATGGCTATGACCAGTGGATCGTTGATAACACTCAAAATCCTTGGGTAATTCAGGAAGCGGGAATTATTAATGGCTCTCCCATACAGAGGGTGCTTTCCTCATATATAGAAGAAGATCATGAAACTCACAAAATTTTATGCATGGGACCTCCCGAAGACGTTGAGCGGCTTGTACAACAAATCAAAAATGAAGTTACTGGTATCAGTGTCTATAAATCCAAGGGAACCTATCTGGAAATTATGGATGAGATGGTGTCCAAATCGTATGCCATTCAGGAACTCGAGGGGATATTTAATATTACTTATCGTGAATCGATGGCCATTGGAGACAACTATAATGACATGGATATGATTTTGTACGCAGGCCTAGGAATTGCAATGGGGAATGCGCCAGAGGAAGTTAAGAAAATTGCCGACTGGGTCACATCGAGTAATGATGAAGACGGTTTGAAAATAGGCTTGGAGAAATACATTTTGTCCGTTTGAAATGATCCAGTGACATTGTATATCCAAACACCAAAAAACTGTAGGCATTAGAAATAGAACAGAGGGGGACACATAACCCTGAGGATACTGAGTTTGTATCTTGTCGGTCTGCGAGTGACGAGAACGGAAGAAAAAGAAAAGCAGAGTGAGACGACAAAAAGAGATCAACGTGTTCCGACCGTTGATCTCTTTTTTGTTGTGCTCAATCAGCACGACAGATTACAAAAGAGATGAGGAAAGTTAGGTTGGGAGTTTGGTCGTCTGGATTTGTAGTGAAGAGCTTATTTACCTGTAATGCAGAAGAGCAGAAGGGATTAGTGATGCACGTTCTTATTATGCGCATCAAAAATCAAGTTTAATGAATATATAAGTATACTAAATATCACATTCACATAGGAAATCATACGAAAAGGTCCCTAAATATCCATTTTTCATCAGTAAGATCAGAAAATAATTTGGCAAAGTTCATTTACTTCTAGATGGAGGTGAGTTGCATTTTGTTTTAGGTGTGTTTTTAAATAATCTTCTCCAGCTAATTGACAATTTATCATTTGTCGGGTGACAAGAACATTGTTACATTCCCGATAGGATTTCATCGACGGCGACAGAGGCCCTTTTATTAAACTAAAGGGCAGGATAGTCAATTTTTTCACAAATACTTTACATTTGAAAGATATTTGCGAAATTCGTAGATAAGAGGTTATGAGAAAGTAATGTAAAATAGATATTAATTGTAATTTGCAAGAAATATGTCGTACCGTTCGGCACAATAGCATGCAGCGCTTCCATGAGCTTGAGTGAGGAAACTAAATCATTTCCAGGGAGCTTAATGATTAAGTGGATCAATTCGAAAGATCCCAGGAAATAAAGAAATGATCTCGCCAAATTTGGAACTGGGATTCATAAATTCAACGGATTAGCATTCAGTTCTAATAATCTTGTCCAACTCACGGGAAACATTAGTTCAATAAAATAGCGACAGTCGGTAAGAAGTTCTCTTGTTTTCAACTATCCATTCCCCTTTATATATTAATACCAATTACAAAAAAGTCCCAAAAACAAATGTTTTTGAGACTGGGTTAAAAACCAAGTATTCTTGTTTACTGACTGGTACCCTATGCTACATATTCATTTTTTCCTGCGCCTATACCCGTGATAAAGATAATAACAGAAGTTAAAACTAACATCAGTAAGGAAGTATTCCAATTATGTGTTACATCATGCAACCATCCAAATAAGACAGGGCCGATAGCAGACAAAAGATAACCTAATGATTGAGCCATACCGGATAATTCTGCTGCCTCATTCGTATCTTGAGTGCGTAAACTAAAAAACATCATAGCTAAACTAAAGGCAAATCCCACTCCAATTCCAACCATAATTATCCATATTGGAATAAGGATCGTGCTTCCGTGTAAGATACCGAATACCCCTCCAATAAGCAAGACGACTGAAACCAGTACTAATGGATGCTGCTTCTTTAAACGTCCAGCTAAAATAGAGACAATAAACGTAGTAGGAAGCATAGCAAATTGCATTAAAGACAACATCCAGCCAGCTTCATGAGTGTTCAGCCCTTTTTGTTCAAGAATTTCAGGAAGCCACGTTATCATGGTATAAAAGATTAAGGATTGAAAACCCATAAATAACGTGACATTCCATGCTAGTTTAGAATGCCATAAGTTTATAGATTTAACTTTCTTTTTAGTTTGTACAAATCTAATAGATTTATGTTGATTTTGTATTAGTGGTAACCAAAAGAAAAGTGTAAGAAGAGATAAGATTCCCCAGCATCCGAGACCTCCTGACCATCCTAACCCTGATAATGAGGAGATGGAGATACTTATACCGGATCCAATAGCTCCACATAAATTCATAGAGACTATATAAATCCCTGTTATCATTCCTACATTTTGTGCAAAGTTATGTTTAATGAGACTGGGGAGTAATACATTACCAATGGCAATACATGAACCAATTAAGATTGTTCCTATAAATAAGGTTATTACACCACCAAAAGAACGTATTCCAAATCCAATGGTTAATAAGATTAAAGAAATAAATAGGATAAACTCCGTACTAAAACGTTGAGCTAACTTAGGGGCAAAAGGGGATAAGAATGCAAAAGTAAGTAAAGGTACTGTAGTTATTGTCCCTGCTAGTATATTAGATATGCCTAAACTGTCACGTATAGAATTTATTAGTGGACCCACTGATGTTAGTGGGGCTCTGAGATTGGCTCCCATTAGGATGATACCTATAATAAGTAATCCTATTCTAGGCTTTAGATCCGGTTTCGGTTGTCCTAGTTGATTGGTTTTTTGTGAAATACCCATGATCGCTATAGATCCTCCGTATTTAATACTAAAGCTTTTCTAAATTAGGTAATCAATTCATTTATTGTTTGAATTGCCACACTTCCATATTGTTCCACAATAGTAACCGTAAAGCAGAGAACATAATAAAATGTTGTTTTCTACTTGACGGTTACTTTTAAACATTTTAATTAAATTAAGCGAATTTTTGGACTTCTCCCGTTAGTTAATAGGAGAACGACAAGCCCCTACTTTTATACCTAAAGAATTATAGTGATTTTTTATGTTTATGATGGCTTGACCACTTGTAACTTTATTAATTAATTGTTTTATCTTCCAAAGGTCTACTGGTTTATTCATTAATAAGTCATTAAAAATTTGTTTGATTTCTTGTGGGTAAACATTTCCTACCATACTAGAAAGTCCATTACATCCATTCATTATCTTTTCTATAAGATTTACATCTCCACCAGCGAACATGATGAAATCATCTGGTAAGTCAGTATTATGGTGACGTTTGGCATCACTCTCTTCTTTAAGTCCTACAAGGTTAGAGTACTTCTGGTTAATAACAGTCTTTAATGATTCAGCACTTAGCTCAAATCCTGTTCGGAAAGGATTATTATAAAGGACAACGTTTTTGGTGGTATGTTGTAGCAGCTCATTGATATAAGAAATAGCTTGTTGTTGTGTCGGCTGAATGTAAGGTGGAAACTGAATTAGAATAGAATCAAAAACAGATTCCTCAAGCTTTTTAACCAGTTTTATTGCATTTCTTGTTGTTGTAGCTGATACGCCAAACATCAGTTCAACATTTTCAAATTTTTGTTGATTAAAATAATCAATAATATGGATACGCTCTTCAATGCTCATTGAATTTTGTTCGCCTGTCGTAGCAGACACAAGTAGTGAATCTATCCCGTTATCTGTTAAATGTTTAACAATAGGATTGAATCCTTCTAAATATAAGCTCTCATCATCACGAAAGGGAGTTGGAATAGCAACATTAAAATTTTTCATCAGTTATATCCTCCAGTGTATATACATTACAAGAACTAATTTGTACATAAGGTCAAATACTAAATCCTTTCAGATAATTTTTAAAAGGTATATTTGAATGACTAAATTGTTCTATGTTCATGTTGTTTAAAGTTTGGTTACATTCTTCAGGCCAAAAGTATTAACTAATCTTTTCTAGTTATTCTTTATTTGTGTATCTGGTTTGACTATGTGACGAGGTGTACTACCCACCGGTTTCTCTAAAAACCAAGTGCCCATTGAAGTAAGAACCGGTACATTTTGAAACGTGTAAATAATAGCATCCTCTGTTTGCTAAGTGTTGCAATGCTCATGAGCAGAGCAAGGAGGAGCTAAGAATAGGTCGCCTTTTTTCAATTCAATCTTTTCTCCATCCACGATACTATAACCCTCGCCCTGAAATACTAGATTGAGAGCTACATTAGTATGACGATGAGCTTTATTAAGCCCACCAGGTTTAAAAATTTGGACGACTACTTTCATAGTTGATGAAGTTCCATGCGTATCCCCTGTATGATTATGAATGAGTGACAATGTTCCACGGCCACTTTAAAGAAAGCCTTCCGATACAGATTAATTGAGTAATGGATAAATGTCTTTCCATTTCCATGAACATGCTCGAACGGCAGGCTTACTACTCTTTATTAAAAACTCACTGTAGTAGATAATCTCTGTTTTTTGACTACCCATCTTATCACCCCCACAAAATTTTTACACAGTTTAAAGAATTTATACTTTTAGGATTAAATGGATCTCTGTGCAACTAATAGTCTAAGACAGTTCAATCAATAGTACAATTCAATTATTTATATAATAACCATAGGTTTAACCTATGATATAATGTGTAATATCTAAGATTGTTTATAGTATTCCTATTGAAATTCATGTTAATAAACTTGCAAAATGTAAAGGTAGGAACTATTACCGTTTAAATCAGGAGGCTTAAGAATGGAGTTAAGACAACTTGAATATTTTTACGCTGTGTGCCAAGAGCTACATTTTACAAGAGCAGCAGAAAAGGTAGGGATTTCTCAACCTTCTTTAAGTCAACAAATTCGTTTGTTAGAACATGAAATTGGCACACTTTTATTTGATCGCATTGGTAAAAAGACGGCTCTTACGGAATCAGGGGAATTACTCTTAAAGTATACACGTAACATTTTTCATGAACTGGAACAGGCAAAAACCTCAATAGATGAACTAAATGGCCTTCAAAGAGGAACCATTTCTATAGGCACCTTGTTAACCGTTGAAAATTACCTCATTCCGCCCACATTACGTAGTTTTCATCATCTATATCCTGGTGTTAAGATATCTGTGTTTGGATTACGTACTGGGGATATTCAAAAACAACTGTTAGAAAATAAGCTGGATATAGGCATTGTTTTTTTACCTATGAAAGGGGATGAATTAGAAACCATTTCTTTATATAGAGAGGAAATGGCGTTTGCAGTGCCTGTTGGACACCCGTTAGAGAATCAGGATAAATTAGGTATAGAAGTCTTGCAAACAACACCTTCCATCTTACTTCCTGAACAATATTTTATAAGACAGCTTATAAATAAAGCTTGTAAAGATGTGGGGTTTATTCCAGAACCGGTCTTTGAAATTACAACCATGCAATCTTTAATTAATATGGTTATAGATAGGATAGGGGTAACTATATTACCGCGACCTTACTTAGAGTACCTTAACCATCCTCGTATCAGAATTATTCCCATTTTAAATGTTAATCTTGCTCGATATATAGGAATTATCTACAGGAAAGATAAATACCTGAGTGCTGCGACACGTATTTTTATTAATACTCTAAAAGAGACTTCACTCCATTTGACTCAGAATTTTATGAAAGGCACTGATTAAACAGTCCACTCATTTTATTAATCTTTATTTATATACTACTGGACATATAAAAGAAAGAAGCTACGACGGTCAGTTCTTTTTTGGATTGGAAAAGTCAGAGGGAATAGCTTCAGGTGCTATTAATATGTAAAGAGAACGGAAAAGTCACCATTTCAAAAATAATAAGGTCACCTTGAATCACTGATTGAATCGTATCAAAGGGCAATCGCGTAGGTAAAGATGCGTACGAAAAACCGTATTGTGATGGTGGGCAGACTTGAATTATCTCAATTCAGATATGAATTTGACTTTTGAGAAAATAATGAGGTTTATACTAGATGCCATCGCTCCATTTAAGAAGGAATGACCCATTTTGCGTTAACAGACTTGGATCTAAGTCTACAGAACAAATTTCCAAGGAGTGCATTGGTACTTAGGGGAGCGGTCGAGGATTCAGCCGCTCCAAAAAAGTCAAACAGTCCTCCTTTTATTAATGGCTATGATGTGCATGTGCATCCGGCGCACCTGACTCTATAGTGCACATAATGGATTCATCGTGTCTATGCTGTTCGGACTCGATCTGCAAAGTAGAGTGAGGAATGTTCTTATGCTCCAGCATATGCTCGATACTATGCAGTAGGGCCTCGGTTTCATACACTGTTTTATTTCCATCAACTACAATATGCGCAGTCAGAGCGTTTAAGTTGCTAGTAATTGACCAAATATGCACATCATGTACGGCTTTCACACCTTCGAACTGCGAAATGGCTTGTACGACTTCCTCTACATCAATGTTACGGGGTGTTCCTTCCATAAGCACATGCAGGGAAGACTTACTAACAAAGTAACCACTGCGAAGGACAAGTACTGCGACAATTACACTAGCAAGTGGGTCTGCCCAACCCCATCCCAAGAACATCATCAGAAGAGCGGCAATAATCGCTCCAACAGATCCCAGCATATCGCTGAGGACGTGCAGATAAGCACCTCTCATATTCAGGTTGTGCTCTGTATCGCTACCTCGCATCATAATCCAGGCAACGAGTATATTAATGAACAGGCCAACAATACTGATAACTAGCATCCCTACTGTAGCTACTTCTGGAGGATTTATAAACCTTTCAATCGCTTCGTAAAAAATGTATAAGGCAATCGCAATCAGAGTAACACCGTTTAGCATTGCAGCCAATATTTCAAATCTCCTGTAACCAAAGGTTTTTTCCTTATTGACAGCTTTCTCTCCAAACTTAAACGCGAACAAAGCGATCGCCAACGCAAGAGAATCCGATAACATATGACCTGCATCCGAGAACAAAGCTAAACTATTGGTAATAAATCCACCAAAAGCTTCGACCAGCATGTAAGTAGTGATGATGATGAAGGAGATCAGCAAAACTTTTTTATTGTTGTGTCGATGTCCATGATTATGTCCTGCCATAAATATCCCAGCTTTCTATTTTATTAACATATGAGCAACTGTTCATATGTTTTATTGACTTTAATTATATGTGGGGAAAATCTACACGTCAAGTGCAGCATGGCGCAACTGTACAGTGACAACAAGTTTATCCCTTACGAGGAATTTGTAATATTTAATGCGGCGGCTATTAGATAGAGTTACTTATGGGAATGACATAAGATAATTTCGCTTTAATCGAAATTATAGGATTTATTTCGACATAATTAGATTCTCTTAGAAAAAGGAATATTGAAGTATTTGACGAATCATTCCATTGATACAATTTCTCCCATAATGGGGTGAATGTATGTACACACCTACCAAGTTAAATAAGATTGGGGTAAATAGATGGTTTGCTTTTAGTAAGAAGCTTAACTGAGAAGTCACGTTTTATGGAGAGCTAGAATATGATCACTAGGTATTAATTGGAATGGATCCAGAGGTAACAAATTATTGCGAAAAACCATTTGAAATCAACCACTCATATTTAAAATCTGATTTTTTGACTCTGAATTACTATGCCAGTGACACAGCCAAAGCCTGTCCAGAGGTTGCCGATGAACAGTGGTCGGGAGTTAATGTCTCTGGTATCAAGGGAGAAATATCTGGCTTCGAAACACATCCGGGCTTCTATGAAATGTGCGAGAATCCTGCTCTGGAGACTACAGACTGGGCTATAGATCCAACTGGACTGGAATACATTTTGCGTGATATTTATACAAGATATAATATGCACTTGATGATCACAGAGAATGGTCTTGGTGCATACGACGAGTTGACCATTGATGGGAGGATTCATGATGATTACAGAATTGATTATTTGAAAAAACATATCCTCGCAGTTAAAAAAGCGATTGATTTTGGTGTAAAGGTCATTTCCTATAATCCGTGGTCTGCCATCGATTTATTATTCACTAGTAACGGATATAAAAAACGGTATGGATTAATTTATATAGATCGAACAGATGATGATATCAAACAATTAAAGCGTTATAAAAAAGATTCTTTTTATTGGTACAAAAAAGTTGTTGAGTCAAATGGGAAAGAAATTTAAGGACCCGTTGAACAAGAAACTCCGCTGAGAACTTTAATATGAGTCCCTTATAAACTCCACGAACAAGCCACTAATCTGTTAGTCTAGGATTAGTGGCTTGCTGTTGTTGGTAGACAATACAAAGTTGCTCTAGAAGTCGTCTAAATGGAGGCTTTAGGGGCAATGAAACCGTCACATATCAGCTGAGTCTTCTCGGTTCATTAATATCTAAGCCAGGTTTATGATTAGAGCATTCTTCGAAGAAGCAGAAGTGTGAATGTTCAAAATTTGTTCAGTCATACCATGCTAAAATCTTCGTATCAAAATAACAGCCAAAACCTACAAAGGAGACAGTGATTGTGTGAACAGGAAAGCAGCATCGTTTCATATATAATATTTATTTAATGTATGTCGATATTGCAATGCATATAATCGCATCCTGATTTTAGTAGGCCAGGGGAATGTTATTTAAGGCAGCGGCGATAAAACAAACTGAAAAGCGGGTAACCGTTCTTTCAATGAACGGTTATTTTTCATGCTTAAATTTAAATTTTTCCTTGAGAGAAAATAGCGTTGCTGTACTTAGTACTATATGAGATGAGGTGGCATTAGCCTAAACAATTCAGATGATTTTATTTGTCGCATAAGAAGGAGGAACTTTTATTGTTACCATTAATTAAGGAATTTCGTCTAAACCAAAAGCTTACTTCTTATTTAAAATTAATCCTAGTGGTCATTATTCTTGCCGCAGCTATTGTTCCCGTCGCCCCTTCACGGGCACATGCTTTTTACGGAACGGGAAACGGTACGGAACAGAACCCTTATATCATCACGACAGCGGCGATGCTGGATGGTATCAGGACTAATCCGAACGCTTATTACAAATTGGGTGCTAATATCCAATTAACGGATTGTACTTGGAACCCGATTGCCAATTTCTCGGGTGTGTTCGATGGGAACGGATACACGATTTCCGGCTTGACGATTAATCAGCCCTTGTCAATGAATGTCGGTTTTTTTGGCAATTTAATGGCTACAGGTATTGTTCGTAACGTTCGGTTAATGGATGTTAACATAATCGGAAATAGGAACGTAGGAAGTGTTACTGGTACAAGTTTCGGTCAAATCAGTAATGTATTTGCATCCGGCAGTGTAGAAGCGCTCGGAGAGGGCACCTATGATTATGCGAGTGGTCTGGTCGGGTGTTAACAACGCGTCGATTACTAAGTCTATATCGGCTGTCAACGTGAGGGGAACCAAATCTACTGGATATGTTGGAGGAATTGCAGGCTATAATATTCAAGGCACCGTCAGCCAAAGTTATGCGACTGGCCAAGTGGATGGACTGTCCCGCGCTGGTGGTTTAGTCGGATACAATTCTAACGGAACCGTGAGCAATTCTTACTCAACGGGTTCAGTCACAACGACCTTCAACCGAGCTGGAGGACTTGCTGGACAAAATGCTGGCTAGGTAACAAACAGCTATTCCAAAACAACGGACACATCACTTTCACATCAGGCGAAGATTTCGTTATTTATGATTGACCTTTCGAATAGGCCAATAACAGCTGGAACTGGGATGAACTTCCTATAAGCAACCTTAGTTTGTTTATCGCTTATGTTGCTTAAGTTTTTATCGAAAAACGCTCATGGTACGGCTTCTTATAACAGAAAAGGTGGGGCTATATGCTGATAGTGGGTATGAGGATTTACAATATACATTTGATTGTTTTCCCCTGAATGATTAATATAATGGACAATGTCATAAACCTACCGTATTAAAAAAAGAGATGAGGATTACGATGAATAAAGCAAAGATTCTTATTATCGAAGATGATGCCCCGATTGCCGACTTGCTTTCGTACGGGCTTTCTATGGAGGGGTTCCAGACACGCACAGCGGCCAGTGGAGCAACGGGAATGCATGAGCTGCAGTCGTTTCAGCCCGATTTGCTGCTGTTAGATTGGATGCTACCTGACCAGAGCGGTCTAGACATTTGCAAAAAGGTGACAACGGACTATAACATACCGATCTGCATGATTACAGCCAAATCGGACATTACCGATAAAATTCTAGGCCTTGAATTCGGTGCCGATGATTATATTACCAAGCCTTTTGATCTGCGCGAAGTTGTTGCACGCATTCGAAC
This sequence comes from Paenibacillus sp. 1182, assembly GCF_017833915.1. NCBI lineage: Bacteria > Bacillati > Bacillota > Bacilli > Caryophanales > Paenibacillaceae > Paenibacillus > Paenibacillus sp. 1182. Next base: position 600,618 of record NZ_JAFICR010000001.1, on the reverse strand, counting down.
CATTTTGCGCAGAGTGGAGCAGGCGAACAGCTCGGACAGGGAAGAAGCCACGAAAGCCGTCATTCGGTTTGACAATATTGAAGTGATCGAAGAAGAACGACTCGTCCAAATAGAAGGCCGTCCTGTTGAATTGACCCCCAAGGAATTTGATCTGCTTATGATGCTGGTTAAACATCAGGGCAAAACCTTTACACGTTCCGAACTGCTTGATCTGGTGTGGGGCTATCATTTTGTCGGAGATACCCGTACGGTTGATACGCATATCCAGAGACTCCGCAAAAAGCTAGACGCCACCGAATGCATTACTACCGTCTTCGGAATCGGGTACAAATTTAAAAAAATGGGTGGATAAGCATGATACGTAAAATCAGCATCAAATTCCTGATCGGTTTTTTTCTGATTTTTTCGCTTTCTTTTGTCGTGCTCAATCAGACAGTCAAGGAATTTATCCGGACAAGCAATCAGAATCTGGTTACCTCCGAACTGATCGGACTGAAAAATAACAGCAACGTGTATGTGCGTCAGGCTTTCCTGATTAACCATTTCAGTAGCAATGAGCTGTATTTTGGAGAAATTGCGAGGGAAATAGCAACTAATCTGAACCATACCACGGACAGCAGTATTGGCGTGTATACGGTGGAGGGCAAATTGCTTTATGCCCCGGACAGCTCCATTTTTCAGCAGCACATGCAAAGCGATCTGCAGCAGGCGATTGGTGGCAATACAGCGTACAGCATTACTTATGATCGTAATAAGACGACTGTCCTTTTCTCCTATCCGGTTGTTATAGACGGTTCAAAGGTGGGCATACTGCGTTTTTACAAAGATTTCAGCTCACTCTACGAACAAACCGGACAGATTCGGCAGATTACCCTCTATATTGCCCTGGCGATTTTTGCGGCAGCTTTTCTGTTTTCCTATATTCTTTCCAGGCATATTACCATCCCGCTGACCAGACTGACGCAAGCCTCCACTGAGGTGAAAAACGGGAATCTGGATATCCGCCTTCACTTTAAACGCAGGGATGAAATTGGCCGACTGGCTGAGAATTTTAACGATATGATTGATCAAATTAGTAGACAGATTCATATTATTGAGAAGGACCGGGACCATTTGAAAGAGCTTCACCAGCAGGAAAAGCGCTTTTTTGACAATATTACTCACGAACTGAAAACGCCATTAACCTCCATTCTGGGATATGCGGAGCTGATCAGAATGAACGGTGAGAAAGACCGTGCTTTTTTTGGCAAAGGGATGAATCATATTATCGAGGAGAGCAAGCGCCTGCATGCGATGGTGCTAAAACTACTGGAAGTTTCACGCAAAAATATCATGATCAATGAGCTTGATCGGGTAGATATCGGGCTAATTCTGCAGGATGTGTGTGAATCGATGATGATCCGGGCACAGCGCTATAAAAAGACCATTGAATATGAGATGAATGAGGAATTGATGATGTTGGCCGATAGGGACAGAATCAGACAGCTGTTCATCAACTTGATAGATAATGCGATAAAATATAGTTTGCCGTTTTCGGTAGTAACGGTAAAAGCAGTACGGGCAGAAGAAAAGATCCGCTTGATTTTCAGCAATCCAAGCGATCCGATTGAGGCAGAACATCTGTCACACCTGTTACAGCCATTTTATCCAGCTCATTCCGACAGTGCGGAGGAAGGCAGTGTAGGATTGGGGCTCAGCATTGTGAAATCCATCGTTGAAGAATTTGCGGGTTCCATCTCGATTGCAAACGAGCATAATGAAACCATCGTTACGGTAGAATTTAAAGCGCTGGAAACCGCGGGAACGGAGAATGAATAATGGGCAATAAATATGTTGTAATGCTGCTGGTCCTATCTCTCGTGGTATTACTGCTGTCAGGATGCGGTTCAGAACCAAAAACAGAGACCGTCGTCATCGCCGACAGCAATGAAGTTTCCAGTACCGATCAAAGCTCTCGGCCGTTTCAGGTCCAAAAAATATATCGGCTTCCGGATCGTTTTGCAAATCGGGGGGAGCTACTGGGATGGTCGTCTGGAAATGCCGTTATCGCATCGTTCGGAGCCATGACCATACTGAAGCGAGGCACGGTGGAACGTTTAACTTATCCGTATGAGCAGAGCAAGGCCATACCCGGAATCGGTAAGGTAACTTCCAATACGACACTTTCTCCCGATGGGAAATATATTTGCGAATTTTCTCGTTCTTCCTCGGAGACAACCCTAAGGCTTATTTCCTTGCAGGATGGCAAGGAAAAGGAAATAGACAGGATCAGTACTAGAAACGAGTCTTATGTACAATATGTTTCCTGGTCGGCCAACAGTTCGTATATCGGCTACCTGGTAGAAAATCCGTTTGATAATGGAGCGGATAGCCTGTACATCTACGATATGGGGTCTCAAACTTCTGGCAAGTATCAGTTAAAAGGCATTATGAAGGAAGACACGCTTTTGAGTGTTAACATTGCAAATGATGGCCGCAGCATACTGGTGGAGTTGTTTGGTGCAAAAAAAGGTCAGAAAAAGATACTAACCATGGGGAAAGTTTCCGGGAAGAATATTGAATTTCAATACGAGCGTCAGATTGGTGGAGATTCAGTAGCCTGGATGAATAACGACCAGTTTGTGTTTCTCGGAACGGATAATTCACTGTATGAATATGATCGGCGAAACGGCGAACTCTCCGTCATTCTGGAAAAAGTGTTTGATTTTGAATTCTCGCCTGACAGGAAAAATATCGCATACACCGAGTATGATCAAAATGTTACTTACGTAGGCAAGGTGCAGGGAAGAAATATACTGTATAAGGAACCGGTGTATCGCGGAATTGTGCCGACGCATATATACTGGAATCCGAACAATAAAAGTGTACTGCTTCAAGGACAAAAACAATTGGATTCCTCGCAGACTGCGTCAACGGATTCTCCTAGCAAGGAGTCATTGATCATTGAATTGAAATAGCGGTGAGGATCGCCATGTTTGTAGACGTCAAAAACCTTATTTCGGTTGTTCAGCCGGAATAAGGTTTTTCTTTTTGCAACCGTTGTGACAATTTGTTTACATGTTGATCAAACTTTCGCGACATCTTTTTTTTATAGTAAATGAAGCAAGATCATTAGCCTATAAGGACAAGGAATGGACCATAGTGAATGGAAACCGGAATTTGCACCTGAATCAACCCATAAAACGTTATATGACCGGCCTGGATGGGCTAAGAGCCATCTCTGTGCTTGCTGTTATTGCTTATCATCTTCATTTCAGATGGGCAGAAGGTGGGCTGCTGGGGGTGGAGATTTTCTTCGTCCTATCAGGATATCTGATTACGGATCAGATTCTTTTCGAATGGAGGATGCGCAGTGGTTTCTCCATTATACAATTCTGGATCAGACGAATGCGCAGACTACTGCCGGCCATGATCTTTATGCTGACTGCAGTGGCACTGTGGCTTTTAATTACTGATTTCTCCAGACTGCAGGCGTTAAGAGGCCATTTTGTATCCTCGCTTTTTTACGTAAACAACTGGTATCTCATTTTTCATCATGTTTCATATTTCGAGAGCTTTGGCCCGCCTTCTCCAATCGGTCACCTCTGGTCGCTTTCCATTGAGGAACAGTTTTACCTCATCTGGCCGCTTGTTCTACTGATCGGTCTGTGCCTTGCGCCGCGACGAGGAAGACTGATGTTATACATTCTGGGTTGCGCCGCCGTATCCGCCATAGCCATGGCCGTGATATACGAACCCGGAACAGATCCGAGCAGGGTGTATTACGGGACGGACACGCGGGTGTTTGCCATTTTGATCGGAGCGGCTCTGGCGATAATCTGGCCCAGCTGGAGACTGAGCGAAAATGTATCCTCTTCGTCACGGACCATGCTGGATATGACTGGCGTGCTGGGCATTGTAATGCTGTTTATCATGATCGGTCAGACCAACCAGTTTGATGATTCGCTGTATCGCGGCGGTTTTCTTTATTTATCACTCATTACTGCAGTTATTATTGCTGTACTTGTTCATCCGGCCAATCGACTGGAACGATGGCTCGGCTGCCGGCCTCTGAGCTGGATCGGTAAGCGATCTTACAGTCTGTATATTTGGCATTATCCAATCATTATTTTGTCAAGTCCGGTGGTGAATACCGAAGATGCCAGCTATATACGTATTGCTCTGCAGGTAACGGCCAGTTTCATAATGGCAAGTCTTTCCTACAGATACATCGAAGAGCCCATTCGTCGCGGGACCCTAAAATCACTCCGCAGGTCAGGCGCTGGCAGCCAGTTAGGCCTTGTCGTCATTGTTATCGCCATTATTCTGGTCCTGACATCATGGAAGACGAATTCACCAGATCCTGTGCCTGATGCTCCAGCAACTGTAAGCCGGGAACCCGTCCAGACAGAAAAGGTGCAATCCGGATTTTCCGATGTAAATACAGGCCATTCCGCAGAAGGAGAGAAGGTCACGGCGATCGGAGATTCCGTCATTCTGGATGCCGCCCCGTTTCTGGAAAAGCAGCTCCCCGGTATGACCATTGATGGCAAGGTGGGACGGCAAATGTCACAGGTTGGGAATGTGCTTGATGACCTGCGGGCACAGGGCAAGCTTGGCAATAAAATTATTATTGAACTCGGCACCAACGGCGTGTTTAACCAGAGTCAACTGAAGTCCTTGCTGACTTCACTACAGGATTCTCGGCAAATTTATCTGATAACGACCAGAGTACCGAGAGGGTGGCAGAATACCGTAAATGACAATCTGCGTGAAATTGCTGGTGAATTTCAAAATGTACGACTTATCGACTGGTATTCGGCCAGCGAAAACCGCAACGATCTATTTTATGACGATGGTGTCCATCTGAAACCAGAAGGAGCTCAGTATTATGCCTCGGTTTTGATTGATGCTATCAAACAGGATAAAACCTACTAGCATGTTAAAGGAAAGGATGAACTAGGTATGAACAAAAAAAATATCAGAAAAGTGAGGGCATTATGGGGTTTTATGATTCTTCTTATCGTCATAGGAGCCATAGGCCTCCATCTACATTCAAAGCAAAATTCGGATGATAACGAACCACGCGGCAAGGATTCTTCTCTATACAATTTTGATGCGATGCAGCCTGCTGCACAAAAGCCTGGGGCTTCCAGTACCAGCGGAGAACAAGCTCAACCATCCGCGTCCTTAAACGGCGAGGGCGTCACGATGATTGGAGATTCGGTTACGGTCGGAATTGAGCCTTATTTAAAAGAGCAGCTTCCGAATATGACGGTAGACGGCAAGGTTGGCCGGCAGATGTCTCAAGCTGTAAAAGTCATTAATGAATTAGCCACCCAAGGCAAACTGGGAGACCAAGTCATTATCGAACTCGGCACCAATGGTCCGTTTAGCAGAGACCAACTGCACGACGTACTGCAATCCCTTTCTGGAGCCAGACAGGTAATCTTGGTCACTACCCGGGTTCCGAAAGGATGGCAAAACACGGTGAATGACACGATTGCACAGGTTGCCGATGAGTTTAGCAACGTCAGCGTGGTGGACTGGTATTCGGCCAGTGTAGGCAAAGATGAATACTTTTATAGAGATGGCGTCCATTTAAAACCAGGGGGTAGCCGATATTACACTTCACTCCTCGTAGCAGCCTTGCAAAAATCTTAAATACAGAAGGGACAGGCGCGTTCATAATTCGGAAAGGAAGAATGACATGACACAGAGGAAAAAGAGGATATTAATTGTAACATTGTTACTTGTGGTCGCTGCTGTAAGCTTTATTTTTTATTATTTCTTTTCGATTTACAAAGGGCTGGAAGGATTTAATAAGGCTCCGGCAAACTCCCCGTTCATTAATGTAAGCACCGATAATACCGAAGCTCTGGAAGCTCCAGCATGGGAGGGAACTGAGCCTGTCAATATTTTGCTGATGGGTGTGGATGCCCGTGGAAGCGACAAGGGCGAGGTACCCAGATCCGACAGCATGATGGTTGTTTCGTTGAATCCTACCGATAAGCATATCCATGTGTTTTCGATTTTGCGTGACACTTATACGGATATTCCCGGATACAGCAAAAACCGAATCAACACGGCTGTTACGCATGGGCCGGATACGGCGATGAAAGCAGTCAGTGAATTGCTGGGGGTGCCTGTTCATTTTTATGTATATACCGATTTCCAGGGGTTTATTAAACTCGTGGACTCTGTAGGCGGACTCGATTTTTATGTCGAAAAGGATATGTACTATGAAAGCAAGGCCGATCTGCATGAGTACGATATTAATTTAAAGCAGGGACAGCAGCATTTCAACGGCAAAACGGCGCTTCAATATGTTCGTTTTCGTCATGATGCCATGTCCGATTATTCCAGAACAGAAAGACAACGCCAATTTATTACGGCATTAGCCGAGAAGGTCAAAACAACGACTTCCATTATGAAGCTTCCTTCCATTCTAGAGGAAATCAGTCCGTATATCGATACCAATTTGTCAGTCTCCGATATGTGGAATTTGGCTTCGGTAGGGTATCAAAGTACGTTAAAGGGAAATGAACAAATACCGCCAATGAAGCTATTAAAAGAAACTTATGTGGGCAAAGCAGCTGTTCTGGATGTAAAAAGTCGAACTGATTTGAAGCAATTTGTGCAAAGTACCATAAACTCCGACGCTTCTCATTCGATGACAGACAATCCTTCCGGGCAGAAAACAGATCTTGAATAGGATTGGACAATATATAAAATCGTAATTTGCCGGACAATAGTCTGTTAAATGCTCTTTATGAGCACAACATGGTCTTCCGGTTATCCATAGGGGGAAAAAGAATGGGTACAAGACCAATAGTAAGGTTCTACTTGGCGTTAACCATATCCGCCGCCATGCTTCTGGAGATCACTGCTCCGCACATGGCTATGGCTGATGCTGCACAACGTACAGAAAGCACGTTGTTAAACGATAAACAGAGTCAATCAACAAAAACAATCTCAACGCAGGTTAAAAATATCCCGACACTGAAATTGGATAACAATCTGGCATCCATGACGAAGAAAAGAACCATTAAAGCTAGATTTAAGCTTCCGAAGGGTACCAATATAAAGAAAATAAGCTGGACTTATGGTGGTAAGCCATTATCGGAATGGAAATCGTACAAGGATCACGATTATAATGGCGCCCCCTTTATCACCGTTACTCAGGTCAAAGCAGAAAACGGAGAAGTCACTGCCAATATCAATTTTGGTCTTACTTACGGTACGGAAAATCTTGCCGAACCGAGTCTGCAGCGTCCACTGTACGCCTCATTGATGGGAACCTATGAACTGGCTGCAGCAGTCAACGGCAAAACCGTTGCCCAGGCCCCCATTAAGTTGGTCCCATACGACAGCTTCCGTACGTATGATGAACTGAAGCCGGAGATTGATGCGATTACGGCACAAGCAGCTCAAAAAAACGACAGATACATTAAAACGATGTCGATCGGCAAATCCGTTGAAGGCCGCGATATGTATATGACTGTGGTTGCCAAAGATCAAGCAACGATTGACAAATATCAGAATGTAACTCATCCTGCCATGCTGAATGATCCTGCAAAGCTGGAGAACGATATTCAATCCGGTGCATTCGGAGATTATCAAGTGCCCATCTGGATCAACAATATTCATCCAAATGAAGCGCCGGGCTTTGATGCGATTATCAATTATTTTAAGACCATGGCTCTCGATAAAAATGTTACGTACAAGACCACCTCGTCCAATGGAAAATCGAGTACGGTCACTCTGAATATGGATGATGCGCTTGAACATGTGTTTTTCCTGTTCCTGTATACGGAAAATCCAGATGGAAGGGTGCATACCGAACGTTATAATGCTGAATACTTTGACTTGAATCGGGATAATTCTTATCAAACCCAGCCTGAAACACGCAGTGTTACAGAGCAAATTGCCAAGTGGTCGCCGATTTCTTTCCTAGATCTGCATGGCTTTGATAAGAATTTTCTGATTGAGCCTACCACACCGCCTCACGATCCGAATATTGAATACGATCTGCTTATGGATAACATGGTAGAACAGGCAAAAGCGATGGGTGAAGCAGGTATAGCAAACACAAAGTATGATTACTACCATATTCCTTATGAAGAACATCGTAAAACAGTCGAAAATCCTAAATATGTTTCCAAGGGGACTTCTTCAGGATGGGACGATGCGTCTCCAGCCTATACAGCTGTCTTCGCCATGCACCATGGTGCAATGGGACATACGCTGGAAACACCTGAATCGAATGAAGAGTCGACCAAAGCATTGTATTATAGTGTCGCTGCAGCAACCGATTATGTTATGCAAAAGAAAGAAAATTTATTTTTGAACCAGCTAAAAGTATATGAACGTGGAATCAATAACATCGATGATTATGCCGTAGATCGGTATCTAGTCAATGTCAAAAATCAAGTTATTGGCCGCCCTCGTCACGGTAATGAGAATTTTTTTCCTGAGTATTACGTTTTGCCGATCGATAAGAGTCTTCAAAAAAATCCGCTGGAAGCTTATCGGATGATTGAATATCTTATCCGCAATGGATTAACGGTTGAACGCTCGACAGAAGCTGTAAGTACTGCTGGCAAAACCTACCCTGCGGGTTCATTTATCATAAATATGCACCAGGCCAAACACGGCATTGCAAACATGGTTTTATATGATGGTATTAACGTCTCAGATTATGCTTCCGTAGCTGGCGAGATTGTGCAGGATTTTCCTGTCCTGCGAGGATTTGAACGTGATGTGGTTAGAGAAACCGGAGTGTTTGCGGGCAAAACTTCTCCGGTGACTTCCGTATCGATTCCGGCCACACCAATGCCGAATGATTCTGCCTATGTCTTAATCCTAAACACCAATAACGATGCCATCAAAACGGTTAATGAATTGCTTAAATCCGGCAAAGTGGTTACGATGCTATCCAAAAGCGGAACAGGATATGAAGCGGGTGACTTTGCAGTCGCCTATGATGATCTGAACCCGCTGGCCTCGAAATACTATCTTGATGTCACGGCATTCGGCCATAACAAACCCGTTGGTAAAGTTCTTAAACCTTCTACGGTAGCCGCTCTCGGCGAATCGGCTTATGTGCTCAAAAATCTCGGTTTTAAAGTGACCGATGATCAGCAGCATGCCGATGTGTTGGTGAATACATTCGATTCCGATAAACTTGTCGAGAAAGGGAAACCATACATTGCTTATGGAAATATGGGGATGGGTAACGTGAAAAACTGTATTCCTCAATTTGCGTTTACTGGACCGACATGGGAAAGATACGAAGGGGTCTTCCTAGCGAATGTCAAACAGGATAATGTGATTACAGCCCCTTACGATAACGAAGAATACTTCTACACCGTTACAGGTTCTTACATTACGAAACTACCTAAAGCTGCAAAAATTCTTGCAACCATTAGTAATAAAGAAAACTTCTTCAAAGCGGGCTGGTGGCCAGGTCACGATGCTGCAAGAGGAAAGATTATGGCCTTCACCTATATAGAAAACAAAAAGAATATTACTGTGTTCTCTAATGATCTCACCAATGGTGCTCATTCGCAGCATCAATTCCGACTACTGGCCAATTCGATTTTTAATGCAGTTCCCAGCAAACCCTGAGTGATTTCCAAACAGCCCTATTCCAGTGATCAACTGTGAATAAGGTTGTTTTGCGATAAAACGGTTACGTCCGTTGTGACATTTTGTTTACAACTTGATCAAACTTTAGCGACATCTGCAGGATATATTGGACTATAGCGTAACATCACTCCCGTACATGCGGGTTGATGAAAAATACGAGTCCAGGATTTTCAGGGAGGAATGCAAGTTGCTAAGCAGTATCAAACTGATAAGCAGATCCGTCAGAGAGTATGAGGAAGAGTCCAATATCAAAATACGAGCTTTTTCCGTAAGCAGCCAATTGAATGGAAATCAAGCAGATGAAAAGACGGTTGATAATAAATTGGATGAAAAAGAAGTAGATACAGCAGGTGTATCCAAAACATCCGACGACGCTACACAAACCGATATTCCTTCTCGTAGTTCTGTAGAAGAGTCGAAGAGAAGGAGGGGCACCGGGCGTCTTGTAGCACTTGATGCAGTACGAGGAATGGCGGTGCTGGGAATGTATTTGCAGCACTTCGGATCGAACCCAAACGTTTCTGAGATTGTTTCCGGAAACACGACACTATTATTCGTGCTGTGCGGGGGTATATCTTATTCCATTATGGCACAGCGCATGATGGAATGGGGAGCGGAAACGGCCGCTTTCCGTGCGCGAATGCTAGCCCGTGCAGTATTTGTTGATATTATTGGTTATTTGCTTATTATGCTGAACACTCCATATGGCATCATTTTGCCTGCCTATTCAGCTATGTTTGTGCTGGCCCTTATGTTATTTCGCCGTTCGACCCGCACCATTGTTACAACAGCAGCAGTTTTGCTCGTGACAGCCCCGCCGCTAATGATTCTGGGATCAAGTATTTTCTCAAAAGCTTATCTTCTTGGTGATATTGCAGGAGGTCCAATGTCTGCTATCGCCTTGATCCCTGCATTTGTTACTGGTATGGCCATTGGCCGCTTTGACCTGACCAGATTACGCACAGCTCTCATACTCGCAGGCAGTGGTATCGTTATGCTTGTTATTGGCAAAGCACTGGCTGCTTTTGTACTTCCGAATTGGAGTCTCCACTTTGAACAATGGCTGGTAAGGATGCAAGGAGTTGCTCCTGTACAGCCACCGGATGAATACGCAATTTGGCCGCTTAATACGGAATCACCAATGTGGCATATGCTCTTGCAGTCGGCTCCGCACACCGCTTCGACCTTCCAAACGATGATAGGATTAGGAATTTCATTCTTGGTATTGGGCGTTGCATGTCTCATATCCAAAAAAGCCTCTACTGTATTATTGCCTTTTGCAGCAGTCGGACGTATGGCTCTGACCATGTATGCCATTCAATTTGTAATAGTTTGGTTTCTGTATCTGGCAAAGATTGGGCACAGTCTGGACGGAGTTCCGTTCGGCGACGTAATAGTTGCAGTTGTTACACTGTTGCTGGGATTGTTGTTTGCTAAGCTTCCTGTTGGTCCGCTTGAAGGATTGATGCGCCGTTTTGACCGATTGTTCTGCCCTACCCAACCAGTCTCACAAACAGTAAAGTAGATAGCCTTCTTGATACTCTATATTTATAGTCATAGAAAACATCGGATTTCAATTAAAACGGACTGATCAAAATCACAACAGATAAAAAAATAAAGGTTTTGTGAATTTAGTTATTTATTTCCAGGTTTTAAGTATTGCCTATGTTGTACAATGACAACAAGTTTACCCCAACTAAGTCCTGATAATATCAGGATTTTTTTATATTTAGGGGAGAATGACAACAAGTTTGCCTCTTTCGAGGAATTTGTAATATTTAAAGGGGCGGCTATAGTTAGAGTTACTTTGTGGAATGACATGATTATTTTTTGTTCCAATCTACAATACATATCGATGTTTTGTATCTGTTACATTTAATTTTTTTGTCCAATTAAAGTGTAGAAGATCACCATATGATTTTGCTCGTCGTTTCTAATATGGGTGTAAAGTGTGGTTGTTTTGGGATCAGAATGACCGAGCATTTAAGTCCACAGAAGTTTGGGCTTTTCTTTGATAATTAGAAATTCTTTTTTGTGGTATGAGAGCCCTAAAACCCCAGATGATATTTGTATCTTTATCCCACATCAAGCATCTCTTTATAAGACGAGTAATCTCTTTTTCATTAATACCCGCAGCTTTAAAAATTTCTTTGTTCGTTAGAGCATGATGCTAGTTGGCAAGATAGAGAAGTTGAACTTAGAGATTTTTTACTCAATACAAGACACAATGATTCAAATTCTAATATCACAGATTTTTTTGTATTAACCTCCATCATAGTTATTTTTTGACAGTTCCGTACGAGCACTTAAGAAATAGCCCCATCTTTACCGTCGGGTCAAAAGAAGAAAAAACTTTATCGCTAACGCCTTCTTACAATTGGTGTTTAACAATCCTGTCTCCCTCAATAAAGCTATCGGAAACGTAACTTTTGCATCAGACGCCCGTAATAACTAGCACTCTCATTATGTTGGGCAAGTTTTATTAGTTACTGGAGTAGAGGGTTGGTATCAAGTAGACGGAAAACCAGTTCAATTCCTTAAAACAGGCGATGTGGTGAACATTCCACCGAACGTAAAATATTGGCATGGGTTACGAAGGATAGTTGGATTTGTATACTTAGTACTCACACTGGGGTGATACAGACCGGTTAGAAAACGTAACCGAGAAAGAATATGAAAACTCTAACAAAAAAAATGAAAAAACAAGCAGAAGCGGCAGCCAATCGGCTGCCGTTGTTTTAGTGTTTCGTTATATACTGTGACCTTTATTGAAAAGGAAAAAGGTCATTTTCTTTACAGAATATAATACCGATTAAAAACTTCTTTCTAACAAGGTGCCAACTTGCGTGGCCATGACTTGCGGTGAATAGGGCATTCCATTTCGAATCCACCATTCAATGACCCCTACATAAGCAGTCCCAGCATATTGCAACATCACATCTTCGACTAATTCCGTATTTTTCCCGCTTTCTTTGTCAATCTCCCCTTTGAACCCTTCCATGAAATAAGCAAGTAGCCGCGTTCTAAAAGATGAAGGTGTACCTTTTGATGCTGCTAGCATGGTTGAAAAAAGCAAATAATTTTTCTCAAAGTACTCGAAATATGGAACAAGAGCATCAGCCCACTCCATCTGACATGCCCACGTATCCATTTCTTTTAATTCATTAATGTGTGTTTCCATGATTTGATCTAATAAATCATATTTGTCCTGATAATGAAGATAAATTGTACCGCGGTTTACGTTTGCCTTGTTTGCAATGTCTTGAATGGTAATGTCATCGAAGTTTTTTACAGCCATCAGTTCAATAACGGCTTTTTTTAAGGATTCTTGCGTTTTTAGGATTCTCCGATCCACTTTAATCATCTTCTCTTTTCCCCCTGATCAAAAAATAATGAACACTTTTCGTGATGATGTTGCTATTTCAACAAATTGCGCTTTTTTAACCATTGAACTTAGGTTTCTTTTTTTATAATAATAGACATAAGTTGATAAAACAACCAGTATTGTTTATTCGCTCTCCGTGGCTTACTTACCTAAAAAAAGGAGAACTTAAATTTAGAAAAGAGGGTGTTCACATGGTGTTTAATAAAGAAGTGTGGATAATCATTACTAATTTCTAAATAGCTAACTGATAAAAATTCTATTCATTGGAGGTTATATATGATTAATGCTAATGCACGTGCTGTGTTCGGTCCAGAAGGTTCTACAGTTGAGCGCAGTGATCTTAAGCCGCATAATATTCTCATTAAGATCAAGTATGCGGGTATTTGCCACTCTGACATCCATACTGCCCGTGGAGATTGAGGGCCAGTCCAATATCCTCCCGTTCCAGGACACGCTGGAATTTTCGCCCAGATTGGTTTGGAAGTCACAAAGTATACTGTTGGTGACCGAGTAGGAGTTGGCTGTATGGTTGATTCCTGTGGAGAGTGCGAGAGTTGCCGTAGAGGAAAGGAGCAATATTGTCTTAATGGACATACGAGTACCTACGGAGTCATCGATAGATATGGACAATATACGCAGGGAGGTTATTCCACCCATATCGTTGTAATAACGGAGGATTTCGTGGTTCGAATTCTAGACGGCATTAATCTTGATGTCGCCGCTCCACTTTTATGTACTGGGATCACAACGTATCCGCCGCTGCGCCATTGGGGTGTTGATTCCGGCTAAAATATAGCGGTCGTTGGATTTGGTGGACTCGGACACATGGTGTGAGATCGCTCATTCTATGGGGGCAGAAGTAACAAACCCATAACATCTAAAGCAAATGCGTTAGTTTAAAGAAAGCATTAAAACAATCATAGGAGTAAAAGGAATGAAATATAAGACCCAAAAAAATTCTCTCGGTTTTGCTCTAATATTGGCCATATTTTCGGCGTTGGGGCCGTTTACCGTCGATATGTATCTTGCATCACTTCCGCAAATCGCTGTTTTTTTTGGAACAAGCGCAACTGCGGTTCAAGCGAGTTTAACCACTAGTCTGTTAGGATTAGGGCTAGGACAGTTGATAATGGGACCTTTAAGCGACATTTATGGAAGACGCCAGCCTTTGTTGATTTCCATGATACTATATATCCTTTCCTCTATTGGATGCGCTTTTGCACCAAGCATAGGATGGTTTATATCTTTAAGATTTATACAAGGGGTTGCTGCGTCCGCTGGACTCGTTATTTCGCGCGCTATTGTTCGAGATCGGTTTAGTGGGATTGAAATGACTAAGTTTATATCGTTGCTGACAATGATAAGCAATGTGGCACCGTTAATTTCCCCTACGGCTGGAAGTACGGTTATGTCATACAGCTCTTGGTTAGGTGTATTTATATTTTTAGGGGTGCTAGGCATAGGGTTAACTGGGATAACCATATGGGGGTTAAAGGAAAGCTTACCTGTACAACAACGTATTTCAGGCAGTCCCCGTGCGTTGATGAAAAATTATAATAGCTTATTCCGAAAGCGGTCTTTTATAGGGTATGCTCTAGTCAATGGCATATTGTTCGCAGGTGTTTTTGCCTATGTTGCAGGTACCCCATTTATTTATCAAAACATATACGGCGTGTCGCCGCAACTGTTTTCAATCCTCTTTGCGTTGAATGGCCTTGCTATTATCTTGGGATCTCAATTCGTCAAACTGCTTGCAGACCGGGTAACGGAAAGTCGATTGTTTTTGATCGGAATAATACTAGCGTTTATATCTTCTGCTGCAGTCTTATTTATAGTACTAGTACATGGAGTATTATCAGCTATGTTTATTTCGATCTTCTTATTCGCTTTATCCATTGGGATCATTGGCCCCATCTCTTTTACATTAGCAATGGAATCGCAGGGGCATATTGCAGGGGGCGCGTCCGCCGTGCTCGGCACTTTACAATTCGCATTAGGTGCCGTTACGTCTCCACTTGTGGGAATTGCAGGCGAAAATTCTGCTATACCTTTTGGAATTATTATTTTTTCTACAAGTTTATTATCTATAATTACCTATCTCATTCTGGTTAAAGGGATAAAAAAATTATCCGGTACCAAAAATAGCTTTGAATCCAATACTTAACCAATCGCTTGCGAACATTAAGATCTATGCGAGGCCCCAGCATTCTAAGACTTGAGTATAAAAAACAGGAGGATCTAAAATGCAAAGTGTTACACTAAACAATGGTGTCGAGATGCCGATACTCGGATTTGGGGTTTATCAAATTGATGATGAAAATGTATGCGAAGAATCGGTTTGTAATGCCCTAATGGAAGGTTACCGCTTGATTGATACCGCTGCTGTTTATAGCAATGAAAAAGCAGTCGGTCGTGCCATCAAGCAGAGTGGCGTGCCCAGAGAGGAAATATTCGTTACAACAAAGCTTTGGATTCAGGATGCAGGTTACAAGAGTGCTAGGAAAGCATTCGAAACATCACTGAAAAAACTGCAACTGGATTATTTGGATCTGTATCTCATTCATATGCCCTTTGGCGATATCCATGGTTCATGGCGTGCGATGGAGGAATTATATCATGAGGGGAAGATCAGGGCAATCGGCGTAAGTAACTTCCTAAATGATCGCCTGATGGATTTAATCGTTCATCATGAAATCGTTCCTACTGTAAACCAAGTTGAAACGCATGTATTTACACAACAAGTAGAAAATGCTCAATTTATGAAGGATCACCATGTTCAGATTGAGTCCTGGGGACCATTTGCTGAAGGGAAAAATGACATTTTCAAAAATGAAGTATTGGCATCAATAGCTGAGAAACATCATAAATCCATGGCTCAAGTTGCTTTACGTTGGTTGATACAAAGAGGAATTGTTGCGATTCCAAAGTCCGTTCATAAGGAAAGAATTATCGAAAACTTTAATATCTTTAACTTTGAAATGAGTAGGGAAGATATGGAAAGGATTGCTACGTTGGATTCCAAAGAGAGTTTAATCTTATCCCTTCACGATCCTGAAAACGTGGAACGGCTCAGCAACATGAAAATTCGTAACTAATTTTGGGGAGGCCTTATCACAAAATGCTCAAACCCAACAACACTATGTTCACGTAACAGTACCCAAGTCCTTCCCATATATCGATTCAATTCCACATATAAACATATGCATATAGAACTGATTAATGGTTATAATGGCAGAGAAGTGTGTGAAAAAGTAAACTGAAAGAACGGTATTTAAGATGGTAAGTTAATTACTAGGACATATTGAATCTATTCATAAGCACATATTGTCAACAGGGGGAAACATGGAGTTAAGAGTGCTTCGTTATTTTCTTACAGTCGCTCGTTTGGAAAGTATTACGCATGCAGCAAATGTACTACATGTAACACAGCCGACATTAAGCAGACAATTAGCTGACTTAGAAAAAAATTTAGGAACTCAATTGCTTATTCGCGGTAAAAAAAAGGTGTCATTAACGGATGCTGGCATGCTTTTACGTCAGAGGGCAGAAGAAATCCTAACGATTGCGGATAAAACAGAGAGAGAATTCAAAGATCAAAATAATCTGGTTGGAGGGACTATCTCTATAGGAAGCGTCGAATCACTAACATCGCATTATTTATTTCAAACATTAAAAGCTTTTCATGAAGAGTATCCACAGGTTAATTATTATATTTATAGCGGAACAGGGGATGATATAAAGGAAAAAATAGACAAAGGATTACTTGAAATTGGGATTTTATTAGAGCCCATAAATATTGAAAAATACGATTTCATCAGATTGCCTCAAAAGGAACGATGGGGAATTCTAACACAGGCTTCATCCCCTCTTGCACAAAAAGAATATGTTACTCCCAATGATCTTGTTGGAGTTCCTTTACTTCTTTCTAGTCGTCCAACAGTACAAAATGAAATTGCTAATTGGTTTGCTGATGAATATGAAAATATACATGTTCTAGCCACATACAACTTAATTTCTAACATAGTTAATTTTGTAGATAATGGTATGGGAACTGCTATTTGTATTGAAGGTGCTCTTGCGATGACAGGTTCAAAACATCTTTGCTTCAGACCATTTTTTCCAGAACTCAAATTTAGTTGTGTTATTGTTTGGAAGAAACACAAGATTTTTAACCAGGCTACTTCTCACTTAATTCAATTAATCAAGTATGCCTCACAAGCATAATAAAACATAGATTATAGGTATTGGATAAGGTTATTTATCTAGTGATATCTTAAAGGTGCAGCTTGAATGAAGCCTTTAAATATTACTGATAAATAACTTTTTTTATTTAGCAGGTAAAGTTGTTTATGTTTAATAAATAAAAGGCGTAATTCATTGTTCAACAACAAGAAGAGGGGGCATTTTCTAATGAGCAAAAAATATGAAAAATTAGCTCAGGATATTGTAGAGAAGATTGGTGGTAGTGAAAATGTATCAACACTAACTCATTGTATGACAAGGCTTAGATTCGCACTAAACCAAAATAAAAAAGCCGATCAAGACGCTATTAAAGCTTTAGATGGCGTGATTGATGCGATTGAAAGCGGCGGACAATTTCAGGTGGTTATTGGCACCCATGTTGAAGAAGTATATGAGGAAGTGATCAAATATATAAAACATGCAGAAAATATAGATGATACATTATCTAACGAAAAAAATGTAAGCGTTTTTGGCAAATTAATCGATTTTATTTCAGGTACATTCAGTCCAATCGTTCCGGCTATTGCAGGCGCGGGAATGATAAAAGCGCTATTGGCTTTGCTGATCTTATTTAATGTAGTTTCAAAAGCGTCACAAACTTACTATGTAATCAATTTCATGTCGGATGCCATTTTTTATTTCTTACCCTTCTTATTAGCATATTCGGCTGCAAACAAATTAAAATGCAGCCCTGTACTGGCACTTGTGTTGGCTGGGATATTGCTTCATCCGAATCTGGATCTATTGAGAACTGCGGGTAATAATGTTAGCGTTTTTAATATTCCATTGACACTTGTTGCTTACAGTTCATCGGTTGTTCCGATTCTATTAACCGTGTGGGCGCAATCCTACATTGAACCATTCTTTAAAAGAGTCATTCCTAACGCTGTAAAAATTATTTTTGTTCCGATGTTTACCATTCTGGTTGTTGGATTTATTTCCTTAACTGCACTAGGACCGCTAGGTTCTTTCTTCGGAACATATTTGGCAATGGGGTTTGATTTTTTGGGATCGCACGGAGCATGGGTGGTCATTTTCATAATTGCAACCTTCTGGCCACTCCTTGTTATGTTTGGACTTCATCACAGTATCGTTCCGTTATCATTGGCTCAAATCACGACATTGGGATATGAAAATATCATTGGACCTGGAGCCATGATATCCAATATTTCGCAAGGTGTAGCCGCGTTGATTGTCAGTTGGAGAACAAAGGATACAGTATCCAAGCAAATCTCCACTACAAGTGGAATTACAGGCTTAATGGGAATTACAGAAGCAGCACTTTACGGTGTTAATTTACCTAAAAAATATCCTCTTGTTGCGGCTATGATTGGATCCGCTGCTGGAGGGCTTTACGCAGGGGTTATGGAAGTTTCACGTTATGCAACAGGTTCATCAGGGCTTCCAGCTATTCCGCTTTATATTGGAGAAAACATTTGGAATTTCTATAATATACTCATCGCATTATTAATTACAACGGTTATAACTGCAGTGCTTACCTACTTATTAACCTTAAAATATGAGAAAGAAACGTCTGAGCAGAATAAAGTCACCACAAACGATAAAATCATCACACTTAAAAATACGGTTATTACAAGTCCTATCAAAGGTGAAATGATTCCATTGAAGGATGTTCAAGATGCGGCCTTCTCCACAGAAGCAATGGGAAAAGGAGTTGCCATTGAGCCAAGCGAAGGAAAAGTGGTCGCTCCTTTTGATGGGAAAATTGTTTCGCTGTTTCCCAAGAAACACGCAATCGGTTTACTCTCCGATGATGGGGTTGAAATACTCATCCATATAGGATTGAACACCGTTAAACTGAATGGGAAGTACTTTGAAGCTCATGTTGAAGAGGGTCAGAGAATTACCAAGGGACAGACACTAATCACGTTTGATTTGGAGAAAATCAGAGAGGAAGGATATGTTACCCAGACCCCGGTGATCGTTACGAATACTTACAGTTATGCTGATGTGCTAACTAATAACAGTAGTGCAGTCACTGATTTTAACAATGAGTTGTTAGTCCTAATAGTGTAACCATATCAAATTCAAGGAGTGGATTATAAATGACTTTAGTCAAAGACTTTTTATGGGGAGGAGCAACTGCTGCAAACCAATGTGAAGGTGGATATTTGGAAGGGAATAAGGGATTGTCAACCGTCGATGTTATACCCGCAGGACAGGATCGCGTTTCTGTAATGAAAGGTAAGATGAAAATGATGGAATGTGATGATGAACATTTCTATCCAAGCCATGAAGCCATCGACTTTTATCATAATTATAAGGAAGACATTGCTTTATTTGCAGAAATGGGCTTCAAATGCTTCCGCTTATCTATTGCATGGACACGAATCTATCCAAATGGGGATGATCCATTACCCAACGAAGAAGGTTTGAAGTTCTACGATGATGTTTTTGATGAGTGTTTAAAATATAATATAGAGCCTTTAGTAACGATCACTCATTTTGATGTGCCGATGCATTTGGTAAAAACCATCGGTTCTTGGAGAAGCCGTAAAATGGTTGATTATTATGAAAGACTATGCGAAACACTATTCACTCGCTACAAAGATAAAGTGAAGTATTGGCTAACTTTTAATGAAATCAATATGTTATTACACCTACCATTCGGGAGCTCAGGATTGGTGTTTGATGAAGATGAAGATGAAGAAGCTGTGAAGTATCAGGCAGCTCATCACCAATTGGCCGCGAGTGCTAAAGCTACTGAAATTGCACGCAAAATAAATTCCGAATTCAAGATAGGATGTATGTTGGCGGGTGCCAGCACTTACCCCTATACTTGCGCTCCTGAAGACGTATGGAAAGCCATAACAAGGGATCGAGAGCATTACTTCTTTGTGGATGTACAATCTCGTGGTGAATACCCGAATTATGCCAAAAAAATGTTCGAAAGAATGAATATACATCTGAAAATGGAAGATGATGATGAGGAGCTTCTGAAAAATAATACAGTTGACTTCGTTTCATTTAGTTACTATGGTTCGCGATTAACAAGTGCCGACCCAGCAGTTAATACTCAAACCGCTGCCAATCTCTTTCCGACATTACGAAATCCCCATTTAAAAAGAAGTGAATGGGGCTGGCAAATTGACCCACTCGGGCTGAGAATTACATTAAATGCATTGTATGATCGCTATCAAAAACCATTATTTATTGTCGAGAATGGGTTGGGAGCTGCGGACAAGCCTGATGAAAATGGATGTATCTCGGATGATTACAGAATCGAGTATATTCGTGAACATATCCGAGCATTTAAAGCTGCTGTAAAAGAAGATGGCGTAGAGTTGCTAGGATATACAACCTGGGGGTGCATTGATTTAGTAAGCTCAAGCTCTGGAGAAATGAACAAAAGATACGGTTTCATCTACGTGGATAAAGATGACCAGGGAAATGGTACGTTAAGTCGTAGTAGGAAAAAGTCCTTTAATTGGTATAAGAAAGTAATTAGTAGCAATGGAGAAGATTTAGACTAAGTTTATACAGCCATAGCTAGTTGATGATGGAATCACAGTCGACCAGATGTGACGCTTACAAACTTTTTCTAAACAAGACCCTTAATTTAAAATGCGATATATTCTCTTGTTCTCACTAACATGAGCAAGTCTTCTTGTGGTAAGCATTTTCTTGTTATTCGGGATCGTGTTCTCAATAGGAAATAAAGTTATGAATTTAAGTACAAAACATGGAGCGGGTGCCGCTTCATGTTTTTGTACTGTGCCGGGTATGGGCCTTATCTCTAGTGTTCAAGTTCCGAATGCGAGAACAATATTCAAAACCCTACCCTCATCACAAAATTAGGATGAGAATTTTGTTTAAATAACCTCAGTACAAGAAATTACTCGATTTACTAGATTTGTTGGGAATGCAATTTAAAAATTTCTATCTAACAATATCCCAGTTTGTTCTGCCATGACACGAGGGGGGACTGACATTCCATTCTTAAACCACCATTCTACGATCCCCACGACCGCGGCCCCAAAAAATTGAAGAATGACATCTTCACTTAAGCCTTGATTTTTTCCTTCTGTTACATCGACTTCTACCTTGTACTCCTGGACGACTAAATCAAGGAATTGAGTACGAAAATAAGCTGAACTTTTCGTGTTTAGCATGGTTGAAAAGAACAAATGATTGTCTGCAAAGTATTCGAACCAGACATAATTTCCTTCTTGGAAACTCA
The DNA here is from genome assembly GCF_017833915.1 of Paenibacillus sp. 1182. NCBI lineage: Bacteria > Bacillati > Bacillota > Bacilli > Caryophanales > Paenibacillaceae > Paenibacillus > Paenibacillus sp. 1182. The sequence continues at coordinate 579,160 of NZ_JAFICR010000001.1, read as the reverse complement.
TTTCAGATGCTGTGTGGCAAAGTTCACGGAGATTGTTTATATGTTCTTCAATTATCTTATCTAGCAAGTCAAATTTATCCATGTAATGGAGATAGATTGTTCCTCGATTAACATTTGCCCTATCAGAAATATCCCGAATTGTAATGTCATCAAAGTTTTTTTCAGTCATCAGTTCAAGTATTGCTTTCTTTATGGCTTCTTGAGATTTGAGTACCCTTCTGTCCACTTTAGTCATTTTTAAAGTCCCCTTACTGAGATAATCGGCAATTACGGATAATTTGTTGAGTAATCCACACATCGAAAGAAATTGATTATTGCAAGCATTTTGTTTCCGTTTAGAATTATAAACGTAAGTTGATTAAACAATCAATGTTCATTTTTTATTTGGAGTTATCTAAACTCAATGATCAGTACGCGTACCCGTTCTGAGGCAAGTCAAGATCGCACCAAACGAAAGGAAGGAACCATGAAATGGATTATACGAAACTTGGAAATACTGGCTTGGATGTATCCCGGATTTGTCTTGGTTGTATGGGTTTTGGAGACGCACGAAAAGGTCATCATCGATGGGTACTTGATGAAGAACGCGCTCGTCCGATCATAAAAAAAGCTCTGGAGCTTGGAATCAATTTTTTTGATTCTGCAAACGTGTACGCTGAAGGGACAAGTGAGGAAATAATTGGAGGTGTATTAAAGGATTTTTCGAATCGTGATGAAATTGTCATCGCGACTAAAATACATGGACGAATGCATCAAGGACCCAATGGCGCTGGACTTTCCCGCAAGGCGATCATGAGCGAAATCGATAAGAGCCTTAAGAGATTGAAAACCGACTACGTCGATCTGTATCAAATTCATCGTTGGGATTATAACACGCCTATCGAAGAGACGATGGAGGCATTGCACGATATAGTTAAGGCTGGTAAGGCAAGATACATCGGAGCCTCTGCAATGTGGGCATGGCAGTTTGAGAAAGCTTTACATATAGCTGAGAAGAATGGGTGGACCCGATTTGTATCAATGCAGAATCATTTAAATCTCATTTACCGTGAAGAGGAGCGAGAGATGCTCCCACTTTGTAAGGAAGAAAAAATTGGGGTCATTCCTTATAGCCCGCTCGCAGGAGGAAGATTGGCGCGGGAGACAACAACACATCGTGCCGAAACTGATGAAATTGCAAAACAAAAATATGATGCAACAACAGATGCGGATCAATTGGTGGTGAACCGGGTTGCGAGTTTGGCAGAGAAACATGGTGTTCGCCGGGTTCACATCGCACTTGCGTGGCTTCTGCATAAAGAACCGGTAACCGCTCCTATTGTCGGTGCGACAAAAATATCCCAGCTCGAAGATGCAGAAGCTGCTCTATCTATTCAATTAACTGCTGAAGAAATTGCGTTTTTGGAAGAACCATATGTACCGCACCGAATCGTTGGTCATTTTTAAATTCATATAAATTGGTGTCGCACGGTCTCTTTGATAAGAGAGATGCACATGAGTTTTTGTGTCAGCTCGTCGTCATTAGACATAAACTCACAATAAAGGAGAATAAATTATGCCTGTAATTACAATTGAAGCAGCTAAATTAACTAAAGAGCAAAAAAGAAAGTTAGTAAAAGACCTTACTACATCAGCTTCAACTATCATGAATATACCTGAACAAGCATTCTTTGTGTTCGTAAGGGAAAATGAACTAGATAATATAGGTGTTGCAGGACGGATTTTAGCAGACAAAGCTGTAAATAGTCCACTGAAAAATGAGGAGTAAAATAGTTAACTTGGTAATACCGGATTAGAAGTACATCGTCTTTGTCATGGCTGTTTGAGCTTTGGTGAGCAGGTCGTGATTCCCATCAATGAGTACTAAATAAAGAACACAGTTGCCCAATTATTAAACTAGCTCTTGAACTTGGTATCCATTTAAATAATTGATAGAAAAAAAATTCTTGGATGGAGAAAATTTAAAATGAAAATACTCATTCTTGTTTTTCACCCTGATTTAACTGCTTCCCGTGTTCATCGTCGCTTAACGGAAGAAATGGAGAAGCAAGCTGGTGTTACAATTCATCGTGTTTATGAGGCATACCCGAATGAGAAGATCGATGTCGCTGCCGAGCAGAGGCTATTGGAGCAGCATGATCGCATCGTTTTGCAATTCCCTTTCTACTGGTACAGTACGCCTTCATTGTTGAAAAAATGGGAGGATGTAGTCCTAACTCATGGCTGGGCATTTGGAAGCAAAGGGGACAAGCTGCACGGAAAAGAGCTGCTGATTGCCGTTTCTACCGGCGCTGCTAAAGAAAACTATTTACCAGACGGTAATTTTAAATACACCGTTTCCGAGCTGCTGCGACCTCTTCAGGCAACCAGTAACTTGATTGGAACACGCTATTTGACACCATATATCTTGTATGGTGTAATGCAACACCTGTCAGATGAGGAGCTAGAGCAAAGTGCCAAGGATTATGTGGCTTATGCGCTGAATCCTAAACTTGTCTAGAAGAATGGTGATGCTAAGCCTGTTGGCTTCATCATAGAGACGGGAATTGGAGGTTACCGCGTCGCAATTATCGTCATTCTTTCAGTGGGTCTTATTCATCCACAAAAAAAACAAGCAGGAGGCACAGTTATGAATCGAATTGAAAAGAGTGAAGAAACATTTAAACAGCTATTTGGTAATGGAATGCCGGGAGCATACGCTACTGATCCTGATTTTCAGGACATCCTGAGCCGTTTTATTTTTGGGGGAGTTTTTTATCAAGGGAAGTTGGACGATAAACAACGTGAGCTTATCACTCTGGTGGTGCTTGTAACGAATCAAACGTTACCTCAGCTCAAGGCGCATGCTCATGCTGCACTGAACGTTGGACTAACTCCGGTAGAAATTAAAGAGGCCATTTACCATTGTGCCCCTTATTTAGGATTCCCTAAAACGCTAAATGCCATCGCGGAGATTAATGAGGTTTTCCAATCCAGAAATATCGAGTTACCTCTCGAAAGTCAAAAGCAGGTTGAAGAAGAGAATCGGTTAGACAAAGGCCTTGCAGTGCAGGTAGAAATCTTTGGCGATATCATTGAAAAGAACAGGAAGAATGTCCCATACAATCAAAAGCATATACAGGACTATCTTTCTGCCTTCTGTTTTGGTGACTTCTATACTCGTGGAGGCCTTGATCTGAAAACACGGGAGTTGCTGACCCTCTGTATTGTGAGTAGTCTCGGCGGTTGTGAAAGTCAAGTCAAGGCACATGTGCAAGGCAACCTGAATGTAGGCAATGACAAGGATATGATGATCACGGCCATCACTCATTGCCTTCCTTATATGGGTTTTCCGAGAACATTAAATGCTTTGAGTTGTGTGAATGAAATCATTCCAGAATAGAAAGAGAAATTAAGCGAAAAAATAGATTTTTTTTATAGATGAAAGTGTACCTAAAATTAAGAAAGGATGTTTATCTAAAATGTCAAATATTCAAGAAAAAGTAGTTATTATTACAGGAGCGTCCAGCGGTATTGGAGAAGCAGCTGCAAAAGAACTGGCATCCAAAGGAGCAAAATTGGTTCTTGCCGCTCGCCGCGAAGACCGGTTAAAGAAATTACAAGATGAAATTGAACAAAGCGGCGGACAAGCTATATATAAAGTGACGGATGTAAGTTCGCACCAACAAATGGAGGATCTTGCTGCATATGCGCTTAACGAGTTTGGAAAAATTGATGTTTTAGTCAATAATGCTGGAATCATGCCGCAGGCTTTTCTTGCTTTGAAAAAGGTTGATGAATGGGACCGAATGATCGATGTCAATATCAAAGGGGTTTTGTACGCAATCGGAGCAGTCCTTCCATCTATGAGAGAACGGAAATCAGGTCATATTATTAACCTTTCATCCGTAGCTGGACACAACATCTACCCAGGCGGAACAGTTTATTGTGGTACCAAACATGCCGTAAGAGCAATCTCTGAAGGCTTGCGTCAAGAAGAAGCGATGAGTGGTACAAATATTCGTGTGACCAATATTTCGCCGGGGGCTGTGACCAGCGAACTGCTGGAGACGACAACCGATCCGGCAATGAAAGCGGGCTTGGATGATTTTTACAAGATAGCAATCGATGCAGACAGCATTGCACGTGCCGTTGCCTTTGCCATCGAACAACCATCGGATGTGGGCATTAATGAGATGATCATTCGACCAACAGCTCAAGTTGGATAACGTTAAAAATATAAGAAAGTAGAGATGAAAAATGAAGAACGAGCACTTAAGCCATAGCACACTCTTCCCATTGGGGCAAAAAGTCGAAAAAAACTTTATCGGAGACGCATACTTACAAATGGTGTTTACCGATCCAGCACCACTCAATACAGCAATCGGGAATGTAACCTTTGCTCCCGGTGCCCGTAATAACTGGCACTCTCATCATACCGGGCAAGTGTTGTTAGTTACTGGCGGTGAGGGGTGGTATCAAGAAGATGAAAAGCCAGCTCAATTACTTAAAACAGGCGATGTGGTGAACATTCCACAGAACGTAAAACATTGGCATGGGGCTACAAAGGATAGCTGGTTTGTTCACTTAGCTCTTACACCAGGACAAACAGATTGGTTAGAACCCGTACTGGATGAAGAATATATTAAGCTATAGTAAATGGATTAACACATATAAACGGCAGCCGTTAATGCCGCCGTTTATATAGAAGCTTCTAATAAATCTGGAACCCGCTGTTGCTATTCTGCGAATTATGGGGTCATGGAATATTTGAAGCTAGCACTGAGCGATTGGAGACAGTATTATGCAAACGATCGATCAACAAATGCTTACCGGAGAACGAGCACTTTTCAAGAGAAAGAACCTCATGGTCACTAATTCCATTTTTGCAGATGGCGAGTCTCCCCTGAAGGAAAGCAACGATATTACTATCGATAATAGCATTTTTAAATGGAAATATCCCTTGTGGTATTGCAATAATATTCGTGTTGATCGTAGCACTTTCCTTGAAATGGCCCGATCGGGAATATGGTATACAGACCAAATTGTCATCAGTGACAGCGTAATAGAGGCGCCAAAGACATTTCGGCGTTCGAGCGGAATCCGACTGACGTATGTCGATCTGCCCAACGCGCAAGAAACCTTATGGAATTGCGAAGATATTCACTTGCATCATGTGACCGCAAAAGGTGATTACTTTGGAATGAATAGTGCAAATATCAATATCGACAATTTCACATTAGCAGGGAACTACGCATTCGACGGAGCTAAGGATATGGAGATTCGCAATGCGAAGATTATTTCAAAGGACGCCTTCTGGAATTGCGAGAACGTCACCGTCTATGATTCATTGATCATCGGAGAATATTTAGGATGGAATTCGAAAAACATCTCCTTTATCAACTGTACTATCGAAAGCAATCAGGGAATGTGCTACATGGACCGTCTCGTAATCGAGAACGGAACGATTCTGAATACCGACTTGGCATTCGAATATTCAACCATTGATGTGGAAACCAAGACCTCAATTGATAGCGTGAAAAATCCAATCTCAGGGAAAATCAAAGCAAAGGATATCGGCGAAATCATCATCAATGACGAAGAAATCAACGCTGCCTACACCCGATATGAGCTGGATATAGCAGGTGATCGATTTGTCCTTTAATTTTGATGAAATGACGAACCGTTTGGCCACTAACTCTTATAAATGGGATGTTGAACCAGAAGAGCTGCCGATGTGGGTGGCGGATATGGATTTTGAGACTTCGCCTGCTGTAGTCGATGCTCTGCAAAAGAGATTAGACCATCATATTTATGGATATACCTCGATACCAGATACTTATTATAATTCGGTTGCCCATTGGTGGGAAAAGAGACATCAATATCAGATCCAAAAAGAATGGATTATGTTTTGCACGGGGGTAGTGCCGGCAATATCATCTATCGTACGCAAAATGACCAAAGCCGGTGACAAAGTGCTAGTGCTTGCGCCTGTCTATAACATTTTCTACAACTCCATAAAGAACAATCAACGAGAAGTTCTAGTAAGTGAGTTGATTTACAAAGACAATGGATATTCGATCGAATTTGACGATGTGGAGAAAAAGCTAGCCGATTCTGACACAACGCTTATGATTTTCTGCAATCCGCATAACCCCATAGGCAAAGTGTGGGACAAACAAATTCTTGAGAAACTCGGCACGCTCTGCGTCAAGCATCAGGTCCTTATCCTTTCCGATGAAATTCACTGCGATTTAACACACCCAGGCCACCCATACATTCCTTTCGCTTCAATATCGGAAGAGATCGCCCAAAATTGCATCACCTGTGTGGCGCCGACGAAAACTTTCAATCTTGCGGGAATTCAAACTTCAAGTATTATCGTGCCGAATTCGAAGATTCGTAAACTTGTACACCGTGGCATTAACACCGATGAAGTGGCCGAACCTAACTTTTTTGCGATTGAAGCAGCAATCTCTGCCTTTACGGAAGGCGAACCCTGGCTGCAAGCCTTATTGGAATATCTCATGGCGAACAAGCAATATCTCGAACATTATTTGGCTAGTAAACTTTCGCAGCTCCAAATTATCCATTCGGAAGCGACTTATTTGGCTTGGATCGATTGCCGGAACATAACTTCTAATGTAAGTCAACTGTGTAAATTCATAAGGAAAGAAACGGGGCTGTATGTCACGGAGGGCGCCATTTATGGCGGCAATGGATACGATTTCATTCGATTGAACTACGCCTGCCCTAAAAAACGACTAGTTGATGGATTGCAGCGCTTGAAGATTGGGATTCAGGCATATCAAAGAGTGAATGATTGATTCAATAATGGTTACCGGACACTCCTCCACGAAATGAATGGGAATTTGGGATAAAGTTGCACGATCACTTAATGAAGTTGACGCCGATTTTGTCGTGTTCACAAAAGTGGAGCCACTGTCCACGGCCGACTGTGCATTGAGAGGGCAAAGCGTCGCGTGAGGAACAATACAATCTAATTCTGGCATTGGGGGCGGATTATCTGGATGCCGCCAATGCCAGCGAACTCGTAACTGTTTCGAAAATCTCTTTCTTGGGGTTACCTTTCTAACTAGAGTCTTACCGCTGCCGGTTTGCAGTCCCAAAGCGATATCATAATGGTTTCCTATAACTTTTTTATAATTTTGTTTCTTATGGTGTTGATCCCAGGGATACAAGGGGAGCCCACTTATGAATGTCATTGCAGCAAAAGCTGTGGCACTTGGAGAAGCACTACAACCAGATTTTGTGACCTATATAGAAAGAGTTCTTGACAATGCCAAGGTATTTGCAGAATCGCTGATTATATGGAGCGAGTATTTGGACTATTATTATTTGATGTGCAGCAAGCGATGAATACATATTTTAGAATCTCATGTATTGGGACAGGTTGCCTGAGTTTGAGGAAATGGAACTTGCCAAGTACATTGGATCAGCTATCAAAGCCGGGAAGAAAAACGACTATTCGGCTATTTTAATTATTGGTCAGCGCAGGAAGACAACGCAGATGTACGTGATCGATGGCAATATCTATAAACTGCTGCCGGATGATTTGTTCCAAGTCGCAATTGATAAGTTAAAGCCTTATCTTTAGATAAGCCGGACTTTGAAGTCCCAGATAGTTTATGTGGGGTTGTTCAATTGAGTCAGTCTGTGAAAAGTTTATAATTTTGTGATCGTAGTTCGTTGTTTTGAGGGTCAGGCAGTTTAGACTATGGATTGATAATGAACTGCAAGAGATAATATTGATTTCAAGCATAAGAGTTATATCATAAAATACCAACTTCAATGTAAACTTGAACCTGAAACCCTGTCATAATAATCTGAGTACTGGCGCATTCTGGGGATTTTTGTTTTAAGGGAGGAATTAAATTGTTAAATGATAATGAAAGAAAAGGAATATTTAAAGCCATTTTTGAAAGGAGAGATATTCGATCATTTAATGGAAAACCCATATCCAAAGATAAGTTAAACAACATATTAATGGCTGGTCATCATGCACCTTCCGTTGGTTTTATGCAACCTTGGGATTTTATTGTAATTGACTCTCAAGAAGTTAAAGAACGATTGGCGTATGCATGTCATAAAGAAATACAGGCCTTGTCCATACACTATGAAGATGAAAAAAAGACAAGATTTCTCTCGTTAAAATTAGAGGGTATAAGGGAAGCACCTATAACGATCTGTATTACATGTGATCCAACTAGAGGTGGGGGACATGTAATTGGGCGAAATTCTATTCCTGAAACAGATATTCTATCCGTCGCCTGTTGTATCCAAAATATGTGGTTGGCGTCTTATGCAGAAGGAATAGCTATGGGATGGGTGAGTTTTTACAAGAAAACAGACGTACGGGAAATACTAAATATTCCACCACATATTGATCCTATTGCTTTGGTTTCATTAGGTTATACGGATTTTTATCCTACAAAACCAATCCTAGAGCAAGTGAATTGGGAGAGACGTCGTAATCTAAATAATCTAATACACCATAATTCTTGGGAATGATTGAAATATAAGTTAATTTCCCTTTTTGGATATGATGCTCACAGAAACGATTGTTTCATAAGCATCATTAAGCAAGGACAAATGAAAAAGATAAATTTATTCGAGATTACAAAATTATGCGAACTTTGAGTTACTTATCTGCAGATTAGAGAATCCAGATATATCCCAGAAAAAAATGAAAGCTTTTTGTTTATTGCAGCTCCCATAGGGCGTAAAGGAAAAAGCCGACGCTTAACTCAGCGATCTATAGAGAAACTGATTGAAAAATACGCTTTAGCTTTTGGAAAGCCGGCTTTAACTGTACATTCTTTACGGCATTCATTCGCGACGAGATACCATCTGGAGAATAATGATGTACCCAGATTAAAAAATCAGTTAGGACATTCCTCAATACAAACAACTATGATCTATACACATTTAACAGATGAAGAAATGCGAAATGCGGTTAATAATATGGATAAGTGATGTAGGGCTCGTCAAATAAGTGACACAAAGTTTCCTACTTAGTTTGATAATAAAAAAATCACCTCATTCGCTTGGAGAAAAAAACTAAGTTACTCAAAATTCCGATTAAACTGCTTAAGTAAGGAACTTTGTGTCAATGTACAAATGTACAACAACACGCTAAAGCCAAGCTAAAGCCAAGCTGTTATACGGTTTTCTTTATACATGTTCACAAAACCCGTATTTTGTACATATGTACATATAGATAATGTGGACTTCTGTTGTACATTGACACAAAGTTACCTACTAAAATTACTTCTTTATTCATTGGTGCAGGAATTAAAATGTCATGATATGTACGCATATATTTCCTTCCAGAACCGTTCACCAACACATTTAATTATGTCCAATCGGTTTTTAACCTATTCCTATACCAAACGTTCAACCTTACTTGTTTCTGAAGCAATCGTGGATTCTGAATAACATGCCTCAATCGCCAAATGATGTGGCTGATCAATTATGGGAGCTGTTAAAAAGGAATCAAGTCATAAATTAAAACGTAAGAATTAAGCCTCTATTGCCTCCTCCCGCGAAAAAACGGCACCAAAACGGTGTCGTTTTCATTTCAAAACTTGAATCAGCGATGATGCAACAATCTGAATCATGGATTACTAGATTTCACACTTAAAAGTAGCGAATTTCCTTGTATTGCGCATTACAAAAATTGACATTCTGCATGAAAATAAGTAGTATAATTAGAAACATTTATGCTATAAAAGTGCCTTTCTCATCCCCCTCTTTTTAAATTCCTGATACTACCTAATTTTAAGGAGTGAAATGCTATGTGCGCACGAACGCTAAAAGCGAATACAAGGAATGTAGTCAGCAACTATTGCAAATGGATTGCAGTTGGTATGATTTTAACTTTCACGGGATGCCCGCTTGCATCCGCCGCTCCTTCACCCTCATCCTCTAGTAAAACTAGTGACCCCGCCTCCTCTCTAGTCACATTTCAATTGCAAGAGGCTACGATTGCTCAAATGCAGGAAGCGATGAAGTCAGGAGCACTGTCAAGTGTCGAGCTCACCGCCCTGTACCTTAACCGGGTATATGCCTATGATTCTAGTGGCATTCGACTAAATTCCATCCCCGTTCTGAACCCCGACGTACTAAAAGAAGCTGCTCAGGCTGATCAACTTAGGGCGCAAGGTATTAAAACCGGGCCTCTGCAAGGCATCCCCTACACGGTTAAAGACAGTTACAAGGTTAAGGGACTTACTGTCGCTTCTGGATCTCCAGCTTTCAAAAACCTGATGTCAAAGGACGATGCCTTTACAGTAGAGAAGATACGTAAATCTGGTGGGGTGCTCATTGGTAAAACCAACATGCCGCCAATGGCAGCAGGGGGAATGCAAAGAGGTGTTTATGGCCGTGCTGAAAGTCCGTACAATCCAAATTATTTGGCTGCAGCCTGGTACTCCGGCTCCTCAAACGGATCTGGTGTATCAACAGCCGCCAACCTCGCTGCCTTCGGCATGGGGGAAGAAACGGTATCCTCTGGAAGATCACCAGCATCGAACAATGGTTTAATTGCCTACACGCCATCGCGAGGGCTAATCTCCATTCGGGGGAATTGGCCGCTCTTCCCTATACGGGATGTCGTTGTGCCACATACGAGGACTATCGAGGACATGCTCCGCTTGCTTGACGTGATCGTTGTAGAAGATAAGATTACCAAGGGTGATTTCTGGCGAGAACAGAAAGCCGTTCGGCTCCCTTCTGTCAACAGTGTCCGTCCCAAGTCCTATTTAGAGCTACGAGACATTCAAGCTTTGCAAGGCAAACGCATTGGCGTTCCGAAAATCTATATCGGTAAGGACCATGAAACCTCAACTCCGATCAAATTCAGACCTTCGATACAGGCATTATGGGAAAAAGCTGTAAAGGATTTAACTGCTCTTGGAGCTGAGGTTGTGGAAGTTGACTTCCCCTTGCAGGCCAACAGCGAGAAGGACCGGGCAACAGCGAAAACACCTGAAGAACGTGGTTTAATGCCGGCAAAGTGGGCTGAAAAGGAATTCGGGCTGCTTAATCCCTATGCAGCTGAGGAATTCCTTAAAAGTGTGGACGATCCGAATTTCCCGTCATGGGCTAATATAGACCCTGCAACCGTCTTCCCGAATCCACCCGGTTCGGTAGATGCCAAACGTGGCAGAGATCTTGGCCACTATGACATATTTATTGAAACCATAAAGAAAGGCGTCACCCCTTACGAACAAATTCCTCAGTTTCAAGAAGGACTACGGGGGCTTGAAAATGTACGAAAGATTGATTTTGAAAATTGGATGAAGCAAAACAACCTTGATTTTATTGTATTCCCGGCAAATTCGAATATCGGTAAAGCTGACTCCGATGTGAATGAAACATCCTATGAGGAGGCTTGGGAGAATGGCAACTATTTCTCCAATACGAATTTTATTCTACGCGAGTACGGGATCCCAAGTGTGTCTGTGAGTATGGGCGCTATGAAGGATACCGGAATGCCCGTTAATCTGACAATGGCAGGTGCCGCATACAGCGATAACGACCTGCTTCGTTACGCTTATTCCTATGAGCAGGCTACCAAAAACCGTCCTATTGCAGCACGCACGCCAGCGCTTGAGGATGAAACCTTTTCCTATAACCCGCAAACTTCTCTCCCACCCTCTAAACGCAAGGAAACAGGAACCCCTGAACTTAAGTTGTATGCTTCAATCACGGATGATGTTCTCGCTTTGGAAGGTTCAGTCACAGATCAAAGCGATATCGCACAGCTTAAAGTTTATGTCAATGGCATTCGTGTCGTTATTACAGAAGATAAAACCAATTGGTCAGCAACGCTTCCAACTACTAAATATAAACAGGATGGTGCCTCTCAGGGCGATACGCTGCATATTCTCGTGCTGGCTAAAGATATTTACGGAAATACCTCTGCTCAAGTCAAGTCTGTCACTTTACCCCAATAACGTAGGACATCATAGAAATCACTTTTGGATTTTGTTGAATAAAAACACTTCGGTGTGTCTTCCTCTGCATGCACGCATAAATTAGATGATCATAAATAATCACACAGCAGCACAAGAGATTTAGATCGGATCAGCTATGTATAAATCATTGTGTTGATCGCAGCAAGGGAAACCATTGATAACTCCTAAAGGCTCCTGATTATTATTACACATTAAATAATGTGTTTTTTCGATCATCAAATAAATAAGTTCTTAAATTATTCTCCCCAAAAATTAAAATCAGTTGATATTTTGGGGGGGTACTTTGTGTCATGGATAAAAGGACGACAGGATAATCGCCCTTTTATCCATGACAGGTTGCATTTAATACCGTCCATTATGACAGAGGCTATTACTTAGCGTATTCAGCCATTACAATATTTCGATATACCCTTCGGTTCCATGCACGCGAATTCGTTGCCCATCTTTTATCAGTTTGGTCGCATTCTCCACTCCGACAACGGCTGGCAAGCCATATTCACGTGCGATAACGGCTCCATGGGTCATCAGTCCACCCACCTCCGTAACCAAGCCTTTTATGGATAAAAACAATGGAGTCCAGCTAGGATCGGTAAAGGCGGTGACTAGTATATCGCCATCTTCCAGATCAGCCCCTTCTATATTCAGGATCACACGTGCCCGCCCCTCTACAATACCCGAAGAAACAGCGAGGCCTACAATAGCTTCGGCAGGGATATTTTCTCGTTTGTACTGACCCGTAATGATTTCGCCATCAGACGTGATAACACGTGGCGGAGTTAGTTTTTCATATAATCTGTACTCATCTTTTCGTTTGTCGATGACCTGGTAATCCAGTTTATTTGTGCGTATGGTTTCCTGCAATTCTTCAAAAGCGAGATAGTAAATATCTTCTTTTTCATGAAGAACGTTGGCTTGTACGAGTCGTTCCGCTTCCTTTAGTAAAGCCTGTTTATAAATAAAGTAGCGACTAACAATGTCGTATTTCGGATATTCACGATAACCGATGAAGTTCCGGATCAGGTCGATCATTTGTTTTGTCTCTTCGGCTTTTTGTTCACCACCCGGTAATTGTTTCAATCGGGCTAATAAGTCCTGTTCTTTGTTCAAAGCTTCCTGTCGCCCTTGCTCAAACTTTCGTTTACTGGCGCCAGGATCAAGGTTTTTGATGTTACTGAGGATCATAGGTACCAGTGTACTTGGTTTTTCACTCCAGCGTGTTCTTGTAATATCGATCTCCCCGGCACATCGCATTCCATATTTGTCGAGATAAACAGCAATAGCATCACGCACCTGCTGCCCACCTTCGAATTGAACCAGTTCATCCAAAAAGTTATCATCCTTTACCTGTTGTAAATACTCAATTATTTCCGGATAGGGACGAATCACATCTGCAACATCCAGTAGCTCCATACCCATTTCCGAAGTGACGTTGTTAGGTACAGATAGGGAAAGTGTGTCTGCTACGTTTTTTTCACCTAACCATTCATTCATTTTTTCATTGATCCATGCTGAAGCATGCATGGCGGCCATAATCACATTCAAATTTTTCAGTTCTGACGCTCGCTGCCTCCGTTGCTGCATATCTTCCAGGATACAATCAAATACATCCAATCCTGATTTCGTTTGGATATTATGTTTTAATGCTGATAACGATGTCTCACTACTCTTAATCAAAACAGCAACAATTTCCGGGTCTTTTCCTGCTTCTTCCAGAATATCCGCAGACGACATACCCTTATGGCTTTTAACGGGCCCCGGTTCGCTTGTGTCATATGGGTCCGATTTTATAAAATCTCCCCGCTCTATGATGGTAATAAGCGCGTCTTTTATGAGCGGATCGGAGTGCCCTAGAACATCCAATAAATTTTGCCTGCCAGCCGGTGAAGCCAGGCCCATCGTGATATCCACAAACAGCCTTCCGCCACCAGTTCTAAACATGGGCGTGGCACCTGTTAATATCCAAACAGATATCCCCAGTGGTTTAATAGGATCAGTCATCATTTGCTGATGACCGACAGATACATACACGTGATTCTCCTGGTCATTTGCTTCAGGAATGGGATATAAAGTGGTGATCGGCCGGCTCTGGACAATATAAAATGTATCATCCGCCAAACACCATTCGATGTCTTGGGGGCAGCCGAAGTGTTCTTCGATCTGTCTTCCAATTCGTGCCAGTTGTAAAATTTGTTGTTCTGTAAGGGTTTGAGTCCTTTGCTGATCGAGATCGATTTGTTGAGTCTCTGTTCCGCCTTCTCTTCGTCCATAGATAGCCAATTTTTTGGTTGCTATCCTCTTATCGACGATTTCCCCTTCCTGTACTTGATAACAATCGGCAGAGACTAAGCCAGAGACCAGTGCTTCTCCAAGTCCGAAACTGGCATCGATAGAGAGCAGCTTTCGGTTGCAAGTGATGGGATCAGCGGTAAATAAAATCCCTGAAGCCTGTGGGAACACCATTCTTTGAACGATAACAGATAAATAAACTTGGCTGTGATCAAATCCATTCTGCATTCGATAAATTACCGCGCGTTCCGTAAATAAAGAAGCCCAACATTTGCGGATATGCTCCAAGATGGATTCTTTGCCGATAATATTTAAATAAGTGTCTTGTTGACCAGCAAAAGAAGCATGCGGCAAATCCTCAGCGGTCGCACTAGAACGCACGGCATAAGCATATTCATCGCCAAACTGGGAGAGATAGTGAGCAACTGCTTTCACAACATCGGAAGGAATGGCTACTTCCATAATGGCCTGTCGAATCTTCTTGCTGATTTCATAAATTTGTTCTCGATCTTCTACTTTAAGCGTAGTTAGCCGATCCAACAAAGCATGAATCATTTCGTTTTGTTCGATGGCTTTTTGATATCCCACTGTTGTAACACAAAACCCTTCTGGCACTTGTATTCCTTCCATTTTGGTTAATGCCCCTAAGTGTAGCCCTTTTCCACCAACAAGCAAAAGCTGAGTGTTATCCATTTCTTGAAAATCGAGAACCAGTGAATTCATTCAACATCTCTCCTAACCATTAAATTGAGAAAAAAACATTTGACAAGAGTTTAGCGGCATGGTAAGATTTAATTGTAAGATGTGTTATTTATGTATACTACATCTTTATAAGAGATAATCTGATTATATCATCGTGTCTGATTTATGCAATATAAAAGAACCTGATAAAACTATCCAGGTTCTTTTTTGATTTCCGCTATCACTTCTTAAAATAAAAAAAGCCGCGATTTCGCAGCAATGAATGGGATGAAATTCTTATTACCCGACAGGTGCTGCATGACAAGAATATTATCTCATTCCAAATCGATCTACCTTACAACACCTGCTTTGCTCGATCAAACAAATTCCGATAGAAAACCTGTCCACGAGTAGACTTCTTCGAATTGTTGGATACGCTTCAAAATACGTTTGTTCCCTTTGCTAAATTTACTTTCACTTACGTTTGTTCTAGCTTTGCAAAAGCCGGTACAGCAGCGCCTCTCCCTTATTCTCAAACGTTCGCTGTGTTTCCAGAAATTCAGGCACCTCTAGCAGCCGAGAGGGTCTGTACCCGGGGCCACCACAGCCGCAGGAGTGGTAAGTGTATCCTTGTTGATATAGTAGCTCTACCTTTTTCCACTGTTTGATATCCGTTTGCTTCGGGGCCTGAAAATCATGACCCATGTCATGCATGGATGCCTGGCATTGCGGACAGACATGGACAATCCGTTCATATTCATCCTTCGGCATTTCAAACCGTGATGTCTGCTTATATACTTTCCTGCAGGTAAAGCAGGCAAAGATATCTTTATATGGGCCGCATATTGCATATCTACACATACGGTTACCCCCTTTATAATCTAGAATTGGTCTGGCATTTTTCACTTAAATCATAGAAATATTTCAGTATTTTTTCAATTGACATGTATACAAGTCTGAAAACTCCTGTGAGAATTCCTCCAGTTTGGCCACCGCCTGACGGTAAATAACAATACTCACGAGCAAAAACGGAATGACAAAGGCCAGCTCGTTTCCGCCCATAAATTTTGCTGCAGTCTCGCATTTCTTACTCGCTCTTTCACCGATATATCCAACTCGTAGAACAGCCTCCATGACTCCCCCACTTCCTCAATATTCATACAAGTTAATTTAAGCTAGCCGCCTTATTTCTTGATATAATCAGCGAACTTCCGAAGAAAATCGAGCGAATGGATATCCTCTCTAAGATGATGATGAACCAGATCATCCATTTTGGTTGTTTCCTTATTCAGCATGTATTCAAGCATAGCTTGGTGCTCATGCCAGATGCCCATCAGCTTCCCTGTTTCCAGCATATGCAGCTTGCGATATCTGATATAGTGAACATTTGACTGCTGAATGAGCTGCCAAAGAAACTCCCGCCCCACCAATTGGAACATGGTTTGGTGGAACTGATCATCCAAACTGAGAAATTGATCCGTCGCATGATCTTCTTCGATCACAGCTCTCTGTCTGTCCAGAATATCGCTCAGCTCCTGCACATCGCTTAATGTAATTTGCGAAGAAAGCTCCTTCATAATCTCCTTTTCCAATGCGCTTCTTAAGTAAATAATTTGCTCAACGGACTCCAGATCAATATAGGACACAATGTTCCCCTTCTTGGGATAAATATCAATGTAGGACTCGAGCGCAAGCCACTTTAATACATCGCGTAGCGGAGTTCTGGACAGCTGGAAGCGTTCTGACAAAGTCGTCTCACTCAGTAGAGTACCCGGCTTTAAAGTCAGTGACAAAATATCATTTTTCAAAAGCTGCTTGATTTCTTCTTTCGTCAACATTTCATTCCTACCTTCACTTTATAAATCTAGAACTATTATAAAGCATTTTGAGGTGATAAATCCCTTTATAATTATCATTGACAAGAACAAACCCTATAATTTATGATCAACTCAATCTTGTATACAAGACAGACGAATATAATCAGGGAGGTATCGTTATGAATATGACCTGGAGATGGTATGGAGAAGGCAACGACAATATTACGCTGGACCATATCCGGCAAATTCCTGGAGTTATGGGCATTGTCTGGTCTTTACATGATAAGGTAGCTGGTGAAGTATGGGAAATGGAGCGAATTCAGGAGGTAGCTGATCAGATTACGAGCAAGGGCTTTAGTTCGGCGGTCGTAGAAAGTGTAAATGTCCACGATGATATCAAAATCGGCCTACCATCCCGCGATCAATATATTGACATTTATATCGACACCATTCGAAAATTAGCCAAAGTGGGAGTTAAGGTGATTTGCTATAACTTTATGCCTGTCTTTGACTGGACCAGAACAGAGCTGTACAAGGAACTGCCTGACGGGTCCAATGCCCTCTTTTATGAAAAGGCTGCCATTACTGATGATCCCCGCCAAATGGTGGATCGGATTCTCAAGGGAGCTGGGAAGTTCACCATGCCTGGCTGGGAACCGGAACGGTTGGCGAGACTGGATGAACTTTTTGCTGCTTATGCGGATGTCACAGAAGACAAGTTGTTTGACAACCTAAAGTATTTTCTTGAGCGCATCATCCCGGTCTGCGAGGAGTCTGACATCAAGATGGCCATTCATCCTGATGATCCAGCATGGCCCATCTTCGGATTGCCGAGAATTGTCCGGAGTCGTGAGACCATCCGGCGCATCCTAGACGCAGTGAGCAGTCCATATAATGGTCTAACCTTCTGCACAGGCTCACTGGGAAGCAATCCTGAGAATGATTTACCAGCCATGATTCGGGAGTTTCATGATCGTATTCATTTTGCGCATATTCGTAATGTCAAGGTGTTTGAGAATGGAGACTTTATTGAAGTGTCACATCGCGGGAAGGACGGAAGCGTCGATGTACCGGAAATAGTTAGAGCTTATCACGAGAACGGCTATCAGGGATATGTACGTCCAGATCACGGCAGACATCTATGGGGGGAAGAAAAGAATTGTCGGCCAGGCTATGGTTTGTATGACCGTGCACTGGGAGTTATGTACTTGCTTGGTGTCTGGGATAGTCTCTCTCAAGGCAAAGGAGTGAAATAAATGCTCCAACTTGACCGGAAAGGCCTTTTAGATAAGGCGGCCTGGGAAGCAGCAGGTATTGAATTGCCGAAATATGATCTGGAGCTTGTAGCCCATAACACCCGACTTCGACCGCAATGGGTGCATTTCGGAGCAGGCAATATTTTTCGAGGGTTGATAGCCAATGCGCAGCAACAACTACTGAATAACTTGAAAGCGGATACAGGTATTATTGCAGCCGAAGCCTTTGATTTTGAAATGATCGACAAAGCCTATAAGCCTTACGACAATTTAACCTTACTGGTGTTGATGAGTGCAGACGGAAGATTTCACAAGAGCGTGGTCGCAAGCATCGTTGAGGAAATCGCGGCAGAGCAGAATCGTCCAGACGACTACCTCCGTCTGATTGAAATATTTGAGAATCCGTCCCTGCAGATGGCCAGCTTTACTGTCACGGAAAAAGGATACGCTCTGACCGGGCCCGACGGCAAGTATCTGGCTGTTGTAGAGAGGGATTTGATGAATGGCCCTGAACAACCAGCGCATGTGATGAGCATAGCTACTTCGCTTGCCTATCGGCGTTATCTAAAGGGGCGACTTCCAATGACTTTTGTGAGCATGGATAATTGCTCCCATAACGGCGATCTGTTAAAGGATAGTATGATTGCCATCGCCAAGGAGTGGACTCGCAGAGGCCTGGTAAAGGAAGGATTTGCAGACTATCTGCAGAATGAGGAGAAAATAACCTTCCCCCTGACCATGATCGACAAAATTACCCCCCGCCCTTCCTTGCAAGTACAGTCTGCTCTTCAGGAACTGGGGTTAGCCGACATGGAGTTAATCGTTACCTCCAGGCATACGTATACGGCTCCCTTTGTCAATGCTGAGGTTAGCGAGTATTTGGTCATTGAAGACAAGTTTACGAACGGGAGACCTGCACTAGAGGAAGCTGGTATCATTTTCACGAATCGGGATACAGTGGACAAAGTGGAGAAGATGAAAGTCACTACCTGTCTCAATCCGCTGCATACAGCGCTGGCGCTAGCTGGGTGTCTGCTTGGGTATGAGCTTATTGCAGATGAAATGAAGGATCACACATTACGTCGTCTGGTGGAAACTATCGGCTACAAGGAAGGGTTGCCTGTTGTAGTTGATCCCGGTATTATTCAACCGAAACCATTTATTGACGAGGTATTGCAGGAACGCTTCGCCAATCCCTATATTCCGGATACGCCACAGCGGATTGCAACAGATACCTCTCAAAAGATGAGCATCCGTTTTGGTGAAACCATAAAGTCTTATGTTGGCACAGTAGGACTTGATCCTGCGAACTTGACTGCTATTCCCTTGACCATTGCGATCTGGTGTCGCTATTTGCTGGGAGTGGATGATCAAGGAGAACCCTTCACACTCAGTCCGGACCCGTTACTGGATACGTTGCAGGGATATTTGAAAAATACGAAGCTGGGCGATCAGACCTCCAAGGTTCGCTGCCTCCTCGAAGATGACAAACTGTTCGGTGTCCGATTATATGAAATTGGTCTGGGCGACAAGATTGAAGCCATGTTTCATGAAATGCTGGCAGGTCCCGGAGCAGTCCGAAGTACGATAGAGAAGTATGTGAACTAGAACTTACTTAGAAGGTCACAATCACTTTGCCCTGGGAGTGGCCCGTCGACACATTAATCAGCGCCTTGTTAATGTCACCAAACGTATAAGTTGAATCTATAGAGGGCTTTATATTTTCTTTTTCAACAAGTTTAGTGATTTCTTGTAATTGACTTCCATTGGCTTGCACAAATAAAAAACGATATTCATTTTGATTCTTGCGCGCTAAAGAATCTAAGCGAGCACCCACCAGACCAAATAATGCTTTTTTCCACAGGGGAAAACGATTGTCAACCGCAAAGCGATAATTAGGTCCGGCTTTCAATGATACCAATTTCCCTTGTGGTTTTAAAATACCCAGTTCAGCTTTGATCTCTTTAGTACCCAAGGTGTCGATCACATAATCGATATCGGACAGTATGTTAGCATAATTCTCTGCCTTATAATTTATGAACTGATCAGCCCCGATCGACAGTATACGTGATCTGCCTCTTTCACTTCCACTTGTAATAACAAATAACCCCAGTGATTTGGCAATGGGGATTGCCATAGCGCCAAATCCTCCGGTTCCTCC
Organism: Paenibacillus sp. 1182; assembly: GCF_017833915.1. NCBI lineage: Bacteria > Bacillati > Bacillota > Bacilli > Caryophanales > Paenibacillaceae > Paenibacillus > Paenibacillus sp. 1182. The sequence continues at coordinate 558,978 of NZ_JAFICR010000001.1, read as the reverse complement.
AGGAATGAATAGCTTTTTATTCGGCTGGACATGGAGTACATCGTGCAATGCTTGATAAGCAGTCAAGGCAGTAAGGGGTACAGCAGCAGCTTCAATAACGCCAGACAGTTCATTCCCTAAAGTTAATGGCAACTTATAGTCAGCAATCATCCGAACACTACCATTCAAATTTAGGATATCCAGTGGATTTACACCTGCTGCCTTTACTTTGACAAGCACCTCATGGTTGTTGATCTGTGGCATGTCAACATCATTTAACTCCACTTGGATTTTTTTTGAATATTTCTGTATTTGTGCTGCTCTCATGATTTATCCTCTTCCTTTGCTAATTTGGGGATAGCATAACCATGGAACTATTGGCTAAAAACATGGCGTACAATTTACGGTTGTACGCCATGTTCCACTCTTTTGCTATTGTAGTCCCTCTTGCGATTCTAATTCTCGTATCGTCGGATAGTCCGTGTAACCTTTACTCCCCAGACCAAAGTAACCTTTTTCCATCCTTCAATATGTTTATCCGTATAAATCCCAGGTGTCCATAAGTACCCTTGACCATCATCAGAAGGTTGTGTACCCTCCGTAATAATGAGTCCCATTGATGCACGCTGAGCATAATAAAGAGATGTTAGCTCTCCCGGTGTGCCATCTTCTTGCGATCTGCTACGTGTCATTGGTGCCATTGCTAAACGATGTGGCAGCTCCATTTTTCCAATCTTCGTTTTACTCCACAACTTTTCATTGGATACTCTCCTCTTTCAATAAACTCAACAGATCTATAAATTGAATTTAAAATTCTGAAATGATCGGATATATTTGACCTCTGAGATTGAAATTATAGTTCTGGTCTACAATCCCTACCCCTTCGTTGCTGTCATAAAGATCCACCATGAAGCCCGCCATTTGTTTGGCAGTGTGGTACTTAGGCATGTTTGCTTTATAATCAAAATCTTCTGCATCTAATGATTTCTTCACAAATTCCGTTTCTGTTATAGCTGGTGCTAAAACCTTTGCCTTTAGTTTTGCACCTTTTATTTCTAGTTCTTTTGCAAGTCCTTCTGTGAAGGCACTAACGTAATACTTAGATGCAGAATAAGTAACACTCCCAACAGCAATGGCATATCCAAGTCCAGATGAAACGTTAATTAACTGAGTTCCTTCTACATCAGCATAATCTCGTACATATAGTGTAGAAAGGATGGTCAAAGCTTCGATATTAACACGTAACATGGTTTCAACTTTATCTAAATTCTGTTCTGCTACAAAAGAAGATTCACCGAGTCCCGCATTGTTTATCCAGGTCTCAATTTGGTATTCCTTTAAATCGTTATATAGTGTGTAGGCTTGATCTGTAACAGACAGGTCACTTGTATGAACAATAACATTTACATTAGGGTCAATATTGTGAATTGCTGATTTGAGTTCTTCTAATTTATCAAATCTTCTAGCTACCAAGATTAGGTTTTTGCCACGTGCCGCAAATGCCAATGACGTTTCATATCCAATCCCCGAGCTTGCTCCTGTAATAACTGTATACTTCATAATATTCTCTCCTTCATAACATGCATATTAGTGTAAATAAGTTTTAAAGACGATTTTAGAACGACCATTCTTATTAGGGTAAAAAAAACAGTTAGATCTGACTTGCTATTAGCATATCAATTTTAGAACGAACAATAAAGAATTTTTTCGTGGCTAAGAATTGTAATTTTGGAGCGGTATTCCTTGACATGTTTGAGGCGTAAGATACAAGTTCTTTCTTATGTTAGAGGGACAAGAAAAAACTTGTATCACGGAAACAAACAGTCCTCCATTGAGGTAACTCCTTTTGCCTGTCATGCTGTAATTTCACTTTTAATCTAAAGCGGTCAGTGTCATATCAATAATATTCTTTAATTTTTGCTGATCCGTTGTTGTCTTAACCAACGTACGTAGCCCTAACCACGCATTCATTAAATAATGAGAAATAACTACAGGATCCAAGTCAGCCTTGAATTCACCCGATTGTTGACCCTTCAGAACAAGGTTAGTCAAGAGTTCCTCAGTTCGCGAATAACTTTCATCAACTAAGGATGCAACTTCAGGATCCAACACGCCGAGTTCCACACCTGAATTCACGAGAAAACACCCTAGAGGTTCTCCTTCGTTTCTTACTGTCGCCTCAAACAACTCCCGAATTGATTCTTTGATCGGTTTTTGTTTTTCAATCAGAAACCTCATTTTGCTGGTCTGCTTCGTTTCATATCGTTCGAGAGCTTTCATAAATAAGGCATGCTTATCCCCAAAGGTATCATAGATACTTCTTCGGTGAATGCCCATAAACTCAACCAAATCTTGCATTGAAGTTTTCTCATATCCTTGTGCCCAAAACAGGTGTATCGCTTTATCTAATACTTCATTAACTTCAAATTCTTTTGATCTTGCCATCGTAATCACCTCGAATAATCATTATACAATTTAGTGAAGGATCGGCAAACTAGATTTAAAATATGTGAATACATTACAGCTATGAGGTCTGTCTTATATATTTAACCCAGGATTCTTCGTTTGTCTGCTTGTAACCAATCAGGCGTCCATCCTTTTTCCAGGGCATCCAGGGTTACTCCTGGCGGAACGATAGCATCTATCGCATCCAGAATATCAGTGCTTAATCGAATGTCACTGCCTTTTAACGTTTCACGTAGTTGCTCAATTGTTCTTGCCCCCACTATAGCAGAAGTAACTGACGAATGAGCTTGTGTAAATGCCATGGCAAGATGAGGCAAAGTTAATCCTGCTTCATTTGCAAGGGTTTGGAGCTTAGCAACGGCTTCGAACTTGGTTCGGTTTTCTTCTCGATTTGGGTCTACAACAGTTGAAAGTTTCCCTAGAGAACTCGCTGCTCTTGAATCTGGGGCAACCGCTTCTCCTGAGCGGTATTTTCCCGTTAGTAGACCACCCGAAAGTGGGCTCCAAACCATTACGCCCATTCCATATTTTGCAGTTGCAGCAAGCAAATCGAATTCGATACTCCGATTCACAATGGAATATGGGGCTTGCTCGGATACAAAGCGTGCTGTATTTTTACGTTCGCTAGTCCACTGTGCTTCGGTCACTTGCCATGCCTGAAAATTGGATGTACCAATATAGCGAATCTTCCCTTCACGAACCAGGTCCGTAAGTGCGTCAAGACTCTCTTCAATATCGGTATGGATATCTGGCTGATGTAGTTGGTACAAATCGATATAGTCCGTTTGCAACCTTCTCAAGCTTCCCTCTACTGCACGCTTAATCCAATATTTAGAGTTACCGGATTGATTAAGCCCACTGTCCATGGGCATTCCGCCTTTCGTGGCCAGTATAACATCCTGTCTGCGTCCTTTTAGGATCTGACCCAGAATTTCTTCGGATTGACCACTTGAATAGACATCCGCTGTATCGATCAGATTAATGCCTCCAGCCAAAGCCTCATCTAACATGACTGCAGCTTCTTTCTCCGTATTGTTGCCCCAAAAACCAAAAGTACCTGTACCTAATACAAAACTGCTTATTTTAAGGCCTGTATTTCCTAATACACGATATTCCATGTTCAATCCATCCCTTCTCCATCTATTATATTAAGAATGATCATTCTAATATTCGTAGAAGAGCTCCACGGCAAGATCTCACACTCACACCACTCCCCATAACTTTTGGCTTCTTATCCGTGTACTCCTCCCACGCCAACAATATAACATATCTAGAACGACCGGTAAAGAATGATTTTATACCCGCAATTAAAATCCTTCCTGAAAATGAACTAAGAAGACTCCAAGCCCCGGTCAAAACGGAGCTGGAGTCTTCTTTTTAATAGAAATGAACATTCAAAGCGGGATGTAAAATTTACATTATTTTACACATCTAACGTATACAAGGGCAGGTTTTCCGGTAAAGCCGCCGGGCGCTGACATGTGCTCTGCATCGTATAAAAGGTCTGCTGATCGGAAGAATCATGGAACGCCCACATCGCTTCCAGCACATGGTAGGCCAGTTCTCCACTAGCGCGGTGAGGCCGTCCGCTGCGGATAGCGTAGGCCATATCGGCAACACCGATGCCCCGTGTATTCTCCTGGTATCCTGGCAGCAGCGGTACCTCTGTCCATTCTTGCTCGCCTAGCAGCCTATAGCGAACTGGCCCTCCGAACGTGTTCGGGTCAGGCACCTGCAGCGTGCCATGAGTACCGTAAACCTCAATCGGTGGCAGAGTGCTTCCACCAAAGATGTCAAAGCTGGTAATCAGCGTACCGACAGCTCCCTGCTTAAAGCGCAGCAACCCGGCCACATGGGTCGGAATATCGACTGGGATAGTCTGGCCTTTCTTTTTCTCGCTCGTAATCGTTCGCTGGTCCATCGCCTTGCCTGTCATGCCCGAAATGGCAGCAATCGGACCCAGCATTTGCACCAGAGCCGTCAAATAATAAGGGCCCATATCAAACATTGGACCGCCGCCGACTGCATAATAAAATTCAGGATCAGGATGCCAATGTTCATGTCCACGGCTCATCATGAAAGCCGTAGCGGCTACCGGACTCCCAATGACTCCGTCTTCAATCAGCTTCAATGATGTCTGTATACCGGAACCGAAGAAGGTCTCTGGTGCGCAGCCGACAAGCAGTCCCTTTTGATGAGCAAGATCCAAGACAGCCTGACCCTGCTCACGGGTGACGGCAAGTGGCTTCTCCACATAGACATGCTTGCCTGCCTCAAGAGCTCTGAGACATACGTCGGCGTGAACGCCCGGAATGGTCAAATTAATGATGAGTTCGATCTCCGGATCAGCCAAAATCTCATCTACCGAATATACATGCGGAACGTTGAACGCTACCGCCTGCTCCTCTGCCCGACCTTGGTCCAGATCCGCTACAGCGTACAGCTCCAGAATGTCGAAACGATGGCAATTTCCCATGTAAATTCCGCTAATTTTACCACACCCGATAATGCCTACTTTCATTTTGTTCATGCCTAGACTCCCTTCTTCTTCAGAAAAAATGGATAATGGCATTCTTTTGTTACATCGGATACCATCCTGTTCACCCTAGCGTTGCTGGTTGTCTGTCATGCCTGTATAAGCCTCTGCGAGAGAGCTGCCCCGGGTGGCCACCGCCTGTTTGCCTGCTGCTGCCCACAGAAATCCGCTGCGCATCATCTCGGTCACTTGAGGCATATCTATGATATCTGCGTGATGCCCCAGCGAATTGTAGAAGACGCGGCCGTTCCCCCAGCGCTTCGTCCATACAACGGGCATATCCACTGGCCCATTAGCTGAATGGGGGCCTGGTACGATGGGAAAGCGTGTGGTTGCCAGCACTTCAACTGCTGGGTCTACGTGGAGGTAATACTGCTCGCTTTTGACCTGAAAATCCTCAATATGGTCTAGAAGTGGGCTGGAGCCGCGCTTCATGTTCACCATGTACTCTACGCCGTCATTGCCGGGATGCGCAACCCATTGCCCGCCTGTCATAAACTGCCAATCCACATTGTTCCGGAAGGCATCACACATGCCACCATGGCAGCCTGTGAGACCTACGCCGCTTTGAACCGCAGCGGAGACATTATCGACCAGTTCCTGCTCAATCTGTCCCATGGTCCACATTGGAACGATCAGGTCCAGGTCAAGCAGTTTCTCTGCATCCTGGTAGGCTTCAAGGGTATTAGACACCTCCACCTCGAACTGCTCTTCCTTCAAAATGCGTTCAAAAATGGCCGCCACCTGCTCCGGCTCATGTCCGTTCCATCCGCCCCATACAATCAGTGCCTTGCGCATCTGTAATCCACTCACCTTTCGGAATGTATTGTTATACTACATTTCTTCAATGGATACCCAGCGGCGTTCCTCTATGGATCGTTCTACCGCTTCAAGCACAGCCTGACAAGCAACACCGTCACGGAAGTTCGGCGACGGTTGCCTTCCTTCAGAGATGGCACTCAACATCTCAAGCATCTCATGGGTGAAGGTATGCTCGAATCCAATCGTATGTCCTGCAGGCCACCAAGCTTCAGAATACTTGTGTGCCGGATCGGTGGCGAGTACGCGGCGAAAGCCCTGAACGTCTTCCTCATCCTGTGTGAAATACACTTCCAGTTCGTTCATTCGTTCAAAGTCAAACCGCACACTGCCTAGGCTACCGTTGATCTCGAATGAATTGGTGCTCCGATGTCCGGCAGCAAAACGTGTGGCCTCGAAGCTGCCCAGCGCACCTCCGGCGAAGCGTGCCAGGAACAGCGTGGCATCATCGACTGTCACTTCTCCCATTGGAGCATTTGCTTCAGTGTTTCTTTTGGAGCTCAACCCGCTCATCTCCAAAGCTAACGGGCGCTGCTGGATGAATGTCTCGCTCATGCCGATCACTTCATGGAACTCGCCAACCAAGAAGCGAGCGAGATCAATCAGATGGGCGCCAAGATCACCATGAGAGCCAGAACCGGCCACGTCTTTTTGCAGCCGCCATACCAGCGGGAAGGACGGGTCCATGATCCAGTCTTGAAGGAAGAAGGCACGAAAATGATAAATTTTGCCTAGGCGACCGCTCTCGACTAGCTGCTTTGCCAGCTGGACAGCCGGTGAAAAGCGATAGTTGAAGCCTACCATATGTCTGACCCCTGCTTGCTCTGCTACCTGCAGCATGTCACGTGAATCCGCCAGCGAGAGCGCAAGCGGCTTCTCACAGAACAGATGCTTGCCATGGAGGGCAGCCTCCACGACAATTTCTTTATGGGCATTACTCGGGGCGTTAATATCAATGAGATCAATATCGTTACGTTTCACTAGATCACGCCAATCCGTAACACTTTCGGTCCAGCCGTACTGGCGGGCAGCTGCCTGAACCCCCTGCTCGTTGCGTCCACAGATAACGGACATCTCTGGCTGCAGCGGGGCATCTGGGAAGAACATGGGTAGACTTCGGTAAGCGTTGCTGTGAGCCTTGCCCATAAATTTGTAGCCAACCATTCCGATACGAAGACGATTAGACATGTCGTGATCCTCCTTATGGGTCTGAGTTTCAACGAATTTTTGACGAATGGTGTTATTGACGAATGGATGACGCCCTGATAATCAGTTCTGTGGATAGGAGTTCTCTTATTGAGTCGCACCCGGTTAGTTCCAGAGCCGGAATGAGATGCTGAGAATCGGGTATAAGCTTCGAGGCTGCAAGCTCCCCCATCTCATAAAAAGGTACGCGGACACTGCTTAGCGGCGGAACAGCCATCTCAGCCGCATCCGAATCGTCATAGCCTACAAACGCCGGAAACCGGTCAGCTGCCAGTCCGCGCTCACGGAGACCCTGCATTACCCCAAGAGCCATCCGGTCGTTCGCCGCAAATACAGCATCAATATCATTCAATTGGTCTGCGATTGTAGCTGAGGCTTCGAGTCCGCTCCGACGGCTATAGTTACCTTCCAGAAGCAGTTCGTGGTCATATTCAATCCCAGCGTCCTGAAGCGCGGTACGATAACCCTTCATTCGCTCAGTACTATTGGAATAGATATCCGGGCCGTTGAGAAAGGCAATCCGCTTGTATCCCTGCTCGATGAGGTGACTTACAGCCGCCCGGCTGCCTTCTACATGGTCTGCATCCACTTCACAGAACGATTGCCCTTCAAAATGGTGATTCATGACGCAGAACGGACGTCCTTCTTCCTGAAGCCTCTTTAGAGCTTCCACCTCATCGTGGTCATCCCTGGCTCCAAGGATGATACAGGTATCGATCCTTTGCTGACGGAAAAGACTACTGTAATCAATCCGTTCCCCCGGCTTCCGGAACAATAGAAGCAGATCAAGTCCGCTGTCTCTAGCCTTGTTTCCGATACCGCTCAGCATCTCAGAGAAAAAATAGGCTGAGAACAAGTGCGCCTTCGGGACATAAGGCATAACCACACCAAGATGGCCACTCTTCCTTCGGGCAAAGTTACGGGCCAGCGCACTGGGAACATATCCAAGCTGATTGGCTGCGTCCAGAACCCTTCTTCGCGTATCCTCTTTGATAGGACCTACCGCATTCAAGACCCGGGATACTGTCGCTTCAGACACGCCGGAAAGTTCGGCTACTTCCTTGCGCGAAACAATATTACCCACCTCCAAATCATTTTATGTACGCGCGTACATTTTCTCATGCAGTCCTACCTCTGTCAATCCCAAAAAGCGTACCCCATAGATGGATAAGCTCTTTTCGTTACTAAAAGAACGTGGTCTCGTGGTTCCTACTGGCAAACAGTCAAAACACCTGATCATATACAAGATACAAAATGATTCTTTAAGGCTTGAGCATGCTGATCATTCCTACTCCTATCATCAGTACTGTAATTCCCGCAAGTATACCTATCCATTCCTGAGGACTCTTCTTTTCCTTAAATATTAAAATGCTGCCAACACAGGCAATAGCAATGCTCGCTTGAGAGATCGGAAAACTAGCCGCCATGCCGATCAGCCCATTGGAAATAAATAGTGCTAGATTCGCAATGCTCCAAACCAATCCTGTCGACAAATTGCGAACCACCAGAGAGAATCGTAGCCGCTTTTTGCCCTTCAGATTCATGGCCATGGCTGAGCATAGCATACCGAGCGATTGCGGTAGAATGACGGATAGCCCGGATATATGAAAAAACTGATTAATCACGACATAACTGCTTAACGCTAACCCCGAGCAAACCAACATTATGATAATGGGTACCGGCAAAGGCTTGGGCAATCCAGCAGACTTGCCCTGATAGCTGGTTAACAGAACTCCTACCAATATACACAGAAGAGAACCAACGCCTATCGCATATTGGTACCCTGTTATCCATTCACCCAAAATAAGTGCGGCAAATAGCGTCGTCCCTATCAACTGCAGACCACAAATCACAGGAATGGCGATCGATACGCTTACTTTTTGAAAAGCTTGAAACTGGAGCAATTGTCCAGCGGCCCAAAAAATACCAGATATAAAACTTACCACAAAATGAATCGGTGTTAATGAGGTAGGATGAATGGTGTACAAGCACAGGGAAAACAGCACAGCACCAATAACGGTACCTGTCAGCTGTTCTCGGGGACTGGCTTTTGTAATATGCGCCAGTATCGGCATAACTCCCCAGCCAAGGGCTGGAATAAAAGCAATAATGAAATCCACGCGCGAAATTCTCCTCCCGTAAAAAGTACTCTTCCTACAATCGTTAAAATGCCATGCAGGAAAAAATCCACAGTTTTACGATAGCAAAAAAAACCGCTTCTAAATACAAATATTTTTATAGATTTATATAGCAAAATCAAAGAAATTTTTTTCTATACGCGCTGGGTGATATGCTCATTACATTTTTAAAAGCTCGCGAAAAGGTCAACTGATCGGTATAGCCGACCGAATTAGATATGACCTGGATCGAATAGTCTGTATGCTGCAGCAATTCGCACGCTTTTTTAATCCTGAGGACTATCAGATATTGTTTAGGCGTTTCACCAGTTTCTAGTTTGAAAACGGAGGTCAGATAATTCGGATGTAGACCAAGGTACTCCGCTACTTCACTAATCTGGATGCCACTGATGTAGTTTTTCTCAATAAAGTTTATCGCTTGCACCGAATAAGGAAGCTGTTCCTTTATCGACATCGTTTCCCCAAAATTGTGTACAAGTTTGGCAAGAATATGGAATAAATACCCCTGTATAGCCAGCGATGAAGAAAGCGTGTTATCTCCGATCCGCAACATCTCAATAATCGTGGAATGAAAGAACGTAATATCTTCGATATCAATTATATAAGGGTTCTGGTGTGGAAGTGATATGTTCTGCAGGTAGATGTCGGATTTAATGCCCATAAAGCCGACCCAACTGTACTCCCAAGGCTCGGCTTCATCCGCCTGGTAATAAGCTACCCTATTGGCCGGAATTAAAAAAGCCTGTCCTTCTCCTATATCGTAATTTTTGTTGTCAATCACCAGCCTACCTCGTCCTTTTAGTACAAAATGAACCAGATTAAAATCGCGGGCGATGGGTCCAAAATCCTGTTTGGATAAGCAGAGCTCTGTGCCACAGTTATACAAAATCAAATCTGATATATTTTTATGCTCTGAACTGGTATACGTATCAACATATTGAATCATATTCTGGCCCATTGGCATCCTCCTCACTTTTCCAAATAAAGAACCTATGCTTGTTAATTTAACAGTATAGCATAAGTTAAGGATGACAAATGTCCAGAAAAAATTTGGCTCTAAACTATATTTTTTTGTAAGGTTCTTTGTTTTTCCCATATCCAACTTAAAAAAAGTCATGTATTTACTATCACTATCTTTGTTATGCTGATTCAATAATAACGCTTTCAAGTGGTTCGACATATTTTGAAAGGGGCTATGTACATGGCTAGTCTACAAGTTAACCAAAAGGAACGGACATTTCACTTAACGAACAAATACTGTAGTTATCTTTTCCGTGTCATGGAGAACGGGCAATTGGAGCATTTATATTACGGCAAAAAAATAGAGTACCTTGGTCAATATGACCGCTTTATCGAGCGAAGCTATCGTCCCGTGTCTGTCGGTGAGTTTGATAGTGACTTGGTGACATCGTTGGAAAGTATTAAGCAGGAATTTCCTTCTGCGGGAAGTGGAGACTTTCGAGAGCCAGCAATTGAGATCATACAGGAGGACGGATCTCATATAATGGAGTTCACTTATGACCATTACGAGGTAATCACTGGAAAACCTAAAATTCCTCATCTTCCAGCTACGTTTTGTAAGGAAGCACATGAAGCAGAGACACTCCTCATCACGCTGACCGATTCTCTTACAGGAACGGTGGCCGTGCTTGCTTACACCATCTTCAGCGAACTGCCCGTGATCACGAGATCCGTATCCATAACGAATTCCGGGAATAATCCCCTGAGAGTCAACCGTCTAATGAGCCTGAGTCTTGATCTTCCTGAAGCCGAATATGAAATTATTCATTTATCAGGGGCTTGGGGCAGGGAACGTCATGTGGAGCGTACACCATTGAGACCTGGGCTACAGTCGATTGGGAGCACTCGAGGAATTAGTAGTCATGTTCACAATCCATTTCTGGCGCTTGCCAAACCCGGATCACAGGAACACCAAGGAGAAGTATATGCGGTTAATCTCGTTTACAGCGGGAACTTTCTTGCCCAGGCGGAAGTGGACAGCTATTCAACTACCCGATTGATGATCGGCATTCATCCTGACAAATTCTGCTGGACCCTGAAGCCAGGAGAATGTTTTTATTCGCCTGAAGCAGTTCTGGTCTATTCTGAGAGCGGTTTAAATGGCATGAGCCAAGCATACCATAGCCTGTACAATAAACACTTAATTCGCAGCAGTTGGACCGAGCGGGAACGACCTGTATTGATCAATAACTGGGAGGGGACCTATTTTGATTTTACTGAGCAGAAAATAGTTGATATGGCAAAAAAAGCAGGTGAACTGGGGATTGAACTCTTTGTCTTGGATGACGGATGGTTCGGTCGAAGAAACAATGATACCTCTTCCCTCGGTGACTGGTTTGAAAATCCTGAAAAGCTACCGAACGGGATCTCGAATTTGGCAAAGAAGATCAATCAGCTCGGGATGAAATTCGGTCTTTGGTTCGAGCCGGAAATGGTTAACTCCGACTCTCATATTATGAGGGAGCATCCAGACTGGGTTGTGGGAACACCCGGCCGTCAACGCAAGCATGGACGTCATCAATATGTTCTTGATTATTCCCAACCGCCTGTCGTGGATTACCTGTTTAAGTTAATGGATGACGTGCTCTCTTCTGCTCGGATCGAATACGTAAAATGGGATATGAATCGCTGTATTTCAGAAGCCTATTCGTTATCTCTGGGCAAGGAAAGACAGGGCGAATTTTTTCACCGCTATGTCCTGGGTGTATATGCTTTATATGAGAAGCTGATTACCGAACACCCTGAGATTTTGTTTGAGTCCTGTGCTTCCGGTGGGGGACGGTTTGATCCAGGGATGCTTTATTACGCTCCGCAAGCATGGACAAGCGACGATAGCGAGGCTATAGAACGTCTGAAGATTCAGTATGGCACTTCCATGGCCTATCCGCTTAGCAGTATGGGTGCTCATGTGTCAAGCATCCCGAACCACCAGGTAGGCAGAACGGCACCGCTGCAAACTAGATCCAATGTCGCCTACTTTGGTATATTCGGTTATGAACTTGACCCATTGGCGTTGTCCGAAGAAGAGTGCAATGTAATTAAAAAACAAATACAAGTATATAAACGTCACCGACGATTAATTACACAGGGAACCTTTTACCGTCTGCTAAGTCCCTTTGAAAAAAATGAAACAGCATGGATGACCATTGATGCAGAACGTGAGCATGCTCTCGTCGGCTGGTACCAGGTTCTCTCACGCCCCAATGCAGCTTATTCACGGCTAAAGCTCATCGGACTGGACGAAATGGCAGTATATTTCGTGGAAGAATTGGACCGACGTTTTACAGGCAGCGAGTTAATGAACATCGGACTTATACTCACCCCGCCTTATAAGGCTGACCAGGATTTTAATATTGCGGAGAAATATGATTTTTCATCTGAATTATTCACTCTAACTAAAGAGACTTCCTCGTGATTGGATTATGACTTGAAGTAATGATATCAAAGACATGACTGAAGAGAGAAATCAAGGATTAAACGAAGAAGTGGTTATCCGTTATGCAGTGTCCGCTGTGTGGGAATTACGGATCAGAAGCAACTCAGTAATTGAGCTGCTTCTTTATTTATCAGGACCAAATACAAGATTGGCGGATTGCTTGGCTTTCTCAATGACATTCATGACCCTCTCGCTGTGTTCAAGCATTTCTGAGACTTTTTCCAAATCTTTTTCCTCGATGATACGGTCAAACTCAACGAATTCGTCATACATTCGATGGGGATGATCTTTCTGATCTACCCGGATTGGCGTTTCCTTATTCGCAGTGTAATCAAAGCAGTCGCATATATTTGCTGAACTTGCCATGTGTATATAGCCCTTATTGCCTTGAACGTTCACTGCATTGGGAGCCGTACTGTCTTTTGAACCTATGCAGACACACTTGAAGTCACCGTAATCAAGCAGCAGCATACCTGAAGTATCAATTCCACGCTCCATGTTCGCCCAATACTGCACTTTCTTCGGGCTCCCGAAAAATCCAACAACCAAATGAATATTATATAAATTAATATCCATCAAGGCTCCACCAGACATCTCCGGATTAAACGCAGGCTGGATTATTCCCGCTTTGAAAGCTTCATACCGAGATGAGTATTGAGAATAGTTGCATTCCACTATTTTGATCTCACCAAGCTTAGGTATATACTCCTTCATTGACAAATAATTTTTCAAATATTGATTCGTTATGGCTTCCACCAATACCAGTTTTCTTTGCTGAGCAATTTCTTTTAGCTCTAGAAATTCTTGCAAATTGGAAGTAAACGGCTTCTCACAGATGACATGTTTACCACTCAATAATGCCTCTTTCGCATATGAATAATGAAGATGATTAGGCAACCCGATATAAACTGTATCCACATCACGACTCATCAGCATCTCGCTGTAATCCGAATAAATCTGAGATATTCCATATTTACTTTGTAAATCCAGTAATTTCCCCTTGTGGCTAGGTCTAGAACAAATGCCCTTTAGTAAAATGGTCGGGATTTCCTGAATAAAGCTTAATAGATCCCCTACGATCATCCCTGCTCCGACAATTCCTAACTTCATTTTAGCTGCACTCCTCTATACCTTTTTCAAGTATTTCCATACACATTATCGTTTCTTCGTCTTTAATCACTTTTTCTTTACCAATTACGATCGACTGATACATATCGTCATACACTCGGGCATAGTCTCCCTTTTCAGAAACGATTTTATCTTCATGATACTCGCCCTTATCATCAAGGTATGTTAAAATGCCATAATGCTCAGGCTGGTCGATGCCGAAATCGGCGTGTCCCTTAGGCAGATAGTATAATTTAAGATGCTCCTCCTGACGATCCTTTGTCTGCTTTATAAAAACGCCTTTTTTGCCGTATACAACAAAACTCGGCCGCTCTTTTAAACGAAAAAAGCTGGATTTAATGGATACCTTAAGTGAGGGATAATAAAAATCTAGATCAAAATAATCATTCATTCTTCCAGAACCGAGCAATTGGCGCACGTCGTAATGGATCGTGTCAGGTTTCCCAAAATAGGCAAGAACCTGGTCAATGGTATGAGCGCCATGTCCATAGAGGTAACTGTTATATTTGGAAAAATGAGAGGTGGAGTTGGGGGTCTCAGGGCGGTAATAATCGAAATGCATTTCCACCTCCAACAAATCACCGAGTTTTCCTGATTCAATAACCTTCTTGGTAGTGAGGAAATCCGAATCGTAACGTCTGTTTTGATAGCACTGTATAATCAGATTTTTCTCTTTGGCATATTGGAAGATGGACACAGCTTCTTCTTTCGTTAACATAAAGGGTTTTTCAACAAGTACATTTTTCCCGTGGTCGAGTGCCATTTTCGCATAAGTGTAGTGGGATTCTACAGGTGTACAGATAACAATCAACTGAATTTCCTTATCGTTCATTAGAGATTCAAGATTATCAGTATACTGCACACCAGGGATTTTCTCCCACTCCCCTTTATCTGGATTACGGGCGTAGATCGTCTTTACGTTCAAATGATCTCTGGTCAATGAAAAAGGAAGATGATACCGATTGGTGCTTTTGCCATTCCCAATATAACCGATGTTAAGCATATTAATTCCCCCTAGGCTCTTTTTCATTTATTATAGAAGAAGAACGTTGATCGTAAAGGATTTGCCGCCAAAATGGTACAATCAACCGAATATTTTTAAAAATGTTTGTTTATTTTCAAACAAAATGTTTATTTTAGATCCTTTATCAAACGTCATTTCAATTGAACCGGAGTGAACCTGTTGAAAATACTGATGCAATTATCCGAAATGCAAAACTTTACACCAAACGAAAAAAGCATTGCATCCTATATTTTGCTTCATAAGGAAACTATCCTGCACTTAAATATTCAGGAGCTTGCAAAGGCAACATATACTTCGCATTCCGCGATTAATCGATTAACACATAAACTTGGGCTATCTGGCTTCAAGGAGTTCATAATCAAACTTGCTCGGGAGTTTCAGCAGAATACCCAGAACATTTCCAATGTAGACCCCAACTATCCATTTGGTTTTGATGAATCCCCACTTCAAGTGGCGAAAGAAATTGCAGAATTAATGAAGGAAACGATAGAAAAAAACTTTACATTCATGGATGATGATTTATTGTCGCAAACAGCCCTATTGCTGGATCAAGCGAAAAGGATCTTTATATATGCGTTAGGAGATTCACAAATCCGTGCGAAAAGTTTCCAAAATAAATTAGTGAAAATTAACAAGTATGTGGTTATAGCTACGGAGCTGTCTGAGTGGGCGTACCATACGGCTAATCTTACGCCACAGGATTGCGCTGTTTTTTTAACTTACCACGGAAAATCACCGATCTTTTTAAAAGCAGCAAAGCACTTTACACATGAAAATATTCCTTTTATCACAATTACAGCAACCAGTCAAAATGAATTGGCCAAACTCAGTAATATCTGTATCCAGGTGCCTAATGACGAAGTAAAACATGCCAAGATTGGTACATTTTCGTCGCAAATTGCCTTTGACTATGTATTAAATGTGATCTACTCCTGTATCTATAAAATTGACTACTTAAAAAACATGCAATTCGCAACACAATCGTTGAAGAATTCGCATCTCAATGACATGATGAATGACGTATAAAATAAATATAGTACTAAAACTAAAAGTCGCCAGTATGGCGACTTTTTCAGTATATATATTGTTCTCCTCAGTCAAGGATCAACTTTCAACTATTGCTTTTTGAATATCATAATCATTGATATCGATATCCAAGGCCATTCCAAGTACCAACTTTGCCAACTGATTTCCAATAAAGGGACCCATGGTCAACCCGGATGCTCCAAGCCCATTTGCCGCTATAAGGCCATTCCAGCCAGGAACAGCTCCGATCACCGGTAGAAAACCGGGTGTAAAAGGACGGAAACCAACTCTTACCTCCTGAAAAGTACTATTTGCTAAATCAGGTGCTAATTCTAAACCTTTATTTAGGATTTCTTGCGTTCCACCTGCTGTTACTCTTGTATCGTAGCCTTCGATTTCATTTTCGTGAGTCGCCCCTATTACGATCTTTTGCTTGTCAAAAGCAAGCAGATATTGATCAGAAGGCGGCATGATTACAGGCCAGGTGCCTGTGTCTTGCCTATTAGAAACCTGCAAATGCATAATTTGTGCTTTTTGAAAGCTAACCTTAAAATGAATGCCCAAAGGCAGCATCAGTTGATTGGCCCATGCACCTGCACAAACAATGACTTCGTCAGATGAGAAGCTGTTTGCACCGACCGTTACTCCTGTTACATGGTCGGAATCGTATTGAAGCACAGCATCCCCATGGATAAGGGTTGCCCCATTTCTTTGTGCTGATCGGATCAACGCATCACGCAGCGCCCGACCATCTATACGAGCGGCACCACTAATATGAACAGAATGGTAACCTTCTACTAACAAAGGAAATTGTTCATGGGTTTCCTTTTCATTTAGTTGCGTAATCTCACCGATTTCTGGCGCATCCGCTTGTCGTAAGTGTGCTCGCTCCTGCATTTTTTTAATTTTCTCCAAATCATTATGAATACTGAGAGCTCCAACTTGAGCATAGCCAGTTTCTGTTTCCCCCTCGCTTTTAAGTTCTTCAATCAATCCGGGGTAAAAACGTGCGCCCGCTTTGGCGAGCTGGTACCAAGCTTGATTGCGTCGCTGTGATAACCAGGGACAAATAATGCCAGCAGCTGCATCAGTCGCCTGTCCTTTATCTTTGCGGTCTACAAGAATGACATCAGCGCCCAATTTTGCTAACTGGTATGCTGTCGATGCCCCCAGAATTCCTGCTCCGATTACGATAACCCTCTTCATGAATACATCCCTTTCCTAAATCACTGTATCCATTATAGCGAATACCGCATGAATGCATAAAGTTTGAAACATTAATATTTCTATCCTTATAAAGTTCTTAGAATTGATCTGTAAAGTAGTTGTCAGAACGAATGAAAAGGATGAACTGATATGGATAACATTATTTTACAGACTAAAAATCTCTGCAAAACCTTTAGACGGCAACAGGCGGTGAACAACGTCACACTGTCTATTCAGGAGAATTCCGTCTATGGGCTACTTGGCCCAAATGGGGCTGGAAAATCAACCACCTTGAAAATGTTAACTGGTATGCTACGTCCGACAGGCGGTGAAATTTTATTCCAAGGAAAACCCTGGTCACGAAAATATCTCGCTCAGATCGGCGCACTGATCGAATCTCCTCCACTCTATGAGAATTTGACTGCTAGAGAGAATTTAAAGGTTCGTACAACCTTGCTCGGACTACCTGATTCACGAATTGATGAAGTACTGAACATTGTTGATTTGACTCATACCGGGAAAAAACGCTCTGGCCAGTTCTCGATGGGCATGAAACAGCGGCTGGGCATTGCTATTGCGCTCCTCAACCATCCCAAACTACTAATTTTAGATGAGCCAACCAACGGACTTGACCCCATTGGCATTCAGGAGCAACGCGAGCTGATTCGCTCCTTCCCGAAGCAAGGAATTACCGTAATTCTTTCCAGTCATATTTTATCCGAAGTCGAACAAATCGTTGACCATGTCGGTATTATCGCTGGTGGCATATTAGCTTACCAAGAGGCGGTTACACCAGGACAAGACTTGGAATCGTTGTTCATGCAGATTGCACAGGAATACCGAAAAGGGGATGAGTAGGATGCAGCAATATATAGCCGCCGAGCATCTAAAATTAAAGCGTACCTTTACGAAAAAGCTGGTCTGGCTGGCCCCCATCGTTACTCTTCTTCTGTGTACCGTGCTCATGGGGGGACATATGCTCCAAAGCGCCAGCTACAATTGGTGGTATTTCATGCTGCTGCCAGGTGCGCTCACCTTAATATGCTCAGGAGTGATCCAAAAGGATGGCAAGAAGCTGAAATACCGTGCTGTCCTTGGCATGTCTGTAGATTTGGCTCAGGTATGGTACGGTAAAATCGGGGTTTGCGTAAGACTCTTAATGGTTTCCTCTATTATTTTATTTATAGGGATAACTCTTGGCGGATTCGTATTCTCAACTTCCGTGACACTAGCAGAAAGCGTCGCTGCAACTCTGATCCTCTTCATCACCTTTTTGTGGCAAGTTCCACTTTGCCTGTTCCTGACGGATCGAATAGGCATGTTTGCCACCCTAATCATCAACATGCTGGGCAACGTAGCCTGCACCGTCTTGTTCGCTACGTCTTCTGTATGGTGGGCGGTACCCTATGCTATACCAGCGCGATTGATGTGCGCCGTCATCCAAGTGCTGCCTAATGGGCTTGCCGTTCCTTCAGGAGATCCACTTTTGGATGGAGGCATAATTGTTCCCGGCCTGTTGATCACAGTATGTCTATTCATGATTCTGTCAGTGCTGACGGCCATGTCTTTCCGTAAACGGGAGGCTAAGTAAGATGATATCTTTCTTCCGCAATCTGAAATCTGACGTGCTTAAACTTCGAAGGCAGCCCTTATTGCTCGTGCAGCTGCTTGTGCCGATCTTGGGGATAGCAATTTTTCTAGCCTACTATTCCTTTACTCCGTATTCACCGATTTCGAAGATAGACGGCTATTTGCAGGTCCTGGCTGTGGTTCTTCCTACCATGATTGGTATTGTATGCTCCATTGCTGTTGAGCAGGAGTCAGTCGCTGGAAATTTCCAACACCTCTTGACCTCGTCGGTGAAGCTGTTACCTTTTTTGAGCAAGCTTAGCCTACTCCTGTGCTTGGGATTTGGCAGTGTGCTGCTTGCCTCAGGCGGCTTTGGGGCTGGCTATATATATCTTATGAAAGAGTCCCCGTATGGCTTGAAGTTTTATGTGTTGGCTGCCTGCATTCTGTTTGTGTCCAGTGTGTTCCTTTATATTCTGCATTTTTTCATTAGTTTGCGGTTCGGTAAGGGAGCTTCCATCGGCCTGGGTATTATGGAGAGTCTATTGTCCGCTTTGCTTCTTACAGGGCTGGGTGATCATAATTGGATATTCGTTCCCTCTGCTTGGGCGGCCCGGTTCATCACGATCTGGGTGCAATACGGCGTAAGCTCAGCTGATTCTATCCCTGAAGCTATACAGCTCGATTTGGGAATCAGATATTGCGTAGTAGGGACCTTAGTCATCATGGTATTATTAGGGTTATGGATTTGTCGTTGGGAAGGACAAAGTTCGTTGGAGTAAAGATTAGAGTAAAGAAAGCAAGGGATGTGAATAAAGCATGGCAAACTTGTTGGCCGTTGATGACGAACCCGCCGTTTTGGCACTCCTTCAAAATATTTTGCAGAAAGATGGCCATGTTGTCACGGTGGTCTCCGCCTCCCCACAGGTTCTCACCATGCAGCTCGGAGCATTTGATCTTATACTGCTTGACGTGATGATGCCTACCATGGACGGATTCACACTCTGCCGGGAAATTCGCAGCAAGGTAGACTGTCCGATACTGTTTCTTACCGCAAAATCCATGGAGAACGATGTGATGTTGGGGCTTGGGGATGGAGCCGACGATTATATTGTCAAACCGTTCGGCACTGGAGAGCTGCGCGCACGAATCAACGCCCATCTCAGACGGGAGAATCGTGAACGGCGTAATGTATTCTGCATCGGGGAAGTTCATTTCAATCTGTCTGGCAAGGAAATCACCGTTCAGAATGTTGTAGTCCCGTTTACCAAAAGTGAATATGAAATATGTAAGTTTCTAGCTTTGAACTGGGGGCAGGTATTCTCTAAGGAGCAGATTTACGAAGCGGTCTTCGGCTTGGATGGGGACAGCGATTCCGCCACCATTGTAGAGCATGTCAAAAATATCCGGGCCAAGCTTGGCAAAGTAGAGGTTTCTCCAGTGGAGACGGTTTGGGGGATCGGCTACCGATGGAAGTAACCAAAGTACAACAAGCACGCAAGACTACCAAATTACGAACCATTTTCCTGGGTTATTTAGTTATGTTTTGTATTGGGACGATTGCGCTCGCTCTGTTCCTGGTCCTCATCTTCTATGCCCTGATATCTTATGGGGCCATTCTTCCCGCGAACTATGCGGAGAAGCAGGTACGGGAGGACAAGTCAATCATTGAAGCGGGCAAGACCCTGCAACCGAATTCTCAGATAAAACTGTATAAGTACGCGTTGTTCACTTCGGAAGGCCGCCTCATTGAAGGAAATCTTTCTGAAAACCAGGCCCAAGCCGCTTGGAGTGTTACGCAGCAGAGCAATACTGCGTATCAATTTCCCTATAACTATGTAAAAGTTCCACATCATGATGAAATTACTGTGATGCGCTATTCTGTCTCGGCACAGTTTGAACTTCCTATCCTGCGTCAATATCTGCCGAACGCAGAATTGTCCTTTTTGGCCGTGTTCTGTATCGCCTTCCTGGGGGGAGGTGCTTTACTGGCTTCCTCCTTCGGACGAAAGCTGGCACGTAAGATGATCGGATTGCAGCAGGCTACCAAACAAATTCAAGCACAGGATTTGGACTTCTCAATCAAGTTCAGTGGCGTGATGGAGATCGATCAGGTGCTGCATTCCATGGATAAAATGAAAGAAACTTTAAAGACATCGCTTCAGAAACAGTGGAATCTCGAAAAATCCCGCCGCGAGCAAATTTCCGCTCTAGCACACGATGTCAAAACACCACTCACTATCGTTCGTGGAAACGTAGAGCTACTGTCCGAGACCGAACAGTCCGAAGAGCAAAAGAACTATACGGATTATATTGCGGAAAGCACCAGGCAGATGGAGCAGTATATTAAAACTCTCATTGACATTTCAAAAGCGGAAACACTAGTCACCCTGCGGGCGGAAACGATGGATGCTGACTTCTATTTATCGAAAGTGAAAGATCAGATAATGGCCTTGGCTGCTGTCAAAAAAATATCTGTAGCATTCGCTGCATATAACCTCCCTAAGACGCTGTATGCAGACCCAGTGCTACTTGAGCGTGCCATTATGAATGTTGCTTCTAATGCGGTGGATCAGGCGCCTGAATACAGCGAGATCCAGCTGATCGTAGAATCTGTTGAAAACTGTATTCGGTTCAGCATCGTAGACGAAGGCCCGGGCTTCTCTCCAGCAGGTCTCAAACAGGCCGCCGAGCAGTTTTATATGGGTGATTCATCCAGAAGATTGAGTGGACATTACGGTATGGGCCTGTATATAACAAAATCCATTGTCAACCTACATGGCGGACAACTGATCATCACCAACTCCACCCAGACAAGCGGCGGACAGGTAAGCATTGAGATACCAATCAGTGCATGAATCATACAAGCGAGAATCAATCCTATCGTATACCTTAATCATTCCAGGTGCGACCAAGCCTAATCAGATCGAAACTAATCTTCAAACGCTGAGTATTCAACTAACTGTAGAAGATCTTAAGCAGCTTGATATCCTTTTTAGCCAAAATAACTTGTTTACAGAGTAGCTGATTGTCAATTTATAACTCTATTAGCGGGCGCTTATAAAGCGCCCCTATTCGCATTTTACGTACACTTATTGGATAGTAGACAAAAAAGAGTTCTAAAGTTTTCACTTTAGAACTCTTTTAACAGATGCATTTATTTGGTAATCGTAATTTGTTTGGATGCAGTATTATAGTTCACCTGATACCCCGAAAGCTCGCTAATCACTCGTAATGGAACCAGCGTGTAGCCGTTAACAATAACCGGAGCTGTGATGTTTGTCGAATAACTTCGGGAGTTGTTTAACTCATATACGGCAAGGGTCGAATTCTTGACTTGAAGCACTACCTGTTTGCCGTCTGTAGGTCGATTCAGAATAATCTTTTTGGTCGATTTTTCATAATTCACCTCGTAACCTATCCGTTCACTGATAAAGCGCAGCGGGACCATCGTCGCCCCATTAATGATCCGAGGAGCCTGAGCCATCGTCGTAGCACGACCATCGACATAAGCTGATTTAGCTCCTGGTGTCAGGGTGAACGAAGATGAATAGGAGGAAACCGCATTGTTAGGATATGAAGACGTTGTACCAGAAGTGGTTGTCGTAGTAGAACTCGTCCCGGATGATGAACTACCGGTACCAATCGCTCTATTGCGAATAGCTTCTAGCCGATCCAGTAGATCGCTTTTACGGGTTCCGCTCGGCAGATCACTGATTGCATCTCTGGCAGAACGCCAGTCGGACGCATTTAGACTGTTTTCCGCAATTCGCATCAAATCTCTTGCTTTCTCATAGTTCGATGAACTAGATGAAGAAGAGTAGTAACCATCCGAATCCGTGCGTTCTGATATCTTTACACCGCTAGATTCTCTTCCATTGCTATTGACAGTCACGACCTTAATCTCATACCAGCGTCCTTCTCGCAAATCCGTGATTTTATAGGACTCAGAGCTTGTAGTCCCCTTATAATCACCATCCACATATATCTTCACCTTGTCGGCTCGACTCGGCATATCATAGGTGATTTTGATCCAGGTGTCACTTTTGCTATCTACTTCAAGATTGGACACTTCTGACGAATTGGAAGACGTACTGTCCGTTGTGGCAGTTAGTCTCACACCGGAGGACAATGTACCTGTGCTTCGCTTAGATCTTATCGTGAACGTATAGGTCTGGCTTGCCGAAAGATTGTTGAAAGTATAGGATGTTCCTGTTGAATCGGTTACCAGTTGCCCGTCCTTATACAGACTGACCGTACTAATTCCGCTAGGCCTTGTCCAGGAAACAGTAACACTATAGTTATTAACTGATGTCACTGAAGCACCTGTCACATCGGGCACGATATCGGTAGAGACCGTAGAAGTTGTAACTGGAATACTAACTCCTTGAGATATATTTCCGGATTTGTCTATCGTTTTGACCGTTACGGTATAGGCTGTGGCAGCATTCAAGACATTAAACGTGTAAGACGTGCCTGTGGTTCTTTGAATTTCTGTACCATTTAAATAGACAATCGCTTGGCTTAAGTCAGCATCCTTAGGCAATATGTAATTGATGGTAAATCCATTATATCCTACATTCGTCGCTGCCAGTCCGCTTACTTCTCCTGGTGGTGTCTTATCCACAGGACCATCAACGGAAGCCGTTTTAGCCTGTATTGTTGTACCGAGAGATTCATTTCCACTCTTATTCACCGTTTTCACGCGAAAGGTATATGTCGTGTTCGGCTGTAAACCGCTTAACATATAAGAGTTACTTCTAATGTTATCTACATACACATCGTTAGTAACACCCACCACTTTTACGTGGTCAAAATTGATGTCCGACGGATTGTTCCAGGACAAATTTACTTTTGTTGTTTCTGTAGGAACCGCTGTCAGATTGCTTACCTCTGCCGGCGCGATATTCGCAGTCACCATTTGGCTCGACATTACTTTTAGCATTTGGTTAAGATAGGTGTTCTGACCATAACCTTTGGTTAACGTAGTCACTTTCGGACCTGAAGTAACAGGCACTTGACTACCTTGAGCGGTTGCTAATTTGGTATGTAACTGTGTTGTATTTAGGCCTGTCAGATTTGAGTAATGCCTCTCAGTCGGCAACGCGCTAGCCACTGCATCGGGTGTCAAAATGCCATATCCCGTATTCAAAATCAGTGTAGCCGTTGCGAACGGAGCCATCCATTGACGCAAACGTTTTTTATTCATATTCTATGCTCTCCTTGATACCAGTATGGAAATTTTATTTGTCAAAAACTAATAAGTTAAGCTTACAAGCCCTTCTGCTGCAATTCAGCTTTTAAAATATGTACCATAATGTACACACGTTCATTTAACTGTTATCGGAATTTGCATACAAAATGTTTAGGCTTCACACCGTATTTTTACTGATAGGGGGTCGCGCATACAATAGGGATACACATTTTGACAAGTTAAATGAAATTACAATTATCGTTTCCAGGAGCGCTAAGCTGTGTGACGTTGGCATCTGCCGTAAATATTCGATATATCGTAACTTTCTACCGTTTAATAACAATGCATTATAGGATATATTAAATTTTAAGTAATAAGAGAAAGAGGTGTATTATGTTCAAAAATGCCTTTAAGATGTTTGGTGTCATTGGTAATATTGAAGCAATTTCATATCTACTGCTTGTGTGTATCGCTATGCCACTTAAATACGCAGCTGGAATACCGCAAATGGTAAGCTGGGTGGGTATGATCCATGGGGTACTGTTCGTGGCTTATGTAGTAGCGACTGTGGTCATGCTGATTATGCGGAAAATAACGCTACTGCAAAGTCTTGCTGCCTTGATTGCCTCACTTTTGCCGTTTGGCCCCTTCATTTTTGATCGTAAGGTGCTTAAGAAAGCCGAAGCACGTGCGAGTCATACCAGCCCGATAAAAGCTGCATAAGCATATACAAGGGCAAGTGCCAATACAACAACGCGGCTCTTCCCACTCATGCAGCAGTATACAAAAACAACCGATGGCTCTAAACCACTCGGTTGTTTTTGTATACGCGAATTTTAAATTGTTACTTTCCCTCGCAGTAAGGGAGACTCTAACTTTGTCATTCTTGTTGTCCCTTTCTGCTATATTTATGTAATCACAACAACTAATCTCTCGGGTAATTTACACTCATAATATCCATAAAAGGAACTTTATCCGTTTCTCCATTACTCTCTACATGAACCTTCCCTGTTCTTGGGTCCATTTTAACAATCTGTCCGCGGGTTGTTTCTGCGCGTCCCCATACGGTCAATACAACCTCGGATTGCTCTCGTTGTGCTTCTACAAGCTGATTCCCGATTTCCTCCAGTACAAATTCATCCCGAGTAGGCCGTTTGGGTACCTTCGCTTTTGCCACTTGCTATCACCCTTCCTTTCGTGCAAAATCAAAATCAAATTCATTCTATTTTACCATACTTTTCATCATTTGGTGCTGGTAATGTGAGTAAAATTACGTCTCAGAACCACAAAAAAGCCGAGTTCTCAAAAACGAGAACATCGGCTCTCTAAAGTTACTTGTTGGAGCTCATTAGGAGAGATTGAAAATTGAAGAGACAGGATTATTTGACCAACTGTGGAATGTAATCCACGATATTATAAATAGGAGCACTGCTCTGTTGCGTAACGGCCAAAATCAATGCACCTTCGAGCATCGAAATGATAAGTACCGCCAGACTGCGTGCCTTTTCCTCGTCCCAGCCCGATTCCTGAAGACGCTCCATATAGATGTGCTGCCAATCTGTAAACGTATTCACACAAGCATGACGTAGCGATTCACTAATACAGGAAGTTTCCGCAGCAGCCCAGAAGCCAATCGGCATGAAGTCGTTAAAGCCGGTACGGTCTGCCTCCTCAGCTGTATTACGAATAAAATCCTGAATGGCTAGCACTGGATTATCATTCCCGTCCAGTGTCTGTTTTAATTTTTGCTTTATAAACTCATTCCCTCTTCTTATGCACTCCAAAGCCAATTCTTCTTTACCACGCGGAAAATAATAATAAAGTGACCCTTTCGGTGATCCACTCTCCGCAAGAATCTGATTCAGTCCGGTCGCGTGATACCCCTGATGAAAAAAGAGCTTCGATGCGGTTTGTACGATATTCTCGTATGATTCGGGTTTAGCAGCCATATACAGCATCCTTCATTATTTAATATTTACAACTTATACTTTGACAAAAAAATAACAACATGTTTATTATATATAGACCGATTGTTATAATTCAACACTATTAATTTATTTGGAGGAACAAAAACAACATGAGTACAATGAGTCAAACAAGTTCACCCTCTGAACCCAAAACGTTCAAGGTGCTACCTATTATGATTGCGCTGCTCCTTAGCGGCTTTATTGGGATGTTCAGTGAAACGGCACTTAACATTGCACTGAATGATTTGATGCAGATTTTGCATATTACAACTGCAACAGCCCAATGGCTGACAACCGCTTATCTGCTTACACTTGGTATTTTAGTACCTGTATCGGGATTGCTGATTCAAACCTTTACGACAAGACAGCTGTTTGTTACATCGTTGCTGTTCTCAATAGCTGGTTGTCTCGTTGCTGCGCTTGCACCTACTTTTTCAGTGCTATTGATCGCACGTATTCTTCAGGCCATTGGCACGGCGTTGTTATTGCCATTGATGTTTAACACCATCTTGATCATTTTCCCAGCTGAAAAGAGAGGCGCGGCTATGGGGATCATCGGATTGGTCATTATGTTCGCACCGGCAGTGGGCCCTACCATTGCAGGACTGGTACTGCAAAATCTGTCTTGGCACTGGATCTTCTGGATCTCCCTTCCGTTCTTGGTTCTCTCACTGATTTGCGGTATTTTATTTATGCAAAACGTTTCAAAAACGACCAAGCCCAAAATTGATTTTTTATCTATCCTGTTATCTTCCATTGGCTTCGGCGGTGTCGTGTTCGGTTTCAGTAAATCCGGAGAAGGTGGCGAAGGTTGGGCTAGCCTGATGGTTCTGCTTCCTGTGATTGTCGGTCTGATATCGTTGATACTGTTCTCTGTACGTCAATTGAAAATGAAGCAGCCTATGTTGAATTTGCGTGTATTTAAATACCCTATGTTTGTTATTGGCGCTATTATGGTGTTCCTATGTATGATGACGATCCTTTCTACGATGCTGATTCTTCCACTCTTTTTGCAAAAGGGGCTGGCTCTGTCTGCTCTAACAGCAGGTTTAGTACTTCTGCCCGGTGGGATTATCAACGGCCTCTTGTCTCCTATTATGGGTTCATTGTTCGATAAATTCGGTCCCAAGTGGCTTGTCATTCCAGGACTTGTGATTGTAGCTGCTGTTTTGTTTTTCCTGTCCGGCATTACAACAACATCAACTCTTGTACTCATTATTGTGCTTCATAGCTGCTTGATGATCGGCATTTCCATGATTATGATGCCAGCTCAGACAAACGGCCTAAATCAGCTCCCTATGGATCTATACCCAGACGGAACAGCCATTATGAGTACGCTCCAACAAGTTGCTGGTGCAATCGGTACAGCTGTAGCGGTAAGCATTCTCTCCAAAGGTATGGAAGGCTATTTGAGCCAATCCAGTATGCCTGAATCCGTAAATGAAATGGCCAATGCCATGACAATCGGATCACAAAATTCATTTTTCTTTGCGATGATCATCAGTGTGATCGGGTTGATCCTTGCCTTTTTCATCCGCAGAGTTCATGTTGAACATGGCACTGCCAAAGCTCCCATGCACTAATTCATAATTTTCATGTGACCCCAAATTAAAAATATGTGAATAAACTTAAAGACTGCTAACCATATCACTATTGGTTAGCAGTCTTTTTGATATGAATTTACATACACATTCGTCAATTACATATTTACAAAGCACCTTCATTTGGTTACGATATGATTTATGAGTTAAAGCGTAAAAATTACGATTACTATTAAGGAGGACTCCCTGTTGTTTAACCGTTCTTATTTTAAACTATTTATACCTGCGGTAATGGCGGTGATGATGGCAGCCTGCGCTTCATCTCCGTCAGCTTCACCCTCTCCATCTGCTGCACCACAAGATAAAAGTGTCACCTTATTGTTCAACGTGCAAAGCCCTACTATAGACCCCCATTCAGATGTAAATTACACAGCTGTTCGTGCTGGAGTAAGTGAAACACTGATCAAAGTGAACAAGGATCTTAAGCTGGAAGCTTGGCTTGCAGACAAATGGAACAGCAAGGACGGACAGCACTGGACCTTCAACATCCGATCAGGTGTGAACTTCCACAGCGGTAAAACCGTCAATGCTGCTGCTGTCAAAGCCTCTTTGGAAAGAGCGTTAAAGCTCAATCCATCGGTCAAAAATGCGCTACATATCCGTGATATTCATGCGGATGGACAGATTTTGACCATTACGACAGACAAGCCTTTCCCAGAATTTGTGTCTGAGCTGGTTCATCCGAATACGGCTATTATAGACACCACAGCTACAGGTGACCTCCCATCTGGGACGGGACCGTTCAAGGTTGCCAGCTTCCGTGCTGGAAGTGAACTGAATTTAGATCGCAATGAACAATATTGGAACGGTGAAGTAAAGTTGAAGCATGCCAAATTCATGTTTAACGAAGACGCCAATGCACGTCAGCTTGCTTTTCAAGCCAAAACTGCTGATATTGTGTATCGCCCGCCAATTGAAAGCCTGGAGCTATTGAAAGCTGATTCTACTGTTAAGGTTGACTCACTTCCTAGTTTGCGAACGCATCAACTTATTTACAATATGAACAATAACGATCTGAAAAAGACGGCTGTGCGTAAGGCATTCGATAACCTGATCAACCGTGATGAGATTGCCAGCGGTATTATGTCCGGCCAGGGAACCCCTGCTCAAGGGCCGTTCTTGCCCGACTTTCCATTTTCGCCGGAATATATTACGAAAAAATTTGATTTAAATGCTGCACGAGAAGGCTTCAAGCAAGCTGGATATACAGTGCAGAACGGAAAAGTTGCAACCCCTGACGGCAAGCCGCTTCAACTTACATTACTAACTTACCAGTCGAGAGCGGAACTTCCACTCATTTCCCAGCTGATTCAGGCTAATGCTAAAGAACTTGGCATTACGATTGATATCCGTCAGGTTGATAATATTGACGAATATCTTACCGCTCATCAGGATTGGGATTTAGCGACTTATAGTAGCATTACAGCCCCGCGCGGCGATGCAAGCTATTTTCTAAATGCGGCTTACATGCCTGAAGGAGCACTAAATTATGGGCGTGTGCATGTACCGGAACTCGCGAGTATGATTTCACAGCTGAACACAACCGTGAATGAGGAACAACGCAACAAGCTGGCGCTGAAAGCTGTCACACTGATTGACCAAGAAAATCTGCAATCCTTTCTGGTCCATCCAAACAACGTAGTGGCCTATCGCGATTACGTACATAACTGGGTAACTAGCCAAAGTGAATATTACTTGCTAACCCAGGACCTGGATGTGAACTAGCATGTTCAAATCCATGGCCAAAAAGTTTCTTGAACTAGTTTTGTTCTTTCTTATTCTTTCCTTTGTGAGCTTCTGTCTGCTTAAGCTTGTTCCGGGCGATCCCGTCCGGAGCATTCTCCGAGTCGATGATGTAGCTGTGTCCAATCAGCAAATTACGGATATGCGCAGCCAACTAGGGCTGGACCAACCATTACCTGTGCAATATGGTAAGTGGCTGGTTCAGTTGCTTCAGTTTGATTTTGGACAATCTTATTTAACCCATCGTCCGGTATTCACAGAGTTTATGGAAAAACTGCCTTATACGCTGCTGCTGACCGGAGGCTCTCTGTTCATTTTGCTGCTAATAGCTCTACCCTTGGGAACGATGGCTGCGCTCTACCGTAACCGCTGGATTGACAGCGCCAGTCGTGTGTTTGCCTTAATCGGCTCCTCGATTCCCAGCTTTTGGCTGGGGCTTTTGTTTATCGAATGGTTTGCAGTTAAATTGCGCATTTTGCCGTCTATGGGCGAAGGAACCGCTTTTCATTTGGTACTCCCTTCTCTTACCTTGGGATTAGCAATGGCGGCCGTTTATGTACGAATGATTCGCGCAAGTCTGATTGAAAGCTCGGGGCAAGACTTTATCAAAGCGGCGCAAGCGCGTGGCATCAGCCCCATCCGCATTTTTTTCAGACACATGCTCCGTCACAGTCTAGTTCCACTCATTACGGTATTCAGTGAGAGTATAGGTAGCCTACTGGGAGGCACAGTCGTGATTGAAGTGCTATTCGCCTATCCGGGGCTGGGAAAATGGATTGTGGATGCCATTGCTGCAAGGGATTACCCCATAATTCAGGGCTATACCGTATTTATGGCTGGATTCATTGTATGTATCAATATTTTGGTAGAGCTGTCCTACCGTTGGGTCAATCCTGAAATCGCTTTGAAGGAGAAACGTTTATCATGATAAAATCCGTACATGCGGAAAACGGGCAGCTCACTAGAACGCGATTGTCCAAAACATGGATCGTGTCGCTCTCCATCCTGCTCATTCTTTCAGCAATTACAGTCGTTCCGTTTCTTGCACCGCAAGATCCGTATCGTATCCAGATGGGGAATCGACTACAATCGATCAGCGCTACGCACTGGCTGGGAACGGATCATTTGGGCAGAGATGTACTATCGAGAGTCATAGCTGGACTTCGGACGACTGTCGGAACCAGTTTGTTGATTTTGGCCGTTTCGCTGGTTGTCGGGGTCCCTCTTGGTCTGCTTTCAGGATTTATTGGAGGCTGGATGGATCGTGTATTCAAGCGGGTGGTCGATGCCTTCATGACATTACCAGATTATATTTTTGCCATTGTGCTGAGCGGTTTGCTCGGACCAGGCTTAGTAAATCTTATTTTCGCGGTAACTGCGGTAAAATGGGTTGGTTATGCACGCCTGGTGCGTAGTACCGTGCTGGCAGAAAAGCAAAAGGATTACATTTCGTTATCCATACTGGCGGGTACCTCCTCCCTGCGGATTGTCATGCGACATATTCTCCCCCATGCAATAGGGAATGTTCTTGTGCTGGCTACGCTGGATGTCGGCAAAATTATTTTAATGATTGCCTCCCTATCTTTTTTGGGCTTAGGTCCACAGCCACCAATTCCGGAATGGGGTACTATGTTGAATGAAGGACGAGCGTATTTTCAAATGGCTCCCCACCTGATGCTGGTTCCTGGGATAGCTGTCGTGCTAACCGTGCTACTAGCAAACGTATTTGGAGATAAACTACGCGACCGTTATGATGTTAAAACCCGGACAGAGGAGTGAATTGGCACATGCTGACTATTGAAGGCTTAACGATTCGGACCAATGTAAAAACGATTGTAGAGCAACTGGAGCTTGCCGTTCGTCCGGGGGAATGGTGTGCTCTTGCCGGCGAAAGTGGTAGCGGCAAAAGCATGACGGCGTTCGCTATCGGCGGCCTTCTCCCCTCTTCTGTTACAGCGGAAGGTATCATTGCGTGGAAGGACAATAATTTACTAGATCTACCCGCTAAACAAAGGCGCTCTTTGCTTGGCAGTGAAATATCCTACATTTTTCAAGACTACCACGGGGCTTTCACCCCCTTTCTGCGTGTAGGCAGCCAACTGGACGAGCTGATGCGCGCCCATGGCAAGCAAGATCGCAAGGCGCGCAAGCAGCGCTGTATCGAGGTGCTGGAGCGCGTACAGCTTCCCGCCGAGCGTGTGTACCGCAGCTATCCGTTCCAACTCAGCGGCGGTCAATTGCAACGGGTAGCTATTGCGGCTGCACTACTACTGGAGCCGAAGTTACTTATTGCCGACGAGCCCACAACGGCGCTGGATACGCTCACAGCTCATCGGGTGCTGCAGCTCATTGACCAAATCCGGACGGAAACGGGTATTTCCGTCTTGTGGATCACTCACGATCTGCGTCATGTACGCAAGTATGCAGATCGAATCGCAGTGATGCGCGAAGGTTCACTGGTTGAAATAGGTGAAACGCAAGCGGTGCTGAACCATCCGGACCACCCGTATACTCGTCGTCTATTGGCAGCTATTCCGCCGCTGTCTCCGGGCGCTCCAGCACGTTTACCTTACAACAGCACTGAAGAACAGGACGCAATGGAAAGGAGCGCTGCACATGAATAATCAAGCCGCCTGCGCTCAGCGGCAAGACACGTCTAATCCTGTCGTGACCGTCTCCGGTTTGACGAAGGCTTACACTGGAGGCAAAACGGTGCTGCAAAATGTTGCTCTGTCGATCTCCCCTCGAGAATGTCTGGGCATTGTCGGGGAAAGCGGCAGTGGGAAAAGCACACTCGCTCGCTGTATATTGACATTGGACCCATTTGATCAAGGTGAGCTTAGACTAGATGGGCAGTCTATCCGGGGATTAAAGCGGAGCGAGTTAAAACGGATTCGCAGCAGGCTGGGTGCAGTTTTTCAACATCCATCTGCGGCTTTGAACCCCAGACTAACCATCCTGCAATCCCTGCTGGAGCCACTGGACCAGCTTAAGTACTATGTTCCTTCTTTTATGACGGGTATGTCCTCAGAACGTCGGGATATAGCAGAACATTTGCTTGATATGGTAAAGCTTCCAGCCAGCTATCTGGACAAGTTTCCACATCAGCTTAGCGGTGGGGAAAAGCAGCGTGTAACCATCGCACGTGCCATCAGCACAGAGCCGGATTTTATCGTATTGGACGAGCCAACAGCAAGTCTGGATGTGACCACACAAGCCACCGTTTTAAATCTGCTCAAGGATTTGCAGGATGAGCTAGGATTGGCTTATCTGTTTATCTCACATGATCTGGCGGCTGTGCACTTTATGAGTGATCGAATCATGGTCATGAAAGAAGGCAGTGTGCTTGAGCATTTTCCCAAGGAAGCATTATTTCATTCGGATCGCCATCCCTACACACAATCATTACTGGAGGTTTTTTCAACATGTTGCCTTCCCACCGAGCCTATCTTGCTTTAGCTATCCCTTTAATTATTTCGACGATTACAACCCCGCTACTCGGTGCGGTGGATACAGCTGTAATCGGTCATTTGAGCGATTCCGCGTATTTAGGCGGTGTAGCGGTGGGCACTCTTATTTTCAATACTTTATATTGGCTGTTTGGCTTCCTGCGAGTCAGCACATCAGCTTTCACGGCCCAAGCCGCGGGGGCACAAAATAACGACCAGGGCATAGCTGCTCTCATGCGCCCACTGGCCATTGCTTTACTCATTGGTGCGGTATTCATTGTGTTACAAAAGCCCATTCTGTTAGCTTCTCTGCAGCTAATCCATCCAGCTCAGGATGTGGCAGCGCAGGCAGCAATTTATTTTAACATTCGTATCTGGGGAGCCCCTCTTACATTGGTGAACTATGTGCTGCTCGGCTGGCTGATGGGATTATCCCGTGTGAAGGCTACATTATTTTTGCAAATTACAATGAACGTAATCAATATGGTATTAGCTATTGTATTTACACAGATGATGCATTGGAATGTCACTGGTGTTGCAAGCGCTACTCTGATTGCGGAGGCTCTTGCATGTATATTGGGTCTCGTTCTGGTGTTCCGCTCATCGATTTGGAGAGAATGGAAGCAAAGCGGACAGATGAATTGGCGAGGATGGTTTGGAGCTTCAGAGTTGAAAAGTGTCATGGCAACAAACCTTGATCTTATGATCCGTACAGCCTGTCTGCTGACGATGTTTAATCTGTTTACGGCGCGCAGTGCGAGCTTTGGAACCGATCAATTGGCGGCAAACGCTATTTTGTTGCAGATCCATTACATTATGGCTTACTTTTTTGATGGGTTCGCCAACGCTAGTAGCATCATGACAGGTCAGGCTCGGGGTGCCGGGAATCGTAAAATGCTGCAAAGGGTTATTCACTTGTCCTGGTTCTGGACACTGGTGACCAGCGTAGTGACAGGAGGATTGTATTTCGCACTGAAAGAGCCGCTTATCTCACTATTTACGGACAATGCTACAGTGATTAGCCTTACAGGCCCTTATAATGGGTGGCTTGTGGTCTTTCCACTGGCAGCCGGGCTGGGACTGGTATTCTACGGTGTGTTTACGGGGATGACGGTAACGTATCCGATCCGCAATTCGATGCTGATTTCATTGCTCTGCTTTTTGATCGCTCTCTTCTGGTGCGTTCCCCATTATGGGAATCACGGACTTTGGCTATCCTTTATCGTATTTGCACTAGGACGGTCACTGTTTCTTGTAATCTATTTACCTCGCTTGCAGAGGATATAGCAGCACCTGATTTACATCGCTCTCAAAAACAAAGGATGTCCCATCCACCATGTACGTGGTGTTGGGACATCCTTTTATTATTTATTCATACGGCTTTCAGGTTAGGAGTTTGCAGATACCTCTACTCGCCTTGAGGAACGGTCAAGCCTAAACCTTCGGCTACACGGCGTCCGTATTCAGGATCAGCTTTGTAGAAATGTCCGATCTGACGCAGTTTGATTTCATCACTTTCTACGGGCTTCATCGCATTTACGATGTTTCGGACCAGGCGTGCACGCTCTTCTTCACTGAGCAAGCGGTATAGGTCGCCCGGTTGTGTGTAGTGATCATGATGATCGTAGGCTACACTTTGAGCTTCGCCAGACACTTCAAAAGGAGCCATTTTGTGCGCAGGTGATTCTTTGGGTCCACCGAGACTATTAGGCTCGTAATAGACAGATCCTCCGCCATTGCTGTCACTGCGCAATGCACCATCGCGTTGGTAGTTGTGAACTTCCGCATGCGGACGGTTGATCGGCAACGAATTATGATTTGCACCTACACGGTAGCGATGTGCATCGCCGTAGGCAAACAGGCGTCCTTGCAACATTTTATCCGGGGATGCCTCAATACCAGGAACAAATGAACCCGGGGAGAATGTCGCCTGCTCTACCTCAGC
This sequence comes from Paenibacillus sp. 1182, assembly GCF_017833915.1. Classification (NCBI taxonomy): domain Bacteria; kingdom Bacillati; phylum Bacillota; class Bacilli; order Caryophanales; family Paenibacillaceae; genus Paenibacillus; species Paenibacillus sp. 1182. The sequence goes on along the minus strand of NZ_JAFICR010000001.1, from coordinate 524,525 downwards.
AAAATAGTTCTCAGGATTGCGATCCAGCACCATGCGTCCAACCTCGATCAGCGGGTAATCCTTTTGAGACCATACTTTTGTCACATCAAATGGATCAAAGCGATACGTATCTGCATCTTCTACCGGCATAATCTGCACATGAAGTTTCCATGCAGGAAAATCACCTTTTTTGATGGCATTAAACAAATCTTCTGTATGATAATCCGGATTTTCACCAGCAATTTTCGCAGCCAAATCCACATCAAGATTTTGCACACCTTGCTCTGTTTTAAAATGATATTTCACCCATACTGCCTGTCCTTCGGCATTTACCCACTTGAACGTGTGACTACCGAAACCATGCATATGTCTAAGAGTAGCTGGAATACCGCGGTCAGACATTAGAATACTTACCTGATGCAGCGATTCAGGAGATAAGGACCAGAAATCCCAGACCGCATTCGGGTTTTTCAGATGGGTTTGGGGATGACGTTTTTGCGTATGAATAAAGTCAGGAAATTTAATGGCATCCCGAATAAAAAACACAGGTGTATTATTGCCCACGAGATCATAGTTACCTTCTTCTGTATAAAACTTCACCGCAAAACCACGCGGGTCGCGTACAGTATCGGACGAGCCCAGCTCACCCGCCACAGTAGAAAAACGGATAAACATCGGTGTACGCTTGCCCACTTCAGACAAGAAGCTTGCTTTTGTATATGCAGACAAATCATTAGTGACTTCAAAATATCCGTGCGCCCCTGCACCTTTTGCATGAACGACACGTTCCGGCACACGCTCCCGGTTAAAATGCGCCAGCTTCTCCAGCAGATGCACATCCTGAATTAGTGTGGGACCCCGTGAGCCTGCTGTGATCGAATTTTGATTATCTCCAACAGGAGCGCCCCAGCTTGTAGTCAGGTTCGTTGGTTGGTTACTCATGATTGAAATCACCTCTTGAATGAATTGGTTAACTATGTGCCTTTCACTATAAATTGTACACAAACAAAAATCAATACTTTTTTATAATTATTATAATCTAGGATTTAGAATTAGTTTAAAATCACAAATAAAAAAGCAAGCCCCATAAGGCTTGCCGTAAATGCAGTACTGTATTTATTCACCAATATATATGTTTCATTTTTACTTTCTATAATGATTACTTTGATCACTTCTCGAAGTTTTACCATTGAGGCTTTCAGATAATATTCATGTAGAATTCATCATAAAATCATAATAGCAGCTGCTTCCTATCAAGAAAATCCAAGATATCCTCAACTGACTGGATTACCTCCCGGCCTTCTGTGGATACGATTAGATCCGGTTCCAGCGGTGCTTCATAAGGAGCATCAATCCCCGTAAAATGATGAATTTCTCCGGCGCGCGCTTTCTTGTACATTCCTTTTGGATCGCGTCGCTCACATTCCTCCAGGCTGCACTGTATATATATCTCATAGCAACCTTCTTGCTTTAAAATCTCCTTTACCATTTCACGATCTTCACGATAAGGGGAAATGGTGGCGCAAATGGTTAGGACACCCGCATGTGCCATTAGCTTTGCAACTTCAGCAATACGACGAATATTTTCTTTACGGTCAGCGGGTAAGAAACCTAGATTCCGATTTAAACCATGCCGAACATTATCCCCATCCAAAATAAACGTGTGTATGCCTCGTGCATATAACGCTTTTTCAAGTGTGGAGGATACCGTTGATTTTCCCGAACCAGACAGCCCTGTAAACCAAAGCACCGGACTTTTATGGCCATTCAAAAGCTGACGCGCTTGCTTATCAATATCGGACACATGCCAGGTTATATTCGAAGATGGTTCCATTCAGCACCTTCCTTTTTCATGAGATATTATAGTAAACGATTTAATGCACTGCCTTTACTTCAAGAAAGAACATTTTTAAAGCTGTTTAAAGTACGTTGGTCTGCTTTGTGATCCAACACTGCAAAAACAATCCGGTCAAACAGCAAACCATATCCTTCATCTACAATTACTTGCTTGAACCAGAGGGCAACCTCTTCCGGCTTATTGCGAAATACCCCGCAACCATAGGCTCCCAGCACAAGATGTTCTACGTCGTTTTGCTTAGCCATTCCAAGAATGTAACGGATTCGCTCCATCATCACTTCACCAATCCGATTCACCTGCTCTGGCTCCCGTTCTCGCACCACTCCAGCATTTACAGCAGGTGCGGTCAGGAAATCGACTTGATACGGCTTCTCCAACAATGTTCCCTGATCATCCCGAAATACCGGAACTTCAGGCGAATAAATCATATAATCTGAATAAAAACAGCTCCGCAGCTTCCGATTATGTCCATACATCTCTTCCATTTGTGAAATGCAAGGATACAACGCTGACGAACGAGCCAAGCTTTCCTCTTGAGCCTGGCTGCCTCCGAGAAATCCACCTCCCGGGTTTTTGGCTGATGCAAAATTCAAACACGCCACGTGGGTCAGCTTCTCCTCTACCTGGAGTCTGTATGCCGCCTGTAACGTGCTTTCTCCCGTAACCTCCAATTTTGCAATGATCCTCTGTTCGTCTATGCGGGAAGAAGGCTCCAATATACTTTTTATTCTTTGCTCTGCCTCTTGTTTTACAGTTACCAGCTGAGAAGGTGTATATAACTTCGAGCCTGTGACCGCATTCCCTATGTCATTTGTCATATTTACTTGAGCCTGTTTGTTATTCGTATAATACCCATGTTCCAAAATGGATAGTGTTTCCTGCGCCATACTCGATCGGGCATCTCGGTTGCTCCGAGAATTCATTGTATTTTTCATGATGACCATTCCTCCTTTTGCAATACATCCTCACGTAAATTCGTCAATATTTCTCCTAGCCAGTTCGTGCCACGCCATAGCTTGCGGTTCCGTATACGAGCATCGTTCTCAGCTAAGCCTACACCCCAAATGGTGTCGGTTGGACTAGCCTCAACCAGAGTGGTTCCTTTCGTTTTAAGCAGGTGCTTGAGCAAATTCGGATTTTGTGTAAACTTGGCGTAATTACCGTCATACACAAATTGCCGGCAATTGGCCTCCCACAAGGATTGGTCAAATCCGCGCACACTGCGGCCGCGGGCTTTTTGTTCCCTTGGAGTAGGGGCTTGCATAATTTTCAAGGCCGCCTCTTCATCCCCAAAAAGCTGTGCTTTTTTCAACATCATATATTGCTCGGCACAGTTAAACTCCATTCCATCCACGACAAAATCAGAAGGATACCATTGCGAAAACGGCGAATGACTGCGATAAAAAAACGTAAACTTTTCCATGATGATTCCTCATTTCATATTCCTTATGTTACATAAAACGCGACCGAGGCTTAAATCGGTATAACTTGGATGGACGGTGTCCGGCCGCTTTTCTATACTCATTGGTTTCTTCCACGAGATCAGCTATTTTGCGACGAAAAGCTGCAGCCAACAGCTCCTTACCTAGAATAATTTCATACACCTGCTGAAGCTCACTTAGTGTAAATAGAGCCGGCATCAGGTGAAATGCGATATCTGTGTATTCTATTTTGCTGCGCAGACGCTCTATACCGTACGCAATAATTTTGGCATGATCAAAAGCAATTCCCTGTGACTCCAGCACTTCTCGCTTGATTTCAATGGTTCTTCCCTTAAGAATTTCAGTTATTTTTACTTTGGCTGACAGATGGATGTCCCCATGCTTCAATGTGATGTCAATGTCTTGTTCCCATGTGTAACCTTCCGGCTGATTCGTCCGCGTCTCCTGAGCTACGCTGTAATCCAGCTCAAACCATTGGGCATCAGCGGCATCATCCCCCGCCTGTACCTCCAAGGAATCGTGGTCAACTAAAGCCATGTAAGCGCAACTGATCACCCGCATACGTGGATCACGTGCCACATCTCCCCAAGTATATAGCTGCTCCATATAAATCTGATCCACATTCGTTTCCGTTTTAAGCTCGCGTCGTGCAGCTTCTTCCAGACTTTCATCTATACTTACAAAACCACCTGGCAACGCCCATTGTCCTATATAGGGATGCTCCCCTCTTTGGATCAAAAGAAGCTGTAGGGACTTCTCCGGCAGCTTACGGTAATTTTGTTGGAGCTGATCCATTACCGTAAATAGCAGCATATCTACCGTTACGGATGGGCGCTCATATTCACTCGCATCATAAGCGGCCAAAAATTCCTCTTCCGTCAAGCCACTGTAATTATGTTTCAATCCATCTGTCACTTGCGTCACCTACCTGTTCATATATGGGTATTTCATCGCTTTTGAGTCAAAAGTGGCGAATGCTCTATGTAACTTTTAATTTGAATCAATTGATAAAAACAAAATGTTAATATCAATACAATAATATATAAAAACTGCTTCGTCAATAGGGTGTATAGACCTATTTTTTATCGTTTGATAGTACTATTAGACTGTTTACTGAATTTTACTTGTTGCTTATTGTCATATCATGTATGATGTTTTGGTCAATATAGGAAACACAACATACTAATCACGTAGGGAGAAGATCCAATTGTCTAACCAGTTTAATCCGCAAAACAATCAACAAGGAGCACCATCCAGACCAGCCCCTGTGTACCCGCCTCCAGTCTCATTCAAGGAATGGATGATCAGTTTACTTCTGATGGCTATACCGGTAGTTGGACTTATTATGCTGTTTGTGTGGGCATTTAGCGGCTCGACTAATCCGAGCAAAGCTAATTACGCTAAAGCAGGCCTTCTTTGGGCCGCTATTGTAATCGTGATCTATATCATTATGGCTGTTGCTCTGTTGCCTGCACTCATAAGTTCATTGAATTCAAGCAGCTACTATTGATTCCAAGTACATAGCAAAACAACCTTCCGATAAATCAATCTGATACATCAGAAGGTCTTTAAACTAAACTGCCGACCCCGTCGGCAGTTTTTATTTGATCTCTTTTCCCTTTAATTGTACCAAAGATCATCTGTTTTAAGTTCCTGTAGACTGCTCAAAAACGATTTTGAGTTATCAACATAAAGTTCAGTATCAATATAGTACAGCTTTTTATCATGTAAGCATTGATCAATATACTCTGCATTTAAAATACTTTTATCTTCTACATTGGCGGCAAAAGCTTGCAGTTTGGGAAGCGCGGTTTTCTGATATTCAAGCCATGAATGATGGAATCCAGCTGGCTCCTCCAGACAATAAATGTCATGATACAGCGCTTCAGCAATCCCTTTCTTCCTGAGATAGTCGGGTAAGAAAGGCATACTTTTGAAGTACCGGCCGGTCATGGCGAACACGCGATAGCTCCAATAAGGAGCACCGTGATTAGATTGGCAAAAAAGATTCAGGAAGAATACAGAGTAGTGCATTTTAATTGTAATAACTTGATGTTTCTTCACTTCCGAAACAATACGATCCGCCATCCGGTTATCAATGATCTCATCAAAATCAGCCAAAATGATCACATCATCATCCTCAACCTTATCCTGCAAGATAGAGATACTCTTGTTTCTTTGGCAAGCCTCATTATGAAACGCACTGTTATGGCTGAGCAGACGCCAGTACCAGCGGTCAAAGTTGTCCGCACCGCAGCTATCCACATCAAAGTACAATGAGTGCTTCTCAGGTTCACGAAACAGTTGATCCGCATGAAATGGATGATAAATGACCTTGGGACCAACATAATCTGGATTAAAGTTCCGAGGCTTATCTAAATAGCTGAACGTCTTGTTAGCTTCGATCACGTGCAACTCATCAATCCAACCGGAATTTTCTTTTATTTTAATATCTGCAATGCGATTTTCATTGAAAAATGGACAAAATTCATATATTTTCATAATCTGAAGCTCCCCTCCGCTATCATGGTATATGGGCGAACACTGATGCTTTGGCACAGATGTCTGGATATGAGGCGTATTAGCTCAGCGATCGTCTGATCCTTATAATGCAGTGAACTATAATAGCAGGTTAAACTTAATCTGTCGCATCTAAGACCTGCCGTCATATTTAACTTGTAAGCAGAGGGATTGTCCGCCGCGTTCGTATTTCCGTAAGATATGGGTAAAGGCTCAAACAAATCATCAGCTATCCCGTTCATTTCCTCTGATTGGTAATGGAAAAGCATGTGTGTTCCGTCCCTTAGTGGTTCCTTATCTAGATAAATTCCCTGTATCATATGTCGTAAAATAAAATAATCCAAGCCTTCAGATGGAATATGCCGCAACGTATGTGTGACATGTCTCAGTGCCGTTTCCCAATTCCCCAATAGTTCTCCTTCTGGGATCTGAATTCGAAGGGGGTATGCACCGGCAAAAAAACCGATAGTACGATCAATCATAATACCCGGCAAAAAAGACTCACGTTGATAAGACATCACATGCAGCAGCAAATCCGATTGCTTTTTCAATTGGAAACAAGCTTGTGACAACGCCGTCAGTAAGATGCTCAGTGGAGTAGTATGATGCTTCATAGCCAATGCTTTTAGAAGAAGAATATGCTCCTCTCCTTCAAGTAAATCATACGTTATAGTTCTCATGTGTCGGTGAAGAGGCTGTATCTCCGATTCCCTGTCAACCTGTAAAGATTGGCCGCCTTCCACAACCTTACTCCAGAAAGTGGATGCTTTAGGAAAAGGGCCCTTTGCCGCATATTGCGACAACGCTATGCACCAATCCCGATAACTGCTTTCCTTCTCCTCCGCATGTAACGCCAAATCACTCCTTTTTCCCGGCAAGAGAAGATGTCTCAACTCTTCTAAAAAAATGTTTATGGAAATCCCGTCAAAAATTAAATGATGGAACAGAAGTAATATCACCTGTTGTCTCTTTTCGCAATAATGGTCAAACAACACAACTTTCCATAAAGGTCCTTCCTTGATATCGAATTCATGCTGCACTTTCGAGCAGTATTCCGAAATGTAGGCGTCATGTGATCCCGAGACCATGTGCAAATCTACGTAAGAAACTACCTGTCCTGCACTTATTGTCTGCTCAAACTGATACCATTCATCATCCAGTTGAGCAAACGACAGCCGCAACGCCGTATGTTTGTTCAATAGTGGTTCAATCGACGCGTTCAGCAATTCTGTAGGAATGTAATTCTTGAGCCGAGCCAAGTAAGGTACATTAAACATGTTATAATTCACGAGATCTCTTTGGAAAAAACGTTTTTGTACAGCAGACAGCGGAAATCCGTCATCCGGGTATTCTTTTCTTATAGACTGATATGGGATATCCATGTTCGGACAAAGGTCAGTTGCTGTATCCGTCATTGCATGGATCAATGAAAGGGCCAAAAGTTCAATCGTCTGTTCGCGAAATATTTGGTTGACCGTAACCGGATATCCGCTTTTTTGCAATAGGCTGGCTATTCGTAGTGCATGGAGCGAATGGCCTCCCAACGTGTGAAAATCTTCATTCTTGCCAATGTAATCAAGCTTCAGGACCATGCTCCAAACTTCTTCTATGGTTTGCTCCAGTTCAGTCTTCGGTCCAGCATTTGCTTCCTTATCGCTGCTATGGATTTCAGGTAAAGGAAGATTTTTGCGATCGATTTTCCCGTTAGCCGTTAATGGGAACGATTTCAGCCAAACGTAACGAAACGGTAACATATAAGAAGGAAGACCTTCAGCCATAAAAGTATGAAGCTGCTCCACTCGTTGCTCCTCTTCCGCTGTATAGTAAGCGATCATCCGCAAATCGCCATAAACCTCCCGGATAAAGACCAGACATTCTTTCACTACAGGATAGCTGTTAAGACGGAACTCGACTTCTCCGAGTTCGATTCGATAGCCGCGAAGTTTTACCTGATCGTCAGCCCGTCCGATATACTCGATATTCCCGTCTGGCAGCCATCTCGCCCGATCTCCCGTACGGTATAGAATTGAATTCGTACCTCTTTCACCATCTTTGGCAGAACGATATGGATTCGGTGCAAACGCATGCTGTGTCATTTGGTTTTGCTGCCAATACCCCCTTGCAACCCCGTCTCCTCCCATGTATAATTCCCCGATTGCTCCGACAGGCTGAACACGGCCCCGTTTGTCCAGAATATAACAAGTTGAATTACTAATGGGCTTGCCAATAGGGATATTCTGCTCAAAAGGCTTTTCGATCCGGTAGCTCGTCGAAAAGGTGGTGTTCTCCGTAGGACCGTATACATTGAGAATCGAAAGTTCCGGATTGGCAAGACGGATACGATTGATATGCTTAACCGATAAAACTTCCCCACCTATGAGCAACCATTGGAGTCCAGCAAATATCTTTTCATTTTCTTCAATCCAGTGATTACACAGTGCAGAACTTAGCCATAGTGTATTAATTCTCCACTCCTTCATCCGCTGCTCCAGCACATGTATATTTAGAAGATCATCTTTTGAAACTACAAACAGCTGTCCTCCATTCAGCAGCGTCCCCCAAATTTCAAACGTAGAAGCGTCAAAAACAGGCGAACCTGTATAGAGCAATCTGATATCAGAAGAAAACGGAAAATAACAGGTGTTTTTGACCAAGCGAATGACATTGCGATGTTCCACCATAACGCCTTTCGGTTTTCCCGTCGATCCGGATGTATACATTAGATAAGCAAGGTCATTGGGAGCAATCATGTTCTCCTTCTCTTCTGGTTCCACAACTCCATTTTGGTCAAAATACTTTGTATCCATCAGTGTTAAACGGATTCCCTTACAGGCTTCCGAGATACGTTCCGCTCCTTCCTGTGAAGTGATAATGGTGTCCAGTCCAGCGTCCTTGATTAATTCGCGGGTTCTTGCTGCCGGAAAATCGGGGTCAATGGGAACATAGGCATATCCCGCTTTCATGATCGCCAGGATGGAGACAATGAATTCAAGAGAGCGCGGCAAGTAAACTCCAATAAACTTTCCATGATTGTTATCATCAGCATCATCCGTTAACATCTTGGCAACGTACTGGGACATGAGGTTTAGGGTGTGGTAGGACATAACCTGATTGTGCGCAATTACTGCAGGCTGTGAAGACCGCAGCTCCACTTGCTCTTGGAATAGATCAATAATTGAACACTCTCTGGGATATGCTGTATACGTATTGTTCCAGTCGTAGACGATTCGTTCATATTCATCCTTGTTCATGAAGCAAACGTCTCTGACGTTGTAATTCGGGTATTCCAGCACATATTCCAGCGTATTTAGCAGATGCTCTGCTAGTCGACAAACCGTTTCTTGGTTCAATCGATCTGCATCATACATAAACTTGATGGTGATCTGTTCCCCGTCATTGGCAACGGTGATCGTCATTGGATAATTCGTTTTCTCTCGTTCCTCCATAGCTGACATCTTCAATTCATTTTCTGGTTGCCGATAGTCGTTCAAATAATTTTCGAATGCTACGATGCTGTAAAACATGACATGTCCTTGAATACCAGTCCAGCTCTTCAGTTCATTCAGACTCACATAGCTGTAGTCATTTAGTTTCTGAATGGTTTGGTGCAGCTTTTGTACATATTCAGTGATGGTTTGCTCGACATTCCAGTGCATGACCAAAGGCAGCGTATTAATCAGCATACCTGTGATCTGATCCGCTTTTGCAAGATCCGATCCCCTTCCGGAAACGACCATACCAAATATGGTTGTATCCGCATCTTGATAGACTTGTAGCACTTTACCCCATGCAAACTGCACCAACGTATTTAGCGAAACTTGCGCTTGCTTAACAAAATCAGCGATCCGCTTGGTTCGTCTCGGATCAATACAAAGAGTCTCGATCTGCTGGTTCTCAATCGGTTGATGTGCCTCGGGAAGTATGCCCTTCTCTATCGGTAGTTGGGTTGGCTCCGTTACGTCGGCTAAATATGCCTTCCAGAATAACTCGGCCTCTGTGCGATCCTTATTGTTTAACCAACGAATATAAGTTTCATAAGAACGGGTCAAGCTGCGCTGTGGCATCCGGTTTTGCAGGCTACAAGCATAGAGCTCATGAACTCGATTTATTAGTAGCGGCAGGCTCCAACCGTCCAGCAAAATATGGTGGTAGCTCCAGATCATCGTCCATTCGTTTGAAGCAGTCTGAATCAGTGTTATGCGGAATGCAGGCTGACTCAGATCAAAACGGCGATTACGATCCATTGTCATCCAGCGTTCGATACACTCTTGTTGCTGCTCTGGTTGCTCTACTTCAAAATCCAAAAATGTCCAATCCCATTCTGCATTTCGGATAATACATTGTATGGGCTTGTCCAACGCCTCCCAAATGTAGCAAGTCCGCAAGCTATCATTTTCAGAAATAATGCTGTTCCAGACTTCCCGGTAACGGTCAACCTCTAGCCTACCATGATATTTCCAACTAACCTGCACAAAGTATTGATTGGAACTAGGATGATCTAAATAATGGAACAGCAGTCCTTCTTGTAAGGGACTTAGGTACATCATTTTATCCAAACCATATTGCCAATGATATGTCTTTACGATCTCGTCAAGCGAATGTTGTTCCAGTGACACGGATGGAAAATCACTAGGTGTGAACTCTTGGTGTTCAGTCCGGCTACAATGTTCGATAATAGCAAGCACACGTGTTATAAAAGTATCTAACAACTGAGTAATGGTGGTTTCTTCATAGTGACGTTTGCTATATTTCATAAACAAATGCAGCTTGCTATGAACAATGGAACAGTTGAGTTCCAATAGGCTTGTTCCATGATTAAGCGGCGAGCTATAATCCTGTGCTGCGTCACTTGTAAACCCTAACCACTGGTTTAATTCGCTCGCATTCCCCTGATCAAACTGGCCCAAGTAATTGAAAAGAGCCTGAGGTTCAGAAGCTGATAACTCGGAACGGACTTCTGTATTCGGATGGCAGTATCTCAAAGCGCCATATGACATGCCGCGGTGAGGAATACAACGCAACTGCTCTTTGACAGATTTAATCGTCGCTCCCAAGGGGGAACTGTCCGTAATCTGAATGCATACCGGAAACATGGAGGTAAACCAACCGATGGTTCTTGTCAGATCTATATCGGATACAAAGTGCTCACGTCCATGGCCTTCTAAGCGAAACGAAATCGTCTTCTGCCCAGACCAAGCGGAGAGCGCCAGGGACCAGGCTGTAAGTAGCAGGTCGTTAATCTCGGTATGATAAGCCTGAGAGCAATGGTGCAAAAGCAGTTCCGTATCGTCAGGAGTAAGCATTGTAACTAATTCCGAAGACTCACTGCTCTTTTTACGATCCGGGTAATGGTCTACTGGCAGTACAAATGCTGTAGTTTGATGCTGTACTTTTTTCCAATATTCAATATGACGTAAAGTATCTTTATGTCTAGAATAACTCATCAATGCAGAATGCCACTTCTTGTATGGATTTAAAACGGGAGGCAACGCTGTACCCTGATACAATTGATACAATTCCTGAACCAATATTCTCCAAGACACTCCATCAATGACCAGATGATGTATAGTCATAAACAGACGGGCTTTACCGTCAGGGTGGCCTTGAATTACTCCTGCATACATCATGGCGCCCGTCTCATAATTCAATTGTCTGTTCCACGTATCACATATGCTTGAAATTTCGGATTCGGGATAATCGACTTGTTGAAGGGTGTAGCTAGCCAGTTGAATGGAAGCATCCTTTCGGTAGCGCTGCGAATACGCATGTTCCTTGACTACGATCTCCATCGACAGCTCTGGATGTAATCGAATCAATTGATTAATGGCGGTTTCCAGCTTCACAGGATCACAATCACGGAGTACAAACAGCTGGGATTGGTTGAAATAATGCGGCTCTACAAACTGTTGCTCGAAAAACCAGTGCTGGATCGGTGTCAAACCAAATTCGCCTGTCAAGTCAATGCTGAGATCTTCCTTTTGATCATTGTCTGTCCAAGTAACCACAGCAGCTAATTTCTGAATGGTTGGATACTCCGCAACTTGTCTTGGAGTAAGCATGATACCATGATCCCTGGCCATAGATACGACCTGAATGGCAAGAATTGAGTCTCCCCCAACCGCGTAAAAATGGTCGTTAACCCCGATATCTCCTCTTTTTAAAATCTGCCGCCAAATCCAAAGCAAGCGCTTTTCGAAACCGTCCTCGTCTGCTTCCACAATTTCATCAGCTTGATTAAATAAGGTACCCCTCGGATCAGGGAGAGCTCCACGGTCGACTTTACCGTTTGTATTTACTGGAACTGACTCCAGATAACAAAAATATGAAGGAACCATATAAGCTGGTAATACAGAGTTTAAGTGCTGTGTCAGATCGGCCTCTTTCAGCTCTTCTACAGCAGTATAATAGGCCACCAGTTTATGGTAGGCCCCGTCCTTCCAGGCTTGAACGACACATTGACCGATGTCAGGATGTTGGCGGAGCTGATGTTCTATTTCACCTAGCTCGATACGATACCCTCTGATTTTAATTTGTTCATCACTACGGCCGATAAAAACCAATTCACCATCCGGCGTCCATTTCACAATGTCCCCGGTTTTATATAGCCGCTCACTGTGTGGCGGATATTCACTGCTAATTACAACCTCTTTGTGAACGAACTGTTCCTGAGTCAGTTCTTCACGATTCAAATATCCTCTGGCAAGCCCTATGCCGCCCACCCATAATTCACCGGGAACGCCGACAGGCACAGGACTGCCGAATGGATTCAAAACGAATAAACGTTTGTTATAGACGGGTTTGCCGATTGTAATTTCTTTTCCCGGTCTGCAGACGGAAGTAGAACAAATAATCGTCACTTCGGTCGGCCCGTAAGCGTTCACGAATCGTCTTCCTCTTCCCCAATAGTCCACAATATCAGGCGTACAGGGTTCTCCAGCAGATACAATTGTCCGCAACCTTGGCAGTTCTCTATGTTTCATCGTTCGCAGCACAGATGGCGTTAGCATCGCAACGTGGATATTTTTCTCTTCAAGAATATCTGAAATGTCTGCATAAGGAGGCAGTTCCTCGTCTGACAGAACAACCACTGTTCCGCCTACTGATAGCGTGCCGATCCATTCATAGACTGAAGCGTCGAAACTAATGGAGGCGAATTGCATGACTCTTGAATCTGAGGTGATTCCAAACTTTTCAACAAGATAAGGGATCAACGTAACCAGACCCGCGTGTTCAATAAGGGTTCCCTTCGGTTTTCCAGTAGAACCGGATGTGTAGATGACATAAGCGAGATCATTCTGTGTAACCTTGATCTTCAAGTTTTCGTAGGGATAGTAGTCCTGCTGCACCAAGCATTCATCCACACAAATCAGCGAATATGCTCCCCTACCCATTTGAGAAATATATGGATTTAGCCTACTTACTAATTGGCTGTGCGTTATAATCATTTGGGCCTGTGCATCTTCTAAAATAAATCGCAGCCGTTCCCCAGGATATTGGGGATCGATCGGAAGATAAGCAGCGCCCGCTTTCATAACTCCAAACATCGACGGGATCACATCTGCGCTTCTATCCAAGACGATGGCAATCAGCGTGCCGGTCGGCAGAACGCCATGCCCCTGTATCGAATACGACTCTAAAATCATGCGGCTGATTTGATTTGCCCGGTGATTTAACTCATAGTAGGTCAGCTTCTGCTCTCCAAACTCTAAAGCGATTGCATCGGGTGTTCGGCTAGCCTGCTCCTCGATCAATTGAACCACAGTTTTATCCAAAGGATAGGCTTGTTCCGTATCATTCCATTGTTGCATCTGTCTGCGTTCTCTTGTGGTCAGCATGGGGTGAAATAGTACCGTCTTCTCCGGAAGAAGGAGTGCATTTGCCAGCAGTGTTTTGAAATGGCCTGCGAATCTAGCGATCTGCATTTTTCCGAAACGGCTGCCATCATACTGTATTGCGCACTCCAATATATCCGGGTCATACCGGTAGCAGAGCGCGATTTCTGGCTGATCTATACCGTAAAGGGGAGGGGACTTTTCCGCATTTAAACTTGGAGAAGGAAAGTCACCATAAATCTCTGCGATACACACATTGAAGAAATCCTTCCCTGCCCCTGATGGAGGATCAACTTTAGTTTGCTGCGAAAAATCCTCTCTCAATTCGTCGCTACTATGTTGTTTGTTCCATTCCATTTGTATCCTTTGTATCAAAGAGAGAAGATGATCTTCCTTCTGTATATGAATGAGTAATGGATAATCCAGACGACATTCTTTCCCTTCCTTGTCTGATACCACGGAATATAAAACAGGCAGAGCGTATTGATTGGAGTAATGGGATAGCAGTACGGACCATATGGCTGTTATAAAAGAAGGCATACCCAACTGATGATGCTGTACAAAACCCATAATCGTTTTGACCTGTCTTGTCCCCAAACGAATCTTGTAAAGTGCTTGATCATCGCCTTCGGGCAATCCGGCATTTCCTTTTTGCTGAGAAAATAAAGGCAAGTAACGTCGCGGCCTATCAGAACTACTCTGATTAGATGTATTAGCTGATTCCATCACGTTATTAAACCTCCCCTATCCGGGATGCCATACCGGCAGCTTGATAAAATGCAGCCCTGACTTCCTCAACCTCTATCTCGTAACTGCATCGTATAGAAAAAATAAGGCCGTCCGTGTAGGAAGAAGCAATGCAATTGAACAGTGAATAGATCGGCAGCGGATTGGGTTGCTTTATGATAGTTTCATCATAATAATTGCTGTATTTTGAGTCTGCCTTAGCGCTGTTTCCTAAATAGTTAAACATGAATAAGTCTAGTTGCTCGTACTGCTTCCCAAACTGTGCAAGTGTTCTGGCACGTTCCCACTTGTCTTTGTAATCAGGACTTGTAAGAAGATGCATAAAATTAATCGTATGGTGTTTTAATAATTCCAGTCTGCTTCTGACAGACTGCATCATTTCATCCGGATTTTGTTTCAGTTCGATCAGCATAGGTACAAAATCAATAAATTCACCGGCCGTGTTATAATAAGCCGCCTCCTCGTACCTTCTTCCATCATATAAAAATAACAATGGTAGCTTATCCATACCTAAATAAGTTTGCAAGCCCCTTGTATAGACAGAAAGCGCAAACTCCAAAGAAGGATTTTCAGCAGGGATGCTTACGTTAAACAGGTAGGCTTCTGTGCACGTTCGAAGATTTGGTGCCTGGAAGACATTTTGCTTGCTTTTTTGGAACGCTTCCAGATTAAAGGCTGATATCAATTCTTGTTCCGTAATTCCTTTCGGTCCACTTTGGATTAGATTGACATACTCCACATAGGGCTTCACTTCATCCGTAGGAAGGGGTCGATTTTGAAGCAGACTCCTGTAGTAAGCAACCAACTGTCTTTCAGCTACTTCCGAGGTCACCCGATCGCATATCGCATGATGATAAATAGTTATGACATAATGTTCACGAAGGTTTCGTTTCAGCACAAACATGTGGAACAAAGTATGTTCTTCGGCGAAACGGGTGTTCGTAACATAATCATTTATCATGTCCGTAATGGGACCACATGGGTTGTAATCCGACACATCAATGATGTTGAGTTTTGGTAAACCATCGCTAGAAGGTACGTATTCCCTCCAATAAGTCCATTCATCTCTTTGGACCGGGACACTTCTCAGTAATCCTTGACTTTGTACAAAATGAGCGAAAGCCTGATCCAAAAAATCGTAATTCACGCACTCATCCAGCCTAAATATACCTAAACTTGGAGGTGTATCAAACGAAATTTGCATTTGCTGAATTCCACTTAGCGGATATTCTTGTGCCACTGCTCCTGTTTTAATCCACTGATCTTTTTTCAAATAATCGTTTTCCAGAAGCTTGCGTAAACCTTCCACCTGATCCAGATCCATGCTTTTTAAGCCCAGACGTTGGAAAAATACCTCTTCATCCATGGTCCAGTATAGATCAGCCATTTTAGTTTTTTGATGCAGTGGTACAATGTAGTGTGGCAGTAGCTCTTGAGTTATTTTCCCGTCCATGATCCGCATGATATGGTTAACGTCAGCCACCGTGTCGCAGTAAAGCACCTGAATATCTCTAACTTCGTGAATAAAATCCCTTACTTGGTATTTCACCAGCTCGTAAACACCATCTGTTTCTTGGTGAAGCCAAGATATCAACTCTTGAGTTGTTTTTATGATGTCCTGTTGCTTTTCGGACCCTACAATATTATTCTGAGTTGAATGAAGATAATCAGCGAGTGCCCGAATCGTTTTATAGTGGTAAATGTCTGTTAAAGTGGCGTGATATCCTGCACGCTCCATTCTCGACATTAATGTAAGTGCATGAATAGAATGCCCACCGAGGTCGAAGAAGCTATCTAAAACACTGAACTGCTGCACACCCAATACATCCTGCCAGATGTCCATCAGCTTCGTTTCCAGTCCTGGCTTAGGAGACACATATTCTGCTCCACCATGCATATTCTCTTCAAGGGCCAACAGTGCCTTGCGGTCCAGCTTACCATTCAGTGTCAATGGCATTTGTTCTAGTTGTATATAAAAAGATGGAATCATGTAATTCGGCAGCTTTATAGAGAGAGCCGTTTTAATTTCATCTGCTGTCAGTTTTTTGGTCGCCGTAAAGTATGCTTCCAGTTGCTTTTGACCGGCCTCCTTTTCACGGGCAATAACTGCCGCTTGTTGTATATCATCTACTTTTAATAAATGCGACTCTATTTCCCCAGGCTCAATTCGATAACCCCGTATTTTCACTTGATCGTCGATCCGGCTGATATATTCGATGTTTCCGTCCGCTTGCTCTTGCACCAAATCTCCGGTTCGATACAACCTGCCTCCAGGTACCCATGAAGACTGAATAAACCTCTCTTCTGTCAGCTCTGGACGATTCAAATAACCTTTAACTAATCCATCGCCAGCGATGTACAGTTCACCTGCAACTCCCTGTGGCAGAGGATGCTGCTCTTGATCCAAGATGTAAACCTTCGTGTTGCTGATGGGTTTGCCGATCGGTACGGTATTTGCATTTTCGTCCAAATGATCGATATGATAATAAGTAGAAAATACCGTGCTCTCCGTCGGTCCATAGACATGAATTAAGCGGCCCGGACCTAGACGGGCAAACGCTCTACGCACATGGCTGACTGAAACCTTCTCACCACCGAATAGCAAGGTTTTAATTGTTGCAAAGCAATCGGGATCCACATCCACCAATGCATTAAAAAGTGCTGTCGTGACGAAGCATTTCGTGATCTTTTGTGTCCGTAGGACGCTTGATAGCTCACGTGCATTCATGGTTTGATCTTGTGAGTTCAAAACGAGAGTGCCTCCGTTAAGCAAAGCTCCATAAATACCAAATGTAGAACCATCGAACGAAAAACTGGCCACTTGTAATATCCTATCTTTTGTCGAGAATTGGATGTAATTCGGCTTTTTAACAACACGTGTAATATTGTAGTGCATCGTCAGGGTGCCCTTAGGTACGCCTGTAGAGCCAGACGTATACATAATGCAAGCAAGGGTGTCGGAACCTTGCTTAGATGAGAGATTCCCTGTTTCTTTCCCATAGTTCCGCTTGTCCATCAAATCCAGTACAACACTGGCGAGTTCTGTTTGCTGGTGGATTGGAAGCCGGGTCAGCAGGAGATTTGCACCAGAATCCGTCAGCATATAGCGTATACGTTCCCTCGGGTATTCAGGATCAATCGGCACATACGCTCCCCCAGCTTTTAAAATCCCGAAAATTCCGATGATCATTTCCAATGAACATTCGACCATCATTCCGACAGCCTCGTCTTGATCTAAACCTTTAGCCCGCAAAACATGTGCTAGTTGATTAGCCTGTTTGTTCAGATCAGCATACGTCAAGTGCTTGTCCCCAAATACAACTGCTATGTGATCCGGTGTGCGCTCAACCTGCTCTTCGAACAGTTGATGAATCGTTTTCTCCCGCGGGTAATCCGCTAACATACCGTGTACCATGCTCCACTTCATCTCCTTCTCCTATTAACTTTTTTAAAGATGGGAATCTTTCTTATGAGCCAATGCTAAAAAAGGTATATGTGCCACTTAGAAGTGATTTCTGGATAGGCAGTTGGATGAAGAGAATGAAGACTACAGAGGATAAACTATAATTCCGATATTACATTAGGTTGGGTATTTAACTGGAGAAAAAGAAATGACATCAGAGCTTGTTTTTTGACTGAAAATTTCTTTAAAATAAGTATATAGCTACTTTTTGCTCTACAATAAAATACCACAGATTGGTTACTCGACTGGAGGAAAAGAAATGACATCGGAGTGGCAGAGATTACAGACCAAACTGCCGGAATGGGTAGAACAAAGCCGTCATGAGTATATTCATGGCAAGGTAGCAGCATATATTCCCGAACTGTCCAAAGCCCCGGCCGACGCGCTTGGTGTTGTTGTAATGAACGGTGAGGGTGAAACCGTGGTAGCCGGGGATACGGAAATCCAATTTACGATGCAAAGTATTTCAAAGGTATTTACGCTCATTCTGGCCTTGATGGATAATGGAGAGGACGTTGTCTTCTCTAAGGTGGGGATGGAGCCTACCGGAGACCGTTTTAATTCCATGCTAAAATTAGAACTGGTTGAGCCGGGAATTCCGTTTAACCCACTGATTAACGCGGGGGCAATCGCGATCTCCTCTCTGATTCGCGGGAACAGTCCAGAAGAGAAATTTGCCCGTGTTCTCCAATTTTTCCGCCTCCTCACCCACAATGACACATTGGAATATGATCAGGATGTCTACGATTCAGAATCAGCTACAGGCCATTTAAACCGTTCCCTTGCTTATTTTCTAATGGAAAAAGGTATTTTAAGAGGTCATGTGGAGGATGTGCTTGAAGTTTATTTCAGACATTGTGCTGTCAAATTGAACTGTACAGATTTAGCACGTATGGGACTTGTACTAGCCTACAACGGCCGTGATCCGGTGACAGGTATACCGCTGATTCCCCGCCGCTATGTACAGATCGCCAAAACATTTATGACGACATGCGGCATGTATGACGCTTCAGGGGAATTCGCCATTCAAGTCGGACTACCTGCCAAAAGCGGCGTATCAGGCAGTATTATGACGATGGTACCTGGACGCTATGGCATTGGACTGGTTGGACCTTCTCTGAACCGTATGGGAAACAGTACAGCCGGTGTACACTTGCTGGAGACGATGTCTCGGGATTTGGATTGGAGCTTGTTCTAGATATACGAAAAAAGGGTATTCCCAGCCTTTACGGCTTATAGGAATACCCTTTTCTATTTTTGTTGAGTTCCTTCTATGTTACGAGATTTGACCGTTAACCAGTTTAATTTGAATGCGGAACGGATCAGCTACATACTTGGCGCCATCGCGTTCTTGCACTCCATAGCCTGCTGCCTCTAAACGAGCCACAATGGCATTCAATTCATTCTGATCTGGTACGATCAATTCAAAATAATCCAGTCCGGCAGCGTGCTCAGGAGCTGGTGGGGCTCCTTCACCTGCCCATATATTCAAGCCCATATGGTGGTGGTAACCACCTGCGGAAACGAACAAGGCTGAAGAGCCATACCGGCACGTAATGTCAAAGCCAAGCACATCGCAATAAAATTGCTGTGCTTTGAGCAAATTAGACACATGGAAGTGGACGTGCCCGATTACCGTTCCCTCAGGTAGTCCCGGCCAAGGTAAATTCTCGGAAATCGCAACCAAATCTTCTGCATCCACGGGATCTGTTCCCATCATGTAAAATCCATTTGCATCCTTTTTCCACTGATCATGGGGACGATCTGCATAGATTTCAATTCCGTTATTATCGGGGTCATGGATATATAGGGCTTCACTTACATCATGGTCTCCCTGTCCGATTTCAATCTCATGAGCCAGCAGATTACGTAAAGACAGGCCCAGAGCTACACGGTTCGGTAGAAGAATAGCAAAGTGGTATAATCCGGCTGCGGACTGGCGCGGCAGAATAACTGCATTTTCAATATAGTTAAGGATCAGTAACGCATGCTTCCCATCGACAGTCAATTCAGCGGTATCCGCCGTTTGACGCAGTAGCTGAAAACCAACGACCTCTGTATAAAATTGAATAGAACGTTCCAAGTTGCTTACTTTTAATGAAACCTGCCCGATTTTGGTGTTGTCATGAATATATGCTGTCATGAGATTTCCCTCTTTCTACATGGATTGGAGGACTAAAGCTATTCAAAAATTATTGTTCGGTTGACTCACGACGGCCGATCAACGAATCCAGAGATAAGCGAGTCGTTGGTGCAAATACCAGATGAAGTGCTACAAGAATAAAAGCAATATCCAGCTCATAGCCAGCTCCTTGACCATTCCCCATCAACCCGCCGGACAATTTTGCTGTAAAAATAGCGCCGATCAAAACAATCACAAATAGCGCAGATACATAGCGGGTAAGTAATCCAAGAATCAATGCAATTCCGCCGACCAACTCAATCACCGCAATGACATAACCTAAAAATCCTGGAACGCCAATGCTGGAAAACCAGCCTGCTACATTACCCAACCCCATTTGGAATTTAGCAATTCCGTGTGCCAAAAACAAAATTCCCAGTGCCACCCGCATAATTGTAGAAATATTTCTGCTTGCTGAACTCATATTTATCTCTCCATTCTGTTTGTTTATTACACTCATACAAGTGCATATGAATAATTAATTTATATTACTAATAATTTGGTTAAAAAAATAATACTGTCTGAATCTATGCCGCAACACATGAATGTGAATCAAACTCGAATTATTAGTAATAGAAATAATTATTTTGTAATGTGAATTTATCATAAGAAACTGTGGTCTGTCAACAAAATATTTGGTATGATAAATATTACATTAGTATACATTATATTTTCTTAAAGGAGGAACGCTCTATGAGTATAGGATGCAACATACGCGCTGCTCGTAAACGTAAAAATTTATCCATTCAGCAAATATGCGAACGAACCGGACTATCGCAAGGGTTTATGAGTCAAGTAGAAAATAATAAAACCTCACCTTCCATTGCTACATTGGACAGCATCGCTAATGCGCTGAACGTACCTCTTGCTTTTCTGCTTCTTAAAGATGAGGAACGCATGCAAGTGATTCGCAAGGACGAGCGCCGTAAAACCTTATATGGTAAAAACAGGCTCCAGGTCGATCATTTGGGGGGTCAGGGTAACGTCAAAATGATGCTCGTTGAAATGCCGCCCGGCTCATCTACAGAAGAAGAGCATGCTCATGCAGGGGATGAGATTCATTTTATCTTGGAGGGCACGGTATACGTGGAGCAAGGCGAGGATACAGCTACCCTGGAAGCAGGAGATTCCTTTAGCTGGAGAGCAGCCATCCCCCACTATGTCAAAAATGTGGGAGAAAACAACGCCCGAATTCTGATCTCCGTGTTTCTCGAAGCAAATAATGATGTTTAATAGATATTTACGCAAGCACGAAGCAACAAAAGTACAAATCCTATCGAAAAAAGCGCGTACCGGAAGTATCTTTACTTCAACGATCCGCGCTTCTTATATTTTCATTTGCTATTGCTGCTTTTAACTTATTCCATCACCTGCTGGGCATCTGTACGCGATTCCCACGGCAGCTTGAAGGTTTTCATAATTTGTTTGGTATTAGCCGGGAGTCCAGTTATCGGATCACCAGTAGTACCCAGCAGTTCTTCTTTTTTATCCGTAGTAATACGCCCATAGAAAGTGGTACTGCTGTCTCCCCATCCTGTAGTGAACTCGTAGATCAGCGGCTTATTTATTTTCGGATAAGTTCCCCACTGATTTTTGGCTTTATTCTCCAAAAAACGCCCCAGCGGGTCGTATTCCATTGTAAATTCTTTATCAAAGGGAGCTCCCACATACCCTTGATAGGTGACAATCGGAAAACCGTCCTTCACTTCAATCAGACTCAGCACATCCCCGTTCACTGTAAAATACCGTAATGCTTCACCTTGGGGGAACATGTAGACACTGGACAGAAGCTCAGTGTTAGGACGGTGTGGTTCTATATAAGGATGGACAGAACTTCTGTTTATGCGGATTAACGCTTCGCGTGCTGCCACGAGATCTCCCTCATATATTTGTTCTTTTAGTTTACCGTGAATCGGCGGCTGAATCTGAATCTGTGTATTTGTCTTCTCCAACGTATAACCTAAATCAAGCGAAACATCTCTCAGAGGTATATATACTTCTTCACTTACAACCTCAAAGGTAAGTTGCTGCTGGTTCTTACGTGACCGCTCCTTAAGAACCAAGGGTTCTGCCCACTTTTGTAGCGTAATCTGCTTCTTTTTGACATCCCAGTGGTAGGTTGCACCTACAGCTTCGGCTAAAGATTTAAGCGGAACCATGAGCTTCCCGTCGATCAATAGAGGTTTAGCCTTGCTGTCAATAGGTTGTCCGTTTATAACAATATCTATGAACTGCGTTGATTGAGACGCTATGGCACCCTGTTTAGTAGCTTCGGCAGCCGCCTGATGCATTGTGGTCAAGAGTAAGGATAGCATTAACAAGGCGACAAACAATCGCTGAAATCCTGCTCGTTTTAGCTTCATCATCAGTCTCCGTTCACTGAATGAACTTGTTCATTCCTGACCTATCTCTTTTTGGCTGCGTCAATGTCTCCAGGATTCAAACCTTCCCATATGTTCGGGATACTAACGGTCTCTGGATGCTCAAATACGAGAAACGCAGTCGGCAAATACCGCTCTCCGTATTCAGAAGAAGGCTTGTTTACAATGGCATTATCCTTGACTAGCACCGTTGAAGAACCTCCATCCAGATTAGCACCGATAACTGCTCCATGTTTAAGCAAAATATTTTGCATATCATACAAGTTGGCACCAATGCTGTACCCAGGCTGACGACCGTCGATGGTCACGAATATAATGGCACCGTCAGCTCTTTGCCCCATTGCGGTACGGGGGGCAATTCCCCACCCCTCGCTTGCATTGCGAATCAGACCTTTCCCATTCACGATTAGACGTGGTTGAAAAGTAACCGCTTCTTGCACATTCATTTTGGACAACTCGGACAACGAATAGTGACCGGCTATCATTTTCCCCTGTTTATCAATACCTACGATTTGAACAGAGGCATTTCTCCCCATATCATTGTAGTATATCTTACCCTGGGAAATGACAACGCCAATCGGTTTAAAACCATTCCCATTCCAGTTGGGGTCAGCAAAGCCACCGCCATTTACGCCAGCAACAGCCCCCAAACGCTCGACCATGCTAGATACATGTTCTCCCCGGCCGACTTTAGCTGGAATCCCGAGCCTAATTTTAGTGGGGTCATGCACCGTCATAACATAGCCATGATAGTTACGACCCGACACTTCTTCCACTTCAACCAACGGCGTTTGCTGTACTTTGGTGGGTATCAGATCAGGCAAGTTGATTGTATGTCTATCCTTCTCCTCACCCATCTCTTCGAACCGGGCTGAATATTCAGCCACTCGTTTCTTCGCTTCTGCTTCGCCGATAAAATATTTCGCCCAGTGACGATGCTGAGTCGTAATCAGCGTGTCCGCAGCCAGATAGCGCATGTCCTTGCCAGAAGGGGTTAAAAACAACCATGCACCACCCCCAATTCCCGCTAACAGGAATACAATAAAAAGTCGCAGCATAAAGCGACCAAATTTTCCTTTTCGTTTCTTTTTCTTATTTTTCTGCCTGCGAGCTGCTGCACGCTGTGGCAAGACTTCCGGTTTCATTTATCATCTCTCCTGTTTGGTTCTATCGTATTTCATCACTATTGCCCATCAAATGATCCGTAACGATAGGCTGCGACATCTAACGACAATATCATAAACTAATTTTGTAGAATGATAGTGTCAATTTTTTAACAGATTCATCCACTCTGAAAAAGAATACATTAAAAAGCCCTTCACATAAATGTGAAGGACTGAAATGTAGGGGTGATATCCTATTTACGGAGCAGCCTCCGGTTCGAGCAGCATGAACAGCTCTTTCATCTGCTGTCGCTTGAGTTTGGGACTAAGCACGTACAAAGTATCGCCCGGTTCAATCACCGTCGTGCCTCTCGGGGCAATAATTTGCTCGTTCCGAATGATGGCTGTGAATAAAATATCTTCAGGCAACTGTATATCCTGAATCGCTTTGCCCGCTATCGACATCCCATTTTGTACCTGAATGTGGTTGATTTCCGAAGTAGTTTTTCCCAGAGAAACTAATTCCAGCAGTGATGGAGACGACGTCTCGTTAGGGTCCATCAAGCCAAGCTTCACCGCTAGCCACGAAATAGTGGTACCTTGAATAATTGCAGAAGTGAGCACGACGAAAAATACAACATTAAAAAACAAAGGTCCTACATCCATCTCATCCAGTAAAGGATAGGTTGCGAGTACAATAGGTACCGCCCCACGCAGTCCTGCCCAGGATAACAGTGTTTTCTCGCGCACAGAGTACCTGGAAAAAAGCAAGCTTAGGAACACGCCTATTGGACGAGCCACGAGCATGAGGATGAAGGAGAGCGCCAAGCTTTGCCATGCAATGCCCAGCAATTGATCGGGAAAGACCAATAACCCGAGCAGGACAAACATCATAATCTGCACCATCCAGGCAAAGCCATTGTTAAAATGAATAATAGATCGCTTGTAGGTCAAGTCGGAATTTCCCAATACAATCGCCATGACATACACCGCCAGCAATCCGCTTGCCTCTAGTAACGATGCCGCCGCATACGTCAAGACCGCAAATGCCAATGCCATCACAGGATACAAACCGGATGAATCAAAATTCATTTTATTAATGGCATATACACCTAAGCGTCCGAGTACAAAACCAACGGCTAAACCAAAGCCCATTTCCCATAAAAATAACAAGATATGTATCCAAATGGATTGCTCAGGGTGATGTATCAGCTCAATCAATGTTACTGTGAGAAATACAGCCATCGGGTCATTACTACCGGATTCCGCTTCAAGCGTCGAGGTAATTCGCTTTTTGATGTTTTTACCTCCTAGAACGGAAAACACGGCTGCCGCATCCGTCGAACCAACAATAGCGCCAAACAGCATGGATTCCATCCAGCTTACGCCTAAAATAAACTTGGCGCAGACGCCAATGACTACAGTCGTAATGATGACCCCCAAGGTTGATAATGACAACGCAGGTCGAATAACTGGCTTAACATCTGCAAACTTTGTCTGCATCCCGCCTTCAAACAAGATTACAATGAGCGCGAGAATGCCAACTAGTTGTGTGATAAAGGCATTATCAAAATAAATAAACTGACTGAGCACCATGCCTACGGCAATAAACAAAACAAGCGCAGGCATACCGAAACGGCTGGAAAATTTGGTAGTCAGCACACCGACCAGCAGCAAGCCGGACAGCAAAAGCACAATAAAATTAATAACGGTTGTCTGTTCCATACGGCTTCTCCTATCTTGAAAATAGATGTTCAATTTTTCGCCTTTTATCTATATACCCTCAAATCACACAGAATACTAATTCTAAACAAAAAATTATATAATAAAATAAAAAATCCAGCTCATGGTTTGTGCTAAATCGCACTCGATGAGCTGGTTTGTATATTTTTTATAAGGCTTAAGCAGAGACAATCGTCGTGCTTTAGGCTTTAGGATGAATCATATGCGCAGGTACAACATATTGATCGAACTGTTCTTCAGTCAACAGTCCGCTGCGGAGTGCCGCTTCTTTTAGGGACAGCCCTTCTGCATGTGCAAGTTTGGCGATTTTAGCGGCATTTTCATATCCGATATGTGGATTCAATGCCGTCACCAGCATCAGTGAATTATTCAAATTGTGCTCAATCTTCGTGAGATCAGGCTCAATGCCAACGGCACAGTTGTCATTAAAAGCAATGATGGAATCGGCCAGCAGATGAACAGACTGCAAAAAATTGTATATGATTACTGGCTTAAACACGTTCAGTTCAAAATTACCCTGACTTGCTGCAAAGCCGATAGCTGCATCATTACCCATGACTTGCGTAGCGACCATCGTCAGTGCTTCACTCTGGGTCGGATTTACCTTGCCGGGCATGATGGAGCTACCTGGCTCGTTAGCAGGAATCGTGATTTCGCCCAAGCCACTACGCGGACCACTTGCCAGCCAACGAACATCATTGGCGATTTTCATCAAATCGGCAGCGAGCGCTTTGACTGCTCCATGTACGGCCACCACTTCATCGTGGCTAGTCAGTGCATGAAATTTATTGGGTGCGGAAGTGAACGTTTTGCCAGTGAAACTGGAAATTTCCGCTGAGGTTCGGGAGCCAAACTCTGGATGAGCATTAATTCCAGTCCCCACCGCTGTACCGCCAATCGCCAGCTCCTTCATGTATTGCACCGTGTCGATTATCATTCGCTTGCTCTTGTCTAACATTGCATACCAACCACTTATTTCCTGACCCAGCGTAAGCGGTGTCGCATCTTGTAAATGGGTTCGCCCAATTTTTATAATATCCTTGAATTGCTCTGACTTCTGTTGAAAAGTCTCTTTGAGCTTATCGATAGCAGGCAACAAACGGTCCTCCACTGCAATGACACCCGCTACATGAAGCGCCGTAGGAAACGTATCATTTGAGCTTTGCGACATGTTAACATCGTCATTTGGATGCAGCTTCGTATCTTTTCCCTGCTCTTGTAACCATTGGCTTCCCAGATGAGCAATCACTTCATTCACATTCATATTGGACTGCGTTCCGCTCCCTGTCTGCCATACAACCAACGGGAAATGGTCATCAACCCGCCCTGCGAGAATCTCGTCCGCTGCATAAATAATGGCGTCCTGCTTCTCCTGTGATAACTTACCCAGCTTATAGTTACTGATCGCCGCGCTCTTTTTAAGCACCGCGAACGCCTGTATGACCTCTAATGGCATTTTCTCCGAGCCAATCGGGAAATTTTCCTTGCTGCGCTGTGTTTGCGCTCCCCACAGACGGTCTGCTGGTACTTTGATTTCGCCCAACGTATCCTTTTCAATGCGGTAGTTCAACTCATTTCCTCCTCTTGGCCTATGTAATTCAGACAAAATATGGTGATCTCTCTTGCCTATTATACATTAAATTTCAAATGTTATCATTTATTTTGCAAGCGCTTTTTTACGATGAGTCCAGAGGAGGAAGAAGGAAAATTCGTCTACAAGCCTGACCACTAGGATCAACTAATGGTGATATTGCTTTTGGCATGCACTTCTTTTCTGCCCAGTAGCTTGTTCAGCGCATCGATGTAAGCTTTGGCGCTAGCTTCCAAAATATCAGTACTTGTGCCTCTTCCCAGAGCTGTGTACTCTCCTTGCCTCAAAATGGCGTGCACTTCCCCCAATGCGTCTTTGCCATAAGTTACAGATTGGATCGAATAATCCTCCAACTCCACCTCTTCACCACTGGCCTTGTCTATAGCATGGAAAATCGCATCTACAGAACCGTTACCCATTGCCACTTCATCAATTGCTGTCCCATCTTGTTTACCCAATCGAATGGATGCGACTGGAACCGACTGATTACCATAAGACACCTGAATGGAATCCAGTGTGTACATTTGAGGCGAGGCATTGCGGCTTTCGTCCATCAGGACGAGCAAGTCTTCATCCAACACCTGTTTTTTCTTATCCGTCAATGCTTTGAATTTGCGGAACGTCTCTTGCAGCTGTTCCTCCGTCAAAGCATCAAAGCCCATGTCCGCCAGTTTTTCTTTAAATGCATGTCGACCCGAGTGCTTGCCCAACACAAGTTTACTCGTCTTCAGACCAATACGCTCAGGGGACACGATCTCATATGTTGTACGCTCTTTAAGCATTCCGTCTTGGTGTATACCAGACTCGTGAGCAAACGCATTGGCTCCAACAATGGCCTTGTTTCCCGGCACCGACATCCCCGTTCGTTTGCTCACCAGGCGACTGGTAGCATACAGTTCCTCCAAAACCAGACTCGTTTGTGCACCATAAAGCTCGGTTCTGGTGTCAAGGGCCAGTGCAACTTCTTCGATAGGTGTATTTCCGGCTCGCTCACCGATGCCATTGATGGTACCTTCAAATTGGTCTACACCATTACGGATGGCCGCCAGCGTGTTAGCTGTTGCCATACCAAGATCGTCATGACAATGTGTGCTAAGTTGTATTTTTTCGATACCGGGCACTTGTTGTTTTACAATTCTAAACATTTCACCGAACTGATCCGGGGAGGCATATCCCACCGTATCCGGTAAATTGACGATTGTCGCTCCAGCACGAATCGCCATATCTACGACCTCACAAATAAAGTCCAGTTCGGTACGACTGGCGTCCTCTGCTGAAAATTCTACCTTGCTGAAATACTTGCGTCCATAACGAATGGCAGCAGCAGCGGTCTCTAATACTTTCGTTTTATCCATTCGAAGCTTATGGTGGCGGTGAATAGGTGAGGTAGCCAGAAACAAATGAAGACAGGCATCCTCTGCTCCTCGTAGCGCCTCTCTGACCGCATCAATATCCTGTTCTTTCGAGCGCGCAAAACCAACCAGTGTCGCTTGGGTAACCTGTTTGGCAATCTCCTGCATGCTGGTGATCTCACCAGGCGAGGTTGCTGGAAAGCCGGTCTCAATCCGATCTACGCCTAATTTTTGCAGCTGAAGGGCAATTTCCACCTTTTCCGTGCTAGTTAAGCTAACTCCTGGTGATTGTTCTCCATCTCTTAACGTTGTGTCCAACACCCATATTTTGCGCATACAGATACCACCTTTGGTTTGATTTTAGGAGATGCTCAAGTAGAAGGTTTAAATATTTTATTCATCCGATCATCTGATGTTTAAGAGTAAAAAAAATTATGAACTTCCCATATGCTTTTGCAGCTCCAGCTTGGTGCCGTCCAAATGTTGAATACTATACATCTCGGCAGCCTTGCCATCCTGATCCCGGATTGCTTCATATATTTTTTCATGCTGCACAGTAAAATGATTTTGCATCGCCGGATCGGTAATGAGATTGTTCAACGCCTTGCGAATGGCCTCTACAAAGCTGCCATATACATCTGTAAGCACCTTATTGCGTGTAGCTCCGGCAACAGCCAAGTGAAAAGTGATATCCGCATCCAAATACCCGTTCATATCTCCAGCGGCCAGGGTTGCAGCACGACGATCCAGCGCCTCACGCATCAAGCGTAGATCCTCGTCTTTACGACGTAACGCAGCCAATCTGGCAATCTCTAGTTCCAACACACTCCGCACTTCATAAACCTCAATAATTTCAGCACGGCTTAGACGGTAATCCAATGGCTCATGAGAAGTTGTCGGTTGGCAAACAAAAGTTCCGTGTCCTTGCTTTTTCTCTAATAGACCGGCATGCACCAGAACGCTAACCGCTTCACGTACTGTAGATCGCCCGACTCCGAATAGCTTCATGAGCTCAGGTTCGCTTGGAATCTTAGTGCCCACATCCCATTCACCAGCAGCAATTTTTCGTTGCAGCTGTTCAGCTACTTCATCGGCGATTTGCTTGCGTTTGACGGCTTGAAAAGGAAAATTCATCTGATCATCTCCTGTTTCGTATCATACTATGACTGCTTGGCATTCTGCAACCTTTTTCGTCCTCCTTCCCCATTGGCCCTTACCTGTGCTTTACAACCCCAAATAAAGCCTGCACCGTTGGACACGATACAGGCCTATAAGGATAAATTTAAATGCTAGGATTTCGATTTATTAGGTGTAATACAATACAAACGGCTGGTTGCTTCAAAAATATGGCCTGGAGCCAGTGCTATCAATCCGATCTCCTCCGCAGGCAAGTCCGGACGATTCGGTGCATTGATCATGTTCATTTGCGGCTCAGGACAGACGAATTCCTTGTTCGCTTTGTTATTCCAGATCATCCAATGCTTATAAGCTGTACCTACATCGTATACGAGGGTAGCACCTGTCTTACTGTGTGTCAGTTCCATGTAGTTGCGTCCATTTTGCGGAGCTGCCGTGTAATGATTATCCATAGAGGCAAAATAAGGACTAACTCCCGTCGTCTTCAGCAGTTCCTCTTCCGGAGATAAAGGCTGGAACTGACCTGTGGCCAACAACCGTTCCGTCAGCTCACGACGCTCACCGATTGTGACCTTAATCTTGTAGTCCTCAGGCGAGCTATCGGGTACGAACGGAACGCGAATCGCTGTGTGAAAGGCAAATAAATTGGGGATCGGTTGATCGCCCTCGTTATGGATCACATAACGCTGATGCAGGCCAAATTCGTCCAGACTGTACGTTAGTTTCATGGTAAAGGTGAAGGGTAAATAGCGGAACATGGGATGTCCTTCCCTTACATGCTGATTTATTACCACATAGCTGCCCTGCTCCCCGGAACCGTAGTCCTCGACCTCCCACCGAACAGTGTGTAAAAAGCCGTGCAGATGGTTGTGGGTCGCCTCTTCATTTATCGGCAGCTCATATGTAACACCATTCCACAGGAATTTTCCATCCTCATACCGATTCGGAGGGAACAGGAAAGGAATTCCGTAAACGGACGGGCTTTGCTTAAAAGCCTCTATGCTCTCAGCATCTGGCTCACGCAGAAAAGAATATCCCGTTTCATTGTCACGAAAAGAAATCAGATTTGCGCCGTTTCCCGGCAGGGCAACCGCTTCATATCGTCCAAATTTAAGACGAATCGCCGGTATTCCATAATAAAGATCACCAATTGCAGCATGTTGTTGTGTCATCAAAAAATCCTCCTTGATGAAATGACGATGTTTAATGAAAGCGTTTAGCTTTTGGCTTGACTATACCATGCTGAGCAAAAAAATTCCACGTCCACAAAAAAAACGATGCCCCGCAAGGCATCGTCCTTCACACATGACTACACATAACGCCCTTGTTTGGGTACAGCCATGTGCTCAAAATCTCCTGCCAGTCGCTCTAGCTGATCTGTCAGCTCAGCACCATGCATGTAATGACCATGTCCTGTAACTGCAATCTCAGGCTTTAACTTGGCCAGCATTTCCACCGAGCGCTGCGCAGCTTGCCAATCTGTTGTAAAATACGCAGGAGGCCCGTGTATTTCTTTTTCCTGTAAAATAACGGCCAGTGCCGATTCCTGTTTCACCGTAATAAAAGCGTCACCGGCCACCATTAACCTTCTTCGCTCATGAAAAAGCGATACATGACCAGGCGTATGTCCTGGCGTGTGCAGCCACTTCCAACCAGGGGCACCAGGGACACTGCCATCTTGGGGCAGGGAGGTGATGCGATCATCGAGATCTATAGCATCACTGGGGTATAAGAAGGAAATGCCCGACATTAAACCTCCCCCTACACTAGGGTCAGGTTTTTGATAATCCTTCATTCCCGTCAAATAAGGTAATTCCAAAGGATGTGCATAAACAGGTGTACCCCAATGCTGTACCAACTCAATAACCGAACCTACATGATCAAAATGACCATGTGTAAGCACAATAGCGATCGGAGGGCCAGTGAACCGTTCCTCTGCCAGGCGTATAATCGAGTCCGTAAATCCTGTCATCCCCGTATCCACCAGCACCCAGGAACGGCTTCCTGGCTCCCCAATAAAACACATATTTACAAATAGCGTCCGTAAGCTCAGGAGATCGGGAGCAGCCTCTTCATTTGCCGTCATTCCTTCGGTGAACAGATGATTTGCCAAAGCTTCACCCTCCTATTCACATGGAATTTACTGTTAATATCGACCTTTAGGCTTCCCCCATGTCAGCAGATTATGCGGACACTGCTAAATATAATCCGCTTGTCACGAAAATAGACCATGTTTACATTACTCGGGTAATTTGCTCCATGCCGTATCTAGCAAATAGTCGAATAAATCATCGTTCTCTTCAATCCAGCTATCCATTTGCAGCATCTCTTCCTCCACCCGTGGCTCTCCCGCAAAATGGAGACTGTAATCCCATTCCTTTCCCCTTTTACTGTGGAATGTGATTTCATATACAGAACTCTGCCCGTCTACTCCAAATACCACTTGGCCCAAATAAGCACCATTCTCATCTCTTGTCATTTGTGCCTGTTGAATATGTACTTCTTTCACTTCCTG
This sequence comes from Paenibacillus sp. 1182, assembly GCF_017833915.1. Lineage (NCBI taxonomy): Bacteria > Bacillati > Bacillota > Bacilli > Caryophanales > Paenibacillaceae > Paenibacillus > Paenibacillus sp. 1182. Next base: position 492,680 of record NZ_JAFICR010000001.1, on the reverse strand, counting down.
AGGTGAATTTTGCTCTGTCATTCATCTATCCGCCCTTTCATTTTCACTAAATAGTACCAAAACTAATTTGTGAACCTTTTCGTTACATTGTACAATATATAAGCTATGTGTGGAATTTGCAAAAAAACTGTGCAAGTTACCCAAGCCTTATTTAAGGCTTTTCGTGAAATGGAGGAAAGTTACATGTCAGATTTTCAACAAAAATTGCAAAAATATGCCGAGTTAGCCGTTCGGGTCGGCGCCAATGTCCATCCTGGGCAGACACTCATCGTTCATGCACCAATTTTGTCCGCCGAACTCGTGAGACTTATCGTCAAATCAGCGTATACTGCCGGAGCCAAGCTGGTTACAGTAAAATGGAGTGATGAGACCATTACTCGATTACAGTATGAACTAGCTCCTGATGAAACTTTTAATATTGCTCCCAAATGGTACGCAGCCGAAATGACTGAAGAGGTCGAAAATGGCGCAGCTGTCCTCCATGTCATTGCAGAAAATCCGGATTTGCTTCAGGGGATTCCGTCCAGCCGAATTACTGCTGCTCAGCGCGTGCGGTCACATGAATTACGTCAATACCGCGAATATCAAATGGCTGACAAATTCAGTTGGTCTCTGATTGCTTATCCTTCTGCAGAATGGGCTGCCAAAGTATTCCCTGATCTGCCAGCTTCCGAGCAAATGGATAAACTGTGGGATGCCATTTTCAGCACCGTGCGTGTGGATCTGGATAACCCCGTGGAGGCATGGAAAGAGCATTTGAAAACCCTTTCCAGTAAATCTGATATTTTAAATGCCAAACGCTATAAAAAGCTGCATTATCTGGCTCCAGGCACAGATCTCACCATCGAATTGGCAAAAGATCATCTGTGGGTAGCGGCTGAAAGCGTCAACCAACAGGGACATACTTTTGTAGCCAATATGCCTACTGAGGAAGTGTTTACAGCTCCGCTTAAAACGGGAGTGAACGGTAAGGTCAGCAGCACCAAGCCACTTAGCTACAGCGGAAATATCATCGACAACTTTTCACTGACTTTTGAAAATGGACGTATTGTCGATGTACAGGCAGAAACCGGTTTGGAAACTCTTCAGCATCTCGTAGAAATGGATGAAGGTTCACACTACCTGGGTGAGGTTGCTCTTGTACCTCACAAGTCACCTATCTCTGATAAAAATATTTTATTCTATAATACGTTGTTTGATGAAAATGCCTCTAACCACTTGGCCATCGGTAATGCTTATGCATTTAACCTTAAAGGCGGCAAGGATATGACTCAAGAGCAGTTGGCTGCCAACGGCCTGAATTCCAGTCTGACTCACGTCGACTTTATGATCGGTTCAGGTGAAATGGACATCAACGGCGTTACTGAGGACGGTACTGAGGAACCTATCTTCCGTAAAGGAAATTGGGCGATCTAACACAGCAAAAGGCTCTCACCGCTTCATGCGTGAGAGCCTTCTTGCTTCAACCTTAGGCTAAGTTGATCTATTTTACAACGTGTTAATCCAAGAATTCGCTGCAATTCCAAAAACAATTTGTATCACGCTGATGATGAAAAAGACAATAAAGCAATTTACAACTCTTCGATTGGTGGTTTGATGCATGGATAAAGATGATTTCACGTAAAACATGCTGCCCAATATTCCTATACACACACCGAAAATCCCCGAAAATAGCAATCCTATAACCAAGCTGACCACGACAAAAGCCCAACTCCAGCCCGGAACTTTACTCACAGGAACATAAGGTTGATTGGACCCAAGATATACACCGTCCACAGCTAAATCCGCTTTGTTATCAATGACAACAACATTTACAGCTTTTTCTTTCAATTTAATAGGAAAATCAATCAAGTTCAAAAATGCATTCTGGCTTTTAACCTTCTGCTCGCTTCCATTCACAATAATTCTCCCGCCAGTTAAGCTACGCTTGTACTCAATAGTATATTGAATACCTTGATCTTCTACGTTCCATTTTGCCATCGCTAAACTCCTCTCAAATTTTAGGGAAGCCCTAAATATACTCCCGGCATTTCCTGATTATGTACCATAAAAATCATAACATAAGTTGCAAGTTAAATAATGGAAAAAAGGCCGCTGATCAGCGGCCTTTGAATCTACTTTATTTCGTATGGAGTTAGTTTCTATGTCCAATTTTGGCCTTATAGGCAAGTGAATACTGGTCAGCCGCTAAAATTGCATCAAGCACATCATCCGCTGTGACAGCAAATGGTAGATTGTGAGCAGTTTCGCCTTCTTTGGTAGCAGCCTGAGCTACCCGGTACAAATCCTCTCGGGAAGTTTCCTGTAGCTTAATGTCTTCCAGCGTGACAGGCAGATCGAGTTTTAGATAAAAGTCAATATACCGCTCCACCTCGGACAAAGGTCTTTTTTCCAAGGCAAGCTGGACTAAGGTGCCAAAAGCTACCTTCTGACCATGTGTTAGGTGATGAATATCTCCTTCCAGAACGGTAAAACCATTGTGAATCGCATGTGCGCCTGCCAAACCGCCGCTTTCAAAGCCCAAACCGCTTAGCAACGTATTCGCCTCCACTACCGCTTCAAGCGCAGGTGTGACGACTTTGCGTTTCACGGATTCGTAAGCCTGCAGTCCGTAATCGAAAAGAACTTCCTCACACTTGGACGCAATGGCTTCTGCCGCCAAAGTTGGCAAACCACCAGCCATTGTCGTTGCGCGAGCTTCAATGACCGCACGGGCTTCAATCCACGTCGCCATGGCATCTGCAATGCCTGAGGAGAGGAATAAGGGCGGTGCTTGAGATATGACTTTTGTGTCCACTAGGATCAGGCTCGGATTTTTACTGAAAAAGGAATACGTATCAAATGCACCTTCGTCGGTGTACAAAACAGATAGTGCACTAGTAGGGGCATCTGTAGAAGCAGTCGTTGGAATAATCACAACTGAGGAACCGAGAAGTTCATTTACAGCTTTAGCGGTATCCAGCGTTTTACCGCCACCTACACCAATGACAATGTCGACCTGGGCGCTTCGTCCCTGATCCACAATACGGTTGACTTCGTTTTTGGAGGCTTCCCCTTGAAATTCAATTTTAACTGCTGTAATATCAGCCAGTTCCAGACTTTTTACCACGCGGTCGGCTGCAATCTCCCAAACCAGCTTGTCCGCAATAACCAAGGCAGTACGGCCTAATGGCTTAACATACTCACCTGTTTTATCAATCACATTTTTCCCTTGCACATATTTACCTGGACTAATAAATACTTTTTCGCTCATTGTTTAACTCTCCCTTCCAAGTTTGTACAATTTCTATTATACGGTTGAAAGGGCACACATCTCAATTTCAAAACCAAGATCTTCAATCATTTGATGATCAAATGTGACCTCTTGGCCTTCTGTCGTTAAATAATCTCCAACAAAAATTGAATTCGCTGCATACAGGCATAACGGTTGTAATGAGCGTAAATTCAACTCTCGTCCACCTGCAACGCGTATTTCTTTGGATGGACAGATGAATCGGAACAGTGCCAGCACTTTCAAAGATTGGATAGGTGATATTCGCTTTGCTCCCTCCAATGGGGTTCCGGGGACTGGATTCAAGAAGTTAACCGGAATAGAGTCAGCATCCAACTCCCGTAAGGCATAAGCCATTTGAACGATTTCCTCATTCGTTTCCCCCATCCCGATAATAACGCCAGAGCATGGAGACATTCCGTGAGATTGTGCCATTTTCACAGTTTCGACGCGTTGATCGTATGTATGTGTGGTTGTAATCGAGGGATAGTTGGCCTTACTTGTATTTAAATTATGATTGTATCGATGTACCCCAGCCTCTGCCAACCGCCGTGCCTGATCTCCCTTGAGAATCCCTAAGCAAGCGCAAATTTTGAGTGGCATTGTATGAGTAATTTCTTGTACAGCCTCAATCACCTGATCCAGCTCCCGATCTGTTGGGCCCTTGCCCGAAGCTACGATGCAATACGTCCCTGCTCTCCGTGCAACTGCTTCCCTAGCTCCAGCCAACAGTGATTCCTTGTCCAACATACTATACTTGTTCACAGGCGCCGTGGATACGATAGATTGTGAGCAATAACCGCAATCCTCTGGGCACAGGCCACTTTTGGCGTTCATGATCATGTTGAGCTTTACTTTTTTTTCGTAAAAATGGTGTCGTACTCGAAATGCAGCTTGCATAATCGGTAATAACTCCTCATCATCGGCTTCCAGTACCGCTATGCCTTCTTCCAGCGATACACGGCTGCCGTGTATTGCTTTTTCAGCCAACGAGCCCCAATCTATAACCTCGTTTAGTAAATTCATACCTTCTTGCCTCCCAAAATTTAATGATCATGTAAATGGATAAGATTTTCAACGAAGAGGAAGTTCCTTTTTTATTGTCAACCCAAATAATTATAATTAGGTTGACAATCACACGAACATCATATCAATTCATGTCCATTCTGTAAAGGAGACAAAATAAAAAGCGACCCCACATCGTTCAAGGTCGCTCTCTAGGTTTATTCCGTTATGAGACTCCTGCTTCTTCCACGACGATAAGCTGTTTTATCAGCCGAATACGTGAAATCCGCTTGTTTTCAACTTCTTCTACCGTGAACATACATCCCTCAAACATTACAGTCTGACCAGGCTGTGGGGGAATAACCTCGACATGTGAGTATAGCCAGCCCCCTACCGTATCATAATCCTCATGATCAAGATCCAGCCCAAAGCGGTCGTTCACTTCATCAATTAATAACATGCCGTCAATGGAAAATTCCTCGTCATTAATCTGCTCACAACTCGGACGTTCCTGATCGAACTCATCCTGAATTTCACCAACGATTTCTTCCATAATATCTTCCAGCGTTACCATACCCGATGTACCGCCATATTCATCAATCAAAATTGCGATTTGCGTCTTGCTACGCTGCATGCGTTTGAGCAGATCACTAATTTGCGTAGATTCAGGGACAGCAAGAATCGGTCGAATCATCGTACGGGTATCCAGTGTGTTCGCCCGCAGAAGGTCCTTAATATGGATAAAGCCGATAATATGGTCCTTATCTTCGGCGCAGATTGGATAACGGGTTCTCATGCTTTCCGTCGCAATCGCGAGATTTTCTTCTGTGGACTCATTACTGTATAAGCAGATCATCTCAGTTCGCGGAATCATGATTTCCCTGGCGGTCGTGTCGGTAAAATCAAATATATTATCAACAAGCGCCAATTCCGTATTATCAATTAGTCCGCTCTTATTGCTTTCTTTCATCAGAATGCGTATTTCATCTCCGGTATGCGCGGAATCGTCATTCTCGGATACCGGCTCCAGACGGAATAAACGCAGCAGGCTGTTCGCCATTCCATTTAACGCCCATATGAATGGATACATCAACTTGTAAAACCAAGTCATCAGCATGGCTGAATACAGCGTAATGGTCTCAGATTTACGAATAGCTATCGTTTTGGGCGCCAATTCACCCAACACAATATGCAGAATCGTAATAACAATAAATGCAATAACCACGGCAGTACCGTGCACATATACCGCTCCTAATCCAGCGGCTGTAAATACAGGTTCGATCAAATGTGCGATGGCCGGCTCTCCGATCCATCCTAGTCCCAACGATGCCAGTGTAATACCCAACTGGCAGGCAGACAAATAAGCGTCCAAGTTGTGTAACATATTGGCGGCGTATACGGCCTTTTTATTGCCCGCCTCCACCAAAGTCTCAATACGGCTGCCTCTGACCTTCACCATGGCAAATTCCGCAGATACAAAAAAACCATTCAATAGTACTAATGCAAAAACAATAAATAAGTTAAACATACTCGGTAAAGGGTCACTCAATATGCTCCCCATCAGCCGTCATTACGGCAGACAGGCGCACCTCCTTCGGATAGTTTCATCATAGACAGAACGATAACACATCATAAGCAGCGTCAACTTCCCAACACATTCACTCCTTCCGGCTTCCAAAGCCATATTCCGCATAAATGATTAGATTATTCATCAGCTTATATTTAATTATATAACTATACTCTATACAGTCAAACCACAAGCAATGTCAGAAAAAACAGCTCCACTATCATTTAGGTCGTAAAGCTCTCGTTTTCGCCGCTTACCACCAAGAAAGCTACTATATTTGAGAAAGATTATAAACAAAATACATCCCCTGCCGTCTGGCAGAGGATGTAGACTCATATATATAAAGGCATCAGCGAACCGGGGATGCACCCGGATTCCCGATGACGCCGGGATATTGGTACAACAATGGCTCATCAAAAGTAGCATAGTCCAGATTCACCATCAGCAAAATCGTCCGCTTGCCCGTAGCCGGATCACTGATAATAATGTGGTCACGACCCGCTGCTTCCAGAATACCTTTGAATATTTTCGCATTCCATTCCCGGTTATTTTCATACGTCATATAAAAGGTACCTGTTTTACCCAAGTTCAAGCGCAAAATGTTTTCAATATATGATTGCTCAAATTGTGGAGTCTGGCTCTGTACCACCATACCAGCCGGTGTCATCGCACTACCGCTGTTAACCTGAGGGGGGAAGGTGCTGATGGGCTGCATAGTTCCGACCGGATTCATCCCTCTGGGCCATTCGGGATACCCGCTACCAGCAGGATAAGAAACAGGACGGTAAGCTTGCTGTGAAATCATGTAAATTCCTCCTAAAATGGTTTTAAATTATTCAAACTCATGTTGAAGCGTTCTAATAGACGGCAGGACAATCCTGTACAGACGGGCTAAAAAAGCAATGGGCTTTAAAACGTCCGGTATTGGTCTGGTTATACCAGGTGTTCGGACAGTCTCCTGCCGGTCTGAAAAACCATAATGCATTGGACGCCGGGCGTATTTTTTCCCCATTAATGACACGACGGGCAAGACGAATGTCACGGTCACGGGCTCTTTGATAAAAGTACCCCTTTTGGGTAGCTTCAAATCCGCCTGGACTTTGAAACACCATATCGTTCATAAGGCGAATCCCCTGAAAATCCAGACAATTGCCCAAAATCCTATTTACTCCGACATTGCCAACCATGAGCATCCCCTGCTCTCCTTCTCCTTCGGCCTCTGCCCGCATCAATCGGGCGAGTGTCCTTACATCCTCTGAGTTGGTCTTGATTACAGCCAACGCGTCCCCTCCTCGCTTCTCCATCACATACCCTATCGTATGGTACAAATGCCCAATGGGTGACAGTCCAGAAACAAAAAAATAGCCCCTAGATTGGGACTACTCATTTAGGATTTTATTATGGCTCGTAAATCATTTTACGTGTCATGCCACCGTCTACTACCAGATTCGTGCCTGTTACAAAATCATTACCAGGTTGTGTCAAGTACAGACAGGCCCGTGCGATGTCTTTAGGGGTTCCTACTCGCCCAGACGGATGCTGTTGATGGTCTTCTGCACGCAGTTGCTCATAATCCCCGGTTTCAATCCACCCTGGACTGATGCAATTGACCTGAATCCCGTCCTTTCCTAGCGATATAGCCATCGCGTGTGTAAGGGCCGCAATGGCTCCTTTGGATGCCGCGTAGGCTTCTGTATCCGGCTCTGACATGAAAGCTCGTGTAGAGGTCATATTGACCACAGATCCACCTTCTGCGTTTCGTTTCATCACCTTAGCTGCTTCCCTAGTGGCAATAAAACAGCTGCGTACATTAGTATTCAAAATGTCATCCCATTCTGCTAGCGTTAACTCATATGGAGATTTCCATTTGGATACGCCTGCGTTGTTAATTAGCGTATGAATCGTGCCGTATTCTTCTACCGTAGCACGGATTAGCGCCACAATATCTTCTTCCTTCCGTACATCACAAGGAATAAAAATGGCCTGATAGCCCTCGTTCCGGGCTGCTGCAGCGGCTGCGGCACCCTCTTCCTCATTGTAGTCCGCAAATACAACATAGGCACCCTGAGCAGCGTAGGCAAAAGCGACCTCTTTCCCGATGCCATGCGCCGCTCCTGTTACAATAACAACTTGTCCCTCAAATGACACGAATCATTCCTCCTCTGAACTACTCTGTTCTAGTATATATGTACCAAAATGTGCTGAACAAGAAACATCTACAGCCCCCTACCCTGGTTTCTTACAGAAGGCTGTAAATGATTCCAAAAATAATTAGACTGAATTCTACATTTTAACCTGTTCCAAGCTATAGCGATTAAGACGCTGAAACCCGATATACCTTGTACCCTGAAAAGTAAGCCGTCCCTCATCCCCTTCAGCGCATTGGCCATATTCTTCCCCAGATACCTTAAACTCCATCCGGTCGCCACTTTCCACTTCGAAGGTTACGTAATAGAAAGTATAGGTGCGAGTCCCTTGTTCCTCCTGCCGCCTCTGTTGGAGATGTGTCCTTCTGGCCGTAATTCGGGAACCGACCGTCAGTACAGGCTGCCTTTTATTCCGACTCCATTCCATGACTTCCCTGCCTGCAGACAACACGACAATACCCAACACGACAACGAAAAATACGGGCAGTACCGTGCCCAGCCAATCGAACATCCATAATGATTCAAAACCCATGCACCGCACTCCTCTCCGCCAGGCATTCCACAGGGAAACGACCGGGCATCCTGACCTGACCTAAGCTTTCCATAACAGTATATGTATGTTCCTGCCCAAATTTGATAGCAACCCTCAAGAACGCCAAGAGCCCCCACGGAATAATCCGGGAGGCTCAAGATATGGCGATATCAGAATGATTCATTGATTTACACATGTACAAGCTGGAGATAACGTTGTGTTTCATCCAGAGCTTCATGATCTTCGTCTTCAGCGTAACGCTCTGCACACTGCTTGCAGTCCTCTTCAGTCGTGCAACCATAGGCATCCTGGCAAGTATAACAAAATTGTAGGTAGTATTGGGTTAACATATGATCCTGATTCGCTCTCATGATTATCACTCCTATCGTTGTTTACAGGTTTAGTATAACAGCGGCTTATTCGTTAGTTTGTGATTTTTTTCACATATAATCGTATAAAATTTAAATTTTTTAAAAATAAAACGCCCTGAGAAAAATACCCCAGGGCAATCACCTTTATAGCGATTATAAAATTCTCCAGTTCGCACCGCCGTCCGTCGTTTTCAGCAGCAGTGACTTCTTGTCATCAAGGCGTTCCAGAAGCAGCCACCCCACCGAAGAAGAGGCGAAACGGAGCTTGACCGATCGTGGGTAGTCTTTTAGCTTCGAAGGTAGCACTTTGTTGCCTGTGAGACTTGTCCACGTCTTCCCCCCATCCAATGTACGGCTCAATCCGGTTTCGGTTATGATCCACCCTTCCTTTTCGTTTAGAAACGTACGGCCAGGGATAATAGAATTAATTTTGCTACTCAGACCCAAAGATACATCGCTCCATTGGGCCCCTGTATCATTTGTAAACAGTCCATTATATTTTGTGCCGTTAACCCCAGAGCAAAGAACTGGAATCCAATACGAGGTACTGCTCCCTTTCAGAGACTGCTGGGCTTCTGCTTTGGCCTGAGGGCAGCCCTGAATTCTGTTAGCTACCGGCGTCCAGGTTTTCCCTTGATTCAAAGTCTTGTACAACTTAACACTGTTATCTAGATTGATCGCTACAAATCCCTGCTTGTTGGAAGAAAAGCTCATCCCGGCCAGACTGCCCCGATCGGGTAAACCTGAGCCTGATTTGTTGGATGTCATACCAGAACTTTGCGCAACTTTATTCCACGTGGCTCCACCGTCAGTGGTGTGATACAACAGTTTTTGTTGATCCTGCTCATTCAGTTTTACATATGCCATGATCCAGCCAGTAGTTGGATTTACATATTGGATCGAGCTCACATGATCCCCGCTTGGAAGCGCTGAAACATCCCAGCTCTGTCCTCCATCTGCTGTTCTCAGAATGACGGTTGCTGTTTTATCCAAATTTTGGCGGACAACCCAACCGTGACGCGAATCAGTGAAACTGATGTCCTTTCCATATTCAAGTTTGTCTTGAAATTGGACGTTTTCGGAGGGGGAAATATTATTCCATGTCTTTCCGCCATCATGAGTATCATAAAGTCGGAGCTCATTATGGGTAACTCCCCAAACTAACCCTTTATTATTATCAATCAAATGAAAATCCGCTATTCGCGTCTGAACTACATATTTGGCGTTGGGATCGCCCACCTTTGGAGTCACTGGTGGATTAATAGTAATCGTCTGACCCTGATCATCAGGTTCCTCAATCGGAGGTTTTGTTAACGTTTCTGGGGCTTCAGCAGAACAGGCAGTCAGCAGAATACCTATCAGCAGTAGTACTCCCCCCAAGAGCGCACGCCAGCGCAGTTTCATATAAAAATCCTCCCTCGATGGCATGCTGTAATCACGTGCCAAAAGCTTATCTGAAACAGAATTATACCATAAACGCCTCTATGTGACACATTTCGCGTAATGACAAAAAAAACCGGCCCCTTCACAAAAGTGCAGGATGCCGGCTTTTTATACTAAAATTTATTAGGATTTACGGTTCAACAAACTTTTGTGGTATCCATAGAAGAAATAGATCAGCAATCCAAGCAGGAGCCACACAATGAATCCAATCCAGGTGCTAATATGAAGCTGAAGCATCAGACCGATGCAAACCAACGCACTTAAAAGCGGGAGCAACGGAACCCACGGCACAGTAAAGCCTCTTTTCAAATCAGGGCGTTTCTTGCGCAGAACGATAACCCCTACCGATACCACAGCAAAAGCGAACAGGGTTCCAATACTCGTCAAATTGGTCAGTGCATGTAACGGGAACAATCCACTAGCCAATGCGATAATACTACCTACCAGCCAAGTGCTTCGAATCGGTGTTTGAGTTTTGGCATTTATTTTAGATAAAAATACGGGTAAAAGACCATCACGTGACATGGAGAAAATCAACCGTGTTTGACCAAACAACAGCACCAGTAAAACGGTGGTCATCCCCGCAATCGCACCGACTGAAATCAATCCGGCTACGAAATCCTGATGAATAAAGCGGAGAGCAAACGCAACAGGATCACTTACCCCCAACTGCGTATAAGGTACCATTCCCGTTAGCACAACTGAAACGGCAATGTACAATACCGTGCAGATCGCAAGAGAAGAGATAATGCCGATGGGCATATTCCGCTGCGGATTGCGCACCTCTTCGGCTGCAGTTGAGATGGCATCGAAACCCAGATAAGCAAAAAATACGATTGCCGCAGCACTCAAAACACCAGAAAATCCATAAGGCAAAAATGGTGTCCAATTGTCAGGCTTAACATAAAAGATACCGATTGCAATAAATAGCAATACAACTCCGACTTTAACACAAACCATTATTAAATTGAATCGGACCGTCTCCTTGGCTCCGAGACTCAGTAACAATGTGATGAGCATAATGATGCACACGGCTGGTAGATCAATAATGGTCCCCTTGGTCGAATCGAAGGCTGCGGTTAAAGCCAGCGGTAAATGTACATCAAATCCAGCCAGCAAGCCTTGAAAGTAAGCAGACCATCCACTACTCACAGAGGCGGCCGCCACTCCATATTCCAGAATTAGGTCCCACCCCAGTACCCAGGCCAAAATTTCTCCAAATACAATATAACTATACGCATAAGCGCTCCCAGCTGCGGGAACTGTAGATGAAAGCTCCGCATAGCACAAGGCTGCTAGTACGCAGGCAATACCTGCAATAACAAAGGAGAGCATCAATCCAGGACCTGCATTTTCTGCTGCTGCCTTGCCAGTAATAACAAAAATCCCGGTACCGATAATACATCCTACACCTAGCATGGTGAGATCAAAGGCACCCATTGTTCTCTTTAAGCGACCTGTAGATCCGCTTTCCTCATGCGGGAGCAGTCCTGTTTTTTTTCGAAATAAGTCCATATGCCGAATCCTCTTTCCATAATTTCATGCGTCAATATCGGTGCTGCAACGCTTTAGTGCGTGTTCTTATCATTCGATTAATTATTAGCGAGCTCGCCTTTGAAGTCAAGGAAAAATGTCATATTTCTTTGCGGTGGGTTAGTATATAGGGTACACTGAGTTGGAAAGATAAATTTTTAAGTAATATCCCAAAATGAAAAGGTATACAACCCGAGAAGGAGATGAGGATTTTATGAGCTTAAAACCTTACAAACGAAGTAGAGTGGCTATTGTCGGCATGGGAGCGGTTGGCACAACAACCGGCTACACCCTGCTGTTGCGCCAACGCATGTCAGAACTTGTCTTTATTGATGTCAACGTCAAAAAGGCGAAGGGGGAAATGCTCGATATGAATCATGGGCTTCCCTTTCTCGGTGGTGTCAAAGTGTGGGCAGGTGATTATGAAGACTGCCGTGATGCAGATATCATTATTGTTACAGCGGGCGCTTCACAAAAGCCGGGAGAAACGCGCATTGATTTACTGAAGCGTAATGCCGAAATTTTTGAAAGTATTATTGATAATATCGTCAAGGTCAATACACATGGCATTTTGCTGATCGCAACCAATCCAGTGGACATTCTCTCCTACATCTCTTGGAAACGCAGTGGTTGGCCTTCAAGCAGAGTCATTGGATCAGGAACGTTGCTGGACAGCGCACGCTTCCGCTATCTGATCGGGAAGCAAAAGGGCATCGATCCACGAAGCATCCACGCCCATATTATTGGAGAACATGGTGACTCTGAGTTACCTGTATGGAGCACAGCCAACGTAGCTGGAACTCCGCTGGAACTGGGTGAAGAAACGAAAAATGAAATTTTTGAAAATACCAAGAATGCTGCCTATGAAATTATAGATGCTAAAGGCGCAACTTCTTATGCTATAGGGCTGGCTCTCGACCGAATCGTAGCCGCCATTCTCGGGGACGAGGGGTCGGTACTTAATGTGTCCACCTTGCTGGAAGATTATAACGGAGTATCTGACGTATATTTAGGTGTTCCAAGTATCGTAGATCACAATGGAGTACGTGAAATTTTGGATCTTCCGCTCAATGACGAGGAACGTGCCAGGTTGCTTCAATCTGCGGACAAGCTGAAAGATCAAATTAGCAAAGTTCATATGTAGATCGGGAACATAAAAGCTAAACAAAACTGGCCTCCACAGCGGTAATATCCGTTGAGAGGCCAGTTTTTTAGTCATTATAATGTAAAAGTTCAATTTGTCGTCTTGCTTTGCATTCGAATTACCAAGGTGGCGTATCGCCATCCTCATTTTCATGCTGGCGTTTCTCTTTTAGCCGCTCAGCCACCGTTTCAAACGATTCAGGTTGGAGCAGCTCAATCGGTGAAAATCCCTTTTCAAACGTAAATGCATCGCCTTCAATAATAAGTGCATATCTATCATGAAGTTTCGTGATATGCAGCTTGGCGCCAAAGTCGGACAGTAGCCCACGCACGGCCGTATCATCTAGTTTAAAACGAACTTCAATTTCTGGTTTCAGCTCGACAATATGCTGTGCAGCCTCTACGACCTGAAGGGGTTCCCATTTCCCTTGCAAATCCCGTTTTTCGCTAGCCGCCCACAATTCCAGATCACGCTCTTCCTGCTGTCTTTCCTCATTAGATGCATCCGGCCATTTGGTTTCTACATAGTTCTGAACGAAGCCCATAACATGCTCATTGACGATTTCGGGCATGGATTGCTCATAGGTCACGAATTTCAAAAAATCTTCAAAATACCGGGCATGCGAAGACTGGTGAATTTTAAGCTCCCACTCATCGTTCATCCCCTCCTCAAGCATGTAAGGATACATGATGGATTTCATATTACGGGCAGAAATAGCCATTTCGACCTCACTCACCAAACTGCTTTCGGTAATTCTGGCAATTTTAGGTTCAAAATCACATTTAAGCACAAAAATAAACGGATCATCCGAGTGTGTATTCAAGGTAGCCTGTACAATGATCAGCGCTCCGCCGCGTACTGCGCTCGTATCCAGATACATCCGCACCAGATCGTCACAAGCATTTTTAAAATCTTCCTTATCCTCTGCTGCCCGCAGTCGGGCGAACATATTGAAATTCGGATTACTGCTCAATTCATGCTCCGGTTCGACGATAAAGCGGCCGATTTTGGTCGGTGCCTGCTCTGTGCTGGGATTTTTTTCAACCTTCCGCTTGCTAATACGAGTAAATTCCCCGTCCAAAAATTTTTTAACATCGCTTTCGTCATAATCGTAGTCGTCCATTGTAGCGTAATGCTTATAGGACTTACCACCCTGTCCTTCTTTTCCATCTACCTGAATTACAAAAAAAGATAAAAAATCCACTTGAAAGTTCATTTATGTTCCATTCGCTCCTTTTCAGGCATGTACGCGTAATTATATCACTATGATTTTAAAAGGTACATCGGATTCAGAGCCCTATTATTAGATAAGCAATTTAGTTAACATAATATATATTATGTTATTTTTTTGATTAGATATTATTACCAACTCGCAAGTTTAAAGTGAGTACTTTTATCACTATTCTAATTCACGTCCTTAAGGATCATTGGCCTCTTTATTTCCATGCTCTACTTTCTTCTTGGTTTCAAAAAACATTTGACTAAACAGTAGTTAATTTATTATATTATCTATTATTATATAGACAAAAATAAATTTTGTTTATATAAAACAATATCCCAAGGGGTTGCGCCTTGAAAACAGGAAAGGAGAGTTTGTTGTTGTTTAAAAATCCATATATAAGGACCATTATCGCCTCCAATGCGCTGCTAAATTTGGGCATTTGGGTGCGCAACTTTGCCATACTTTTGTATGTAACAGATTTGACTCATAATGATCCCGTCTACGTATCGCTCATTTCGGTTGCTGAATTCATGCCTATTTTTCTGTTCGCTATCATTGGAGGAACATTTGCGGACCGTTGGCGGCCCAAACGGACTATGATTAGTTGCGATTTGCTATCCGCGGCCTCTATTTTTATTGTCTTGTTGGCATTATGGTACGGGTCATGGCAAGTACTTTTGCTGTCTACTTTCTTTTCGGCCATTCTATCTCAATTTTCTCAGCCGTCTGCGATGAAGATATTTAAGCAGCATGTAGCACCAGAACAGCTACAGGGAGTGATGGCCCTTTTTCAATCTCTCATGGCATTATTTATGGTTATAGACCCTGTTATCGGTACATTTATTTATCAACACTTTGGAATTTTCATTTCAATGTCTATAACCGGAATATTGTTTCTCATCTCGGCGCTTGTCCTGACTCGTATTCCACAAGATGAACAAGCACTTGAGATAGATGATCAACCCACTCATTTCATTCAAGAGCTTAAAGAAGGAGTACGTTATGTATGGAATAACCGCACACTTCGCACGCTTGGGGGAACATTTACCGTAATTGGGCTTGCGGTTGGACTTATTCAACCATTAATGGTTTTTGTCGCCATCGAGAACCTTGGACAAAACAAGGAATTCCTGCAATGGCCATTAATGGCGAACGGAGCGGCTATGCTGGTGGGAGGTGGCCTGATTATGGGGGTTGCCAAAAAAGTACAGCCGCAATTGCTGCTGGTGGCCGGACTTTTGGTCAGCACACTGACAACCTTTGGAGTCGGATGGTCGCACAATATTGTGCTGACAATGGCACTACAAGTTTTCAGCGGCTTATTTTATCCTTGCATTCATATCGGTATCAACACGATGATGATGAAAAATGCCGAAGCTGCTTTTATCGGCCGCGTCGGTGGTGCCCTCTCTCCCCTGTTCTCCGGGATGATGGTCGTCGGTATGAGTATCGGCGGAACACTCAAACACGAATCCTCCCTGAACACCGTATATACCGTGAGCGCCGGCTTGTTTTTGGTCGGAGCGACGCTGTTGTTACCATTGCTTCGTGACAGGCGGCCTGTACAAGCTGTCATAGCCGATGATTCTGAATAGCAGCACAAGAAACCGCCCCTGGAGAGGTGATATGCCATCCTCCGGGGCGGTTTCTTAATGTTTGTATCATAATTTCAGACGGATTATGACTCTCTTCCTTCATGCTGTCTTTTCCACAATCGTGCATCCAGGCCGTTATCATCCAACAGCTCATCATGTTGTCCCTGCTCCACGACCATTCCTTTGTCCAATCCTACAATACGGTCTACGTTTCGTATCGTTTTGAGGCGATGAGCAATAGCAATGACCGTTCTACCTTGGACAAGGCGGTTAATAGCCTGTTGAATATCCTTCTCATTGTCATTTAAAAGATAACAAAGCTTTATTAGATATATAGTTTACATAATATACGTTATGTTAATATAAGGATCACCATTGTAGCGTATTAAAGAAGTCGGACTTGACTTCAACGCCTGTCCAATCGTATAGTATGGTTATATCTTCAATTAAGGGAGAGATTTTGATGTCGGTGAATGTTCTTAACTAAGCAATTGCATATTCAGGGAGTATCATCAGGCGCTTGTACCCTTCGGGGACAGGTTTGTTTGTTGCCGTGTTGTTACCCTGATATTAGTTAAGAACATGCGGATATCATAAATCGCCTTCGGGATTATCTTCATCCAGGCTCTATTCCGTGCTGTGTTCAGCGCGGTTTTTTTGTTTTCAGATTTTGTAACTTCCCTTTAAACGTCTTCCTTTCACGATCCCAATAGCTTAGCAAAGAACTATTGCGTGAATGAATTGGAAACACGGAACTCGGAACTACAAAAGTTGAATAACAGGCTTATTTGAAGATAAATTCCCTCTTTCCTTAAGGGCGGAGAATGAACGTTTTGTTCATTCTCCGCCCTTTTTTATTTTAACAGCAAGGTTTTCTAAATCCTTACACCACACAACCAAAGGAGAGATTTATTCATGAACGAAACTACAATGCTGCGTTTGGAATATGATCAAATTAAAACAAGAGTTTCTGAATGTGCTTTTTCTTACCTGGGTAAGCGTCACGCTGCTACTATGCGGCCAATTACTGATATCCGTACCATTAAGATTCGTCTTGACGAAACGAACGAAGCGTTACAGATCATTCGCCACGGAGCAAGCGTTCCTGTTCCTTCGTTGGAAGGTATGGAGCACATTCTTCAACTGCTCGGAACCGGGTATATGTTCAGCGAGCGTGATTTTTCTCATATGGCTCAATTCATTCGAAGCTGTATTCAACTGATAAAATATATGCATTCCAAGGCGGACGCTGCTCCAACCGTCAGCGCTTATGCATCTTCCATGTATAGCATGGAGCCACTTTTATCCGAAATCGAAAGATGTATTCATTCGGGACGTGTGACGGATATGGCCAGTAAAGAACTAGCTAAAATTCGCAAAAAAATTGCGGTTACTGAAGAACGTATCAAGAGAAAACTTGACTCTCTCACCAGCCGTCACCGATCCATTATGCAAGAAAATATGATTAGTCAGCGCAATGGCCGTTACGTGCTTCCAATCAAAAAAGAATTCCGTAAACAAGTGAAAGGTAATGTACTGGATGAATCAGGAAGTGGTCAAACGGTTTACGTTGAACCTGCCGAGATTACGAATCTGCAATTCGATCAGAGCGCGAACATGGCAGAAGAATCAAAAGAAGAAATGAAAGTGCTGGGAGACCTGACGGCAATGGCTGAGTCATACAACCGGGAACTAAGCATCAATACAGAGACAGTAGGTGTATTGGATTTTTTATTGGCAAAAGCCAAATACGCCATGACTCTGGATGCTATCCCTGTCGAACTTAACCTTAACGGGATTATAGACATCCAAGGTGCACGTCACCCGTTGATGTCCCATACCATGGTGCCGCTTGATTTCTCAATTGGCGAAGGATATTCCTCACTCATCATCACCGGACCGAACACAGGCGGAAAAACGATGGCCCTCAAAAGCGTCGGTCTTTTAACACTAATGGTGCAATCGGGGCTACTGGTACCTGTTTTGCATGGCAGCCGAATGGCTGTATTCGAGGAAATTGTGGTAGACATCGGGGATGGGCAAAGCATTGAACATGCTTTGAGCACCTTTTCTGCACACATCCGCAACATGATTAGCATATTAGAGACAACAGGCAACTCTACTCTGATCCTGATTGATGAAATGGCATCCGGCACCGATCCGGGAGAAGGAGTAGGTCTCTCTATCGCGTTGCTAGAAGAATTCCATCGTCGCCGGGCGACAGTAGTGGCTACAACGCACTTTAGCGAAATTAAGCATTTTGCTGAAAATACACCGGGATTTCAGAATGCTCGTATGGAGTTTGATACCGAAACGCTACAGCCTTTGTACCGACTTCGCATTGGAGAGGCCGGAGAAAGCTACGCATATGCAATTGCCCTGAAGCTGGGCATGTGGACACGTATTATCGAGCGTTCCGAGGCCATTTCTGCGGGCAGAGCATCTCAAAATACACAGGAATCGTTTGTTATTCCCCCTTGTGTTGATGATGAAATGTCTGATGATGCAAATAAGTCTCTTCCTAAAAAAGCGGCTTTTGACGATACAGCCACAAAACGGAGGAAACAAGAACTTCCTCTCAAAACCAAGCCATTTGCCCTTGGTGATAGTGTTTATGTAGGCTACCTGGATCGAACTGGAATTGTATACAAAACCGAGGATGAACGGGGGAATGTCGGAATTTTGATCCAAGGACAAAAACTGAGCATTAACAAAAAGAGGCTCGTCCTTCACATCGCTGCTACTGAACTGTATCCTGACGACTATGATCTGGATATTGTTTTAGAAACCAAGGAAAACCGCAAAAAACGGAAACTGCTGAGACGCAAGCATGTCGAAGGAGTGATGATCGAATCTCCCCCAGAAAATGAAATGTAGACGCACGGGTATATTCTCAACTGAAAAATAAGCTATTTTTATATTGTCAGTGAAACTTGAATCTGCAAGCGGACACTTAACAAGAGCGATCCACTTGCAGATTCTACCAACGGAAAACATAATATATATTATGTAAACTAGACGGTTTCCCTCTTATTTGTATTACTCAATCCGGCACTCATCGAATAATCACTTTTGTTATCATTCTAACGTTAGGATACAAAGGCATCTTATGCTTAGATTTGTAGGATTCCAAAAATTGATAGGGATGTTCTTCTTTCATGAGAACGTCCTCATTTAAATTAACTACCATAGTACCAGGTTCAAATTTATTTCTTTAAATAAATTTGTGTTAGCTTTCGTCAAGGCAATATCATACTAACCTTTAATTAACCATTTCTTTCCAGCTTATTTTGAATTATTCTAATGCTAATCATAAGACGATCATTAAAATAAGGAGGCTAGTCTATTGAAGAATGCTGTTGAAGAACTGGCGAGAATCATCGAGGATTATGAAAAAGAATTTTTTCGATCACAGAACATGAATTTAATGCCAAACCGTTCTCGGAGAAATGGTCCAAAAAAGAAATACTAGGACATCTATGCGACTCCGCTTCTAATAATCATCGAAGATTTATCATGATTAAGCATTCAACATCCCCTATCAAAATTGAATCGTATGCGCAAAATGAATGGGTGGCAGCTAATCAGTATCAGGAAGTGTTCTCTTACGTGGATGTCATACATCTATGGAAACTATTGAATAAGCAAATCATAAATGTTTTAAACTCATGTACATCATTCGATTCTAAGAAAAGATTTCAAAAAGATGACCACTCCACCGAAACATTACAGTGGCTAGTTGACGATTATATTCAGCATTTGCGGCATCATTTGGAACAAATCAATCAAAAACAAGACTAACGCTATGAAAAAGAATACTACGTTCATGATTGTAATGACCTAATGCCGTTGATGTGATTTTCAAGTCAGGATGTAATTCTGCCCAATGAGTTTACATAATTATTATTATGTAAACTCATTTTCATTTAATCTCAACTTTCACGCTGTACTTATAATCCTGATATTGGTATCTGAATATCCAGCTTATCCATTGCTTTTTCTTTTTCCCGATCAGTGACATGTGTGTATACTGTGGTTGTCTGAATGGATGAATGCCCTAGCAGCTCCTGTACGGTACGCAGATCTGCTCCCTTACGCAATAGCATTGTCGCAAATGTATGTCTCAGCTTATGGCTGGAATAAGCCTCCCGGCGTTCTATACTCTTATCTTGCTGGAATCTTTCGAACGTTTCTGTAGCGATCTGTTGAATGGTGCGCACTGCCAGACGGCGACCTTTTTGGGATACAAACATCGCATCCTCTTTACCTCTCCACGGCGTCAATCTTTCCTCCAACGCATGCTCCACAAAATCACACACGGCTTCCGGTACCGGGAGAGTACGCCACTTACGTCCTTTACCGAACACATCTAAGGTACGTCTTTCTCGACTGTAATCCGAGACATTCAATGAGTGAACCTCCCCCACCCGCAATCCCATGTAGACCATCAGCAGAAAAATTGCCATATTACGATTTGCATATTTCCCCTCCACCGCGAGCAAAAACGGATGAATATCCTTTTCATCCAGATAGACGGGCATACGATTCTTTTCAGTCTTTGCTTTTTTAATTCCCGCTGCCGGATTTGTGCTGCATAACTCAAATTCCTGTAGCGCTTTAAAAAAACTGTTCACCGCTGCATGCTTCCGGTTCCGCGTACTATCTCCGGCTCCTCCCTCCCGCGCTTTAGACAAATACGACATAACATGAATCTTCTTCACCTGATCGAGTGGTTTATCACGCAACGTGCGTAAAAACTGCTTCACATCCCCTATATAATTTTTTTGCGTATGTATCGTATATCCAGCATCCTTCATCCAAATCAAAAAAGCTTCCAGCTCCTCAGTATATATTTCATCAATTTCTTCTGTTGTATCGAGCTCCACATGTCGCAACTCTTTTTTCATCCCGCTCGCCTCCAATTCAGTTCATATTCCGAAATATACTGTAAAACGATCATTTTCGTCTTATTTTTATCGACAATTCAATCGACATCTTACGCAGAAGAGATTCCAAAAGTCGTTTTAAACCTAAACAGCGTATAATTTATATTATACGCTGTTTTTTAAACGCTTTTCAAGGGTAAATAGAGCGTTTTCCCCCTTATTTAGCAGCCGAGCGAAAGCATTTAGCATTAAAAAAACGCATAAATGCGGTTCATATTCGTTATAATTTTGTTCGCCAGTAACCAGAAAGGCACTACTACTTTATAGCAGTGTCAGAATTTGAGGACCATCCTCTGTTATCGCAACTGTATGTTCATATTGAACACAAATCGAATGATCTATTATTCGAGCTGTCCAACCGTCATGTTCCACACAAGAACCCCAACTCCCCATGATAGCCTTTAAATCAGAAAACATGAGACAGTCAAATTATATACATTAAGTTAATTGCCCCTAATCCCTTGTTATCGCCAGCATCAGGAAGTATATCTAAGAACTCATGGGGTGAGTCGCTGTCGACACGGCATGGATGATGAGAAAAAGTAATTTGCAGTCTAGCTCCGTTTTCCCTTGATCATTCAGCACGATATACTTAAAGAAGTCGAAAGGCAACCTTATATTCGACCTATGCTCATTTCAAAAATGTAGGTTTATTCATGACAAAGGGAGTGTTCATTTATTTATGAGTACCGAAATGCTGGAACGTCGAAGTGAAATTCTAAAACGAAACATCCATCAATTGCTGGTTCAGGAAAATCAACACGGCGTGACACGTCAGGAAAATTACACGTTGCATAAAATGATCAGAGAGCTGCATCAAACCTCTCATGCCTTGAATACTTCCCGTTAAGATGAAAGGCTGCTAATCAAATGAAAAAATAACCTTCAGCCCCACTTCTCCTTAGTGGTGTTGAAGGTTATTTGTTGTGTGTAGCCTTTAATTGACAGGTAGTACTCTTTCGGATGTTACCCTTTGGAGCGACTCAGCAGATATAAGAAGTATGGCGCACCAAGAATGGCTACAATCAAACCTGTCGGAATTTCTTTCTGTAAAGGTAAAGATCGTGTGATCGTATCCGCTACAAGTACCAGGAGTGCTCCGACTAAAGCACAGGTTACCAGCAACATTTTATGCTTCGGGCCCACCAGCTTTCTCGCCAAATGTGGAGCCACCAAACCGACAAAGCCGATACCGCCACTAACCGAAACACTAGAACTGGCCAATCCAACCGCAGCAGCCAGAAGGAGAATACGTTCCTTTTCGATAGGTGTACCCAACCCCGATGCGGTCTGATCCCCCAGATTAAGCACATTCATCACATTTGCTTTGTAGTATACAAAAGGAAGTAATACAATCAGCCAAGGCAACAGAGCCATTACGAATTTCCAGTTTGAGCCCCAGATGCTTCCTGCTAACCAATTAGCTACAAACGTGTAGCTTTCAGGTGTCAGCTTAAGAGTCATAATGATCATCGCAGCACTGATACCCGCCGCTACACCAATCCCGCTCAGCAGTAGCCTTGTTGGGGAAATTCCTTCGCCTTTCTTGTAAGAAAGCGCGTAGATCAGAATAGCAGCTGCTCCTGATCCAATCAGCGCAAGAGCGGGAAGTAAAAACAATGAATTTGTAGTTTGCATTGATGGAAAAAGCAATACAAACAGCATGACCATCAGCCCGGCGCCCGCATTAATCCCCAGAATACCAGGGTCCGCTAGACCGTTACGCGAAACTCCCTGCATAATGCAGCCAGAAACAGCGAGGCCTGCACCGATTAGAAGGGAAATAACCATTCGTGGCAATCGGAATTCAAATAGGATTAATTCCTGCTGTGGAGTCCCTTGCCCAAATAAAGTTCTAAATAGCTCCATTGGCGAAAGCCGGATGGTTCCCGTATTTGCACTTATGGTGAACGCAGCAATGAGCAATATGAGCAGAATGACAACAACCATCCAATCATGGATTTTTTTACGATGACTAGCTTTGGCAATAGCCCCATTCGTAACGTTATTCATTTTACAGTGCCCTCCTTTCCATACGTGCCAGATAAAGGAAGAACGGAACCCCAATTAAGGCAATAAGTACACCCACTGGTGTCTCCTCAGGCGCATTAATCATACGGGCTGCCAGGTCGGCAAACACAATGAGTAAAGCTCCCATAATGGCCGAGCACGGAATAATCCAGCGATAATCGACGCCAACCAGCTTGCGGGTTATATGGGGAATAATCAATCCCACAAAACCTATAGAGCCAACCAATGACACTGCTGCACCCGCCAGAATCAGAACAAGAATCATCCCGACTACCTTTACCACCCCAGTTCGCTGACCAAGACTCAATGCAATTTCGTCTCCCAGACTAAGCAGCGTAATGGAGCGCGACAACATGAGAGCGCCGATAAAAGCTGCCACAACCCAAGGCAAAACTATACCGAGCTGAACCCACTTGGTTCCACTAAGCCCTCCGGCATACCAAAAAGCCAAATCCTGTCCAACATTAAAGTACAAACTGATCGCATCTCCTAAGGCAGACAGCAATGCCGTGACAGCTGCACCCGCCAATACAAGACGAACTGGCGTGAGACCTGATTTGGATATAGAACTTGTACCATATACCATCACAACAGCCAGAGCTGCACCAACGAAGGAATACAACATTAATTGTAAAAAAGAAGAACCCGGAAAAAGTGCAAAGCAAATCGCCATCGCCAAGCTGGCTCCCGAGTTCAGTCCAAGCAAGCCCGAGTCAGCAAGTGGATTTCGAGTCATTCCTTGCATAATTGCACCTGCAACGGCAAAGCAAACACCGATTAAAACCCCTCCCAGAATTCGAGGTAGACGGATTTCCCAAATAATTTGATGGTTTTGCAACTCGGGTTTAAAATGAAAAACAGCGTTCCATACCTCTTCTAGCCTAATAGAGGCTGCACCAAAAGATAGGGATAGCGCGATACCGAACGCTAAAATTCCAAGCCCAACTGTCAGGATAAGCGTAGCCGCCCAAGGTCGCGAGTGGAATTGAGTCGGCGACTGGTTATGTTTACTTTGAGCGGGGCCATCTGATGATTCTGATAATTTCATAACTATTGTTCACCCTTACTGTTGAATAGTATGTAGCTATCACGAACTGTGTTGAAGATGATGTTGATAATGAGAATTATTATCACGCAATCTTTACTATTGTAAATTAATGTGGCAATAGCTTCAATAGCAAATTTCGAGGAGTGCCTAATGCTCTACCCTATTGTGAAAAAATAAAGCCCTTCGGCATAAATACCAAAGGGCTGCGAACAACACCGAAACGACTACTTCTGTGCGGCGTTCTCTTTATTCCGCTGGACGATCATATCTGCGATTTCCTCAGCTTGTCCTACAATGGCAATCGGGTCGAAGTACCAATATCGATCCTCCTGAAGCTCAAAAACCTTACCTTGCCGGACCGCATTCAGTGATTTCCATATGCTGTCTCCTTTGTAACCTCTCAAATCCTTGTTAACCGTCAGAAAGATATAAGAGCCTGCATATTGATTAATGACTTCTTTTGACACCGACTTCCATTGAGTCTCACCTAATAATTCTTTTTGGACAAGCGGCGGAGGTGTCAAATTGAGTCCTCTGTATACGGCCTGTCCTCCTCTGCCAAAATTATCACCATATACATAGTATTCTTTATCCGAAGCTTCCATTACGGTGAACGTATCCTCAGGCTGAATAATACCCTTTAGCTTGTCACGTGCAGCCTGCATCCGCTGATCGTATTGGGCAAGCCATGTTTTGGCTTCCTGTTCTTTTCCAAGTAGCTCACCAAAAGCTGTCAGTTCCTCATGCACATTCTTATACGTTCCATAAGGAATGACGATGGTCGGAGCAATTTTACTATATTTTTCATATTCAGAAGCATCTTTGGAACCAATTAGAATCAAGTCAGGCTCCAGAGTCAATACTGTTTCAATGGATACGCTGCCGCGATCTCCAATGCTTGCAATGCCCTGCACAATCTCCTTCGAAAACGGATTATCCAGATAATATTTAACACTTCCCACAGGTTTAATCCCTAGTGCTAGTAAATCATTCTGGTACATATCAACTACAATCCGCTGAGGGTGAACCGGAATCTTAATATCTCCATGAATCGTTTTGACTGTTTTCATTTCCTCTGACTTTTGTTCACTAGAAGTTTGATTCTGCTTTTCATCCGGTTGCTTCACGTTTCCACTACAGGCGGTAAGAACTAAAATGACTGACAGAAGCATCATCACAATCCACATTTTCTTTGTCAAGCCCAATCTTCCTCTCTCTATTTACGGTGTCATATCGGCCTATTTACGTTCCATATTGAGCTTGGTGCAGGCGACTATACGCTCCTTTTACTGCCAATAACTCTTCATGTCTGCCTTGCTCGGCAATTCCTTGATCTGCAACTACGATAATGCGGTCAGCATTTTTGATTGTTGCCAGACGATGGGCGATAACGAGTGTCGTGCGACCTTGGGAAAGCTCTGTCAGCGCCTGCTGAATCGCGGCTTCTGTCTCTGTATCCAACGCTGATGTCGCTTCATCTAAAATGAGAATAGGCGGATTTTTAAGGAACATCCGGGCAATAGACAAACGTTGCTTTTGACCACCGGAGAGCTTTACACCTCGCTCACCGATCATTGTACCCAGACCATCCGGATATGAGCGAACAAGGTCTTCAATCTGAGCTCGACGAGCAGCATCCCAGATTTCTTCTTCCGAAGCATCAAGCTTACCGTAAGCAATATTTTCACGAATCGTTCCATCAAAGAGGAATACATCCTGCTGTACGATACCAATCATGGATCGCAGCGAATCCAGCTTCATTTCACGGATATCCATCCCATCAATGGTAATGCTACCTTCCTCAACATCGTAGAAGCGAGGCAACAAACTGCAAAGTGTCGTTTTACCTGCTCCTGAAGGACCTACAAGTGCTACGGTTTCACCTGCATGGATAGATAGGTCTACTTTGCGTAATACCTTATCTTTGCTTTCGTAACCAAACGTTACACCTGCAAATTGAATATCTCCATTAAGATGGCTAACCGCCTTGGCCCCAGGCAGATCTTCTACATCCGATTCACTTTCCAGCAAATCCAGGTACCGTCGGAAGCCGGCAATCCCTTTCGGATACGTTTCGATGACAGAATTAATTTGTTTAATTGGCCCCAGGAATACATTAGACAGCATCACAAATGCGATAAATTCCCCGTAGGTCATCTGTCCTTCGATAACAAACCATGTTCCACACACAAGCACAAACAATGAAACCAGCTTCATTAGTATAAAACTAATCGAGGAATTCCAGGCCATAATCCGGTACGCGATCAGCTTCGTTTTACGAAAACGTCCATTATTCTCAGCAAAACGTTCCATTTCATGTGCTTCGTTGGAGAACGCTTGAACAACGCGAATCCCGCTGACATTATTTTCAATGCGAGCGTTATAATCCGCAATATCAGAAAACATACGATGGAAAGCAGCAGACATTTTACGGCTGAAATAAAGAGACAAGTAAATCATGAGGGGTACAATGATGAAAGTCAGTACAGCCAGCTTCCAGTTAATGCTGAGCATGATACCAAAGGCTCCCCCCAGTGTCATCAACGCGATGAACAAATCTTCGGGTCCGTGGTGGGCAATTTCCCCAATATCCATCAGGTCGTTGGTCATACGGGAAACGAGATGCCCTGTTTTGTTATTGTCAAAAAAGCGAAAAGATTGCTTTTGTACCCGATCAAATAGCTTTTTACGCATGTCCGATTCGATGTTAATACCCAGCTTGTGCCCCCAATAGGTAACTACGTAATTCAGCGCAGCACTTATGACATAAATACCGAGTAGAGCTAGACAGGCATATAAAATCCATTTCCAGTTCCCACTGGGTAGCAAATCATCGACCACCCGGTTGACTGCAAGCGGAAAAGCTAACTCCAGCAGTGCTGCCAGCAAGGCACAAGAGAAATCAATGATGAACAAAGTCCGGTAAGGACGGTAGTATTCAAAAAACCGTCTAAGCATAGTCATGACTTCTCCTTTCTAATTTCAATTGAACTGATCACTTCGGATCAACGGAAAACATTTTAACGGCCTCATCCAGAGATTGGTCAACGGCTAGCGGTGAGTACGTAAACCACGGATCTGCTTTGATGAAATACACTTTGTGGTTCTTGACAGCCGGAAGATTTCTCCACAGTGCACTTTGTTCAATTTGCTTAAGCATTCCGTCCTTGCTCGCTTCATCATAAACCAGCATAATAATTCGGTCTCCTGATAGTTCAGGCAGCTTTTCCATTGAAATAACATCATAAACATAATTAAATCTCGGGTCCTTCGCCAGCTTCTGGCGTATGTACTCAGGAGGATTCAATTCCAGTGAACGGTAAATAACATGTCCTACATTCCGCGCTCCGTATACCCTTAACACATTCTTATCGTAGGCCATATAAATCGTAACCGTTTCATCTTTTTTGAATTTTCCAGCCAGCTTCTTTCGACCTTCTTCAGCCTTTTTGTTGAAACTAGCGATCCACTGCTCGGCTTCCTTCTCCTTACCCAGCACGGCTGCGACATTCCGCAGTTGCTCAAATAAGTCGCCATCTCCAAACGAAACGACCACGGTTGGAGCAATTTTCTCCAGCTGCTCCTTCACTTCTGGCGTGGTATATTCTGTTGTGATGATCAGGTCCGGTTGTAACTCCAGCACCTTTTCTACATTTGTCGGGTTCCCAATATCCGCAACTCCGTCAATCTTACCTTTTAAATAGTCGCCTTCCAACAAGTGGGAAGCAGCACCTGCAGGCTTAACTCCCAAGGCCAGCATAGCATCCAAATATTGTGTCGTGACAACTCGCTGTGGATTTGCAGGGATACTGATCTTATTACCAGTAGCATCAGTATATTCGCGCATGACAACCGTTTTGGATTGTCCGGAAGGATCATTAGTGCTGGTCTTGTCATTTGTCTGGTTGTTGCTAGCTGCGTTTCCACATGCACTCAATACAACCATCAAAAGAACCACAAGACAAAACGTGGATTCCCGTTTTAATCTGTACCTTTGTTGCACAATATACGTCCTCCTTAGATATATACAATTCATAATATGATAGTGATTCTCATTATCATATAATTGTTATTCTATCTTTTACCGTCTGTTCTTACAATACAAAAATAAAAAACTTCCATTTATGTGTATGTATCGTCATCGTAGAATAGCCAAAAAAAAGAACTGATGCGCATTACAGCATCAGTCCGAATAGCTTAATATGTTAGGTCAAGCGTCCTTTTTATTTCGATTGATCCACTAACTCCAGCTTAGCGGGAATGGATGTTTTCACGGTTTTACCTTGAAGTACATCCTTGGCTGCCTGCACCGCCAATTGACCAATAAGCTCGGGTTGCTGAGCTACGGTGGCTGTCAGTTTCCCTTCCTTAATTGATTTAAGCGCATCCTCGTTACCGTCAAAACCGATGACTGGAATGTTCTTACCTGAGCTTTGGATTGCTTCGATCGCACCCAACGCCATTTCATCATTGTGGGCAAATACTGCCTGAACGTCCGGGTTGCCTTGCAGCAGATTTTCCATCACGTTCAAACCTTTGGTCCGATCAAAATCGGCCGATTGTTTAGCTATGACTTTCAGATCCTTATCTGCTACTTCATGGAAGCCTTTCCCACGTTCACGGGTAGCGGATGCTCCTGGAACACCTTCCAGCTCGATCACCTTGGCACCTTTTCCAACTTGATCAATCACATATCGGGCAGCCATTCGTCCTCCCTCTACGTTGTCTGAAGCGACGAGTGCTTTTACATCGCCTTTGTCAGCAGAACGATCCAGTGTAATAACCGGGATGTTCAATGCATTCGCTGACTGTACCACAGTGGAAATGGCCGAAGAATCTGTCGGATTAATGAGTAACGCGTTTACTCCCTGTTGAATCAGATCATCCACGTCATTACTTTGTTTCGCCGAATCATTTTGTGCATCCACAACAATGACCTGCATTCCTTGTTTTTTGGCCTCTGCCACAACTCCGTCTTTGAGAGAGACGAAGAATGGATTATTCAGTGTTGAGATCGACAAGCCGATTTTAATGTCCTTCAGGTTCGCGGCCGCTTTAGGTTTCGCCCATTCGGGCGGTTCCAAGGAACACCCTGTCATGAGCAGGAGCAGCAAGGCAGTCATGATTAATGTAAGCTTTTTCATATTTATGTGTCTCCTTCTACGCAGATTAGGTGTATTATGCGGATTTTTTACGGTCAATCAATACAGCAATAGCGATGACGATCCCTTTTACCACCATTTGATAAAATGAGTTAACCCCCAGCAAGTTCAAGCCATTGTTTAGCGTACCGATGATAAGCACACCAATTAATGTACCTACGATTCGTCCGCGTCCTCCCGAGAGGCTTGTTCCACCTAATACGACAGCCGCAATGGCGTCCAATTCATAAGAAGTACCTGCTGTAGGTTGCGCCGAGTTCAAACGTGAAGTCAAGATAGCTCCCGCCAACGCGGAAAGCATTCCAGCCAGAGAATAAATCCAGATTTTTACACGCGGTACTTTAATACCAGATACAATTGAAGCCTTCTCGTTACCACCAATGGCATACGTTTTGCGTCCGAATGGTGTTTTATGCAAAATGATCCATAGAACAGCAAAGGTAATGAGCATCGTAATCGCTGGAACCGGAATACCGAACTGATAGCCACGTCCGAACAATTGAAATACCAGACTGTCTCCGAGTCCTGTAATAGGGTTACCGTTGGTATAAACGAGTGTCAATCCTCTGAAAATAGTCATGGTTGCTAGTGTAGCAATAAACGGTGCCATTTTACCTTTCGTAATCATCAAGCCGTTGACCATCCCCATCACGCCACCCAATGCACAACCGATGATAATCGCCAAAATAGGATCGAACCCGGCCAGCATCATATTTGCGACAAACGCACTGGATAGTGCTAATATGGAGCCGACTGACAAATCAATTCCGCCTGTGAGAATAACGAAGGTCATACCGAACGCAATCAACGCATTAATGGATACCTGGCGCAATAAATTCAAAATATTAAGCGGTTCCAAAAAGCTGGGATTTAAGACCGATACAATGATTACCAAAATAATGAGCCCCAACAATGGGCCAAGCTTCTGTGTGATTTGTGACATTTGAAAGCCTTTGCTGCTTTTTGATTCATTCATAGTTGTCATATTACTGTCCTCCTGTAGCTAGCGTCATAATATTTTCTTGTGTGGCTTCTTCCCTGCTCAGCTCTCCGCTGATCTTTCCCTCGTGCACTACGACAATACGATCGCTCATGCCGAGTACCTCAGGGAGTTCCGAGGATACCATGATAATCGCGACTCCACGTTCGGTCAACTCGTTCATCAACTGGTAAATTTCCCGCTTGGCTCCCACATCCACACCTCTCGTCGGTTCGTCAAGGATAAGTACATTCGGACCAATACCTACCCATTTGGCAATAACCACTTTTTGCTGGTTACCACCTGACAAACTGCGAACCGTTGTTTCGCCCGATTGGGTTTTGATTTGTAAGCGCTTAATTAAAGTGTTAACAAAATCTACCTCTTTTTTACCTGAAATAAATCCTTTTGAAGTAAAACTGAACAGATTCGGCAGTACCATATTTTCCCGGATAGAAAAATCCAGCACCAAACCCTCATCTTTTCGGTCTTCTGTAATGAAGCCAATCCCTAGTTTCACTGCATCATCCGGTTTACGAATAGACACCTTTTTTCCACGCACATGAATCTCACCACGATCCAAAGCATCCAGTCCAAATAACGCACGCATGATCTCGGTCCGTCCCGAGCCCATCAAGCCTGAAAAACCTACAATTTCCCCAGATCGTACAGTGAAATTCACATTTTCAAACAACCCTTTATGCGAAGCATTTTTGACCTCCAGCACCACTTCTCCCAAAGCAGGCGTTCTTACCGGGTAGCGTTCAGTCAGCTCTCTACCTACCATTTTCCGTACAACCTCATCAAAATTCGTATCGGGAATCGCCTGAGTATCCACCGTTTTCCCATCACGCATGATGGTAATCCGATCACAGATCGCGAATATTTCCTCCATCCGATGTGAAATATACACAATCGAAACACCAACTTTTTTCAAGGAAGTAATAACCTCGAATAGCTTCTGAATTTCCCGTTCGGTTAAGGCGGCTGTCGGCTCATCCATCACGATAACTTTAGCATCTGTCATGAGTGCTTTGGCAATTTCAATCATCTGCTGTTGACCCACTGAACACTCGCCTGCTTCACCGTTCAATGGAAGGTTTACCGAAAGCTTGCTGAATTGTTCATTTGCTAGCGCTTTCATTTTGGAGCTATCTAGTAAGCCCCACTTGGATGTCATTTCCTTGCCGATAAACAGATTTTCCAGCACAGTCATCTCCGGCCACACATTCAGTTCCTGATGAATAAAAGCAATTCCTTTTTGCTCCGCTTCTTTGGGGTCAGCAAAATAGGTTTCCTGGCCGTCAATGATGATCGTTCCCTCATCTCGCCGATGCAGTCCGATTAGAATATTCATCAGCGTTGATTTGCCTGCACCATTTTCACCCATGAGGGCATGTACTTCTCCTTCACGAAGATCAAAGTGAACACCACTCAGTACCTGATTGGTTCCAAAGGCTTTGTGAATTCCTTTCATTTGAATCTGCATGCTGTACCCTCCTTTTTATTCAACATTGATTTATCCAAAATGAACTCCTGCCTGCAAAATACAATTGGCATACGGTTTAGCCTCTCCTGTACGAATGATCGCCTTTGCATAACGGGTCAGCTCCTTGAATTGTTCATGAGAGCAAAACTCAATGACGGCAACCTGCTTACTAATCTGTGGCTGTTCTAATTGGTCCCCTGCAAAGTTGTGCATAATATACTGTAATGCTTGTTCATTTTCTTGTTTGATTTCTTCGGCCAGCGTTACTTTTTCGATCACCATATCTGCTGCAATGACATCAACGACGTCCTGAAAGGATGGAACACCCAGTTTAAGGGCCAAATCAATTTTGGTAACGCCTTCAGGAACAGGTAAGCCAGCATCAGCCACGACAATATAGTCAGTGTGGCCGAGATCCGACAGTATTTTGGATATATGACTGTTTAGGATTCCATGTTTCTTCATATTATATTTGCTCCTCCACTTCACGACGGGTTGGCATTCCACCTTGGGCACCAAATTTGGTAACGGATAATGACGCAGCACGATTAGCAAATTTCACACTGTCTGCCAGCGAATTTCCTTCAGCTAAAGCCACTGCAAAAGCAGCGTTAAACGTATCTCCTGCACCTGTCGTATCAATAGCTTCTACTTTATAAGTAGGAACCACGACTTCCTGTTCTCCGTCGAAGAACCGTACACCGTTGCTGCCCTCAGTCACAAACAGCTTGTTGGGATATTTGCGCAGCGCTTCTTGAAGACTTAAATCCTTAAACATAATGGCAGCTTCATGCTCGTTTGGCGTAATGTAGGTCGCATTCGCAATTACGCTTTCCTCTACTTCACGAGCCGGGGCTGGATTCAGCAACAAGGGTATCTGGTATTTCGCACAAATCTCGCTTACGTAAACAACCGTTTCTGTTGGTATTTCCTGTTGAATTAGCACAATATCCGAACTTCGGATGACGTCAAGCGCTTCTTCCACATAGGCGGGCGTCACTTCATTATTCGCTGCTATTACCACGACAATACTGTTATCGCCTTCAGCTAGTATAATATGCGCTGTACCGCTTTCCATATGTGTAACCGGTTTCACATAATCGGTATGAACATGATTTTCTTCAAAATTACGTAAAATCTGCTTCCCAAAATGATCATCCCC
Organism: Paenibacillus sp. 1182; assembly: GCF_017833915.1. NCBI lineage: Bacteria > Bacillati > Bacillota > Bacilli > Caryophanales > Paenibacillaceae > Paenibacillus > Paenibacillus sp. 1182. The sequence continues at coordinate 460,033 of NZ_JAFICR010000001.1, read as the reverse complement.
TACACGTCCAATCATCGTAACGTCGGCTCCGAGTCGTGCTGCGGCTACTGCCTGATTGGCTCCTTTACCTCCAGGTACGGTTGTGAAGCTTTCACCCAATACCGTTTCACCAGCACCGGGACGTTTGGACGAAGTAACTACGAGATCCATAGAACTGCTTCCGATAATCGAAATTTTAGCCATCATTATCCACCCTTCTCGTTGTATCCCGTTCTATAAATTTGACGGGCAATTGTATGCTTGAATAGGTAAGTACTTTCGAATGAAGATTAGGTACACTTGACTTCGTTACTTGCGAATGCTCAATCAACTGAATGAGTAGTCCTGCTGCTTCCCAGCCCATTTCATAAGCAGGCTGTCGAATCGTTGACAAAGGCGGGAATAACAAACTACTTAGTGGTATATCATCAAACCCGATAATTTGAACATCATCCGGGATTTTCTTTCCTAATCTATGTGCCTCATGCATCACCGCTGTAGCCACGATATCATTACTTGCGATAACTCCGTCCGTATCGGGATACTTGCTAAACAGCTCTTTGGCCCACGACTCGGCCTCCTTGAACGAAAAGGACGTTGTCTCGACCACATGGTAAGCAATTCCGGATTGCTGAAGCTCTTCAACCGCCCCGCGAAAACGGTCTTGTGCTGGACGAATATGTGCAGGGCCCTGCATGACTGTAATTTGTTTGCTGCCGCGTGCAACCATTTCTTGAGCAGCCAAGCAACCACCATGGGCTCCATCTGCATATACGGAGAGGCTGTCACTGGAAGTTCGATCGAGAAAAACGACCGGGATCTTCAATTTTGCGTAACAATCGGCATCGGGATCATTGGTAGAAGAAATAACACCAACGACATTATTTTGAACAAAAGTATCCATGTAATCCAATTCTTTTTGACGATCTTCATCACTATTACCGAAAATAATCCGGAAATCATTTTCCTGCATTCGATCCTCTACCCCGCGAGCTAACAAGGGAAAGTAAGGGTTCGTAATATCCGGCAGCAAAAGACCGATTAATCTAGATTTCTTTTTATACAAAGAACGTGCAACTTCATTAGGCTTGTAATTTAACTGCTTCACAGCAGCCTCAACCTTTCGCCGTGTATCCTCATGCACATATCCAGTTTCATTGATAACTCTGGAAACGGTTGCTACGGAAACCCCTGCAAAGCTGGCGACTTCTTTAATTGTTGTCATAGTGTAGGTTCAACTCCAATGTGTAACCGGTTACACATATAAAATATCACAGCATTAATTTTTTGACAAGCATTAATTATTTGCACGTTAAATCCTTTAGCTTTATAATTCTTATTGTAACTAGTGAAGTTCCACCTTTATACACATTCTAAAGTGAGGAGCAATGCTCCCGGTTACACAATAAAATACGTATACATGGAGGCTTATCCCTGATGAATATCGAAGTTTGGTCTGATTATATGTGTCCGTTCTGTTATATTGGTAAACGCCGTTTGGAGCAAGTGTTACAGAAATTTCCACATCACAATGAGGTGCAATTGACATTTAAGAGTTTCGAATTGAACCCGGGTGCTGTGAGAGATAGTGGTAAAACGATCAATGAAGAACTAGCCGCTAAATATGGGGTCAGTCTGCAAGAGGCTCAGGCTATGAATGATCGAATGAACGAAAATGCACGCTCTGCGGGTCTTGAGTATAATATTCATGCCATGGTGCCGACGAACTCTCTTGATGCTCACCGCTTAACACTTTGGGCTCAAACACAAGGCAAAATGCTGGAGCTGAGCGAGCGCTTATTCCATGCTGTTTTCATCGAAGGCAAGCATACAGGGGATCATGAAGTGCTGGCAGCGCTGGCTACTGAAGTTGGTCTAGATCAAAAAGAAGCGGCTGCTATATTAGCCAGTGACCGTTTTACCGACGAAGTTAGAGCTGATGAAGCCGAAGGCGCTGAGTTGGGTGTTCAGGGTGTGCCATTCTTTGTATTTGATCGAAAATTTGCCGTTTCTGGTGCCCAGCCGGAGGAAGTATTTCATGATGCGCTTCAAAAAGCATGGGATGAACGCTCACCTTTCACCATGATAAGCGGCAGCTCGTCCAAACAGGATGCAGGTGGTGTATGTACCGATGAGGGTTGTGAGCTTCCAGGCCGCGAGAGCTGAACAGTCCTTGAATGAACATTTTCAACTCCCTAAATAAACTTTAAAGAAGCGTGCCAGCCCCCTATTAAACCTGAGGCTGGCACGCTTCTTTATTTTATAACGATTTAATCATTCCGCCATCCACAAGGATGGTGCTCCCTGTCAAATAGGATGAAGCTGAAGACGCCAGAAAAGCAACAACTTTACCGAACTCTTCAGGCTCTCCATACCGTCCCAATGGAATGCCCTCTTCTGCTTGTTTTCGAACCTGATCCGTCGTTTGCTGGGTTTTCTCAGCTCGATGCTCGTCCAAGCTACGCACGCGATCGGTTGCAATTCTCCCCGGTGCTACAGTATGTACCAGAATATTATGAGGAGCTAATTCCAGAGACAATGTTTTCGCCAATCCAGCGACTCCAGTACGTAGCGTATTTGAAATGATTAGTCCCGGAATTGGCTGCTTAACTGAGGAAGAAGCAATATTTAAAATCCTACCGCTTTGTTGTTTTTTCATATAGGGTAACACCTCACGGATCAACCGGATATGACTAAGTAAATTTTGTTCAAAGGCCTGCATCCACACTTCATCTGTAAAATCATCAAAGGTACCAGCAGGTGGTCCACCCGCATTGCTAACTAAAATATCGACAGTGCCAAACCAATCGACTGTACGACGGATGGTCTGAGAGATATGTTCTGGTTTTGTTACATCGCAAACTACATATTCAACTCGGCTACTCGCTGTTTCCAGTAATTCCGCCTGCGTCCGCTGAAGCTCTGCCTCGTTCCGTCCTGAAATGATGACATTCGCACCCTCACGTGCCAGTTCCTTTGCGCTTGCCTTGCCGAGTCCTTTACTGGAACCTGCAACAAAAGCTGTTTTTCCCGTTAATCCTAAATCCATCTATAACACTCCCTTTTGTCAGTGTTCTCTATTTAATTGTACACATGACCAGCACATAATGCGAATAGCTTGGTAGTATCATGAAGGCTATCTATCCTCTCACCATTAAAAAGAATACGGAATCATTCATTGCAAGGTAAAACAAAAAGGCCTGACATTTAGTCAGGGGCCCTTTTTGTTTACAAAATATTTGTTACAGCACGTTATGATGTTGATGCAGGTGTTGTTGGCTGCTCGTATACAACAACGGACTGGCTCTCAGGCTCCCATTTAACATTTGTCCCCAAGGCCTCTCCGATTACCCTTACAGGTACCATTGTCGTCCCATCCACTATGGATGCTGGCTGCTCGATAGAATACGGCTGACCGTTAATATATGCTTTCGGACTGTTAACAAATAATTTGACGGACACGCCGTTACGGGTGACAGTAACAGCCTTTTCTTTCGGATCCCAGGAAACCTTTGCATCCAAAGCTTCGGAAGCTGTTCTAAACGGAACAAGTGTGGTCCCATTGCGGTTAATCGGTTTGGCGTCGTATTCTTCACCATTCACGAACAGCTTCATACCCGACGGCCGTCCGGCCTTCTTCGAGAATTCACCCAGCTTTTTGTAGCTGTCCAGATCGGACACATTAGCCAGTACCGCCTCCTCCTGCATGTAAACGGCATCTGTCACATTTCCGTTTTCAGCCAGTAGCTCAGCTGCCTCAGTCAGTGCTTTACCAGAATTCCGGATCAATTCGAGTTCAGCAACCTGCTCCGAAGTCAAACGGTCCGGGTATTTCGTAAGCAGCAGATTCGCAATAACCGCTCCTGCCGGCTTATCCTTCGTATTTTCTACCGCGTGAAGCAGACCCTTGTAACCGTTGCGTCCCTTGTGACCATTATGGTCTTTGGACCCCCCGTATGTATCATCCGTTACTGCAACAGGTTCAGTTTTTCTGATTTCTGCGTGTTTGTCTTTTTTACTGTTTTCATCCTTTTTACCAGATGCTTTGTCCTTTTGTTTTTTGGACTGATCATTGTCTGAGTCATGGGGATTGATTAGCTCTTCCCCGCTCTTTTCATTCCCGTCTTTAACAGACGTCTTTGCTTCCTGTTTGTTCCCCTGATCATTTCCGCGTCCCTGCTTGGCTTCAGCGGTTCCCGCTGCCAATCCCAAGACCAGTATACACGCTAGTAAAGCTGTCCAAGTGTTTTTCATGATGCGATTCCTCCTTATAGTAAACACCGGGCTCAATCGTCCCTAGATGTATTAACGGTTTCTCTAAGCTGATTTTTTATCTTTTTTTATTTAATGTGTGAGACACCACTATAGCTGCAGTCCAGATTACCAAAACCACTATAAAATTTTATTATACGTCTAACCTATTTACACAGTATAATGAGAAAATGCCCATGCATTTATAAGAAACAGCCTTTACATTCGCATAATAGAAAGAAGATGAAACAGACATGTTCGGCACCATTCTTTTGGACGTTGTTTTACCTATTTTTGTACTTATCGGTTTTGGTTGTATCATGCAATATTATTTTCGACTGGATTTGTATACCTTAGCTAAAATCAATTTTTATTATATCACCCCCGCAGTTGTGTTTACGGGTCTATATCACTCGGAAATTTCTTTAATGCTCATGGGTGAGGTTTCACTTTTTTATGCCTTGTACATAGCTATTCTGTACGTAATCAGTACTACCGTCGCCAGATCGCTGAAATACAGCCCTGGAATGCGTGGAGCTTTTACAAACAGTGTAATGCTAGATAATTCAGGAAATTATGGTCTACCAATCAATCAGTTAGTGTTCAAAGGTGATCCGCTAGCCATTTCCGTTCAGGCTCTGATTATGACCTTTCAAAGCTTTGTTACATTTACATACGGTACTTTTGTTGTACAGAACGGTAAGGCTAACACTCGAAAAATTTTAATTAATTTTTTGAAAATGCCTGTACCTTATGCACTTGCACTAGGTTTGCTCCTAAATCTGTTGCATAGTCCGTTGCCTAATTTACTGGCTGAACCTTTGAAATATATTAGTCAGTCGATGGTTGCCGTGGCTCTACTTACTTTGGGAGCACAAATTGTGCAATATCCCTTTCGTTTGCGCCGGACAGCCGTATACATCAGTATGGTACTACGCCTGATTGCAGGTCCACTGGTCGGTTTTCTGCTCGTCTTGCTACTGGGTCTTAAAGGGATTCCCGCTCAAGCCTTGCTCATTGCATCGGGTATGCCTACCGGAGTTAATACAAGTATTTTGGCGGAAGAATATAAAAATGAACCCGATTTTGCCGCACAAACAGTATTACTATCAACGATTATGAATGTCATTACGATGACACTGTTAATTTCAGTATCCCGGCATCTTGTTTGAGGTGTATGATAATATAAAAAATGGATTAGAGACGCTTTTTGTCTAAGGACAGGAGCGTTTCTTTTTCGAGATAAAAGAACATACGTTCCTGTTGGTGCTTCTTTTTTCTACTTAAGGTGGTGTGTTTGTTTTGTGGAGATCGTATGCGAGCAAGAGTTTTTTCTATTATGAATTTTTCATACAGTGAAATAATTATACTATATAATTTGATCTCTATTAGTTGCTGTTTTCAACTTGTCGTTGCTTTTTCCTAAAAAAAGAATGCGGACAATAAGATCGTCAAAAATAAAGCCAGCTCACTCATTAGAGTGGCTGACTTAGGATTATCCTTATTAAGGTTTAGGGCTCAATTCCCCATTGCTTGCTTCCAGACAGATAAGCGGTTATTTTAGCAGAATCTTGTAAACTGTTTGCTGTAGGATTAAATGAATAATCATCGGTCTGTGTGTAACTACTCCAGTCCTCTTTGGATATCCGGGTTTGCAAATCCACACTTTGACCAGGCTCTAAAGAACCCGCAGCCGATTTAAACCCAATTTCTGCATAAGAGTCTGCCCCTGGCTTCGCATTGGATAATGTTTTGAAGCTAGCAATCACATTCCCTGTACCGACGCTCGACCAATCCGTGAAGAAATTTTGTGTTTTCTCCCCGTTAATGGTGTAATAATAACGCAATGTCACATCTGCTAGGGAAATGGATGAGGTTCCCGTATTGGTTATTTTAAATTTGGAACTGATTGTATTGCTTGTGGTGGATACATTCCCATTGAAGGTTTGCACCTTCAGAACGCCCTCGCCTGTTCCTGGCTCACTTGGCGTATCCCCTTTCACCGTAATCGTAAACAACGCATCATTGCCTGTACTAAAATGGAAGTTTAGTGCTGTCTCTCCTTTAGGAAGTTTAGATAAATACTTGTTGGTAAGAACGACTGTATCCTCACTAAGCGTATAATCTTCACCTTTGTTCAACACCACACTCCCCTGCTTGATCGCTTCCAGCGTATTGCCGTTAAGTGTTAGCTTGACAGTAATATCTGTATTGTTGTTATTCACTCCATAGGTTGCAGTCGTTGGTGTAATACTTGCTTGCCCGGTAGATGGCTGATCACCACCCACACGATCTGCCACCAGAATGCCGCGGCCATTCGTTCCCAGATAAGCACGTCCATAAACCCGCGGGTCCCCAATAATTTTGGTCACTCGAGCATATTGATGTTTGTCATCATTAATGCGCGTCCAGTTTGCACCAGCATCGTCCGATCGGTAAAATCCACGTGTACCATCTATTTTACCAACGATAAATACCGCTGCATACGTGCGGTTCGGCGCTGCCTTACCAAAGCCTACAAAATCCGCTTCCTGCACATTAGAGAGCTTGGTGAACGTAGCGCCGGAATCGTTGGAATGCCATAAACCATATGGCCCCCCATCCTCGGAGCCTCCGGCGAACCACACATCTCCTTCTGCTCCTCGTACAGCATCAATATCAGCATTGCCTGCTGTCGGTAAGCCAGTTACCGCTGAAGGCGTAAAGGATACGCCACCATTGGTGCTCACATATATTTTCCCGGAGGCAAATGCGTAATATTTATTAGGGTTCACTCGGTCAGAGACGATCTTTGCATTCGCTGGAATCCCTGTGCTTGCTGTCCATGAGTTGCCACCAGTTTTGGAGTAGAACACACCTTTGTCTGAGGTACTCCACAGCAAGCCATTACCATCTGCTGCTACAGCGATGCTGCCCCCTCCTGCTGTACCAGAAGGCTCGCTATTTGCCTTATACCAGTTGGCTCCACCATCATTGGAAATACCGATGGATTTGGCATTTGGATCTTTTTTATAATCCGCTTTACCTACCCGAGCCATAAAAGAAGGATTCAGCTCGGCATAATCAATACTTTCGCTGCTTGTAAAAGTCGGATTATCCAGCATTTTAGCTGGAGCCTTGAATAAATCGTCATGTCTGAATCCAGAGACATCACCTACTGCGCTCACCAAAGGCGCGCCGGTTGGAGGGCTCACCAGATCCAAAATCGCCGTTTCCTCTACCCCTTTAGCGGCTACTGAAATATCCAGCTTTCCGCCTTTATCCCAATTGGTTAGATTTTTAGAGCCATAAATCGTAGCTCCGGTGCCGTACAACATATGGTCTGAATTAAATGGATCTATCTCCAGATCACCGATCATCCACCCCAGCTTGGGCGATACTTCCGGTGGAGCCGGGTTGGCATTGAAAGTCAGCCAAGGTGCACCGCTTATATCCAGATTATATTTCAGCTTGCGAGACGGATAACCATCAAATTCCCAAATAGGACTCCAGGTTGCCCCACTGTCCGTGCTGCGGTAAATCGTTTCATCCGGCCACCAGGCATTCAACGTAGCAACCATAAGTGTACCTGGCTTCTGGGCATCCACCGTCAGTCCACCATATCCAAAATGATTGTCCGCGCTACTGCTACCTATGGGGCTAATGTTAGTCCACTGCCCGCTGGCTGTATTCAATTTCCACAGTTCACCCTTTGTTCCGTCATATGGACCGGCTCCATCGCTATAAGAAATATATAGATTGCCGTCCGTTGATAACACACCGTGATGTGGCAAATAGCCCGTAGGCTGTCCCGCTATAGCAGACCAGGTTGTCCCGCCATCTGTACTGCGATAGACACTTTGCTTTTTATCTGCTACACCTACATAGATCGTCTGCGTTGCTTTACTCGAAGAGCCTGTTTTTTTGTCAAAGGTGATCCAGGCTAAACCGACAATGTCGCTGGTATATTCATTGGAAGGGTCCTGTACATACGTCCCTGGATTTGGGAAACTGCTCACCTTGCTCCAAGTTGCTCCAAAATCAGAGCTTTTCCATAGTCCATTACCACTTCGAGCTCCAAAGAACAAAATATTATTCCTATTTGGATCAATCGTCAGACGTTCCCCCATCGAGCGCCCCGGCATATTGCCCCCCACCTTAAAAGGAAGCTTGGTCGTCTGCCACGTATTGCCCCTGTCGGTGGAACGCATAATTTGCCCGTTTTGTTTATCCCATGAATTAGTATACGTACCTGTAGCTATATATACACGGTTTGGATCAACAGGATCAGTCGCTAGTGCATCGACACCATTTTTGTTCCAATCCTCCCAGCCCACAGAATCCGTCAGCGGAATCCAGCTCTCATTGGCAGCATTCCACCGGTAAGCCCCTCCAATATCTGTACGTGCATAGATCAGGTCTTTTTCCGTTTCATTAAAAATAATGCCAGGTACAAAACCACCACCTCCACCCGTAACGACACTTTTCCAACTGTAATCGTCACTTGAAGCAGCATGAGTCGGCGCTATCATTCCTGTCCAGGAAGCACCCGCTACCACAAGCGCCAAACAAGCAATCTTCAACCTGTTTTTTGCCTTAGTCAATGAATTCAACCTCCTTCTTCATAATCATTTGAATATACGAATTCGTTCCTATCGTTATCGTTGCTTCTCACAATTCTGACAAATGTTCTCTTAGACTCACCCCCATTCATCCCAATAAATATAGTGCAACACCCAATTTGTTAGCGCTTACACTGTTGTCATGCTCAATAGATTCGTCATCTTTTTTTCATTTCCTTGTACGAAAAATCAAGATCATGCGATATTATCTCCTGCTCCGCAGCTTATAGTATGAGGTTTAGACTTCCTTCAGAGTTAACACCTTTTATTTATTTCTATTATGAATTTTTCACATAGTGAATTAATTACTTTATTTTCATTCTTTATGGGTGTCAAAATACTTGGATTTACAACAAAAAAACCGCGCTATGCGCGGTTCCAGCTTCCGTTACTTCCGTTAATACTGGCTTTAGTCATAAACAAATGCATATTATTGCAAGTATTCAAGCGCCAGAGCTAAAAAAATATGCCCTGAGACGAGCAATGCCCGCTCATCAAAATCAAAGTGAGGATGGTGATGAGCAAAATGCGTTCGTTCATCCTCATTACGGGCACCTACATGAATGAAGGCTCCCGGTCGTTGCTCCAAATAATAGGCAAAATCCTCTGCTCCCATGACCGGCTTCAAATCCAAAAAAGCGTCTGCTCCATACAGTCTGCCGATGAGCTCGCGTACACGCTCCGTTTCGGCTTCGGCATTCACCAAAGAAGGATAGCCATTCAAATAGTCCATTTCGTATCCGGCATGATAAGCCTCAGTCAACCCCTTGACGATACTGCGAATTTCATTCTCGACTTCCTTACGCACTTCTTTATTAAACGTACGTACAGTCCCTTCAATTTTGGCCTTATCTGCAATCACATTAAAGGCAGTTCCAGCTTGAAACACCCCAATCGTTAACACTGCTGATTCAATAGGGTCCACCCTACGACTAACCACCTGCTGCAACCCATTCACAATTTGACTGCCGATAACAATAGAGTCCACCGTCTGATGCGGTCGTGCGCCATGCCCACCTTTACCGTTGATCTGGATCGTAAACGCATCGACAGCCGCCATCGCGGGCCCACTCTTTAATCCAATTTTACCAAAAGGAATTTCAGATGCGAGGTGAATACCATACACCGCCTCTACCCCATCCAGACAGCCATCCTCAATCATAAACTTGGCTCCGCCAGGCGGTTTTTCTTCTGCATGTTGAAAAATAAACACAAGCTTTCCCTTCAGCGCCTCACGGTTATGGCTCAACACGCGTGCCACTCCAAGTAATGCAGCCGTGTGACCATCATGCCCGCAGGCATGCATAACACCCGGAACGGTCGATTTATAAGGCACTTCCTTTTCATCCTGAATAGGAAGTGCATCAAAATCAGCACGAAATGCAATCGTTCTACCTGGCTGACCGCCTTCTAAAAACCCGAGCACACCGTTTCCACCCACATTCGTTCTTACCTCAATACCAAAAGAGCGCAATTGATCGGCGATAAAAGCAGATGTATTCGTTTCTTCAAAAGAAAGCTCGGGATGCTGATGTAGATGTCTTCTCCACGCAATCAGCTCTTGTTCACCATCTTTTAATTCCTGAACCCATTTTTCTAGCATAATACCCTCTTTTCCTATTGAATTTATATGCTTCTATCCTTATCTTACCATGAACAGCCTGTAGAATGTAGCTCTCTTATCATAGAAGACTTGAATTTACAACAAAAAAGAGCCGATAGGATACTCTCCCCAACTCTTTTTCATTACTAACTTATCTATTTAGAATTTTTCAGGTATTGAAAAACTGACTAATGTTTCCTCTTACGGGATGTGTCTGTTCCCTGTACTCACCTTTCGTATAGCTTCCAATCACCTTACGCCAAAAGGATTGTGCCGGCCTATTCGTACTCATCTGGGTCACCTTCCAGCGTCCGTTAAAACGTCCAAACAGCTCATGAGCCGCCCAAGTCCCAACCCCGTTATGCCGATAAGGACGAAGTACAAAGAACTCAGCCATGTAGTAGTCAGCTTCTCGATTGCTGGACATTCGGTCAACGAGTGCAAAGCCCACAGGAACATCCTGTCTCCAAATCAGAAAAGGCAACTTCTGTTCACCGCTCGTCCAATATTGATACAAGTCTGGATAAGCCGGGAATGTCCCCTTCTCTGTGACATCAATTCGAAGATAGGCTGTAAAATCGTATAAATAAAATTGCATGAGCTTTACAATAATGTCCTTTTGCGACTCCGGTACACTCTTAATAGACAGCTTCAGTTCCGATTTGATATTATACCCCATACTTTCACCTCTCTTGGCGGTTCAATCCGTTCTTTAACTTCGAATTACATCCCATCCAGTGCTGTTCAAAATATGCTAAAATACATATATATTATGACCGGACGAGGTGGAACCCAATGAATATACAAAAGATCATCGACCGGCGCAAACTAGATGAAAAAATGCCGGGATTACCATGGTACGTGCAGCAATTTATGGATTATAAGCTGCCCGACCTGTCCCCTTCCACACTACTAGAATATGTGCGGGATTACGAAGCTTTCTTTTCATGGCTTCGCTTGGAAGGCTTGTCTGCCGGAGAAACGAATACCCAAGTTACACTTGAAGAGTTGGAGACACTTCACATGGACAGTATTACAGGCTTTCGATTATTTCTGTCTACTAAGCGCGAAGGCTCCAACTCCCGTATAACCATTTCACGTAAGCTATCGTCTCTGCGTTCGCTTTTTCATTATTTAAGTCAGATCGCTGAGGATGAAAATTTTTATCCATTGCTCAAACGCAACATTATGGCCAAGGTTGAAATCAAGCGTATACATAAACCCAAGGATACGGCGGCCAAGCTTAAAGGTAAAATACTGGAAGAGGAAGAACTGCTTGAATTCATCGGTTATATTTATGAAGGCTATGGTCAGGATTTAGCCGATAACAAGCAGGCGCTATACTCCTATGAACTAAATAAGGAACGGGATGCCTGTATCGCCAGCCTTATTTTGAACTCAGGCCTGCGCGTGTCTGAAATCGTCAATCTGAACCTGGATGATTTAGATATTAACAATAAATTATTATATGTGTACCGCAAAGGCAATAACGACGAAACCTTTAAAACGCCGGTGTATTTCCGCGAGCAATCCAAAGATGATCTCGTACTTTATTTGTCCCTGAGACATACCCGTTACCGCGCTCCAAAAAAAGAAAAGGCTCTCTTTGTCACACGTCCTAACGGCAGTACAGAAGGCAAACGGATGACCAAAAGAGCGATTCAGGCAATGATCATCAAGTACGCCAAACGGTTCGGCAAGCCATACCTTACCGTGCATAAGCTTCGTCATTCCTTTGCTACTGATTATTATTTACAAAATGATATTTACAAAACAAAGGAACAACTGGGGCACGCTTCGACAGAAACAACAGAAGTGTATGCCCACCTGACTGACAAAACCATGTCTCAGGCGATCGAACGGCGGGTAGAGACTCTAACCGACTCAGCCAATTGATGTCTCACTCCTGCTCGTTCCTCGCTCCTTCTATCTGCTTTTGAATCTGTTCGAGTAGCCAGCGGCCTGCGGGTCCGTTGGCCTCGGCAGGAAATATTTGTATCATTTCATCTGAGTAGTGACGTTGAGCCCAATCCATTTGTTGCTCCCAAACCGCTACCCCCTGTACATTTGTCAGCTTATCGGTAAGCTGAGCATCCGATTGTTCCTTCACCATGACCAGCTTTGGATAATCCTCCTGCTTGAAGCCTTCCAGCAACACACAATCATAGGCCTGAAAATGCCGTATCAGACTGGTGACAGGCTGACTATTCTCCTCTAAAATAGCTGTTCTTCCAGCCGAAACAATAGCTACGCCTTCAGCACCCGCCTGTCGGTGCTTATACGTATCAGTACCCTCATGATCCATTTCAAATTCATGTCCATCATGCTTGATCACTGCTACGCGTAGACCTGACTTCTGCACATAACGAATTAACCCTCCGAGAAAGGTCGTTTTCCCCGTATTTTTGAATCCGACGATTTGACATACAAATGGATGTTTCGTATTCACGTTACCTGTCCACCTTGTAATACCAGTACTCGCACCTCTTCACCTTTGCGTAATCCTTCTGTTGTAGGAGGAATCACGATCAGACAGTCGCTGTCCTTAATGGTCACCATGACACTAGATTCATCTGCTCGCGCAGGAATCGCGTATACTTGCCCACCACGTATCTCCAAAGAGCTGCGTACAAAGCGTGTATAGTTGTTTACCTTCGTATAATCTGCGCCTAACTTCGCCGTCCAGGTTTGTAAATATGGATGTGCCGAAGATAACATCATTTGGATCGTCGGCCGTACAAACAGCTCACAGCCTACAAAGCACGCACCGGGGTTGCCTGAAAGCGCAAATAACAGCTTGCCGTCAATCACTGCGGCTGTGGTCACACTTCCTGGACGCATCGTAACTTTGTTGAACAGCATATTCACATCTTCCTGTCGTACCAGGTCACCCATAATATCAAAATCCCCCACCGATACTCCTCCACTCGTGACCACGATATCATAGGCAGCTATGGCTTCACGTACAGAGGTACGGGCAAGACTCAAATCATCATGAATGGCTTGTAAAATGAACGGCTCTCCTCCTGCCTCTCTGATTTGAGAAGCCAGCATATATGTATTACTGTTTCGAATTTTTCCCGGTTGTAACGGCTCATCCACTGCGAGCAATTCTGACCCTGTGGAAAAGACAGCCACCCTTGGCTTCCTGTAAACAGGCACCCGATGTACACCAAAAGTAGCCAGTACTGAGACATGCCCCGCTCCCACGCAAGTTCCCTTACTGAGCAAAAGCTGACCTTCCTTAATCTCATGACCAATTTGTGTCACATTTTTGCCAACTTCCATACGCTTCTTTAAGCCAACATATGTCTGTCCATTTTCCTCACGCAGCTGTGTCGCCTCCAGCATAACCACCGTGTCCGCTCCTTCAGGTAGTTGTGCTCCTGTCATGATGCGGGCTGCCATTCCCGTCTCCACCCGCTTGTCCGATACGGTGCCACAAGGAATTTCATCAATCACGTGTAGCCAGATTTCCTGACCGGTCGAACAGACTTCAGTGTCCGAGGCAAGGATCGCATAGCCGTCCATACCAGAACGACGAAAGCGGGGATACGGATGTGGCGCAGTCAAATCCATCGCCAGATAGCGACCATCTGCTTGCTCAAGCCCTACGTCCTCCCTTTCACCCTGTTTAACATGACTAGCTATCCTGCTTTGTGCCTCTTCCACCTGAACTGCTTTACGCTGGAATTTTTCTGCGTTTAATGATGTATGATTCATATTTTCACTCCGTTCTTCTTAAATGCCCTCTTTCTGTTATAACGCTAAAACCGTTATCTGGCAAATCCAAACGGTATTTATTGAATTGCTCCAAGTCTTTATCCGCCAAAAAACAGCCTGGATATCATATCGCGGCTGTTTTTGGTAGATTTCAGTTTTTAATTTTGCGTATCATCTGGTCATTTCTCTATTTTATTAGTTTATATTAATTTTTCCGAAATAGATTGAATCTATTGAAACCTCATATAACGAGGACATTTGCTGTGCTCGAGCTATTGTTAAATCGGATGAATCTTCCTCTATATGTTTTAATTCATTCATTGACATACCAAGTATATTGCAAGCTATTAACTCACTATATCCTGAAGCGAGTCGTGCCATCTTTATTGTATAAAAGCTAGTGCAAGTTACATTTTCATTTTTATCTGCAACCATCCAATCAACTCCACAATATAATTGATAAAAAAGTAATTTACCTGTATACTCTGAACGAAACACTTTTCCCCTGTTAGGAGCAAGTAAGGTGCAAAAACTTACTCGGGGGAAATGCCTTTTGAAAGAGGAACTCAAATCTCATGGACGCACTCAATCATGGCTCGCCCGACGAACTGGATATTCGCGGCAACAAATATCCAACTGGATCGCGGGACGTGACAAAATGTCATTCGAGGCGGCAGTCCTCATTTCTAGGATATTGGAGTGTAAAGCTGAGGACTTATATGAGTGGGAACTTGCCTGACAAACAGGCATTTCCTTCGGGGCATTTGTACATGCCGGCATTTACAATATATATCCCGCTTTCACCCTCCTTTTCTTATATGTAGATTGTTTTCACCTTTATTTAAAAGATTGTTATTTTTTTCATAATCAATTTTATCACATGGAAAATGATTAAAAACGGGAAATATGTCGAATTAAATCGAACCCGTCCGGCTTATCCTAGTCTAACTGATTATTGACTTATTCATTTAAATCTGGTAACAAAAATGACCCCTGAATTTTCATGGGTCATTTCCACAGTTTTTTAAGCGCTTTAAGTTTATTATGAGACATCGAGCAAGTGAAGTCAGATCCTTCGAATCGTACCAGCCCTCCAAATGCGTTAGACTCAATTTCACAAACCAAGTCGAGATTTATCAGGGTATCTTTATAAGCTGGATATAGATACGGAAAAGCTTCCCTGCAAGCCTGTGCGGTTAGCCCGATTGTATAAGAACGATCTCCAGAGTTGAAACGCGGGACATAATAATTTTTTTTAGGTTCCCACATATCCACACTGTGCATATTCATTACCTTAAAAAAACCGCTCACTGCTGCCTTACCCACTACCTTAATTTCCGATCCGAAAATATAACGAATTTCTCTATCGGCATTCATTGCATCTGCATATATTTGTCTCCATCGAGATAAATTTGCTGAATTTATACTTTCTTTAATGTCTTGATTTTTAAAAACAACCTGCCCCCCTCCATAATCTCCCGTAATGATCTTGTCCACTTGTGTGATGTTAACCAAATTAGATCCGTCCAAATTGCAAAAAGTGGGTAAGCCTACGGAACATTCATGGAGGGTGGTGGGAACTGTAAATCTTCCATGAGAAGTATGAAAAAGCGGAATGTGATAATTGCTTTTAGGCTTCCACAATTCAATCGCAACTAGGTGATTCTCACAAAAAAAAGAGCAATCTCCAAGTGAATTGTCATCAAGCAATGGAGTGGCTAGGATTCGCTTTCCCTCTTCCATTAAATTCAGTTCTTTTCTGTTTTCTTCAGCTCAGCTGGTACAGGTTTAGCGCCAAAAATTGTTTTTTCTTTTTTCGTAGACTTGTTAGCGTATTTACCAAGGCTTATACTTAAAGCTCTCGCCAATTTCTTATCCATTTTCGCTCACCTCCTTTCCATAAAGGAAGAATACTGAATGCTTGTATAATTAAAGCTAAACATATTATGTGAGATTGTATAAAAAAATTTAATATGCAAACCAAAATACATATCGTTTTATAATATTTGTGATGTTTGGTCTTATTAATATAGATAAAATGATTGGGAGCATATAGTACAATCACTAATAATGAACAAGCGTTAATTATCAAAATCGTTGCTAAACTTAAAGAGACAAAAGGTATAGTTACACATATGGCCGTTGTAAAGAAGACACAAAGTGTAAGGTTGCTGAAGTGTACCCCTCCTGAAAATCTCCTTACAAACATGATCGTAGCCAGAGCTAGTAATGCCCCCCAAAAATGTCCTGTTATCCATCCTATAACTGCGACCATGAGCACTGCTGAAATTTCGGTAATTTTTATACCAATCGCATACTCCATCACTTCAACACTTGTGGGTCCATCAGGATCAGCTTTCTTTATTTCTGATGCGATGTGCCTCGATAGCGTTTCTAGCATCCTCGTAATCTCCTTTCTCTGATAAGAAGTACGATATTCCAAAAGTTAGTAATGAGATGGAAAGTAATCCTATCGTATTGGAGTTATAGAGCATATACAAAGTAACAAAAATAGTGACAAATGATATTAGGGACCCTATAATGAACATTTTATTTAGAGATGCTAGGTAATTTTCACCTTTCAAAAAATCATGTGGGGGTTGAATGATAAATGAGAATCCAAAGTTATATTTACCCATCACAAAAGAAATAAAGTACGCAGTAAGGATGGAAGACAACTGTATAACGTATATAGAAGAGCCAGCTGTATCACTTATAACACCTGGCTGTGCTACTCCGAAAAAGTTTGCAAATATATATACAAATAGCTGTAGGTTAATGTAAGCTGTAAGACCGGAACCAGCAGAAAAAGCCGCAAGATATGTTTTGATCCCTAAACCAAATCTTAAAAAGAGAACCATTAACAAATACTGAAGCGGAAAATCTAATTTAGGCATGCCTATTACTTCTCTCATGAGAAAGGAAAACAAAGTTATGCCAATTGCATAGAGAAGTATTTTTCTTCGATTTTCCCACACGGGGAGCATATAAATCTTCAAGACCAAAGTAACTGCCGCTAAAGCATCGAAAAAACCAAGTAAAATATATAAAAAAGCAGATAACACAGTTACACCATCCTCCTATTTCGCCTGATGTAATTGTATATTTTACTAATAGATGTGGCAATGAAATAATCTAGTAAATTGGATTTTTTTGTATAAATATGAGGTGGAATTTTCTTCCCCTGGCTTTCTTCTTCAAACTCGACACCCATTTATACTAACAAAAAAAGTCACCCCAAGTGAGCGACGTTGCTTTTGCTAATGTATTATGTTGGTTTTTTTTCGATATCAAGGTTATAATCTACTTAATTTGGGGTGGAGGGATTATAGTGGCTTTAAGTGACAATTTTAAAAAATTACGTATAAAATATCATTTGACTCAACAAGAACTTGCTGAGATCGCTGGGGTTACCAATAAAGCAATTTCAGCTTGGGAGAGCGGACTTTCTGAACCACGGATGGGTGCTATAGAAAAGATAGCTCGTCATTTCCATATCAAAAAAAGCAACATTATTGAAGACGATGGTATTGAACACATAAGCTCTGATCAAGTGTAGGTCAAAGTAGACGGCAATAAAATCGAAGCAAAGGAGCACCGTTCAATTCACTTTAGGTTATATCAAACTACAAAAAAGGAACTGTGCAACAGCTCCACAGTTCCGCAAACAACTTTAGAAGAAAATAAAATTTTACCCATTATCGTCGACTTCGTCGGCTGATTTTACCTGAACCGCTACGTGTTTTGGGCTTACTATAAGATTTACGCGGCGAATCAAATATGCT
Source organism: Paenibacillus sp. 1182 (assembly GCF_017833915.1). Taxonomy (NCBI): domain Bacteria; kingdom Bacillati; phylum Bacillota; class Bacilli; order Caryophanales; family Paenibacillaceae; genus Paenibacillus; species Paenibacillus sp. 1182. The sequence continues at coordinate 442,091 of NZ_JAFICR010000001.1, read as the reverse complement.
GGAACCGCCGCTGTCGCTCCGGTCACGTGAAATCGAGCCTCTGCTCGGTGAACTGCTGGACCCTCTGTCGAACAAACTTCCGCTTGACCCAACGCTAGAATCCGAGTTCTTCCCTCTACGGGTAACCGAACCTTTCCGCTCCACCGTAATCGGCGGAATCGCCTTTTTCTCCTGCACTGTAGGAGCACGATATTGGCCCTGAGAAGGTCGGTATACATCTCTGCTGGAGTAGCCCCGATAGGAGCCTGAACCACGTAAGGAATCAAACAGAGCATCCAGCACAGTTGCGGTTAAGTATCCTTTTAAAAAGCTTGAACTGTAATTTTGTTCTACATACTTTTTACTGTCAATTTCAATGAGTGTATCTTCCTTCTTAGCTGGATCTTGCTGCAAATGGTACCACTCATCGCTATATACCAGAAACATCCGCTCATTGCTCTGCGGTGACATTTGTTCCGGTGTACGCTGTTCTTTCAATTCCTCCGCTACTTCCGGGACTGTCTTGCCAGCTGCCCGGTATACATACGAGGTTGAATTTCCGCTACCACTAACCGATTCCAGCGGATACGTATCCTTTACACTTGGCGAGCCGCAGCCGCTTAACACGGATACGAACAAGCTCAGCGCCACAAAGACCTTTAATGCATACTGCCAGGTGCGTTTGCTCATGTGTAACCCTCTCCTAGCTTGCCCGAATAACCTTGACGTCTCCGGTAATCACTTCTTCTCCTTCATAAAGCATAAAGCGACCGTCCTGCCACTCTACCCGCAACAAATGGTAATTATCAGACTGGTACTGCCAAACATGCTGCTCTCCACCCTGTCGGAAAGGAGCACGGCCCATGACGGTAACTTGCCCAGAATATTGCTCCTCCAAATGATACGTTGTATCATCCAGCTCTAAAATGGTCGGCACTTCCTCAGGGTTGTCAAGTCTACCGTCGATGGCCTGATATAGTCCGAATTGCAGTGTTTCCCGTTCCTCTATATGAAGATAACTGATTTGATTACCATCCTGAAGCGTCAAAACAACGGCATTCCGGGCACGATTATGTACACGACCTACCACTTCATAGGTGACAAGCGAAACTTCACAGATATCACCTGGATTTAAGTGAAGCATGCTTTTCTCTGCTTTTGGCGGCTCCGGCTTAGCAAATAGATTTGAAATTCGTTTCCAAACACCCATGGTTATATTCCTGCCTTTCTTAGCCTAGAAGCATGCTGTAATGATCAAGGCGCCAACCAGATGCAGCGCTCCTGAAAACAGGCCGAAACCAATTTTACCTTCCTGTGTACCTTTATCCAGATCAAACTGGGCCCAGTACCGCAACAGCAGACGTACAATAACTTCCAAAACAAGCAGGATGACAAAAGCGATCACAGAATACACAAGCGCTTCGAGCAAATTATTAGCTGTAGCGATAGAGCCTGACAAAATATAGCCTTGTGCAACCAGCTTCATAATCATTCGTACCGTTACGGCCATATTTCCAGCTTTCACTTCGGCAAAATCCTTATACTTCGTGAATAAAGAGTCGACATACATTAATGCGAAGATCAAAATAGCTCCCGCACCAGTCCATACAAGCATTGCTTTCATCGTTTCTAAAAAATGCATTTCATACCATCCTCCACATCTTCTTGACCTTCATATAATGTTTTACGCCTGCGGGCAGGGAAAAGCGAAGGAGAAAACGTTTCTCCTTCGCTTCCTGAGCAATCAAACTTGGCGGCACTGCTTAAATGTTCTTATTTATTTTCGTATTGCTTCAACAAAGCGGCAAGCTCATCGTCCACGGCGCTTTTCTTATCCAGCTCTTTGAACTCCTCATCCAACGATTTTTCCTTAGAAGACATTTCGTTGCTCGCTTCGGCACGTGCTTCTGCTTGCAGCATTTTTTCCTCCATACGCTTCAATCCGGCAGTTGCCGTATCAGAGCTAAAACCGTTCATAGCTTTGTTAATTTCAGTTTGCGCTTTAGCTGCGTTATAACGGGCAACCAGTGTCTCGCGCTTGTTTTTCATTTCTGTCAGCTGTCTGCGCATTTCATCCAGCTTGCCACGCAGGTTATCGGCTGCAGCTTTGTTCTGTTCGTAACCAGCTTTGAACTCGTTCATTTTTTGTTCAGCAGATTTCTTTTCTTCCAGCGCGCGACGGGCCAGATCTACATTTTGTGCTTTTGCAGCGGTATGTGCCTGTTCTTCGCGTTTCTTTACCAAAGCAGCCTGTTCTTCGTATTGCTGTTTGAATCTCTTTTCAATAGCAATTTGAGCGGCTACCGCTTTCTCTGCATCTTCCAGGTCCTCTTGCATATCACGAATGTATTGGTCCGTCATTTTAACTGGATCTTCTGCCTTGTCAATAATGGCGTTAATGTTGGACATCGTAAGATCTCTTAATCGTTTGAAAATAGACATGTGAAGTTCCTCCTAGAGTTGAATGCTTAAATTTTAAGCTCTGTACACATGTTTACGCAAGCTTTGCAAAGAGGGTTTCAAAAATTATCTAAAAGCCGCGCAAGTAAGGCTCTGGGATGTCGGCCTGTACTTTTAGCTCCCGCGATGCATGCAACGCCCAATAGGGATCACGCAGCATGGCGCGGCCTATTGCTACCAGATCAGCTTCTTTTTGCTGAACAACCCGACGGGCGTCCTCATAATCATCCAGTAATCCAACAGCAATTACAGGTACATTCAGCTTTTCACGGACGGTATGAGCTAAATCCACCTGATAGCCAGCACGCGCAGACGGCCCTCCGCCAGAACCAATTGGACCCTCGCCACCAGAAGAGATATGGAAAATGTCCACACCTGCATCACGATATCGTTCCCCTACACCTGTTATGTATTCCACATTATATCCATCCTCGACGTATTCTTTGGCAGATATCCGCATAAGCACAGGCATATCAGCAGGAAGAACCTCTTTAACAGCATGTATGACCTCAACACCGAACAGTGACAGATCCTGGCCATATTCATCTTCTCTCGTATTTGTTAAAGGCGAATGAAATTGATGGATCAGATAGCCGTGAGCGCCATGTATCTCAACCGTATCAAAACCGGCTTCCACCGCGCGGCGCGCGCCTTCTTTGTATGCCTGAACCAGTTCCCTGACTTCTGCTGTCTTTAAGGCGTGCGGCTTTTTAAGGCGTTCGCTAAAAGGAATCGAAGAAGGACCCACAGGTTGCTCAGCATCTTCGGCCTTGCGTCCAGCGTGGCCTAGTTGAATGCCAATTTTGGCACCATACTTGTGAACTTCCTCTACAATCTTACGATATGCAGGAATATGTTCGTCACTCCAAATACCTAAATCACGATCCGTAATACGTCCATCAGGATGAACCGCTGTCATTTCCACAATAATAAGACCAGCACCTCCTACTGCTCGGCTCACATAATGGACATGATGCCAATCCGTCGGATTTCCATCCTCGGCCTCCACACTGAATTGGCACATCGGGGGCATAACAATCCGATTTTTTAAAGAAAGCCCCTTTAATTGATAAGGAGTAAACAAGTCGGTCACTTTTATCCTTCCTTCCTTCAATTCCATGTCTGTATAATTATGAATTGCAACCCCATTATACACCAGCTGTCACGGGATACCGAATCCGTTGTAAGGCTAAAACTTGCGAAAATGCTCTTGTTTTCGGTCATGTTTAAGAGAATATGTACGTTTAGCTCCATCATCTTCATTGATAATCATTTCATCGCGAACTTCTTTCCAGACGTTTATGAGCCTAACTTGGTAACCAGCATATTTTTAATAGGACAGGTACATAATAGTCGAGAGCACCACTAGGTACCACTGCACGAAAAGGGGGGATACATATGCCGTACAGGGGAGTGTTGCCATGCTTGGCACTGTTACTAGCATTTTCAAGTTTACCCGTTCACGCGGATGCGCCTCCCAAGATCGGAACGCCCCATCCCAAGGAAGCAGCTGTTGCTTCTTCTGTACATCTGAGTACAGATCGAGCTACTCCTACATTAGCAATGTTGCGTAAAAAACATGCGGACATTTTTAAAATGTGCGGCCCACACACCCGCCAAATTGCCTTAACCTTTGATGATGTGCCCGATTCTAGGTATACGCCGCAGGTTTTGGACGTATTACACGCCAACGGCATCAAAGCCACCTTTTTCATCGTCGGTCACCGTGCGGAAAAGCATCCGGGGATTATACGTCGTATTATCCGTGAAGGCCATGCTATAGGAAATCATTCCTATACTCATCCGGATTTTAGGAAGGCTACACCAGAACGCTTTCGCAACCAGATTACAAAAACAGAACGTATTTTACAAGCCAGCGCAGGTTTTCGCCCCAAGTTGATTCGTCCACCCTACGGTGAAATTACAGAGCCTCAAATAAAGTGGGCACGTCGTCATGGCTACATGATTGTCAACTGGAATGTAGACTCTCTCGACTGGAAGGGACTAAGTAAAACACAAATTCAGCGAAATGTGATTCCAGCTACAGGGCCTGGCTCTATTATTTTAATGCACGCTGGTGGAGGTCAAAGTTCCAACTTGCAAGGCACTGTCCAAGCTTTGCCGGGTCTAATTCACTCTCTAAAAGCTAAGGGCTACAAATTTGTGACAGTCCCCCGGCTACTCCACACATCGGAACGAAAATAACAGTATGTTTATAATTGAGGTCCAAGCTAAAGCAACGTAAAAAGGCTGTCTTACCAGCAGAAGTATTCTGCTCGTCAAGACAGCCTTTTTACGGATAGGACCTGATAAGAGTCCGACCTAGATATATACGGATATAGGCGTTATGTTTACATAATATATATTATGTTTAATTAAACTGTATATACGTACAATGCTATTTATCAATAACGTACAGCTTCACATTTTGAAATCCAAAGTCGTTCACAAATGATTTGTTGCCTGGAATAAAGATATCAATCCGCTTTCCTGTAATGGCGCTGCCCTGATCGCGAGCGACAGCTACAAAAGAATGATCCGGCAAACCTGGATGGGAGTAGCCTGTAACCAGTACTTTCGTGCCCATCGGAATGACGTTAGGATCTACCGCAATTGTACCTAGTTTAAGCGGATTGCCGTAGTAGTCCACTGCGCCCCATTTACCATTCTCATCGGCTGCGGCAGAATACGCTGAAGCCTTAACGTCAACTATTTTGCTATAGTTGAATGTTTTACCCCAAGCTTCAATCGTTGGCGCCTCATTCGCTGCTGCTTTCTCCGTAAGAAGCTGCGGCTTCGATTCCGAAGCTGCCTTTACACTTTTTTCGCCAGGCACCTTAATTTGCAGACCTGCATATATATTGCTGGAGGCAATGTTTGGGTTAGCCTTTGTTAGCTCGTCTACCGATACTCCATAACGTTGAGCAAGCAAAAAGAAGGTATCGCCCTCTTTGGCAGTGTGAAGCGAGGCAGCATCCGCTATTCCAGCTGTCTGTGCCAACCCTGCAATAGCTGCGGCAAGCACCGCAATTTTCATCGTTTTACCAATATGTTTTAAATGTTTCAAAGATATGTACCTCCTCTTTTATGCCTGCGAAGTTAGCTGTCGGATTCGGACTCAGGAGAAGCCCTATGCTTGTGCAATTCACCCCTAGGCATATTCCTCATCGTCTTATGACGTATCGGAATGGCTGCCGTTGTTACGTCCCCCGCACTTCCCATAGTTTGGGCCAGCATTTCAGCGCTTGTCTAACCGCATGCTGTCCCGGTAAGTTTTGGCTTACTGCATAATATCACAATTTTGTAACCTTATCCGCATGAAAATGTTGGGAACCCTGAACATCATACTACACTCGTTACAATTTTGTCATTAAGAAATCGATATTTGTTACGAAAGTATGGGGAAATGGTGACAAAATAAGAAAAGCCCTCCGTCAACGGAGAGCTTTTTTATGATTAGACCAGCACTTTCTTACAATACTTTGGCAAGAAAATCACGAGTGCGATCATGGCTTGGAGTGCCAAATACCTGGTCTGGTGCACCCTGCTCCACAATTTGACCGTTATCCATAAAGATAATTCGATCGCCTACCTCGCGGGCAAAGCCCATTTCATGCGTTACAATTACCATTGTCATACCGCCTTCGGCGAGCTTCTTCATTACATCCAGAACCTCTCCAACCATTTCAGGGTCCAATGCAGAAGTCGGCTCATCGAACAGCATTACGTGCGGCTGCATGGCCAAAGCACGCGCAATCGCAATACGTTGCTTCTGACCACCGGATAGCTGGTTCGGATAGGTATTCTTCTTATCCTCGAGCCCCACGGTACGCAGGAGTTCTAATGCAATTTTTTCCGCTTCCTTACCTGACTGTTTTCTAACCTGCGTCGGTGCAAGCGTCAGGTTCTGCAACACTGTTTTGTGTGGGAACAGATTAAAATGCTGGAACACCATCCCCATTTTTTCCCGGGTTACATTAATATTATGACCACGAGCTGTAATCGGCTCGCCCTCAAATAAAATCTCCCCATCCGTCGGCTGTTCTAACAGATTCATACAACGCAAAAACGTACTCTTCCCCGAACCGCTGGGACCGATGATAACGACAACTTCTCCTTTGGCGATATCTATATCAATGCCTTTTAAAATCTCATTCTTGCCGAACGATTTACGCAATTGTTTAACGGTGATCACTGGCTCTCAACTTCCTTTCCCATAAACCAAGCAGCTTAGACAAGCTGAATGTCATTACAAAATAAATAGCGGCTGTGATTATGAACGGACTTAATCCTTCGTAGGTAATATTCTTAATGACCTGGGCTTGATACATAATATCCACCATACCAATAGTCGAAATAATGGAGGATTCTTTAATAATTGTAATAAACTCATTACCTATAGCAGGCAAAATAGATTTAAACGCTTGTGGCAAAATGACGTGACGCATAGCTTTGCCTCGTCCCATACCCAATGAGCGTGCGGCCTCCATCTGTCCACGGTCTACTGCCTGGATACCTGCACGGAAAATTTCAGCCAGATATGCCGAGCTATTCAGAGACAATGTGATTATACCGGACTGGAGTGGAGTAAAATTGACACCCAGCGTCAAAGCAATCCCGTAGTGAATGATCATGAGCTGCACCAGCATAGGTGTGCCACGCAGGATCTCCACATATGTGGTACCTAACCACTCAATGATGCGTATACCACTCATCCGCAACAAGGATACGATCAGACCAATGATAAATCCAAACAGTACTCCGAGTGCAGACAGCAACAGAGTGTAACCAATACCCGTAGCGTAAAGACTGCGGTATTTCCAAAAAATATCTACGATGTTATTAGAAGAAACCTGTCGATCTGCCGAGAGTGCACTCGCTTCTGTAGAAAACTTTTCAATCGACCCGTCCGCTTTCAGGCGAGCCAACGTTTTATTTACAGAGGCAAGCAATTCTGCGTTCCCCTTGCGTATACCTACAGCAGTTTCTGCTCCGGCATCCTCAGGTATCGCTTTGGCAAGTGTTACGGTCCCATCTAACGTGTACCCTTTAGCAACCGTATCTTCGATCACAACAGCGTTGATACGCTGGGTCCGCAGCTGGAGTACCAGATCGGATATTTTGTCCAGTGAGGTTACAGAGGCATTGGGTACTTTTTGAGCAATTTCTTCCTGAATACTCCCCTTTTGCGCGCCAATCTTCTCGCCTTTCAAAGCAGCCATCGTAGGATATTTGTCTTTATCCTCTGGGCGTACCATAATGACTTGCTTGGAGCGATAATATACATCTGAAAAATCAATGCTTTTTCTACGCTCATCCGTCGGTGTCATACCGGACAGTACCAAGTCTACGCGACCACTTTGCAGAGCAGGTAGCAAAGAGTCAAAACTCATGTCCTCAGGGACCATCTCCGCACCCAAATCTTTGGCGATTTCCTTCGCGATTTCCACATCGAAGCCAACAATAGTATCCTTACCGTTAATAACTTTATGAAACTCATACGGCGGAAAGTCGGCACTCATGCCCACTACAAGTTTTTTCTGTGGCTTTGCTTCCGTTCCGTATGCATTGAGCATGGGAAGACCCGTCAACAGCAAGATAACCGCCGTCAAAACCAGGGCGGTAAAACGATATGCCTTTTTCAATCTTTTTTTCTCTCCTTAAATTCTTTATAATAAATAAGATTGTGTCATTATAAATGAATATGCATGATTATGCAATGAATGTTATAGTACAATTTCAGCATACCTAGCGCAGTACCTACATTACAGCTTATATAAAGGAGTTTTCAGCATGAATTTTAAACAGACCATTCAAAAGACAATTGAGCAGCATGCCCCACGCTTTAAGGACATTTCGTTATATATTGGGGCAAATCCTGAACTTGGAAACGAGGAATTTCTGGCCGCTGCCCGTTTAAAAGAAGAACTCATTTTTCACGGTTTTGAGGTCCAGGCACCCGTATTGGGCATAGAAACAGCCTTTATTGCAACTTACAAAGCTGAAAAATCCGGACCGATTGTTGCTTTTCTGGCAGAATATGATGCTCTGAAAGGTTTAGGACACGCCTGTGGGCACCATCTGATATGCATGATGAGTACCGGTGCTGCCGTTGGCCTCAAGTCGATCATCGACGAAACTGGTGGAGAAGTACGGGTATACGGCACACCTGCCGAAGAAACTCGTGGTGCTAAGGTCCCTATGGCCTCTGCCGGTTTGTTTGATGATTGCGACATAGCACTTATGACGCATCCTTATGATCGTTACGAAAAATCAGGCAAATCGCTGGCGATTGATGCTGTACAATTCGAATTTTTTGGTCAATCCGCTCACGCGGCTGCCAGCCCGCACGAAGGCATTAACGCGCTGGACGCTGTGATTCAAACGTTCAATGGCATCAATGCGTTCCGTCAACAAGTAAAAAGTACAGTGCGTATCCATGGGATCATTAATCAGGGTGGGCAAGCAGCCAATATTATTCCTGATTACGCCTCAGCCCAATTTTATGTAAGGGCCGCTACACGTCAAGAACTGAACCCGCTGACTCGCCGTGTTATTCAAATTGCTGAAGGAGCTGCTTTACAGGCCGGGTGTCGTTTGGAGACCTCCAATTATGAGACTTCTTATGATGAAATGGTCACGAACCGTGTACTTTCCGATGCGTTTACCGCAAATTTGGTGCAGGCTGGCATTTCGCAAGAAGATATAACGGAAGGCGAAGATCATGGCTCCATGGATATCGGAAATGTATCGCTTCATTGCCCTGCTATCCATCCTTACATTCAAGTTATTGACGAGAAGCATGCCTTGCATACACCAGAATTCCGCGATTTGGCGATGCAGGACCGAGCCATGGAAGGAATGCTGCTGGCTGCGAGAACTTTGGCATGGACTGCTTGCGATGTAATCACGAATCCTGAACTGCTAGCCCAGATAAAAAAAGAATTCGCTCTGCTGAATAACGAACGCTAAATCTTAATTCCGTGTTATTTCAGAAAGGAGTAGCCAGCCATCATGGATAGTATGAGTAGCTTTTGGACGTTGTTTATTGTGATAGACCTCATCATTTTTTGGTTTATATTCCGTGCATTACGCAGGAACCGGGGAAACAGAAAAACACGGCGCCGGAATGCTTTTTTCCTCAGCTCCCCTTCTCCTTCTTCCCTTACGCAGGAGCGTCATCCAGAGATTACGGAGCTGATGCAGCTATTGGAGCAATCCATTCCCGTCTCCTATGCTCATAGCGTAAGGAATCGTGTAATGGAAGCCCACCCAGAGATTACGGAGCAAGAATATGATTGGCGTTGGCATGAGCTAAAACGATATTTTATGCTATGCGCGATTATGAATCGTGTGCCTATGTTCAGTAGTGATGTGGATGAATTATGGCACGAAATGTTGATGTTTACCCGCGAATATCAGCAATTCTCGGAAGCTTTTTTTGGTCGTATGCTTCACCATGCGCCCCATTCTGGCGGCTCTCAGCCGATGCCGGAGGAGCGTGCGTGGTTTGATTGGTTGTATGTGGAATGCTTTGGCTGGAACCGCTATAGCGCCAGTTTGTGGGGGACTTTTTTTAATCATCCATTACCGAACGACGAGCTTTCACACTATTACAAACTCACAACTTCGGCGCAGCCAGCAGGTAACCGTTGGAATACTCAGGAGAATATAGCCATTTCACAGCAAGCCCAACAAACGGTTCATAAGATTGTACAACATCTGCGCGAGCGGGTGAATAAAGCGGTGGATGATCCTGAGGGTAAGCAATTGCCTAAGGTCAACTATTTACAGGTCGACTATCTGTTATTAGCTGTTGTATGGTATTCATGGTATCAACCTGAACAATTTGCCATACACATGCACCCGGATGCTACAGGCAATGCCGGGTTAGCTAGCTCATCTGGTTGTAGCTCGGCAAGCGGCTGCTCGAACTGGGATACGCATCACTCGCATCATCATTCCTCCCATGACAGTTCTCATCATGGAGGCTCTTCTCACCATGATTCAGGCGATTCTGGTAGCCATTCTTCGTGTAGCAGCGGCTCTTCATGTGGAAGCAGCTGTGGTGGCGGGGGCGACTGATCATAGCAAAAAAGGGAATTCCTCAGCCAAACACTGGCTAAAGGGATTCCCTTTTTCATTAATATGAATATGGTGTTCCTACTCCGTTCAGTCCGTCTTTGTGAGCAAATGGTAAATATCCATATACGCTTCGGCTGAAACATCCCAACTATATTCTCCTGCGAAAGCCGTCTGTGTAAGCTTCGACCAATGCTCAGATTGGCGATAAAAATGAACAGCACGACGAATGGTGTTCAGCATATCATGTGCATTGTAGTTCGTGAAGCTAAATCCATTTCCTTCCCCTGTAGACTCATTGTAAGCCTGCACGGTATCGTTAAGGCCCCCAGTTTCTCGCACAATAGGGATACTTCCATAACGAAGCGCTAGCAGTTGGCTGATCCCGCAAGGCTCAAACCTTGATGGCATAAGATACATATCGCTTGCCGCATATATTTTTCGTGACAGAGGTTCGCTAAAAGCAAGCTGCGCCGACATTTTCAGTGGATAGCGTCCCGCTGCCTCACGGAACCAATGCTCAAAAGCCGGATCCCCTGTTCCCAAAACGACAAACTGGATATCATCATAATACAAGATTTCATCAAGCACTCTCGTTACCAGATCTAGCCCCTTCATATCTACAAGTCGGGTTACCATGGCAATCATAGGTACGTCCGGCCGTACCGGCAGACCCAGCTCCTTTTGCAGACCAATTTTGTTTTCCTTTTTCTTTGTCAGACTCGTTCGGTACTTCGTATAAATACGATTGTCCGTAGCAGGATTATAGCTTTTGGTGTCAATTCCGTTCACAATCCCTGTTAAGCGACCCTGATCTCCCAATTTACGAAGCAGACCCTCAAGCCCATATCCGTAAAATTCCGTTTGAATCTCCTCTGCATAGGTCGGACTCACGGTCGTGACATGATCCGAGTACGTAAGCCCACCTTTCATAAAATTCAGTCTGCCATGATACTCCACACCCTCGGAGGTGAAATAGCTCCCATCCAGGTTGAGCAGCTCAGTTAAGACCTCATACGGAAAATCCCCCTGATACAGCAGATTATGTATGGTAAACACCGTGCGAATATCGCTGTAGAAGGGCAAATGTCGATAATCGGCATTCAGAAGCAGCGGAACCATTGCTGTATGCCAATCATGACAATGCAAAATATCCGGCCGAAAGTTCAGTTCAGGCAGCATTTCTAAAATCGCTCGGTTAAAAAAGGAAAAGCGTTCGCCATCATCCATATAACCGTAAATACCGTCACGACCGAAGTAATACTCATTGTCTATAAAATAAACCTTGATTCCGTCTAATGTCAGTTCCTCTATTCCACAATATTGATTACGCCAGCCTACGGCTACTTGCTTTACCGCTACCGGACGTAGAGACTTTTTATAAGTATCGGGAATCCCCGCATATTTAGGCAAAATGATTCGGACGTCGCACCCCGCCTGACGAAGTGCCTTCGGCAGTGCGCCAATGACATCAGCCAACCCGCCTGTTTTAATAAATGGATGTGCTTCTGCTGCCGCAAACAAAATGTTCATATATGCTTCCTCCTTATGTGGTTAATCTGCTTTTTTAGGCCTCCGAGGCGCTTTCTTGAGTATAACGATGCTCAGGGGTGGTATAGTCACCTCCAAGCTGTGAAGCTGACCGTGGCAAGGAATACGGGCGGTCCGTATCATTCCGGTATTTAGCTGGCCACTTCCCCCAAAGTCCTTATGATCACTGTTCAGCAGTTCGATATAACTCCCGGCCTTTTCCAGCCCAATTCGGTAGTTCTCTCTCGGTACGGGCTGAAAGTTAATAAGCACGACCAATGTATCTCCTGGCTTTTTACTTTTACGTAAATACGTAATTACGCTCTGCCCACGGTCCTCCGCCTCAATCCACTGATATCCATCCCACGAATGATCCAGTTCCCATAGTGCCTTTTCCTGAATATACAAATGATTCAGCGCTTTCGTAAAAGCGTGCAGCGAACGGTGACTGTCATAATCCAGCAGAAACCAGTCAAGCTGCTCCTCATCCTTCCATTCGATGAATTGGCCGAATTCCCCTCCCATAAATAATAGCTTTTTGCCCGGCGAGGTGAGTTGGTAACCGAGAAGCGCTCGAAGCCCGGCAAATTTTTGCTCATAGTTACCTGGCATTTTATCAAGCAGCGACTTCTTACCATGAACAACCTCATCGTGCGACAATGGCAGTGTAAAATTTTCGCTGTACGCATAAGCTATGGGGAATGTCAGCAAATTATGGCGCTCCGGTCTCTGATCGAAATTCGTTTCGATATAATCAAGCGTATCGTTCATCCAGCCCATATTCCATTTGTAATTAAAACCGAGTCCTCCATCGCTTACCGGGGAAGTTACCATAGGCCAGGCACTGGACTCCTCTGCCATCATCAGAGCATACGGATAATAGCGGAATACTGTTTCATTCAGTTGTTGAAGGAAGGCAATAGCCTCCTCATTTTCAATACCTCCCTTAGAGTTAAAACGATATTGACCGTCCTGCTTTTCAAAATCCAGCCGTAGCATACTCGTCACAGCATCTACGCGCAGGCCGTCAATATGGTACATATCCATCCAAAATAACGCATTAGATATCAGGAAAGAACGCACCTCCGGTTTGCTGTAATCAAACGTCAGCGTTCCCCAGCCGGGCTTTTCCGCAATCAGCGGATCCGCATATTCGAACAGGGGCGATCCGTCAAACAGCCTTAATCCATGAGCATCTTTTGCAAAATGGGCTGGGACCCAATCCATCAGCACTCCAATTCCCGCCTGATGGCAACGATCCACCAAATACATAAAATCATGCGGTTCTCCATAACGGCTTGTGAGTGCAAAATATCCAGTAAGTTGGTAGCCCCAGGAAAGATCATACGGATGTTCACTCAGCGGCATCAGTTCAATATGTGTATACCCCATATCAGTCACATAAGGCACAAGAAGCTCAGCTATTTCCCTGTATGTATAAAACGTACCATCTTCTTTTTGCTTCCAAGTGCCCAGATGAAGCTCATATATGTGTAGAGGCTTTCCATACGGTGCTCTACGTTTTCGGCGCCAAATCGCATCGTTCCAAGTATAACCATCTATAGAAGCTACCACAGAAGCCGTTGCCGGTCTCACTTCAGCACGTACCGCGTAAGGGTCTGCTTTCAGAAATCGTTCACCGTTTGCACCCGTAATGTCGTATTTGTAAAAAGTTCCTTGGGATATCCCCGGAAAAAAACGACTCCAAAAACCGGATTTGGGAACCCTATATAAGGAATCCTGTTCCCCATTCCAGTTGTTGCGATCTGTAGCAAGCCCGACATGGAGAGCATGAGGAGCCCAGACCGTAAAACGGACGCCCTGTTCTCCGTTCTCCACAGTAAGGTGGGAACCCAAAGATCGGTAGCTGTGATAAAGCGTTCCTTCATGAAACAAATAAATATCTTCCGATGAAATAGCCTGTTGCGGAAGAGTTTGGTCTGTCATCACGTCACCACCCTTATATGTTTGTAAGTAAAAATGTATGAATCGGTAATGCATTCGCTTTTGGCTCAAAGCTGACTTGAGTTATTACCCCATTCTAGCCACAATGAACAGAAAAATGACTAGGAAAAAAATAAACCTTAGTTTTTGGGGAATCTTATATACCTAATGGTTTCAAGAGTACCCCATACCGTTTATGTATGTACTACACTGACAACTAAACCGGGAGGGAAACGAAATGTTTAATAAAGAATGCATTGCCATGCTGCTGGCAGGCGGAGAGGGACGCCGTCTTGCTCCCCTTACTTCAACGATTGCAAAACCCGCCGTACCTTTTGGCGGTCATTACCGAATCATCGATTTTCCTCTCAGTAACTGCGTAAATTCAGACATTGATACTGTAGGTGTACTGACGCAATATGAGGCAGAATCCTTGCACGAACATATCGGGGATGGAACACCATGGGGTCTTACAAAAACAGATGACAAAGGAATTACCCTGCTTCCATCTTACAACACAGGTAACGCTGAATACTTAGGAACGGCAGATGCTATTCATAAGAATATTGAATATATTGACAGCCAAAATCCGGAGCATGTGCTTATTTTATCCGGTGATCATATCTACTATATGAATTATCGCGAAATGCTGAACCACCATAAGGAAAAAGGAGCTGCGGCTACCATTTCTGTCATGGAGGTACCTTGGGATGAAGCACACCGTTTTGGTGTTATGAGTGCGGATGAAGATCTACGTGTCACAGAATTTGCAGAGAAACCTGAGAAACCGGAAAGTAATTTGGCCTCTATGGGTATTTATCTTTTCAAATGGGATTACTTGAGAAACTACCTGTTAGAAGACGCACAGGATGCTCAATCCAGTCATGATTTTGGTAAAGATATCATACCTAAAATGTTAGCGGATCAAGAATCCTTGTACGTTTATGAATTCCAGGGCTATTGGAAGGACGTAGGTACCGTTAAAAGCCTGTGGGATTCACACATGGATTTGTTACACGAGAATTGTGCGATCGACCTTCAACGTAAGGATTGGCCGATGTATACACGTGAACGCCGCACAAGGTTGAGCGCACAAAAGGTACCTAACCGTCAAACGCAGCCATTGGGCAGCTTGTTGCATGATTCCTGTCAAGTAGAGGGCCGAATTGAACGCTCCGTTGTATTTAGTGGTGTCGAGGTAGGTAAAGGATCAGCCATCAAAGAAAGTATCGTTATGCCGGACACACGCATTGGACGTAACGTCCATATTGAACATGCGATTATTGGTGAAGGTGCTGTGATTCGCGATGGTGCTGTCATTAAAGGCAGTCCGGGCGAAATTATGGTCATCGGACCCAATGAAGTGGTATTTGGTAAAATGGCGGTACGGCCGCAAACTACACGTATGCTGAAAGAAGCTTACGAGCGCAATACACGCTTGCGTGCCGAAGGTTTTACTTCATAACGTTACCCCAAATCAAAAACAGCCAGCCCTCCCGATTTAAGAGGACTGGCTGTTTTTCTAATTGCACCTATAAGTAGGCTTTAAATCTATTCTTCAGTGAGTTGTGGTGGTTCCACGGATTGCTCTGCTTGCAGAGCAGGTAATGAAACCGTAATAGTGGTGCCAGCCCCCAGTTCACTTCTGATGAGCATCTGACCATGATGGCGCTCGACAAACTGTTGTGAGATTGCCAATCCCAGTCCAGTACCACCGTTTTGGTGGTCTACCTGGAAAAAGCGGTCTCTTACTCTGGCAAGATTTTCAGCACTAATTCCAATTCCTGTATCTTGTACGGATATCTCGATATTGCCATCAACCCGTTGAAGCGACAGAAAAATAATTGAGCTTTCATGCGAAAACTTGATAGCATTATCCACAATGTTCAAAAATACCTGTTTTAGACGGTTACCGTCTCCATGGACGAAATATGCCGCTTCTTCCGAATCAAGCTGAAGTTTTATTTGCTTCATTTCTGCTTTGGCCCATACGTTCAGCATAATTTCCTGCAAAAGCTCCCGAAGATCTACCGTTCCCATTACAAGCTTCATGGCATTTTGCTCCAGCTTGGAAAAATCGAGAATTTCCTC
This sequence comes from Paenibacillus sp. 1182, assembly GCF_017833915.1. Classification (NCBI taxonomy): domain Bacteria; kingdom Bacillati; phylum Bacillota; class Bacilli; order Caryophanales; family Paenibacillaceae; genus Paenibacillus; species Paenibacillus sp. 1182. The sequence continues at coordinate 426,005 of NZ_JAFICR010000001.1, read as the reverse complement.
CACCAAGCCAATCAGCCGATCCGTCTCTTTAGAGATAATCTTCATCCCGATTTTCGTCTCCTCGGGGTCATAGCCGCCAGAATTTAACGTTTCACTCCAACCCTTAATAGATGTAAGCGGAGTACGCAATTCATGAGATATAGATGAAATAAAATCATCCTTGATTTGATTTGTTCTGACAATTTCCTGTGCCATATAGTTCAGAGTCGAAGCCAGTTCACCCAACTCATACCGATAATCGCCTTCAATGCGTGTATCAAACCTCCCCTGAGCCATCTGAGCAGATACATCGCGGATATTATTAATCGGTCTAACAATGGAATTCGCGAGCCCTGTACTGACCACAAATACAATAACCAGTACAGCTGCCATGATGCCAAGAGAAAACAGCGTAATCGTAAACAGCTTATCATTTACCAATTCCAGCGAGGTTGTATACCGAATAACGTACACCTGGTCTCCGACGATATTGTCCAGTTTTTGAGATACCGCCATCACCTGCTGCCCCGTGCTCGGTTGCTTTCCGATCCATTTGCCCGTATCTCCAGCTAATGCTTGTGTCACATCACTTGTTTGCACACTTAGATCTGCTGCAAAATTCGTCGAGTTATCAATTACATTTCCCTGTTCATCGAGCAACTGCAGTTCAGTAAAGGGCAGAGAAAATGTATTTAACAAATACGATTGCAAAGACTGTTCCGGCTCTTTAAATTTGGGTGCAAATTCACTTACCGATTCGATACGGCTTTCGATATGTTTGTAAATGGAATCGTAATAGTACGACCGGAGTGCAAACATAAAAATGACTTCTACTAACAGAAGCGCTAAGAACACTACGAAAAAATAGTGAAGCACAATCTGTCGGCGAATTCCCTTTTTGATCATTGAGACTGACCTTTCCATTTATATCCATGTCCCCAAACTGTTTGTAAAAAGGCTGGCTCGGATGGATTGTTTTCAATTTTCTGCCGAAGACGTCGGATATTCACATCTACAATTTTCGGATCGCCCATATACTCTTTGCCCCATACGTGATCAAGTAGAACATCTCGGCTGAGCGGCGTGTTCTCTTTTTCCAGAAAAAATTGAATCAGGGAAAACTCAGTCGGTGTCAGCTCAATCAGCTGCCCGTTCTTCTTAAATTGCTTAGCAATCAAATCTAGGGTGAACGGTCCAGACTGGAAGGACACTTTGGCTGCTGTTTCACGATGAACATTCACCCGACGCAATAACGATTGAATACGTGCAATCAGCTCCGTCGGGCTAAAAGGCTTGCTCACATGATCATCGGCCCCTACAGACAAGGCATATACCTTATCCTGCTCCTGTACCTTCGCTGTGAGAAAGATAATGCCGATGCGCTCATTCGTCTCCCGGATTCTCCGACAGACTTCAAAACCATCCATACCGGGTACCATTACGTCAAGCAGTGCAATATCAATATCCCGCACCGTGTTCAAAATATTCAGAGCCTCATGCCCTTCCGACGCCTCCAGCACCTCAAAACCGTTACGTTTCAAATTAATGACGATAAAGCTGCGAATGGATTCCTCGTCTTCCATGATTAAAACTTTACTCACTCTACTCTACCTGCCTTTCCCCCAGCTTGTTTTTAATGGTTTTACGCGGTTCCAGCTCACTGGATCGCTTAATGCCAATGACCTGCGCATTCGTTCGCCACAGTTGGCTATACCCTTCGTTGTTTCGCTCCCATTGTGACAACGAGAAAAATTTAATTTCCGCTATCGTTTTGTCTGTATCATCCAAAATAAAGCGCAAATAGCTGTCCTTCTTCGAAACTTTCGGATCAATCGTCACCTTGCCATGCAGCTCTTTCGGTAATCTGAAGTAGACCTGTTCATTAGAATCACGATACTGCTGCTGCTTAAAAACCGTTCCTTTCGCCCCGTCCCACTGATAGAACGACACAAAATATGGAACCTCATCCAGCGGCTTGTTACTCCAACCTTTAGGCTTCTCCAAATTACCAAATTCCAGAATACCGTCACCATCCACATCACCACTGGCGATGGTCGCATCCTTGAAGGTGACATCCATAAGATTAAGCTTCCTAAGCTTGCCGTGATCCATCACAATAACATTGGAAACGGTAGTGGTCTGAGCAATTTTGGTGTCTATAATAATCCCCTGCCTACCCTCGGCTACCTTGCCAGCAACGACATTATAGACATCTAAGACCTGACTGTCCAAATCCAACGATCCGATTTCCTTAAAGGTCCCCCCACTAAATTGGAATGTTTTAACTGTAAAGAATTCATTACGTCGCAGCGTGATAATCGTCAAATCATTCAATTTATCCCCGTTTAAGTCCATCTTGTTATGCTTAAAATCATCTACGACGAAGTCCGTATAACCTGTAGCATATATTTTCTCCAGAGTTCCTCCGGTATAGGAATACACGATGAGTCCCTTCTGGTCCCCGCCATCGCCACTATCTCCGCTGGAAAAACCCGCTACAATATCGAGTGTTCCATCATTCGTTAAATCCACGAGCTTAAATGACTCCAGCACAGTGCCTTCCCCATCAAACGTCAGCTTCTTTACCCACGTTCCCCCCTGATCTTCAAACAAGGCACCATGTATTTTTACGCTCTCATCAGGCGTTTCATAAAAGAGCACTGCTTCGTCTGTGCCATCATTGTTCAAATCACCCGTTCGAATTGGCGTCGGGTCATCTGGATCATTCGGCCTTAAAGGCTGTACCGCCCCTAGTTGCGTATTCACTGCACCATTCAGTTCCTGCTTCTCGTCAGACATCGTCGGTGTCTCCATCAGCGAAATGGGATCGCTAATAACATTACAGCCGCTTAAAAATCCAGCAAGGAGCAGCAAGGAACAGCAGCCAGTCACCATTCTCAACAGCATTATTTTCACTTCTCTTGCCGTCCCCTTCACAATTTGTTCTTTTCCGCTTGTGTCAATCGTCTCCCCTGAATATCAAACACCAATTCACCATCATTCAACCCCCATATACGGGAAGCAAAGCGTTCAGCCATTTCCAACGGCAGTACAGTCATGATCGTCACCCGCTCGTCAGAACACAGCTTGCGAAAAGTCTCCAATACATGCGCTGCCGAAGCTGGATCAAGTCCATTTACAGGCTCATCCGCTAAAATAACTTTAGCTCCGTGCACGAGAGCACGCGCAGTCGCTACCCGCTGCCGCTCGCCACCGCTGAGCTTGTCGCATTTATCATGCGCCTTATCCAGCAGACCCAGATCCTCCAGTACGTCCATCGCTCCCATATAATCGTCGGAACGCACCATACCGGTCACCATTCTCCACATTGGAGTTTGACCGGATCTGCCAATGAGCACATTTTTAAGAGCGGTTCGATTCATATTTAGATGCGGGTTTTGCTCCAGGTATGCCCATTCCCGCTTTATTTTCATCTTTCCAGTCCAACCGGATTTCAGCACATCATTGCCACCTACAATTAAACTGCCTTCATCCCATGGCTCTTGTAAAGCAAGACAGCGAAGCAGCGTCGTTTTGCCGCTTCCACTTGGCCCCACTATGGCTATGAATTCGCCTTGATGAATTTCAGCATCAATTCCTCGAAGTAGCTGGGTCCGTTCAGGTCCCACTTGTTTGGTCAGCTTCCGAATTTTAATCATCTAAGTGATTCCCCTTTGCGCACCATCAATACTGTTTATATTTTATAGTAAATGTGAAACAAATACCATGCAAACCGCAGTTTTAAACCGCCGTTACTCTTTTTCTGGAAAACAAACCTAACAATCCGAAAACAATGTAACTACCACCAAGGACAAGAAACATGCTGCCTTGAGTTCCAAAGTCCAGCAACCCTCCGCTAATATTAGGTCCGATCACACTTCCCAGATTAAAATGAAAGGATGCCAGTACATTCGCGGCTGCTAAAAATGATTTGGGCAACAGATCAGCGGCGTAGGCCAAACCGAGAGAGAAAAAGGAGCCTACTAAACCACCTGCTAGGGTCAGCAATATCAAAGTGAACATAAAATGATTGCCGCTCCATGGTAGCAACATAAAGGTCATTCCCCCTGCTATGCCTACGCTCATTAGCACCTTTTTACGTCCCCAACGGTCACTCAATATCCCTAGCGGCAGCTGCAGCACTAACCCTCCCAAACTGACGAACGGCAGCAAGGCGGCGATTTCATCGGTATGAAAGCCAATACGCAGGCCATAGACTGGAAAGTTACTGTTCAGGCTCGCTTCCATATAGCCGTATAGAAATGCAGGCAAAAGAGCGTACCATGCCCAGCTGTAACTGCGACGAAATCTTTGAGTGGGACGCGCCTCGGACTCCAGCTTCTCTGGTCTGGAGTCCGGCAGCTTAATTAACACCAACAGCAAAACAAGCAAGCACAATAAGGCCAACGCAGCAAATGGAACCAGCATTCCATAATCAAGTAGCCATAATCCCAATGGTCCTAACGCAAAACCCAGACCATATGACATACCATAAAAGGAAATGTTGCGGCCTCGCTTCTCTGCTGGAGTCACCAGCAATATCCATAGCTGCGCAGAGTAGTGCAATGCACTGTCACCAATACCTACTAGCAGACGCAGTATGAACCATACTCGAATATCAGGGATTAGCGGAAACAGCAGCAGCGTAATGAGCACTAGCACAAGCCCACCGGCCATCAGCTTTTTAAACCCTAACCAGCCCAATGTCCGTTCTGCCACCAACGTCATTGCAAATGAACCAATATACAGAGCAGCCGCATTCATTCCATTTAGTGAAGATGAAACTCCCATTTGTTCCAACGAGATTGACAGAATAGGTAATAATAAACCTTGGCATAATCCGGCAACAATAATAACAGCAATTAAAATAAAATAATGAACCCGTAACGACGACGACATCCTAGCTCCTCCTGATCGAACAAATAAAATAATAAAAAAATCAATGTTAAGAAATGATTTGCATTTGATTCCATAATCAATAATAATTCTTATCACTATGTATTCCATGCCGTCCTGCAAAACCGGCAAATCACATATACAAATTCAGGTGTAATTAGTGTATTAAAGAATAGAAGAAAAAAATCGCCATCTGAGATGACGATTTTACGGAAAGAGCTTGTCTGGTATGTATCCGACTCCTTCGGTTAAGGAGCCTCGTATGTTCAATCCGAACCCATTCACGTCACAACGCACTATTTCATATTATAGTGGACAATCCCTGGCAGAACAAGCCATAATAAATAAGTGAGCAATCATTAAAATGCTCATGTTTTGCTTATGGACGGGCTTAATTACGTTCACCGCTCTGGGCTAGAAGACAGAATAGGAGGCATTGGGTTCCATGAGTTATCAAATTAAAATAGACACTTCTCCAATTTATGAATTGCTCGGCAGCTTCATGGCCTATGTGACTAAAAAGTGGGTTCAAGATATGGACTTGGGCCATGAATGGATCGACAAGGTAGATGCACGACTACAACATGAAGTTCGTACTGAGCTGGCTACAGCTCAGGATTGCCCTTTTAGCGATTATGACGCACTCTATGCTTGGGCGTTACTTCGTCCGGAATCAGATGAAATATCTGATTATATCTCTTATTTGGACCACGGCCCGGATAAAGATATGTTTGAGTTGCTCGTTCCGCATATCCCTTTTTTAACCTTTGAAGAATCTTTACGCATTCGTAAGGTATACGCACCACTCCTCAAATTGTGGGATCGTGATTATTTTCGGGCCCTGGAAGGCGAACTGCGTGTGTTGGCAGAAGAAGACGCTGCGGAAAAGCGCATGCTGCTGAGTAAAATGGAACCGGAAGCACTGGTTGAATATGCGACAGCTGGACTAGTCGTGCCACACATGGAAGACCTGGATACAGTAGTCCTATTTCCAGTTGTCCATAATCGCCCGATTAATTCATACTGTTTTTATACCCGCACACTGCTGATCCAGTATCCAGTAGATATCCCCGAGGAGAGCGAGGAAGAACCGCCTACGCTTCTGCTACGGCTCACTCGTGCGGTTAATGATCCGCAGCGGCTACGAATTCTGCGTTATGTAGCTCAAGGTCCTAAGTCTCTCGAAGATATGCGCCATGATTTGAGCCGTTTGGAAGATACACTCATGTCTGATATGATGATTTTACGAGTGGCTGGTCTGCTTCGTATTCACATCGGACGTTATCATAAGGAAAAATTCAGCATCCGTCCCGATGGCGCGGCTGATTTACAAGTATTTTTGGAATCCTATATTGGATTGTAATTTGAATTGTACTTTTAGTTATAACCGAAGCAGCGTTAAAGCTTTGGCTTGGAAGGAGTATGCATCGTGTCGTATCCGAAGCAGCACATTTTATTTGATCTTGATGACACCTTAGTCCACTGCAACAAGTATTTTGACCTGATCCTCAACCACTTTTTTGATTTGCTTCAGGAATGGTTTGCAACTCATAACCTAACCAAAAATGCGATTCGTGAAAAACAAATCGAAATTGATGTGGCTGGAGTTCATCAAGTGGGCTTTGCCAGCGAGCATTTCCCACAATCTTTGATAGATACGTACCAATTTTTCTCGGAACAATTCGGACGCCGTCTCGATTCTCGGGAAGAGCAGGAGCTTCGCTCTCTTGGCCGAAGTGTGTACGAACAGGAAATCGAACCGTATCCAGGCATGGTCGAAACGCTGAACTCCCTCCAAAAAGCAGGGCATTCCCTCCATCTGTATACTGGCGGTGAGCAGATCATTCAAGAAAGAAAGATTGAACAAATGAAACTGGCTACCTACTTTGATGACCGCATCTACATTCGCCAGCATAAAAATGTCGAAGCCCTAGAAGAAATCATCCAGATGAATCGCTTGGACCGAAGCATCACCTGGATGATCGGGAATTCTCTGCGCACTGATGTTTCTCCAGCCCTTGCCGCAGGTATTCATGCTGTATATCTCAAGCAGCCTAAGGAATGGATTTACAATATGGTTGAACTGCAAAAAAACGTGAACTCCGTGATGTATACGATACAGAAGCTAACGGAAGTACCACGGGTTATCCACGAAAGCATACAATTGCACCAACAAAAAAGGACCCTCGGATAGGGTCCTTTTTGTATTGGTCTAAACCCTGTCTCAGGATTCCTCTCGAACGCTAAGTTGTCCTGTACCAGGTTCATTCAGAACAATTCGCGCTTTGACGGTCGATCCATCTTTACGCTTAAAAGACAACAATTGCGTCTGTCCCTTCGCCAACAAGGACTTGAGCATCGTTTCGGTAATCTGCTTTCCAGCATATTCCTTCCAGACGACAAAGCCACAACCCTGCTTGTAGTGGCTGCACCCATACCCTTTACGGCCTTCAATAATGCTTCCGCCGCAATTAGAGCGTGGGCAGCTACCTAAAGCTTGCCTTTGGCTTCCTGAAATGCCTGAGGATCCGTCGGAAGAGCTGCGTGCTGGTGGTGCTGCTTGCTCTAGCGTTGCGCTTCCAGCGCTGCCACCGCGTCCTGATGTAGCACGCCCCACCCCTTTGGCGGCGGTGCGTCCACTCGCACGCGCACTACGTGCGCCTTCTTTTCCAATCGCACGCTTCCCCCTTGCTTCCTCACCAAAGGCATTTGCCGGAGCCGGCGGCTGCTGCCTCACCTTATCAATGATGGACAACGTAAATCTTTTAACGTTCTCCATAAACTTCTCTTGAGCCGCCTCACCCTTGGAAATTTGATGTAGGCGACGTTCCCATTGACCTGTCATCTCCGGGGAGGCTAATAGATCAACCCCAGCATGACGGATCAGGTCAATAGCCATCTTTCCTTTTTCCGTAATAAGAATCTTTTTACCCTTCATTTCAATATAGCCAACTTTTTTCAATCGTTCAATTGTGGCGGCCCGCGTCGCAGGTGTGCCTAAACCGGCATCCTTCATGACCTCACGCAATTCCTCATTCTCCATCTGTTTACCCGCGCTTTCCATCGCCTTAAGCAATGTACCCTCCGTGTAGCTTTTAGGGGGCTGAGTCGCCTTTTCTTTCATCTCGGCGCGAACACAATCCACGGGACGCCCCGCATCAATCTCAAACTTCTTGTCCGTCCACTCGTCCGTTTCCTCTTCATCTTCTTTTTTCGGTGATTTGCTCTTTTTACCTTTATCCTGATCAACCTTACTTAAAACTACTTTCCACCCCAAGGAAAGAAGCTCTTTAATATTTGTTTTAAACAGATGCTTGTCCACCTGTGTCATTACGGTATGCATTTTGTATTCAGCAGGCGGAAAAAAATGCGACAAAAACCTGCGAATAACCAGGTCATATACATTTTGCTCTTCTTTGCTTAGTGTTCCTGGCCTTTTTAATGTCGGCAAAATAGCATGGTGATCCTCAACACGAGATGGATTGCAGACCGATTTATTCTGTTTATGAACCAAATTGGGGTTGGCTTGTTGGACCAGATCAGCATAAGGACCTGTGCCCAGCATCCGTAGTGCCTTGTGCATGCCGTCTATATTTTGCTCTGTCACATAGTTAGAATTGGTACGCGGATAGGAAATGACCTTGTGGCGCTCATAAAGCGCTTGTGCCACATCCAGTGTTTTTTTGGCCGAATAACCGTACTTGGCATTCGCCTCTCGTTGAAGCAGCGTTAAATCGTACAATTTAAAAGGATACTCTTTTGTCTGCTTGGTGTCATATTTGGTGATTTTACCTATTTTTCCGCGAACAGCCGCAGCGATTTCCTCAGCTTCCTCTGGCTTCGTCAGCCTATCCCCCTGCCACGCACCTTTGTACTTGATCTGATCTTGCTTAAATTCTGCCCACACGTCATAGAAGGTTTGAGACTGAAATGCCTCAATTTCTTTTTCCCGGTCATGAATCAGTGCCAGCACGGGAGTCTGCACCCGTCCTACCGACAGCAGTGTGTTATGTCGTGTTGTGAACGCTCTGGAAGCGTTCATGCCGATCAGCCAGTCCGCTTCACTTCGTGCCCGCGCAGCTTGAGTCAGAAATTCAAACTCCGAAGCATCTCGCAATCGTTCAAAGCCTGTCGCAATACTTTCCGCTGTCAAGTCTGAAATCCACAGTCGCTTAACTGGCTGACGCAACTTTAATTGCTGTTGGATCAACGCAAAAATATATTGCCCTTCCCGTCCAGCATCACAAGCATTTACGATGGCATCGCAGCGTTTGGCCAGTTCACCAATCATTTTCAGCTGATCTTTTGTTTTCGGATTCGGTACAATTTTGAACTGCTCAGGGATAATAGGAAGATCCTTAATATTCCATCGCTTGTACTTAGCATCGTATGCATCCGGCTCAGCCAAACCCAGTAAATGCCCGATCGCCCAGGTTACAATGTATTTCTCCCCTTCCAAATAGGTACGGTTATTTTTAGCCCGCGGCTCCATAACAGCGGCAATCGTCCGTCCCATATCCGGTTTCTCAGCAATAATCAACGTCTTCATTCATACTCCATTCCTTCCTGACGGCCTTCTGTTTCTCCTCCATGAATCATACATATACATGGATATTAAAGAAAACACAGGTATCCCGGCCTCATGCAAAAGGAGCCTTCTCCCGACGAAAGCTCCTTTGTAAATTCATTTAGTCAAACGCTTCAACAATATACGTGTATTATACCATAGATACCATGGTTCTCTCAGGTCATGATTTTAAATAGTCAACGAAAGTTATGTATATGTTAATTTACATCACATATATATCAGATTTTATCAAATTTTCTTGTGAAATAATTCTTTTTTCTATAAAAAAGCTACACTAAACACTCTTTTTTATGTTATGATCAATTTAGATAAGAAATATATGGTGATACGATTAAATTTAAGTTATATTATATAACATATATTTCACAATGTTTCACAGCTCAATAATCATTTATTCATTTTTCGCTTCTGGCAGACTCAGCTTGAAATACAATAAAGCCCCATCCGAAGATGGAGCTTTGACTGATCCGTAACATAAAATTTATAATTACACCAAAACGGTAGCGCCCATGAGGTATTTATCAACTTCACGCGCAGCTTCTCGACCTTCATTAATAGCCCACACAACAAGACTTTGTCCGCGACGCATATCACCTGCAGCAAAAACCTTATCCACATTAGTAACATATTTTCCATAACGTGCTTTAACGTTGGAACGACGATCCGTCTCCAAGCCAATTTGCTCTACAATCGTTTGCTCAGGACCATCAAATCCAATGGCAATAAGAGCAATTTGTGCAGGGAATACGCGCTCCGTACCTGGAATCGGTTGATAGATTTTGCGCCCTGTTTCATCAACAATCCGTTGAATTTGAATGGTGTGCAGCTCTTTCAGATTACCGTTTTCATCACCTACAAATTTGGTCGTCATGATGGAGAACTCACGTGGATCTTCTCCGAACAGCGCCTTAGCTTCTTCCTGTGCATAATCAAGAGAATACACGTTTGGAAATTGTGGCCAAGGATTGGCAATCGGGTCACGCTCCATAGGTGCTTTGGTATGTGTGCCAAATTGAGTGACACTCCGACAACCATGACGCAAAGAAGTAGCTACACAGTCCGAACCCGTATCACCGCCACCGATTACAATAACGTCCTTACCTTGGGAAGACAAATAGTTGCCATCTTCCAGATTGGAGTCCAAGTAACTTTTGATGGTACCATTCAGATAATCCATCGCATAATGAACACCCTTCAAATCGCTACCTTCAATGTTGAATTCTCTTGGCTTCGTAGAACCACCGCATAGAACAACAGCATCATATTCACCAATCAACTGATCGGTAGGGATATCTTTGCCGATTTCCGTATTGGTGATGAATTGAATACCTTCAGCCTCCAGCAAATCCACACGCCGCTGAACAACCTTTTTATCCAATTTCATGGACGGTATGCCATACATCAATAATCCACCCACACGATCTGCACGCTCATACACAGTCACGCTGTGCCCTGCTTTGTTAAGCTGAGCCGCTGCAGCCAAACCTGCCGGACCCGAACCGACAACAGCCACTCGTTTGCCTGTACGCTTTTCTGGCGGATTAGGGACAACCCAGCCTTCCTCAAAACCCTTTTCGATAATAGCTTCCTCAATGGTTTTAATTGTAACAGACTGTCCGATCAGTCCCACAGTACATGAACCCTCACATGGCGCAGGACAAACACGACCTGTGAATTCTGGGAAGTTATTCGTTTTGTGCAGCCGCTCTAGCGCTTCCTTCCACAAACCACGATATACGAGATTGTTCCATTCCGGAATGAGATTATGAACCGGGCAGCCTAAAGTTGCTCCCATGATATCCATCCCCGTATGACAATAAGGGGTTCCGCAGTCCATACAACGCGCCCCTTGGGTACGCAGCTCTTCCTCAGACATATGCTTATGGAATTCTTCCCAATCCTTTATACGCTCTGCCGGGTCCCGGTCTGTAGGAAGCTGTCGTGTGTATTCCATAAATCCAGTTGGTGTAGACATGTTACGTTCCCCCATCTCTTCGCTTATGAACCCCGATCATCCATTCAGAATTTAAGTCAAATTCGAATTTGTCTATTTGTATTATGAAAGGGTCTGTTCTCATTGAATTTGATTTATTGTATCACAATACAGCGTAAAAGTGATGAAAACTTATGCAACTTTCTGCATCAACAGCCAAAAGGATTTTTTATATGGTTTATTAATTTTTCAAATGAGTGGGGTCGGATATAGTCTATTCTTATTCGGTTCTCTCGTAAACAACAAAACGATACTCATAGGGATTTTTGTCATCCTTGATACCTGGGGTCTCACTAACTATATTCCAGCCGTTCCAATCCAGCTCAGGGAAGGTTGTATCGCCTTCAAAAACCTCCTCAATCCGAGTCACAATCAGCCGATCAGCATGTGGCCAAAACAGTGAATAAATCTCTGCTCCTCCGATGACCATTAACTCTTCCTGCTTTGCTAATTGGAGTCCTTCTTCCATTGAATGAATTACTTCCGCACCTTCCGTCTGATAGCGCAGATCTCGGGTCAAGACAACGTTACGCCGGTTTGGCAGGCTTTTTCCTCCAAAGGATTCCCACGTTTTGCGTCCCATGAGTACCGTTTTATTAATCGTCTGCTCTTTGAAAAAGGCCATGTCTCTAGGGAGGCGCCAGGGAAGTTTGTTATCTCGGCCGATCACACCATTTTGTGCCATAGCCCATATCATTGAAATGCCCATTTTCCCACCTCCTCTAATCAAATGGCGACAGGCGCCTTAATCCCTGGATGATATTCGTAATTTTCAAAAGCAAAATCGTCGTAGGTATAATCAAAAATCGAATCCGGCTTGCGCAGAATTTTCAACTGAGGCAACGGATAAGGATCACGTTCCAACTGTGTATGCACTTGTTGCATATGATTTGAATAAATATGCACATCGCCGCCTGACCAAATAAATTCGCCGGGCTCCAAACCGCACTGCTGTGCAACCATATGCGTTAGTAATGCATAACTTGCGATATTAAACGGCAACCCTAAAAAGGTATCCACAGAACGCATCGTTAGCATACAGGAAAGCTTCCCTCCAGCTACATAGAACTGAAATACAAAGTGACATGGCGGCAACTTCATCGATTCGATTTCAGCCACATTCCAAGCACTGACAATGTGTCGACGTGAATCCGGATTTTTTTTAATAGCTTCAATGACATTCGCAATTTGGTCAATATGTTGTCCGTCTGTTGTTTCCCACGAGCGCCATTGCGACCCATATACAGGCCCCAGATTCCCCTGCTCGTCTGCCCACTCATCCCAAATGGTAACTCCGTTCTCCTTGAGATAAGAAATGTTGGTATCTCCCCGCAAAAACCATAACAGCTCATGAATAACGGATTTCAAATGTACTCTTTTGGTGGTCACCAAGGGGAAGCCCTTGGCCAGGTCAAAACGGAGTTGCCTTCCGAAAACAGATAGTGTACCTGTTCCTGTACGATCCTCTTTTTTTACTCCATTCTCTAAAATATCCTCCAGCAGTTCCAAATAGTTACGCACGTTATTCCTCTCCTTTGAGCATGAATAAAAACCTGGCATCGCCAGATTCTAAACTTTAAAATTCTTTTCTGCACCCATATCTATAGTTAGTTTATCATGTACGGTACTTCGTTGACCATGTACTGTGTGAATTTTCATGGTAGTCCTGAAAATCCTAAAGTTTGAAAAAAAAGAGACAAAGAGCGCAGATATAGCGCTCCTTGCCTCTCTTTGTCATGTATGAAAACGAAAACGAGATAATGAAAAATGGTATTAGCGACGTGGTGCCAATGCGTGGATCGGATGCCCCAGCACGACTTCCGCTGCTTCCATAACGATCTCGCCCAGTGTAGGGTGAGCATGAATAGTCAAGGAGATATCTTCGAGTGTAGCACCCATTTCAATCGCCAGACCCAGCTCAGCAATAAGGTTGGAAGCTTCCAGACCTACGATTTGCGTACCCAGTACCAAACCTGTGTCAGCGTCAGCAACGATTTTCACAAAACCTTCAGCAGCGTTCAGGGAAACCGCACGACCGTTTGCTCCATAAGAGAACTTGCCAACTTTGACATTGTAGCCTTTTTCTTTGGCTTGTGACTCTGTGTAGCCTACGCTGGAGCATTCTGGATCCGTGAAAACGACAGCCGGCATACACTTGTAATCTACTACAGACGGCTCGCCTGCAATTGCTTCAGCAGCTACTTTACCTTCGTAAGAAGCTTTGTGCGCCAGAGCAAGACCAGCTACGATATCGCCGATTGCAAAGATGTGAGGAATGCTAGTACGTCCTTGGTGATCAACTTTCACCATTCCGCGCTCATCCAGTTCTAGGCCGATCAGATCCAGACCCAGTTCACCGTCTGTGTTTGGACGACGTCCAACAGTTACAAGCAGATAATCAGCAGTTACTTCTTTGCTTTCGCCGTTAACGGAGAATTTCACTGTTACGTCTTTATCTGTTTGCTCTGCACTTTCCGCTTTAGCACCAGTGAAGATTTCGATGCCCGTTTTCTTCATGCTTTTCGCAACGATCGAAGTCATATCTTTGTCGAAACCAGGAAGCACTGTATCCATACCTTCAATAATCGTTACTTTGGAACCGAATTTGGAGTACATTTGTCCGAGCTCTGCACCAATGTATCCACCACCGATTACGATCAGGCTTTTCGGAATTTCAGGCAGGTTCAATGCTTCTGTAGAAGACAGAATGCGTCCACCAAAAGGAAATGGTTTCAGTTCGATTGGACGGGAACCTGTTGCGATAATTGCATTTTTAAAACGGTAACGTGGTGATTCATGTTCGTTGAATACACGCGCTTCGTTTTCGTTGATGAACATGCACTCACCATTGAAAACTTCAACTTTGTTGCCTTTGAGCAAGCCACTTACGCCGCCTGTCATTTTCTTAACAACGCCGTTTTTGAATTCTTGTGTTTTAGCGAAGTCTACTTTTACATTTTCAGCCGAAATACCGAAAGACTCGCCATGTTTAGCTGCTTCGTATTGATGAGCTGCAGAGATCAAAGCTTTGGATGGAATACATCCACGGTTCAGACAGACACCGCCCAGCTCAGATTTGTCAACGATCAATACGCTTTGTCCTAATTGTGCGGCACGGATGGCAGCTACATAGCCGCCAGGACCCGCACCGATAACCAATGTGTCAATATCCAGAGAAGCGTCTCCTACTACCATTGATTACACCTCCATAACAAGCAACTCAGGGTTAGCGAGCAGCTGTTTGATATAGTTCATGAAGTTTTGAGCAGTTGCACCGTCAATAATACGGTGGTCAAAGCTCAGAGAAAGAGCCATTACTGGAGCGGCAACAATTTCACCGTTTTTCACGACTGCTTTTTCACTGATGCGTCCAGTACCCAAAATCGCAACTTCAGGGAAGTTAATGATTGGAGTAAAGAACATACCGCCTGCGGAACCGATGTTAGTGATGGAGATTGTGCTTCCTCTCATCTCATTTGCTGCCAATTTTCCATCACGACCGCGCACAGCCAGATCACGAATGGAATCAGCAATCATCCAGATACTCTTACGATCAGCATCTTTGATAACAGGAACGATCAAACCGTTGTCTGTATCTGTAGCGATACCGATGTTGTAGTATTTTTTGTAGACAATTTCGTTTGCTTCTTCGTCGATTGAGGCATTCAGAGCCGGGAATTGACGGGAAGCAGCAACCAAAGCTTTTACGATGAATGGCAGGTATGTTACTTTTGTGCCTTTCTTCTCAGCAATTGGTTTGATACGAGTACGGAAAGCAACCAGTTCAGTTACATCTACTTCATCCATAATCGTAACGTGCGGAGCCGTATAAGCCGATTTAACCATAGCATTGGAAATAGCCTTGCGGATACCTTTAAATGGTACGCGCTCTTCCTCAGCACGTGGATCTGCTGCTGGTGCGGATGCTGCTGCAGCTTTCGCTTCTTTCTTAGCAGGCTCTTGTGCTTTTGCAGCTTCTTTCGCTACTGGTGCAGCCGCTTGGCCTCCACCATTTTTGAAAGCTTCTACATCTTCTTTGGTGATTTTACCATTTTTGCCGGAGCCACTCACTTGAGCGATGTTTACACCTTGCTCACGAGCAAATTTGCGGACGCTAGGTGTAGCTAGTACATCTTTGTTAGAAGCAACAGGAGTTGCAGCTGGTTTAGTGTTAGCTCCGCCTTGTGCAGCATCCTGTTCTTGTTTAGCAGCAGCTGGTGCTTCTTCTTGTTCAGGAAGTTCACCCTCTGCAGCGATTACAGCTACGACTTGACCTACGTTAAAGATGTCGCCGTCTTTGGCAAATACCTCTTGTACTGTGCCATTGACCGGACAAGGAACTTCAACTACAGCCTTATCGTTTTGTACTTCCATGATGATATCTTCATCGGTTACTTTGTCGCCGGCCTTGATGTGCATCTTGATGATTTCGCCCTCGTGAAGACCTTCACCCAGCTCTGGGAATTTATATTCAAATCTAGCTGTACCTGCAGCTCCGCTTTGTGCAGCAGCACTTGGCTCAGGGCTAGCAGCTGGTGCTTCTGGTGCATCTTCTTGTTCGGGAAGTTCACCTTCTGCATCAATTACAGCTACGACTTGACCTACGTTAAAGATGTCACCGTCTTTGGCAAATACTTCTTGTACTGTACCATTAACCGGACAAGGAACTTCAACTACAGCCTTATCGTTTTGTACTTCCATGATGATATCTTCATCGGTTACTTTGTCGCCGGGCTTAATGTGCATCTTGATGATTTCGCCTTCGTGAAGACCTTCACCTAGCTCCGGGAATTTATATTCAAATTTAGCCACGTTTAAAACCTCCCAAATTTACGGTGTGCTTTAATTAAAATTCCAATACTTTATTAACCGCATCAATGATACGTGTTGGCGTTGGCAACCAAGTATCTTCAATTTGAGCAAAAGGATAAACGGTATCCGGACCTGCTACACGCAGAACGGGTGCTTCCAGATGCAGGATTGCTTTTTCGTTAATTTGTGCAATAACTTCAGCAGCTACACCGGAGCTCTTTTGCGCTTCTTGAACAACGATGGCACGATTGGTTTTTTGAATAGAAGCAACAACGGTATCAATGTCAATCGGGCTAATGGTACGCAAATCAATGATTTCTACTTTGATACCTTTTGTTTTTTCCAGCTCATCCGCAGCTTTAATCGAAGTGTGTACCATCATACCGTAAGTAATGATCGTCACATCGGAACCTTCGCGAACTACATTAGCCTTGCCCAGTTCAACTGTGTAATCATTCTCAGGAACTTCAGCGCGGAATGCATGATACAAGTTCAAATGCTCCATGAAAAACACAGGATCGTTGTCGCGAATAGACGCAATCATGAGACCTTTTGCATCATAAGGGTTGGATGGAACAACAACCTTGATACCAGGTGTTTGAGCCAGCAGGCCCTCCAAGGAATCTGTATGCAGCTCGGCTGCCTTAACACCGCCACCAAAAGGTGTACGGAATACGATTGGAGAATTGTAACGTCCACCGGAACGGTAACGCATACGGGATGCTTGAATTGCCATTTGATCAAGCGCTTCAAAGATAAAGCCTACGAACTGGATTTCAGCTACAGGGCGGAAGCCTTGAATACCCAAACCGACAGCAAGACCCCCGATTGCGGATTCCGCCAGCGGAGTATCGAATACACGTTCTTCGCCAAATTCTTTTTGCAGACCTTCTGTAGCGCGGAATACGCCACCTACATGACCTACGTCTTCACCGAAAAGCAGGACGTTAGGGTCGCGTTTCAACTCTACGCGCAGTGCGTCACGAATCGCTTCTTTCATGTTCATTTGTGCCATTTGCTTCATTTCCTCCTTAAACATTGACAGATCAATTTCAGTTCAGGTCAATCGAAAAGCAGACCGGATCGGGTTACGGCCCGGTCTCTTTCAAGTTCAATTATTTAAAATCAGCTTTTTGTTCTTCCAAGTGCTTAGGCGTTGTTTCGAACATGCTATCGATCAGGCCAGGAATTGTCATTTTCTCTGTTTTCTCGGCTTTTTTGATCTCTTCGTTCACTTTTGCCTTAGCTTCTTCTTTTACGCGAGCTGTATCTTCTTCAGTCCAAAGGCCTTTTTTCTCAAGGTATTTCGCAAAGCGGGCAATTGGATCTTTCGCATTCCATTCGCCTTCTTCTTCTTTAGAACGATATTTTGTTGCATCATCAGAAAGGGAATGCGGACGGAAACGGTACGTTACGGCTTCAATCAAAGTAGCACCTTCACCATTACGTCCACGCTCTGCAGCTTCTTGAACGGCTTTAATAACTGCAAGCACGTCCATGCCGTCAATTTTCACGCCTTTAATACCAGCAGCTACTGCTTTATGAGCGATCGAAAGAGCAGCCGTTTGTTTTGAGAATGGAGTCGTGATCGCGTAACCATTGTTTTGCACAAAGAAAATAACTGGCAACTTGTATACACCAGCATAGTTCAGGCCTTCGTAGAAATCACCTTCGGAAGAACCGCCGTCACCTGTATATGTAATGGCGACTTGTTTTTGTTTTTTCAGCTTGTAACCCATAGCAATACCCATAGCATGCAAAATTTGCGCGCCAATGATGATTTGCGGCATCAGTACATTAACACCGTCCGGCACTTGGCCGCCGTGTTGATGACCACGGGAATACAAGAAAGCTTGGTATAATGGCAGGCCATGCCAAACGATTTGCGGAATATCGCGGTAGCCTGGAGCAATAAAGTCTTCTTTTTGGAGCGCATATTCGCTACCAACCATGGTTGCTTCTTGTCCGGATACCGGAGCATAGAAACCGAGACGCCCTTGACGGCCTAAGTTAACGGCACGGTCATCCCAAGTACGTGTAAATACCATTCGATACATAATTTCTTTCAATTGATCATCTGTAAGTTTAGGCAACATATCTTTATTGATAATTTCACCATCCGGAGAAAGTACGGACAGCGCCTCAACTTCCTCTGTGTAAACTTCATAAGGAACCTTGCTCATTTTCTTCACCTCAACAAAAAAATTTGAATATCAAGTTCCGCTGTTATAGGATTATTATACACCTGTTATACCGCTCGCGTCAAAGATTTAGTTATTTTTTTTGAGTTTGTCACATTTTTGTGTGTGTAACAGGGTATATTTTTTACTGTAACAGCTTAGTACATGATTGAAATTTTAAACATCTATTGCAATCAGGGTAATCTTAACTTATTGTGATCCCGAATGCAAAATAATACCCAAGAAAGGTGACGAAAAATGACGGATTCTCGGTATTTAAAACGAACCATCCTTAAAGACGAAGTAGACAGCCGCTTTCTTGGCGAGACCAGAACTCTCCGGATTTATTTGCCGCCCGGCTATAATGAAATATTGAGCTACCCGGTCGTGTACTGTCAGGACGGAGAAGAATTTTTCAATTTTGGCCGCATTGCAACTCATGCCAACCGCCTCATTCTAGATGAGGGCGTCGAACCCTTCATTATTGTAGGTGTGGAAGTGAATACAAAAATTCGAACGCAGGAGTATGCTCCCTTTGGCAATCGTTTTGAGGCGTATACCGCCTGTTTTGCAGAAGAGATTATTCCCTATGTAGAGCAAAAGTATCCTATAAGAAAAGATGCAGCGTCCCGTATTTTGGCGGGGGATTCACTGGGAGGCAGTGTGTCTCTGCATTTGGCTTTGATGTATCCTCAGTTGTTCAACCGCATTATCAGCCTCTCAGGTGCTTACTATGAAGCTTCGCAGGAAATCATCGCCCGTGAGAAAGATCTGTCTCATTTGCGGGTGTGGATGACGGTTGGCCTTCAGGAAGATGCATTTGAGAGTGATACTGGCATTTACAACTTTGTAGAGCTTAACCGTCAATGCGCAGATTTGCTGCGCGAACGGAACGTTGAAGTTTCTTACCGTGAAAAGGATGGCAAACATTTGTGGGGCTTTTGGCAAAACGAGTTGCCTGACGCGCTAATGTATTTTTTGGATCGCGCCTGAGTAAATTCTCCCAGGTAACTAAAAGGGAATGGAGCATTTGACCTACTAGGTCATAAAGCTCCTTCTTCTTTTTCATGATTTGGTTGCGCTTTCAAAAATGTATAACGAAAAACGGCAATGATTGCCGTCATCTGTCGTTCACATTATAGCTTTTCTTCTACGATCTTGTCCAGCAAGGCGTCGCAACCTGCGTCCATTAATCGATAGGTCTCTTCAAAATTCCCTGTAAAATATGGGTCGGGTACTTCTCTTAATTTTTCTTGAGGGAGCAAATCCATAAATTTTAGAATATCTGCCTCCGCTCCACCTGCAATCTTTCGAATGTTTCGTTCATTAGAGTCATCCATGCACACAATATAATCAAACGCGTCAAAATCACGGCCCGTTATTTGCCGCGCCTGTATGCCTTGTTCGCTGATTCCATGCAGTTTAAGTTGCTTTAGTGTTCCCTCATGCGGAGGATTTCCGATGTGCCAGTCGCCTGTCCCGGCCGAGTCCACCCCGATTTCTGCACCCAATCCCCGTTCCTGCGCTTTATGTCTCAGTATTGCCTCCCCCATCGGAGAGCGGCAAATATTGCCCAAACACACAAACAAAACGTTAATCATTTCGTTCTCCTTCCTATTACACGTTACACTTCCTTTTTTCTGTTTCATTGTAGCCATGTCCTCCAAAATTGTGCAAGCCATATTTAACGCGGTATACTTAAAAACGATGGTATATATAGGATCGTATCAGAAAGAAAGGATGTTGATTATGACAAAAAAACGAGCGATTGTATTTTCAGGTGGTCGTCTTAATGAAGAAGATTTACATCAAATACAGCCCGATGATTTTATTATAGGTGCAGATAAAGGTGCTCTTTTCCTGATCGAGCACGGTATTACACCACATATCTCTGTAGGAGATTTTGATTCAATCACACCAGAGGAAAAAGAAAAGGTAGAATCAGCAAGCCAACGTATGATTGCGTGCGATCCAGTACTTAAAGACTTAACAGATACTGAGCTTGCTTTAGAAATCGCTAGGGACGAACAGGCAGATCAAGTACTGATGCTTGGTGTGACTGGCACCCGGATGGACCACACATTGGCTAATGTTCAAATATTGGTACGTGCAATGCAGCATCATATTAGCTGCGCTATTATGGACGCACATAATTATATTGAGCTCACCGGATCAACGCTTGAAATCCAACCTATGGGCTATACATATACCTCCCTGCTTCCTATGACCGCCGAAGTAACTGGCATACAACTAGAAGGATTTATGTATCCGTTACATAATGCCACCCTCAAAATGGGACAATCACGTGCTGTCAGTAATAAGCTAACGGCTTCAAAAGGTACGATTTCCATCAAAAGCGGTCTGCTACTCGTTATTCAAAGCAAGGATTAATTATGACATTATTGTAACCATTATATAAATTGTTTTTCACTCAAAACCCTTGATGAACAAGGGTTTTTCCGTTTATAGAGATCAATGAATCGATATATTTTTTACAAATTGTAATTTTTAATCGTTTTTTAATAATCGCTGTGTAAGTCTTGTCCCTCAAGCATTTGAGCGTTCTTTTCCAACTATTAGGCGGCTTCAAAACTGTTATACTCAACGCTGTCAGTTAGTTAGCAACTCAGCAAAATATTGCACAAATCAATTTTTGGAGGTACTTACAACATGAATATGCAGAAAATCATAAAAAAGGTAATTATAGCAGGGGTCGCAGCCACGATCGGCTTTGGCACTTTTGCAATTGAGGGAACAAATACGGCACAAGCCGCCACTACGACTTCGGTAGGCCAAAAAGTAATTAACTACGGTGAAAAATATATGGGAACTCCTTATAAGTTTGGAGCTTCCACAAGCACTACACGTAATTTTGACTGTTCTTCTTTCATGAAGCACATATTCAAGAAATACGGAGTAAATTTGCCGCGTACTTCTGTTCAACAGTCTAAAGTTGGACATGCCGTATCCAAGTCCAATTTGAAAAAAGGCGACTTAGTTTTCTTTTCAAGCGGTAGTCGTGCTACAGGACGCAACATTACCCACGTAGCAGTCTATATGGGCGGGGGTAAAATTTTACACACTTACGGCGGACCTGGCGTGACCATCTCCGATTTGAACTCTGGCAACTGGAAAAGAACATACATTAAAGCACGCCGCGTGCTGTAGTATGAAACTCATTTTGAAATATGCGAGCCGGGACGAAAAGTTCCGGCTTTTTTTATACCTAATACTATTCTGATACGGTTGGTGTTCTGAGTGAATAACCAATACCTCGTTCCGTACGGATCATTTTAAACTTATATCCCTTATCTACTTTAACCCTCAAATGTCTGATATAGACATCTACAACGTTCGTATCAACGATATAATCATGTTTCCAAACATCCTTCAGAATTTGCTGCCTGCTACAAACTTGGTTAAGATGTATCGCCAGATGAAGTAAAAGATCAAATTCCTTCGGAGTTAATTCCAGCTTTTGTCCCCCTCTGCTCACCAATCTGCTTGCATTGTCTATATGTAAATCACCCGCCTCGATTGCCCTTTTCACATCACGTTCAATACCAAAAATCCGCAATAAATTAGCCACTCTAGCCTGAAAAACTCTAGGATAAAAGGGCAGAACGATCACATCATGTGCTCCTTGTTCAAAACAGGAAACAATATGGTCCTCCTCATCCGATGAAGTCATTGCTAATAGCGGGACATGAGGATGGTATTGCTGCAATATGCGAAGTAAACCTTGCGAAACTGTCTGTTCATCTTTTATATTGAGCAGCAGCAAATCCACAGGATTATGGGCTACATAAGAGCTTGCATCCGTCGTATTGCTAACATGAACCACCTGATAACCTTCCTGCTCCAATGGACGAACAATTACGGGAGACGCTTCATTTACATCCACAAGCAAAATTAACGGGCTCACCTTTTCACCCACCTGGTTTGGACATAGCATTACATATTGGATACGAACAAGTTTGTGTTATAAGCCATTAAAGCATATTAATATTATTGTAACAAAAAAGCAGAAAATCATTCTCCAAAGAATGGCTTTCTGCTTTTATCGTTTAACCCAAATAGCGATGATACAGACTTCTTGCTTTTGCCACGTCCTTTGTCCCATGGATCAGCGCTCTGCCATCTGCAAAAACAACCAACCGATGCTCGCTTGTACTAAAGGAAACCAAAAACGGATTTCGCTCTACTTTTCCTTCTCCCAAAGAAGCAAATCTATCTGCCGTTTCTGCAAGATTCAGATGGATCGGGTTTGCTGGTCTAATTTGAACGGTATCCCTACCGCACAAAACATCTGTTTTCTGCCGATGAGAGGCCGACAAATAGGGATACGTCGGTTGGCTGCCGCAAGAAGGACAGTTCTCCTTTTTAACGCTATCTACCGCTATCGCTACATACTCATTTTTCCACAAATCAAACGAAAGTAACTTTCCTCTCAAATCTTCCGGATATCCGCCAAGAAGTTTGAAGGCTTCCGTAGTTTGGTTAGCCGTGACCATCTGTACAGCCTGCGGAATAATCCCGGCGGTATCACAGGTTTCCCCACCAAACGGTACAGTTCCCAGCAGACAGTGAAGACAAGGCGTTTGACCCGGTAAAATGGTGTAGGTTACACCATAGCTGCCTACACATCCCCCATAAATCCAAGGTATCCGATGCTTGAGTGCCATGTCGTTCATAAGAAGTCGGGTATCGAAATTATCGGTTGCATCCATCAAGAGATCTACCCCTTGGATCAACTCTTCCAGCTCTTCCACCCCAACATCCAGTACATGTGCATGTATAACCGTTTCCGAATTAATATCCTTTAATCTTCGCTGAGCAGCTACTACTTTGGGATATCTTTGCGCAGCATCACTTTCCTGAAAAAGCTGCTGGCGCTGCAAATTGCTCCATTCCACATAATCCCGGTCTACGAGGCTCACTGTACCTACACCCCCGCGAACGAGCGTTTCCGCAATACCTGTACCTAACGCTCCGGCACCTATGATTAGTACGTGGGAAGAAGCAAGCCGACGTTGTCCTGTCGGTCCAAAGGGCGCGAATCTTTCCTGTCTGGAATAACGGTCACTTGAATGTGTTCCTCCTGCACCGGATTTGTCAGTTACCTTCATGCCTGAACCATACCTTCTATCGGACTGCTTGCTGAAGCGTAACGTTTTACAGGAATCATCCCCGCCTCAAAACCATATCTTCCAGCACGAACAGCCAGTTTCATGGCCTCGGCCATTTTTACCGGGTCCTTCGCTCCTGATACGGCTGTATTCAACAAAACAGCATCTGCCCCTAACTGCATCGCCATTGCCACGTCACCGGGTGAGCGAATACCCGCATCGACAATAACCGGAACCTCCGCCTGTTCAATAATTAGACCTAATGAAAACGGATTAAGCAAACCATGTCCTGTACCAATCGGTGAAGCTCCAGGCATAACGGCATGTACTCCAAGCTCTTGTAGCCTCTTTGCTAGAATCACATCGTCCGATATGTAGGGCAGCACGATAAAGCCTTCTTCTAACAGCTTTTCGCTAGCTTTCAACGTTTCAAATGGGTCCGGCAGCAGTGTCTTGCTATCCCCAATGACCTCCACCTTAATCATATCGCACAGGCCGGAGGCTTTTGCCAATTGGGCAATACGAATCGCCTCCTCTGCTGTTGTAGCCCCTGCTGTGTTGGGAAGAAGTGTATACCGGCTCAAATCCAGCATATCGAGAAAATGCTGCTTATCCCGTTCCTCCAAGTTCAATCTCCGTACAGCAAACGTCAATATTTCCGTCTCAGCAGCCTCTACGGCTTGGGATTGGATATCCAGATCAGAGAATTTTCCTGTTCCCAACAATAACCTCGAGGTAAAAGATGCTTTTCCAATGGTTAACATAATCAACCGCCTCCCACAAAATGTACAATCTCTAGGCAATCTCCATCTTTCAGTACCGCTTCATCATGATCTTCACGGGTCAATATATGCCGATTCAGCTCCACCACTACGGTTTTCACCTTTACATCAAGCTCATGTAGCAATTGATTCACATGAGTGATTCGATTAGAAAAGGTCAGGCTCTGGCCGTTAATCGTCAGCTTCATAAGCTTTTCTCCTTGAGGAGCTCAGAAGAAAAACTACTTATCCCAAGTTCTGCTGCACAAGCCCCATTAAGCATAGCTGCCATCGCACGCCCGGTAGCATCACTCAGCAGGACACCGTTGCGATAATGCCCGACTGCAGCATATACGCCCTCGACCCCAGGAACAATGCCTATAAAAGGATGACCTGATACAGCCTGCGGACGTAAGCCCGCCCAAGCGCGTATAAAAGAAGCTTCACGGACGCGCGGCAGCCAGGCAGAGGCACGTGCCAACACCCCCTCCAAGCCTCCTACGGTCACCTCTTCGTCATATTGATGTGGAAGGCTCGTTGCCCCAATCCAAAGCTCGTTATTCTGTTTAGGCACGAGGTAAATATCATCAGCATAAATGGTATATTCTAACGGGTGATCCTTCAAGGAGACCGCTACCGCTTCGCCCTTGACCGGATAAAGTGGATATTCAAACCCAACCTGCGCTAGCAATTTCATGCTATCCAAGCCTCCGGCAATAATGACCTGATCGCAGGAAAAAAAACCACTATCTGTGCGGACACCGCAAATTCGATCATCCTGTATGACCAGTTGCTCTGCCTGTGTACCAGACCATACCGTTGCTCCCAGCACCGCAGCAGCACCTGCATAAGCACGGCAAAGCTGGACAGGAGCCACTTGTGTCTCCTTTGAACGATATATTGCCCCGATCGCTTGTTCATCCAAACCTGGAATTCGTCGGGCCAATTCTTTCGCATCCCACCAGATAGGACAATCACCCTTTCGCGTTTTAGCAGCTTTCCAGCGTTTTTGGCCTTCAGTCTCCGTACGGAAAGGGGTCACAAACCCTTCAGTACGGAATTCCACCGAAATACCTGACAAACGCTCTAGATCACAGACAAGCTCAGGGAATGCATCTCGACTTATGCGAGCAAATCGTGATAGCTCAGAGTCGGTGAACTCTTCACTTTCCGCTGCCAGCATTCCAACCGCTGCTCCTGAGGCTCCCTCACCCGGGATCAATCGTTCCAGCATAATCGTACTTCTTCCCTCCTTGGCCACATGATAAGCAATGGAACTGCCGATGACACCTCCACCTATGACCAAGCATTCAGCGTGTCCAATCGCTCTTTCCTCTGTGTGTATCTTTAGCATTTGTTCCGTATCTCCTCTCCATAAACCCTTCTGCTTTCAGCTTGCCTCTACTCTCGTTTTCTCGCTACAGGCTGTGAACTACAAGGTCTGCCATTCGCCTATACTCCATTGCAGCTGCAACGGGCGACTCAGCCTCCCATATACCAGACATCACCGCAATTCCGCTTGCTCCGGCCCTATAAAGCTCCGGGATATGATGCGGTTGTATGCCGCCTAGCGCAATCACCGGAATGTTCGACAACCTGCAAATATGTTCAAGCTGAGCTAAACCCCGCGGTACAATACCGGGCTTACAATGGGTCTCATATACGTGACCATAAAGTACATAGTCCGCTCCTGCCCGCTCAGCAATTTGCATCTCCTCCAAGGAATGTACAGACACTCCACAGCGTGTACCCTTTGGAAGTAGGCTTTTCACATCCACAACAGGTAATCCATTAGCTGGTAATTGAACGGCTCCGACCAAAGTAAGTAAAGCTACATCCACACGATCATTTACTACAATTTGTTGCAAAGGAACTTCCTGCTCCACCAGGCTGCGAGTCAAAGAAAGCAATGCAGAGGCACCATTCTGTTTTAAACGTGCGTGTACATAATGAACATACGGACAAATCACAGCAGCCACTTGGGCGGCTTGTGCAAAAGTGCCCTTTTCCATCGAAATTGCGTGTAATTCGATTTTGTCTTCACCTCACATTGGACTAAAGGATCTAAGCTTAGCCAGCCACGTCTACCAGCAGGAATGAAAGGGGATTATATGTGAATCGTCTACGGAAGCTCGAACTACTTAAAATGAACGAAACGCAAAAAAACCACTTCCCCAAGGAAGTGGTTTAACGAACGTCCAATAATCGAACGGACCATGAATCCGTATACGTGTATCGTCCCACGCACAAACAAAAATAAAGATGGTGTTGCCTTGTTTGTACGGCGCTCACTTCCCTACGCTGGCATAACCCAGATCAGGTGCAAAGGGTCCGAAATCCATTTATTCCGTCTCAGCCGCATGGGCGGCTCCCCTAGTGTGACTATTTTATTGTATAAGCTAAAGATAGCTTAGCATATTTTTCTAATTCTGCAAACCCCACTTCGTGTGAAATTTGCTGGAACTGGATTTAGCTGATTTTAGTTAACTTTACTTGACCACTCTTCCACATTCCACGTTTTGGTTACCCAATCCTCGTAAAAGTCCGGTTCGTGAGATACAAGCAATACGGTCCCTTTGTATTCCTTCAAGGCACGTTTCAGCTCATCCTTTGCTTTAACATCCAAGTGGTTGGTAGGCTCATCGAACAGTACCCAGTTGCTTTCACGCATTAACAGTTTGCAAAGACGGACTTTAGCCTGTTCTCCACCACTGAGCGCAGATAGCGGACGCGTGATATGCTCATTTTTCAAACCGCAACGCGCCAAATGCGCTCGTACTTCATGCTGGTTCAAATGCGGAAATTCATTCCACACATCGTCAATCGGTGTAATTTTCTCGGCCTTTACTTCCTGCTCAAAATAAGCGGGCTGCAAAAAATCACCTTGATAAGTTTTTCCACTGATTGGCGGAATTTTTCCCAATATGGTTTTGAGCAATGTCGATTTACCGACACCATTGTAGCCGACAATTGCAATCTTTTCGCCACGTTCAATCGTCATGGACATTTTAGGCAAAAGGGCATGTGTATAACCAATCTCAAAATCAATACCCTCAAATACCGTCTTTCCGCTTGCACGTGCCTCTTTGAATTGAAAGGTTGGTTTTGCGGCTTCTTCAGGCTTATCAATACGTTCGATCCGATCAAGCTGCTTTTCACGGCTCTTTGCTCGGCCTGACGTAGAGGCACGCGCTTTATTACGCTGAATAAAATCTTCCTGTTTCTTAATAAAATCCTGTTGCTTCTCATAAGCATCAATATGCTGGGCTTTGTTCAGATCCGCCATTTCGAGAAACTTTTCATAATTAGCTGAATAACGGGTCATCTTGGCAAATTCAAGATGGTAAATAACATTAACGACCTGGTTCATAAATTCAGTATCATGTGAAATAAGAATAAAGGCATAGGGATAGTCCTTCAAATAGCGCGTAAGCCATTCAATATGCTCTACATCCAAATAGTTGGTAGGCTCATCCAACAGCAGGACATTCGGCTTTTCCAACAGCAACTTAGCAAGAAGAACCTTTGTCCGTTGCCCGCCACTAAGTGCGGATACATCCCGATCCAGTCCTATGGCCGACAGACCTAGTCCATTCGCCATTTCTTCAACCTTCACATCAATGAGGTAAAAATCCCCCATATCCAGTTGCTCCTGAATTTCACCCATCTGTTCCAGCAACACTTCCAACTCATCAGGAGAAGCATCCCCCATTTTGTCAGTAATCTGCATCATTTCCTTTTCCAATTCCAACAAAGGAAGAAAAGCATCCTTCAATACATCACGTACCGTTTTGCCCGGTGTCAGCTTGGTATGCTGATCCAGATAGCCGTAACGCACACGTGGAGTCCATTCCACTTTACCCTCATCCTTAAGCAATTTTCCAGTGAGAATGTTCATGAGTGTCGATTTACCAACACCGTTAGCTCCTACCAAACCTACACGTTCCCCCGCAAGCAATCGAAAGGAAACATTTTTAAATAATGCGCGGTCCCCAAAGTTGTGGGATACATTTTCTACAGTCAATAAACTCATAAGCTGTTTTTGGCTCCTTATTGTCATCGGCATTGCCGACTGTTCTTATTTCATATGCATTTCGTTTCTCTCAAAGCTTTATTGTAGCACATTCTGCAACCATATCGGAATATTGAAAACAGTGAATTTTAAGG
The DNA here is from genome assembly GCF_017833915.1 of Paenibacillus sp. 1182. Taxonomy (NCBI): domain Bacteria; kingdom Bacillati; phylum Bacillota; class Bacilli; order Caryophanales; family Paenibacillaceae; genus Paenibacillus; species Paenibacillus sp. 1182. The sequence continues at coordinate 397,500 of NZ_JAFICR010000001.1, read as the reverse complement.
TTTTTTGGTATGGATCTGCCTAAAAAAAGAAAAACCACCCATGAGGGTGATTATTATAAGCCATTATAACATTTGTACTCAAAGTAACCCGCAGCTGCTGCAGATTTTTCATCCGTGAAACGTTCACTCGCTTTAAAGGGAGCTGGACATGAATCTCTATAAAAATACTTTATTCCAGTATCTGGTTCTATGCCACCGATAATGTCTTGCTTTCTAACGACTCTCCCACCACCAAATCCATAGTTATTGTAATACCTGTCTCCAACCGGAATGCCTTGGATAAACGCGATCAGCCCCACATCATCTACCGTGTTGTACCACTCCTCTTGCGGAATGATCGGTAGCGTGAACGAATAAGTTATGCCGTTACGCGCTGCTTTTTCGTTATGGACATTAATAATTCGCGCCAAGTCCTCTTGAACGCTGCGAACAATGGTGGAACGACGTATTTGCTCAAAAGTTTCTGAATTATTCAGCAAAGATATAGCGGTCTGATCCTGAAGTTCCTTTTGAAAGCCCTCTATCCACCTGTGATTCCGAGCATCGTATGCGTGCACATAATTATCCAAGGTGAACCCCACACTGTTGCCTACTAAATCAACATAGGCATATGGCTTTTTTTCGCTCCATTTGTGGCCAATAGCAGCTTGTCCATGCTCGTCTGTATAGGCTTCTGAGGTGAACGCATAATAACCGTCATAATCCAGAATTACAATAGCCGGTATGTAATCCAATAATGCACGTTGTGCTACTATATCCCCATCAATGCCTACATTAAGAAAAAGGGTGTGCAGGAACGTGATCAGCGCTGCTTCTTTATCTACCCGAAAAAACTTATCCGATCCGTATCCGGCCTCGCGTTCCTGACGTTCATTCTGTGAGAGCACAACCCCTGCATCCTGAACTGCGGTACGGAGAGCCGACGTATATTTCATTTCTAGCTGCTGCACTTCACGCTGATTCTGCACCCGTAAGTCACTAACTACACCAAAGGGCAAAAACAAAAGTATAAATATGACCGCAAAATCAGTAATCCTCATTCAGAACCATGCCCCCGTAAGAAGCTGTAACTGCTGGCTTGCCGCTATCTGCCCCACCAAGAAGCCATGATTTGTACAAGTCCGCAGGAGTCCGATTCGTATTATGTACCCGGACCGTAAAATAATCCCCGGCCATCAAGGTATATCGACGCGTCTGATCTGATTTTGGCTGCTGATTGTCAGGAAACAGTACAGGAAAAATTTGCGAATTATAGTACCCATCATATACAGCTTCATAATTGCCCAGAAAACTGTCTGGCTTCGCGGCATCTGCATAGTCCGGTACATACTTTTTGTGCATATGCTCCAAGTCAACTTCGTACGTATTGCCTGTCAATTCCAGATCACGCATAAAATCGTTATACATCGTCGGTGTAATGTAACCCTTGGTTCTTACCATATCAACAAAACGTACAGTTGCATGATATGTATTTAACCCGGATATATCATCCTGCCGTTCAGCAGCTTGAGCTGCGGGTACGATGTACAAAAGCAATACAGCGAGCAGCGCCCCCAACAGCTTCGATATTGTTTGAACCACTTCAGTCTTCCCCCAATTTCTCAAAACGTACAGATGTTATGTCCCCATTCCCATTACGCTGGGGGTACATGGAATATAATGAGGAAGCATCCAGGGTCGATACATCAGGCTCAAACGGTTCAGAAAATACATCATACTCTGTCCCGTCGACTTGAATCGAAATCCCCTCCTGTAAGTTCATGCGAATTGCCTGTATGACCTGAGTTCCTTTAATCCGCTCCGGCAACCCCACCCCAGCAGTACGGGCTATTCGCCCTTCAGAATGCTCCTCTTGCTGTGATCTTAATTCCAGTGCACCATCCAGCTGGCTGGACAAGTCTGCTGCCGTTACACATGCGGTTATGAACAGAATAACTGACACACCAAGCCGCAGCATACTTGAAGCGTGATCAGACATACTCTCATCCCCTTTATGATTATTATCTCTGCTGTAGTGCTTAGGACTGGGTAAACAACAACCCACGTACCACGTTCGATTTGTCTTTGACGATTTCAGCTTTAAATTTACCACTCGGATTTACGTATTCATTCTCTTTCTCATTAAGTGTATTCGTGATTTTACCTGTCTTATCACTGCCACCATTCACGGCGCCATACTGTTCACTGTCTGGGCTAATGTTCAGAGCATTACCGTACCACTGGCCTGCCATATTTTTGCCGGTTTTAATCTGAATGCCGAATTGGTCCTTCCCCTGAAACTTCCGCAGCGCATTGGTCACCTGGGAACCGCTAATCGTTGTGCCGTCATATACCGTAAAAGAGGCTTGAGACAATTCGGTCTGAATATCAGCAAAATTATTTTGTGCCGTTTTAGTCGCCTCCTGGGCTGAAATAAATAGTATAACTACAATCGTAATTAGAGCGATGGTCAAAAATATCCCAGCGGCTACCTTTAAAGCTGTTGATGCGTTATTCATTATTTTTCTCCCCTAGCTTGTTATTTTGTATTAGTCATAGGTTAACTTTCTTACTGAATTTTTTGTATTTGTTCATAATAGTTATCCATTTGAACAAAGCTCATGCCGATCAACGGAATCACCAAATATAAAAAGATAAGACCATACATCGGGGCAAAACCAATCATCCTTCCCCAGATAGCCTTACTGTCTATTATTTTTTCATACTCCTGTTTTCTTTGTTCGAAATAGTAGGACATATGGGATTCCAAATCATCAAAGGCCTCTCGAATCGTAATTTTACCTAAAGACAAATGAAGCTTATCCACGAGACGTTGAAATTCCGGCAAAGGCGCTTCTTCTTTTAGCAAGTCGAGAGCTGCCTCTGGCCCATGTTCATAATGAAGCAAACATTTTTGCAGAGGTCTTTTGAATACAACTGAAAATCTGTTCAGCCACTCCAATATTTCCTCGACAGACATTCGTTCCATAACCCGTAAAATGGAAATAACTGTTTGAAATTGATACACCTCATGCCTCATATCCAACCGACGCATTTTTCGTTGCAAATATAATAAAAGCATAGGCATTTGATAGGCTGCGTACCCAACAATCAAACTAATCAGCACTTCCCACCACTTGATGTATTCATCATTCCAATCTTTTAGCTTTTGGAGGATACGCCAAGTATTTGTGGATAACTGTTCAGGAGTAGCAGTTCCATTAGCATTATGCTCTAAAACAGCGTACGTATGTTCGTATGTGCTGTTCGACCTCATGTTCAGCGAATGCATGATTTTGCGATCAATCTCACTCTGCTTCAAAGCTTCTTTTTGCTCCACCGGACTTAAACGTCCAAACATTTGACCCGATTGCACTGGTGCGTGAAGGATATGCGTTCTCTCAGCTTCATGTAAAAAAAATATCGTACTGATACTGAGCACCAATCCTATGATACAAAGAGCCATTCTGCGTATGTAGAGCCACTCCAGCCTAATCTCCGCACCACTTTCCTTTAATAGGCGGGTTATTTGAAAATAAGAAGACATATTCTGACGCGGAATTAAAGAATCCACCACATTACGAATGATAGGAAAACGGTATAGCTTCTGCTCCCAAACCCTCCGTCCTCTACCCGCACGATATCCTGTCTCGTCGGTCTGTTGTAGCTTCTGTAATAGGAAATAAGATACGATTATCACAATATAAACGGATAATTTTGTGATATAACCCAATTTTCCCTGATAAAACTCATCCATGGAGGGAAAGCTGGATCTCGCCCATGTCTCGATTGGGATGGTAAAGAAAACAGGTGCTAGTGCGATCACGTTTAGACTTTTTAACAGATAGTCCAGTTTATTTCTTCGCAGCAACTCCAACTGGATTTCGCGTGCGAGACTGCCGAGCCCCTTCAAGTAAATGGAGCCACCCTCCTCAACCCGATCACCAAACTCCATTACCATATACGAGATACCGGCAAAAGCTTTTAAAAATCGATTAGGAGCCGATTCATAGTATCTTTCCAATGCTTCGTGCGGATCAACATCTGTTAGCGCCTCATGGATGAGTCGTGCGTGTCTTCCGGCCTCTGCCTCCGCCAAATCGGCCGCTTCGGATATAGCTTCCTCCACCATACCGTGCTGATGGTAATAGTGACGCACATTGGCGAATAATTCGATCATCTGTGCAAGTAGCCTTTTTTCCATCCGGCTAATGGCCATATCCAAAATAAGACTGTTGATTACCACTCCGCATAAAACGGCTAATATAGCAAACTCTATTCCTGGCTTCATCATGACCAGCACAACACCACTGCAAGCAAAAGCTCCCCAGATGAACAGTGTCATCTTCATCGTCTGTAGGCGAAGCTTGTACTCATCGTAGGCATGCTGACCAGCTAGTCGCTTACGTATACTCGTGATGTATCCGGACAAGAAAGGGACCTTCATACACAGCGTGTACAACTTATGCAGTAAGGCTTGTAGCTCACGTTGCAGTACCGCTTTTCCCTTGCGACCTTCCTTCACAGAATAAATTCGTCCTGTGCGAACTGCATGACTACTGCGCTTACGCAACCCCCATAAAGCTATATATAGAAGCGTAAAGCCCCCACCTGATATAAGTAAAATCCATAATAAAATTTCTTTAAGACTCATAGTCTTCCTCCCAATAGCGGGTCAAAAAACTGCGGAAATCTCTGGCATCATTTACATTCATCTGCTCACACATTTCTTGTACATTTTTGGCTGTTAAGGGCTCCATCGGTATATAGCTTCCGTTCTGATATTCCATAACGTGGCGATAACTGTAGCTCGTTGAAGCATTGGAGCCTGCATCCGTATGATCCGGGTCACGCGGCACACATTCTGTGATCCGTTCGATGTAGCGTCGCCCTTCCGCATCACGTTTGAGATGCACATCAAAGTTAATGACATGAACTACCTGTTCCTCAGCAATGCCTTCATGCTGAAATACTCCTGTTTTGAGCAATGAATTACGAAGTGAAAACACGAGATCACGAAATGTTTTGGCATGATGAGTAAAAATGGTGAACAGACTGGCAACCTGCGACATTTGAATCATCCAAGCAGCTACTTCATCACTTGCTACTTCGCCTAGAATATTGACGGTTCCATCTGTTTTTTTCTGTAAGTCAAGCCCTTGTTGTCCTGAAATATGATCCGTTTCTCGAAAGCTAAGAATGTTACGGCGACTGTAGATGCTGCGTAGATGCAGTTCAAAAGCCATTTCCTGAACGCGAAGCGTATACGAAGCATAAATGTGCTTGACCATCGCCATTAACAACGTCGTCTTACCTGAGCCCTGCGCGCCTGTGATAGCAGTAATCCGGCTGCCTTTCATTAAATAAGAAAGTAGCTGGATTGGAAAATCAGCATTTTGTCCCTTAATTAACTGTTCCAGCGATGCGCTTTGAATATCAAATTTACGGACAAAGAAAGCCCACGATTCTGAGAAAGGAGGTCGTACCACCACTACCCGTGACCCATCCTTCATTTCATTGACCTTATAACCATTTGCTTCGGAAAGCTGTCCCGGGTAATTGTATTTGTAAATATTTTGGCACACCCTTTTAAGTTCACGCTCAGATCCGAAGGAAAGGAACGAAAGATGGATCGTTTTACCTTTATAAAAAATCCATACGCTCTCATAACTATTGGCAGTAGGCATAGTTGTTTGTTCAAATACATACCCATCGGAAGGCCAGTCTGATGATGCAGGAATCCCACCTTCCGGCATACCACTGACGCCCCCACTTACACCGTCGATCCGCTGGTCACGAATATCATCAATGACGGAAAAGCCTTTATAATGCTGATAAATCCGCTGGACAATAATATCCACCTTCTCCAAAAAGGAAAGGGGCCGGTACTCACAATCATAGATATAACGAATGTCCTCTGCGGTAACGAGATAACTTCCATCTTCTTCACCTTGCTGTGAATATCTCATTTCGGCCAAGTCATAAGTATCCAGTAAACGTGATAGTGCATCAGCGCCAAACTTCTGCTGGTATTGGTAAAATATAATTTCGAATTGATCCTGTATGCTAAACAACTCAGGTCTGGAGAATGGCATAACAGTATCGACGATTTTCTCGTTCAAGCCGTAACCGTGAATCAGAAGCTCAGCCATCAGATTTTTAACAAAACGTTTATCTCCACTGCTACCATTGGCACAGTCCTTTAATGCCCTGCGTAGTTCCGCCCTTTGATGGATACGCCGTCTATATTCCTCTTCATGCAATCCGGCATCCGCCATCTGGCTATGACTTAGTTCATGAAGTGCATTTTTGATATACTCTATTAATGTTTCGAATGTGGCATCTTCATTCTTTTTTTCTACTCGAAGGGTTGAATGTCGCGAGTGAAAATTCCCTCGATATTTAACAATAATCAGTACGATGCACATCAATACTATACAGGTAAGAATCAATCCGTTGATCATTTGAGCGGACAGCATTTAAGCGCCCCTCTCCAAAGCCTTGAGCCGAAGATCGGACTCTGCCGCCTCCAGAATAGCTTTGCTGATATGACGTATACTCTGCGCCCATCCTACAGTCATAAAAAGCTTGCGAGGCTGCCCTTTTCCACTTCGTACCTCACGCTGCACATGGCCGATCACATCCCTGCGGTTCCATGCGTCCATAAATCCGGTGTTATAAGGGACTGTATACAGAGCACCTTTGTAGCCATATCTCCTGCGAATATTCGCTTCATTCACTTGAGAATGCACATCATATTTTCCAAGTACTATTAATAAGGGTAACGATGAGTAGGTAGATAACGGAGACACGGATTCAAAATAAGCGTCTAACTCTCGCATATTCTGAGTGAGTGAAAGAACAGCCAGTTTGGCTCGTGCACATGCTTCATGCTGTACAGCCCCCCATCCTGCTCCACTTCCTGCATCAATTAGCGTTAAATCATAATATTTGTTCGCTGTATCTATTACTGCCCGTACAAGCCCTGGAGACAGTAACGGCGGTGCAGCTCCAAAGCTGGAGGTTCCCTCAAGTACATCCAAAGTATGTTCGAGTACAGGTGTCGTATAATTACGAATATTTTCTTTAGACAGTGTCCCTCGCAGAACTAAACGTGCGGCAGCATCCCAGCCCCCTTCCTGAAGCTGTAGGGTTGGATCATCCATACCATACTCTTGTATAGGTAATCCTGATTCAATACCAGTATGTCTACGACCCAAATGAGTCAATAATAGTCTTCCTCTATATAGATTGCCTATGGTAATTGCTATTGCTGCCGCCAAAGAGCTACTTCCACTAGCCCCCTTAATGGGGCTCCAAAACAAAATGGTACTCATGCTCTACTCCTTTCCGCACGCTTTAGCGCACGACGAATCACCTTTAATTCCCAACTCATCCATTCCCCAATACAACGGCATAGTTCTTTCTTATACATTCTGGATAGCGGTTTTAGTATTAGCTGTTTTTTATGCTCATTTTCCAGTTTCAGAGCAAGCAACCCCTCATCCCATGGCAGTATATATGGCTCTTGCTGCCAAGATGCCGGGAAATGATTCATGTATTCCCACAGATACGGCTCCTCCAGACCACAATCCACGGCCTGTAAAAATAGCTTGTGAAATACAAGATCTTTGGGGAATTCAGGTTGACTGAATAAATGCTGAAGCCAATTCTGTCCGTTATGCATTAGCATGCGGCTATAATCACTGACCCAAACTCGCAGTTCTGCCCTTTTCCAAACAGAAATTGGACAAAAATCAAGTAACTCTACATCTAAAATAACAATGTCATAAACCTGCTCTGCCTTCTGATCAGCCGTCATACCTATATGCAGGTCTTCCCATGCTGTAAATCCAATTGCTACATCAAAACCACTAAACTGCGTAATGGGAAGTGGTTTGTCAAGCATCCCTATGCTATACCGATACCGTCCCCGCAGCGTAGCATCTACAAGCAGTACCCGTTGGCCGGAAGCTGCTAATATGCTGCTGATGTATAACAAGGTATCGCTTTTGTCACAAAGCCCGGCAAATATCCATGTTTTCATACTTCCGTTCCTTTTCTCTCATTTATTTGGCATACGGGTCAGAGCTTCCACCCTGCGTCAGAATCTTTGTTTGTTCTTGATGATCCTGCTCATTCTCATATTCATTTCTTGTAACATCAATCCCGCTTGTTGGGTTTTCTATAGTAGCACCCGCATGTTGAGCTGCAATTTCCTCACTCAGACTTCTTTCCACAGGTGTTGAAATTACACTGTTTGATGAACTAATTGCATTTTCAAGGGAATCCCGCAGCTGCTTAGACAGCTTTTGTTCAGCAATGTGTATCAAATTCGGATCACTATTCATTAACGCTAACACCTGCGCGTTAGGTGGATAGGTCGGGATTGCCTTAGGCTGAAATTGGGGATCGACATACGTCAGAGCATAAATGGATGCTTTATGCAGATAGGCATCAACAATCGCGCTCGAAAGCGATAATATTTCCTGCTCATTCAAAGTGACCCAGACAATTGGACCTTCCAGTCGGGAAATCTTCTTTTTGGATAATAGAATGTAATCCTGACCTGTTGGAAATTGTATGCGGATATCTACTTCGTCCCCCGACTTTAGACTGTTGGGTAGTACCACCACCTTTAGCTCACGGTTGCGTAAATCTTTAGGTGTGGGTTCATCAGCAGTAATCATAGACGATGTAAGCACAGATCCTTTTTTAAGCTCAATCTTGGCTGTGGTTCCGGAAACTTCACTTTTATTTGCCAGCAAATTTGATGGAGCCTGAGAACCGGGAACTTTAATTCCCTTCAAATCATTAGATGCAATCTGTTCACCTGGAGAAATATCACGGACAACCGCCCAGCCTTTTTTCGCGGTTCGTTGCTCTTGTTCATACACTTTCCATTTCAGTTCTGCCTCTACCTCAGCCTGTTTCCTAACCTCATTCATTTGATGGATATTAACCATAAGGTAGCCGGCAAAGATAATGCCAACAATCCCAGCGCCAATGCAACCGGCATACAGTTTTTGTTTACTGCTTTTTCTTAGCTTGGACACACAACTTCTCCCCTGCCTCTTTTTGATATATACTTTCTATTTAGCGCCGTCGCTTAAGGAATGCGAAGCGTCTTCTCCGGGTGTCTGGAATAACTCCGCGAAACAGCTCGTCCAGCACCTGATCCATCTCATCATCCCGTTCGAAGGGGTCTGAGTGGAACGGTAGAGCAAATACTTTATCGTGATCCAGCTCCTTACGAAGCCTGCGAACCGCCTCCGAAGTTGCCAATGGCAAGCAGTAATTCCATTTGTGCTGTGGGTGGCGCTGAAGAGATCGGGTTAGCCCTGCTATATCCTGAACCCTCCATTCGGCCCCTGAGCCAACGACGAGCGGATAATCGGCTCTCAAGAATTCTTCCAGACGTTCATTATCCTGCCCACTCCCCAGGTCCAGTACGATAAATCTGTAAGAACCACCCAACAAAGAAATGACATCCGCACGCGATGTTTGTCGCCAGTAATGTACTCCATCGACTTCAAAACGCCGACTTGAACTCATTTGTCCAACGGATGTGCCTTCTACGACTTCTTGAAGTCGGGCAAATGCTTTGGCTGTGCTGTGCAGCTCAACCAAAGCTACGGAGCGGGATCTTCGAGCCAGATAGTGGCTCACCATAATTGCTGTATGCGTAGCACCGGAGCCGGCAGAGACACCCAGTACAGCCACTACCCTTGTACCTGCATAATCCATTGAGGCATCATTAACGGATATTCCTTGTTGAGCAGGTTGAAAATCAGCACTGCGACGCAGTTCTCCAATGACCTCCCCGGCGGATTGAAATCGTTCCTTAGGATTCTCACGCAGCAGTTTTCGAATTACTGGAATCAAATGACGAGACAATTCCCCGCGTATATATCCTTCTACTCCCGCAGTCCACTCGCTATATTTGCCTCCTGTACAGAGATACAATAGCAGCGCTCCCAAACTGTATAAGTCTGAACGAGCATCCGTCTGACCTGCTCCATATTGCTCCGGGGCAGCGAAGCCCACTGTGCCCAGCTTTACCGTATCTTGATCCAGCTCAGCCTTGTAGCTCCTCGCTATTCCAAAATCAATCAGTATAAATTCCATTTCCGGTGTCAGCATAATATTCGTTGGTTTCAGATCCCGGTAAATGACTGGTGGTTGACGGGTATGCAAATAATCCAACACATCCAGTACCTGCAAAGCGAATGGGACGATTTGCTCCTGTGGAATATAGCCTTGGTAACCCTTCATATATGCTTCCAGCGTAATTCCTTCGATGTAATCCATAACCAGGTATACCGCACCAGATGGGGGATGCTCAAAAAAATCAACAATTCTTGGTAAACGTGGATGGCTTAGTGAAATCAGCATCTCTGCCTCCGTGCGTACAAGCTTCATCACTTGTGGCTCGGCAACCGACTCCTTCACTGCCCATTGCTTGCCTGGCAGTTTTAAATCCTCTGCCATGAACACGCGGCTCATTCCTCCCGAACCCAATGTGCGCACAATACGGTAACGCTCACCAACAATTGATCCGAATTCCAACTGTGATGGTTGCTTCATTATTCTCCTACCTCCTTTCTTAAGCAAACAACGCAAAAAAGGGAAAGCTGCCGCAAAATCAAATTTCCATGTCGCCATGAAAACCGTTTCGCGGGATGCTTTCCCTTGATTTAAACATCATTATTATTTTTAAGGAACAATTTGGATTTATTATATAGCACACCTGTATCTATTGTAAAGTGTTATTTTCCATACTTAATCATGTACAGGGTAATCTCATCTCGATTATGGAATAGCTGCTTAGCTCGCTGAATCTGCATGCCGGACTCCTCAAATGAAGCAATTACATCATGAATGAGCGCCAAGGGCTTTTTATGCATTAGCTTGACCGTAACGATAGCAGTACCACCACTTCGCAAACTATATAGTAAATCAGTAACAAGCCTTGCCATTTGCTTAGGACTCCAGCTCATATCACAAACCAGCAGATCGAACGAATTCTCTTTAAATTTTACTTCACTTGCATTTTTACGCAAAAAAGTCAGATTGGCGTACTTCATCAGTGATGGCTCCATCTTTGCCGGATCAACCGCAGTAACTTTCAGTCCCCGCTCCAGTAAGAAGGAAGTCCATCCACCCGGTGCTGCCCCAATATCCAGTCCCTGATGGAAAGCGCCAAAATCTATGCCGAACGTTACTTCTGCTTCCAATAGCTTGAATTTGGCACGGGAAATTTGTCCGTCTTCTTTCTGAAAACGAACCGCACCTCCGCTCCAATCCGATAGGTTGTCCTCAGGACGTGATACACCTGCATACCACGTATCTGTATCTGCAAAAACGGACACAATAACATCGGCGCCTTGTACTGTTTGCTCCATAGGTAGATCACTTAATTGTTCACTCAAAGCCTGCTTAAGTGCACCTGCGCTTTCAGTCCAGCTGCTATTAGATCCTTTGCGCACCTGTAAAGAAACACGTTGATCCATCAGTTCCTTGCGGTTACGGATGAATGCAACCAGACGCTCCTGCACCTGAACCAGATCCGTTCCTTCTTCCTGAAAATGAACAGGAAACAAGTGACGTAAAAACATCGGCGGCTGACCTGTAATTGTCCTCACTGTCTCAATTTCTTCCGCAGGTAATGTAGCCAGAAAAATTTCACCAGGTAAAAGCATCGTACTTTTCACAGAGCCAAATATTCTTCTAAGCTCCTCTTGAGCATAGGGTGCAAAACCGTGATTGGCCGTACAAATAAATCTTGATGATGACAAAGTAGATTCACTTTGTTCATCTGTACTCATATATAGTTCCTCCAAAATAACATTACCCTCCAGCGCACACCCGAATCCAGGGACGTTCTCCATCCCAATCCAGCTCAACCGAAACTTCATATGTGTGCATAATCAATTCTTTCGTTAAAACTTCTTTTTTCGGTCCAGCTGCTGCAACCTTACCATCACGAATCAATGCAACATGTGTAAATAGGGGGACAATCTCCTCAATGTGATGAGTCACATAGACCACTGATAAGTCCCGCTTGCGGAGCCGATCAATCTCGACCAGCATTTTTTCCCGCTCAAATAGATCCAACCCAGCACAAGGCTCGTCCATAATTAGCAGACGGGGTTCCGCCATCAGTGAGCGGGCCAACATCACCTTTTTACGTTCTCCTTGAGATAACGTCCCCAGCGGATGATGAATCAAGTCACCTAAATTCATACCCTCCAGCAAAGATATGGCCTTTTCTTTTGCCTCTGTTGGAATTTCCTGATAAAAGCGCAAAAAAGCATACGCACCTGTAGCGACTACTTCCCAAACTGGATCTTTTAGCGCCAGCTTTTCCAATAAGGTCTGACTGATATATCCGATCTGCTTGCGGACCTCCCGCACATCACATTGACCATACATTTGCCCAAGCACTTCAACCGTACCACGACTTGGAAACATATACCCTGTCATCATTTCCAGCAAAGTTGTTTTACCGGAACCATTGCGACCCAGAATAGCCCAATGTTGACCTTCTCGTATATCCAGGCTTACATCGTCCAATATCCGTCTTTCTTCCCGCTGCAACGTAATGCTCTTCATGGATATCATTCCATCACGCTCCTTATTTTGCTCAGCAAGTGTTCTACAGATTCCATTTTGTAGATGATTTCAGGATTATTGTTTTCACCATTATATATAAGAAGCGCGGGAACGCTGGATATCCGGTACTCCTGTACCAGTTCAGGAATATAGTTAATGTTGCTCTGCACCACTGCTCCTTCGGGGAGCAAATGCTCTGCTACCTCCAGCATCTTACGGGCAGCCGCGCATGTTCCGCACATGGGAGTGTACACAAACAAAGCCAGCTTGCATCCCTCCCATATGGCACGGCGCGCGTCTTTTTGTCCGATCTCTTTCATTGTTCAGACCCTTTTCTGATCTCTCGCATACGCTCCTCGGGTATGGGCCCATTATGCACGGTGACTCCCTCTGGCTTATTCGCATAGAGCAGCTCATACATGGCTCGCCGCCCCTCTGGACTGGAGGAATGCAAGTAAATTTCACGCGGATATAACCGTTTCCCTGCGATAGCAGCAGCCACATCTTTTCCCGTGGGTTGACCTGAACCCAAATCATAATCTAGCGATAGTATCGTAATAGGATATTCATGAAGCAGCAGCAGACACTCTTCCGCATCTCTTGCCAGCTTAAAGCCCGGAGGACAAGGCCGATAATCGTCCATAAACAAATACATCAACTTCTCCTCCTTTTCCCATATATGCAAGCTCACATGCCTCAAAGATAGTTATTATCAATCAGATTGATTTACTCCCAGCTTAGAATCATTTGAATATCCTCCTGATGTGTTCCATCAGGTCCCGTCTCACTCTCCAAAACGATAGGAATGCCTCTTACAGCCTCCTGATCTGTCATCCAGCGCATGCCCTCAGTACCAATGTAACCTTGCCCCACACGAGCGTGTCTGTCTTTTTTAGAGCCATACGGGTATTTAGAATCGTTCAAGTGAACTCCGCATAGAGCTGACCAATAGCCGAGACGGTTTCCTTTATCAATCAAAGCCTCGTCCATTCCACCGTTCCACAATCCTGCTGCATACGCATGACAAGTGTCCAAGCAAAAGCCGATACTGTCAGGATACCGGCACAACTGACGGATTTGCACCATTTCCTCAAGCGTGGTTCCCATAGGTCCATGATCCCCCGCCTGATTTTCAATCAATATTTTAGCATTTCCCTGCCAGCCTTCCAGCACATCATTAAAACAGTTAATGATGTTACGATAGCCCTCTAGAGGGTCTAACGAATGCATGTGACCAAAATGAACGACAATCCCTTTTGACCCACAGGCTTCAGCAATATCCAGATCATTGCGTAATGAAGCAATCGTCAGCTCATAAAGTTCCTGACCACGCTCAGACCCATGAGCCGGATTAACGGGATATGGCGAATGAGCAATGGATTGAAGCTGGTGCTCTACACAGTAAGCGTTGCAAGCAGCAGCATCAGTAGCACTCCATTCCTTCAGTCTCAGACTACGAGGATTTTTCGGGAAATATTGAAATGAACGCCCCTCCTGCTCTCGCGCACGCATAGCGGCTTTGAAAAAGCCACCACGCGTACTCACATGGGAGCCGATGAGCAATTTAGGCATCATGCTGCTGTACCGGGCAATAAAATGCTTTTTTCCCCGCCAGTTCAACCCTTACAATTTTTCCGCCACTTGGAGATTCTTCTCCTTCGCGGTCATATACTCGACACTGATGATCAAATCCACCTGTTAGCGTGTCTCCCTCCATTAGAGGCATTTCCATGTACCCGCCTTCCGCAGTAGCTTCACGTAGTACGGATTGAGTGGCATGGTATAGCTTTTCCACTTTTTCTGGCGACTGCACAATGTTTTGTACTTTGGAACCCGGTGTAAATCCGGCGATATAAGCAATTTCGTCCGAATAACAATTGCCAATACCTGAAAAAATCTGCTGATTCACCAGTGTTGTTTTTAAAATCCCCCGGCGTCCCTTCAGCCGTGCTGTAAACTTTTCCAACGTCATGCGGCGGTCTAACGGGTCAGGTCCCAGGTCTGACAAAGCCTCCTCTGTTTCTTTAGCCGTCAGCAAGTGCAGATAACCTAAGCGCAGTCCGATAAAATAAAGCTTTACTCCACTAAAATCTAATTCGATCTGAACTGTACGATCTGGACGCTGCTCCTCCGTTCCCAGAAATAACAGCCCTCCCAACATCAGATGAAGTACGAGCCGTCCGCCCGTGTTTAAATGAAAAATCAAATGCTTGCCTCGACGCTCTAAATATACAACGGTCGTTCCGAGCAATTGCTTCTCAAACGTTTCCACTTCAGTATTAATGGACTTTTCACGGCTAACCGTCACTCCAGTAATCGGAATGTCCAAAATTTGTTTGGATAATAAGATTCTGTAGTTTTCCATTTCAGGAAGTTCCGGCATATCAACATCTTTCCTTTCGTAGCTACATAGCTTTTAATGCTCGCAAGTTTTCTAAGGCATATACTTTTTTCTATTATCTCAGCTCTTCTTTCATCCAGTCCTGCAATTCAGCGAGATTTTCAAACATCAGGTCAGGTTTTACTCCAACGGTACGCACATGCTCGTCCATATTAGCGCGGGTCGTCACGCCCGACAGGATCAGAGCTGTTTTACAACCTGCTGCTGCACCTGCCGCAATATCTGTAAGCATATTATCGCCCACAACCAGAGCTTCATCCGCCCTAATGTTTAAGCGGTTCAGTGCATAATTCATCAATACGCTTGAAGGCTTACCGATGACAATAGGCTTTACCTGTGAAGCCGCTTCAATTGCTGCTCCAATCGTACCTGCTCCTGGCGTTAGCCCATCATGTGAAGGCAATTGGAGATCCGGGTTTGTCAAAATAAAAGTGGCTCCTTCCCGAATCCAACGCATGGCAGCGGCCAGCGCATCATATGTAAATTGACGATCTATCCCCTGCACCACATAATCAGGATGGTTCTCAACAAGCTGCAAACCGGCTCCTGTGAGTGCATCACGTAATCCTGTCTCACCAATACAATATACACGAGCTCCAGGACTTTGCTGTGCTACATATTGTGCAGCTGCTAACGCCGAAGTATATACTTCATGGCTGGCCGCTTTAATTCCCATACCAACCAAATGCTCAGCCACCGATTCGGGTGTGCGTGAAGCATTGTTTGTAACATAAGCATAAGGTATCTGGTCTGTACGCAATCGGGATATGAACAGATCCGCACCCTTGATCATCCGATTTCCATGATAAAGGGTTCCATCCAGATCAATTAGTAACGATTTTATCGCAATCCCCTCCCCCACTTCAAATCCATTCACATCATAGCATTGAAAATTATAATTCATCCTATGAACGATGTTCTCCTTCTTATTTAACCACCTTAATGATTCAGGTTATAAAATAATCGGCTGTCTCCATTCATCCCATCTATCTTAAGTCAAAAATGCTTATGAAGTCCATGAATTGCTGGTAAACCGTGCAAAATAGCGCCATTCCTCGCTAAAAGCCGTCGCTTTCACATGACATAAGTTCACATCTTCGTCGAAATCCATCGAAGGCGCTATTTCCTCAAAGGAAATCTTCTGTATTTCCTGATCATGCTCAAGACATAAAATCCTTTAAATTCGATATATAGAAACGCGAATATGACATACCTCCATATGTGGTAGAACAAATTCATCCCCACCACCGTGTACGGGTTCTCATCTCTTGTCGCATCCTGCGCTTTCCCGGAAAATAATTTCGGTGAAAAACAAAGGCACCGGAGCAAGCCCCGGTACCCATGCACATATCTTTCTCCAATCGTTTATTAACCGATATCGGGTACCGGTAACAACACATGCTGCTCCGCAAGCAATGAATTGGGAAATATGCTTCGCGCTTCCTCCAGCAATGGCTGAAGCTGCTCCTGATCTTTATACCTAGAACTAAAATGTGTCATGATTAGCTGACCCGCACCTGCGGCTTTTGCAGCCTCCGCTGCCTGAAGCGCCGTACTATGATGATACTCGTACGCTGTATCTGCCAGTTCATGCAGAAAAGTGGCTTCATGAACGACGACAGTTGCATCTTGAGCCAGCACTACCGTATTCGGGCAAGGTCTCGTATCCCCCAAAATCGTGATGATACGCCCCTTTTTCGGCGAACCCAAAACATCCTGAGGGTGCAAAATAACTCCACCCTCTACCTCCACGCTTTCCCCACGCTTTAACTTACCGTACACCGGGCCGGGCTTGATTCCATATCGCTCCAACAGTTCTTGGTTAAGCTTACCGGGCTTATCCATCTCTACAACTCGGTAGCCATAGCTGTCGATCCGATGATCCAGCAAAGCTGACTCTACCCGGAATTGTCCGTCATCAAACAGAACCCCGCCCGTATGCTCCACAATATGTAGTTGGTAATTGATACGCGATTGGCTGATCCCTAAAGATAGCTCGATATATTGCTGGATTCCAGGCGGTCCATATACCGTCAGTGGTGTCGTTCCCCCCTGGTACGCTCTGCTCGACAGCAGCCCCGGCAGACCAAAAAGATGATCCCCATGCAAATGGGTGATAAATATTTTTTCAAGTCTGCTTAGTTTGAGCGGCGAACGCAATACCTCTTGTTGAGTGCCTTCACCGCAGTCGAACAGCCACATGCTTCTTCGTTCTTCCAGCAAACGAAGAGCGATGGACGTTACATTTCGCTGAATCGTAGGCACCCCTGCATTTGTGCCGAGAAAATAAAATTCCATAACATTAACCTTCTTCCTGCTGACCAGCAAAAAACCTCCGAAGCTCGGAGGGTATTTGCTATCCCATCTGATAAAGGTGTTAAACCTTTTCGACGTTAAAATACTGCGCCTGAGGGTGGCTGAACACCATGGCTGATACAGAAGCCTCCGGTTCCATCATAAACCCTTCCGTCAGCTCAACGCCAATATCCTCAGGTTTTAACAACTGGAACAACGGCCCCTGTTCCTCCAGATCTGGACATGCAGGGTAGCCAAAGGATACCCGAATGCCTTGATATCTGGCACCGTGCCGCTGTTTCATTGTCATATCGGCAGGGTCCGGAAAACCCCAGCTATCCCTGATAATATGGTGAAGCCGTTCCGCTAACCCTTCTGCTACTTCGAGTGCTACCGCTTGAAGTGCATGCGAGCGCAGATAATCCCCTTTATCTTTCCACTGGGTAGATATCTGCTGAA
The DNA here is from genome assembly GCF_017833915.1 of Paenibacillus sp. 1182. NCBI lineage: Bacteria > Bacillati > Bacillota > Bacilli > Caryophanales > Paenibacillaceae > Paenibacillus > Paenibacillus sp. 1182. The sequence goes on along the minus strand of NZ_JAFICR010000001.1, from coordinate 379,751 downwards.
TCCCATGACCAGCTGTAACGACCATGAAACCCACATAGTCCATAACTCCGGATTCCACTGATTTCAAGAAATCAGCCAGACACAGATAAGGCTCTACCTGCTGGCGCGGAAATGTAAATGTGTGCAGTACCTTGCTCACATCCGACGGATCATAGATCAGAATTTGATTCCCTTGCGACTGCGCTGGAAAGAAACGATACATGGCATGTGCCTGGATGATTCCGTCTGTCACAGCTTCAAACATGATGCTGTCCACGGTTTCCTTCAACTGAATCGCTTTCGGATCTTCCGAAGCCAGCAGCTGCTCAACATTGCCTTTTAAACCAAGATGATGCCCCATTAGCATCTGCATATTCACGTAAGGCAAAATATAATTCAGTGGATAGTTACGCAGTACATGGCGATCCGTATCTGGTGGAATATAGACGGGCAGATCCTGAGCAATGTTAGAGCGCACAGCTCGAGTGAGTTTAGGGAGCGGCTTGGCTTCCACGACGATTGCCGCTTCAGCTTCTCGCTCAGCCTCCATCTCCTCGGCCATTTTTTTACGGGACTCAGGATTCATAAGCTTATTGGCAATATCTAGGCCATCCATAGCATCCTTTGCATAGGCAACCAGACCATCATACTCAGGACGGATACGATTTTTAGTGAACTTACGTGTTAAAGCAGCTCCACCCACCATTATTGGAATATCAATATTCGCATTTTTCAAATCCTGTGCGGTCAGCACCATTTGTTGTGCCGATTTAACAAGCAACCCGGATAAGCCAATCATGTCGGCCTTTTCTTCACGGTAAGTCTCAATAATGCGTTCTGGTGGTACTTTTATACCCAGATTCACAATATGGTAACCATTGTTGGATAGAATAATCTCCACCAGATTCTTACCAATGTCATGCACATCACCTTTGACTGTAGCCAACAAAATCTTACCTTTTACTGAGGATTCATTCTTCTCCATGAACGGCTCTAAATAAGCCACGGACGCCTTCATTACTTCAGCGCTTTGCAGCACCTCTGCTACAATCAATTCGTTATTGTTAAACAGTCGTCCTACTTCCTCCATCCCCTTCATCAGCGGGCCGTTAATAATCTCCAGCGAAGAATATTTCACAAGCGCTTGCTCCAGATCCGGAATGAGTCCCTCCTTACTTCCCTCCACTACGTAGGAAGCCAGTCTTTCTTCGAGCGAAAGGTTTGATATCTTTTCTTTTTTCTCCACTTTCTTGTTACGAAAAGCTGCTACAAAAGCGGATAAAGTATCGTCATTTGTTTTATAGATCAAGTCTTCCGCAAGTTTCCGCTCATGCTCTGGAATGGATGCATAACGCTCAAGCTTCTCAGTGTTTACAATCGCATAGTCCAGACCTGCTTTGGTACATTCATATAAGTAGACGGAATTGAGCACTTCACGACCCGCTTCCGGCAAACCAAAAGAAACGTTACTGATGCCCAAGATAGTATGCACTCCGGGAAGCGCCTCTTTAATAATGCGAATACCCTCAATCGTTTCCTTAGCTGAACCGATATATTGCTCATCACCTGTTCCTACTGGAAATACGAGCGTATCAAAAATTAGATCCTCTGCTGCCAAACCGTAACGGTTCACCAACAGATCATAAGAACGTTTAGCTACCTCAAGCTTATCCTCACGCGAAATAGCCTGTCCGCGTTCATCAATCGTACCAACAACAACAGCGGCGCCGTACTTATGAATAAGAGGAGCCATGTTCTCAAATTTCTCTTCACCATCCTCCAAATTAATGGAGTTAATAATCGCCTTACCTTGCGAATATTGAAGTGCTTTATCAATGACTTTAATATCCGTTGTATCTATCACCAAAGGTACTTTTACCTTGTTTACAACCAGTTTCAAAAACGCTTCCATATCCGTCATTTCATCGCGGTCCGGGTCCTGCACACAAATATCAATGACATGCGCTCCGCTTTTTACCTGAGCACGGGCAATTTCAGACGCCTCTTCATATTTGCCTTCCACAATCAAACGCTTGAATTTGCGGGAGCCCAGAACATTCGTTCGCTCACCAACCATATACGGACGATTGTCCTGTTCAATATATACAGGCTCAATGCCTGATACGGCAGGAGGATGATGACCTACCAGCGGGCGCGGCTCAAACTGCGCCATACTTTCACTCATAACTCGAATATGATCAGGCGTGGTACCACAACATCCCCCAGCAATATTCAGCCAGCCTTTTTCAGCGAAAGCAGCCATTTTACGTGCTAATGAATCAGGCGATTCATGGTATTGACCATTTTCGTCGGGCAAGCCCGCATTTGGATAACAGCTAATAGCTGCAGAGGACATTTCAGACAGAGAGCGAATATGATCACGCATAAACTCTGGACCTGTAGCACAATTCAACCCAATTGAAATTGGATGCAAGTGTTCCAGTGATATGCAAAAGGATTCGATATTTTGTCCAGCCAACGTCGTTCCCATAGGCTCAATCGTGCCTGAAATCATTAGCGGAAGCTCGATACCTGTCTGCTCAAAAGCCTGCCGAATTCCGATACTTCCAGCTTTGACGTTAAGCGTATCCTGTGAGGTTTCCAAAAGGAGTACATCCACGCCGCCTTCAATAAGCGCCAAGGCCTGCTCTTGATAGCTGTCAATCAGCTCAGCAAATGTAACACCACCTGTGACAGACAAGGTTTTCGTGGTTGGGCCCATAGCTCCTACTACAAAGCGAGGCTTGTCCGCAGTGCTGTATTTATCCACCGCGTTACGCGCCAGTTTGGCCGCCACCAGATTAATTTCACGGGCACGTTCCTGTATATCGTAATCCGCCAAAACGACGGATGTTGCTCCAAATGTATTCGTTTCAATTAGGTCTGCCCCAGCCTTCAAGTAGGCTTCATGAATCCCTTGAATGACATCCGGTCTCGTTAAGACCAGCATTTCATTACAGCCCTCCAGCTCTTCCCCACCAAAATCATCGGGGGAAAGGTCTTCCTGTTGAATCATGGTGCCCATGGCCCCATCAAGAAGGAGTATTCTTCGTTGTAATGCATCCTGCAAGCTAACTTTATCCAAATTTCTTCACCCCCGCAAAACGTTAAATCCTAGTTTAGCAGAAACCGTATCATTTAGATAGATTGAAGTAAAAACATACGTTTTATACAGGTTGTTCTTTGTAAAAATGACTTCTCTAATCCATTTTTATAGTTTGTAGCATTTTAGAACGTACTTAACCCTGTATCCTTTAGCTATAGCCATTTGCATTATAAAATGTTGAAATCCTGTATTGTACAACGTTTCAAGACATGGTATTCTTTATATAACATTAATCCAAGTGGAAAAGAGGGAATAAATACATGGCCGAAATCTTAATACGTAATACGAATGAAAGAATTAACGGTGAAGAACAAGTACGTGAATTTCTGGAGAGTCACGAGATATTGTATGAACATTGGGATGCTTCCAAATTGTCCGGGGAGCTGCAAGAGAACTTTACCTTAACAGATGATCAAAAGGCCGCTGTTCTCAAAACATTTGAACCCGAAATCAAGGATTTAGCCGCACGTCGCGGATATAAAATATGGGACGTTATCACTCTATCTGAAGCAACGCCGAATTTGGACGATCTGCTGGCCAAGTTTGAGCAAATTCACACCCATACCGAGGATGAAATCCGTGCCATTGTCGCTGGTAAAGGCATCTTTATCATTAAAGGACCTGAAGAGATCGGCTATTTTAACGTAGAGCTTTCACCGGGGGACGTTATCTCCGTACCCGAAAATATACCTCACTTTTTCACTTTAATGGAGAATCAAAAGATCGTGGCAGTCCGCTTGTTCATTGAAGAAAATGGCTGGATTGCGGAACCGTTCGAAGATCCAACCTTCATTAAAGCATAATTACGAATTTATCCTTGTGTAAATAAAAAACTCCCTCTGCTCTGTGACAATCGAGCGAAGGGAGTTTTCTTAATACTCGTTTCCAAAGACTGTGGATTTCTTACTTTAACGATTGAATAATTCCGTCCAATTCAGACAGATGCTTGATTTGGAACTTCGGCTTGATCTCTGTGGTATTGGTTTTGGCGTTTCGGTTCACCCACACCGAGTGAACACCTGCTGCCAACGCTCCTTGAATATCAGTCGTCAGCTTATCTCCTACCATTAAAGCATGTTCAGGCTCAATACCAAGAAGCCCCAACGCATGCTGGAATATAGACGGATCAGGCTTGCCTCGACCAAATGAACCTGAAATGACCACATGATCAAAGAAAGGAGCTAATTGAGGAACTCCATCCAGTTTCTCCTGTTGTAAATCAGGGGAACCGTTTGTCAATAATAATAGCTTGTATTGTCCCTTCAATTGTTCTAGAATTTCAAACGTTTCTTCATATACATGGGGACGTGCGCGTCTTTCCGAAGCAAATTGGGTAGCCAGCTTTTCCGCCAACTTCTCATTATCTATCCCTAGTTGCTGGAGTCCTCTGCGCCATGATTCCTTTCGATAAACAGGGGCCAACTGTTCCAATTGACGGAATTCAGGTTGCTCACCTGCTGTAAAATTCGCCCACAATCCTTCAAACGGATTAATGCCGATCATTTGAGTAAAACTAAAAGTTTCATAGGATTCATACAAAGCGCGTGCTTCTTTACGTACGGCTTCCTCCAAAGCTTTTGGATCAACACCTGCTTCACGGGAGCCTGTTTGACACGCTGCATCAAATGCCTCTTCTACACTACGTTCATCCCACAAAAGGGTATCATCAAGATCAAACATTACCGCCTGAATCGTCATCTGAATTATCCACTCTCTTTCCACAGTATATGTACGCCTATTTGCTTGATTAAGCATTTGAATCGTTATGTGTGCCCATATTAAGCAAGCGGCCGCAGCATGTTATATGAAATAACATCATACGGCCTTTGTTACAGAGTACAGGCTAAATCAGTTATTTCTTGTCAACCTGTATCTGATTGGATAGCGCAAACTTCTCAAGTCGCTCTGCAATGGCATCCGTGTCATAGCGACCTAATGATTTTGTGAAAATAAAATTACCACCCTTACCTTTTCTTTCAACGGTTACGTAACCCTTTTCAATCTTGATGGCTTTCATGTCCCCAGCGGTCATTGGACGTTCCCTACCACCTTTCAGCATATAGAGAGTATCCTTTCCCACTTTCAGATAAGGACGACGGATAAAAAAGATAACAGCCAGCATCAAGTACAGGCCGAATACAAGCCAATCCATCCCTTGCATACCGGTCTTAGTCAAAAAGTAACTCATAAGCATGTACAATACAGAAAGACCAGCCAGCATAATTGGCACAGTAATGTTACGTCCACGGAAAATATCCATTGCAGAACCTGCGCCGCTAATGGTTTGAATACCTTGCTTTTTGCGCGATTTATTTAAATGCGCTGTGTTTTTGCGTACTTTTCTTTCAAATGATCGGGCCATCTCTCAATTCCTTCCCAGATATATTACATTAAAACAATTGCCTCAAAGCTGATCTATATAGATACCATGAGAGGTACCTAAAACAAAAGGCAAATTGCAGGCTTGGGCGCTTTAACAACATTAATGCTTCAGCCCGTCATTTCCCTTCGATGTATCATCGTCCACAAATTCAATCGTTTCTAGCTGCTGCCGAAAATTACGGCGAATGTTACCTAAATAAATTTCCCGAAGGTTGGCACGTTCTGTGGTTTCCTCTTCTGTTAATCCCTCGGATTTTGCTTTGCGCGCTAATTCATTAATGCGCTGTACCAAGCTGTCTATATCCAAATTGTGTCCCCTCCATAAAAGCAAAGATATAATACACTTTGACATGTAGAAAAGAGCTTGTCAAGGCTCCCGCATTACGCTCCCTGACAAGCTCTAATAGTCTATAGATCATAAGTCAGGAAGCTTGAGTACCTGACCTGCCTGCACTCCCCGATCCTCTAAACCGTTAATCCGCACAATTCCTTCTATATATACCCGTGTATCCATTCGTTCCGGTTTATGATTCGCGGCAATCTGCCACAACGTATCCCCAGGTTGTACTGTCAGTTTAGTCACTTCTTCCTTGGAAGCTGAAGGAGCCGCGAAAACCGTAAGTACACCTGCTCCTGCAATCCAAGCAACAATCATTATAATAAGAAGCTTAAGTAAAAGAGTATGGGTAATAATCTGCATATAACGCGCCCTACCCTCTTTTCGGGTCTCCTGTAAATTTTCTATATTCATTGGAAAAATACTTTGATAGGTGCTATATTTCATCATGGTTGTGTCCTCCAAACGTTTGTTCTTATGTTTTCACAATATAACACGAACGTTTGTTTTGTTCAATAGAAAAGAGAACAAAAGTTCGCAATTATTTTTAGGGATTATTTAGAACTTATGTTTGTACGAACGGAGGTTCTATGCTATAATTTTCCCAAACGTTACTAAATGGGGTTGATACGGTATGTCTAAGATTTCGAGCCGCCAGCAGGCCATTCTTGAATTTATCCGCAATGAAGTGCGTCTAAAGGGATACCCCCCTTCTGTACGCGAAATAGGCGAGGCTGTCGGATTGGCCTCCAGTTCTACGGTTCACGGTCATTTGGATCGTTTAGAGAAAAAAGGACTCATTCGCCGCGATCCTACAAAACCACGGGCTATTGAGTTACTCGGTCAAGACGAATCGGATAACAGCAACTTGATTAATTACTCCATTAGTCGTGTCCCCGTCGTCGGCAAAGTAACCGCTGGTCTTCCTATTACGGCGACAGAAAATATTGAAGATTACTTTCCTCTTCCCCAACACTTTGTTGGTGAGGATAAAATATTCATGTTATCTGTTGTAGGCGAAAGCATGATTGAGGCCGGGATTGCTAACGGAGACTATGTAATCGTACGTCAGCAGCAGACCGCTGATAATGGCGATATTGTTGTAGCTATGACAGATGAAGACGAAGCTACAGTTAAAACCTTCTACAAAGAAAAAGATCATATCCGGCTTCAACCTGAAAATCCAGCCTTTGAACCGCTTCGTCTGACACACGTCAGTATTTTGGGCAAAGTTGTAGGACTCTTCCGGGACTTCCACTGATTTCTCGTTCTTCCTTCCCCGTTATTCTATCCCCTAATACAAAACCGGCTGCCTAGGGCAAGCCGGTTTTGTATTGTTATTATGCTTACTATGTATCTCACAACTATTCTTTCCTTTTTGCAACCTATTCCTATTGTATCTACTATAAAATCAGCCTCATCATCTCAAATAATCCCCCACTGATCTTGAACAGCTATACTGTTATGGGCAAAACTAATAGATCTTTCTTTCTTTTAGCTAAATATGGTATATTAATTACTCATAGCTCTGTAGGAGGAATTAAATGAAAAAAATAATAATTTCAGCGTTTGTTATGATATTTATCGTCGTAAGCTGTGCAGTTCCAACAATGGATCATTTGTATGCAGAAGAGAAATCACACATAACAACCTACGATCGTATTCAGTACATACAAATACTCATCCATTTCAGGTATTTAGAAAAGCAACTTGAAGCTGTAATTTCCGAAAGAAATAATTACCCAGAGGCCAGCCAAGAATATAAACAGCTCTCAGAACAACTGAATCATATTCTTGCCCAAGAGGCATACTACGAAAAAAAACTTAACACCCTTAATAGTAAATAATTTTCATACAAACTGCATATTATCTTTATTCTACACATTAGACTCATGCCGACCTGCCTGTAACATCTCCTGCAACGTAAAGTTGAAAAGGCGAAGACAGGTTCGCATGAGTTTTTTTGTTAACTTTTAGGGATATAGGTACTAGCTTCTTTTTGCTTCTAATAGATTTATGCTGATACATTACTATCACAATTGACATATGTATATAGCAGAACTAAGCAAAGGAGATATGCAGATGATCAGAAATAGAGTTAAAACGTATAAGCATCGCATCGGGAAAAACAGATATCTGGTCGTTAAAGTCTTTCAAGCCGCAGCTGCAAAAACAGGAAGCGGAAATGCACTAGCAACCAATGCCTTGAATATCAAAATTTCCAAGCGTAAGCATAAACGCCACTAAGATTCAACCGCACCTTCATTTCTTGAAGGGAGGTGATATTATGAGCAGAAGACATTGCAGACGTGATTTAAGAAGAAGAAGATTGAACATCCGTTCCAATCAAAGAGCCACTGCGCGTGCAAGAGGTAACGCACTGGCTGTTAATTTGTTTAGCGTAAACGATAGACAACGCAGACGTTAATAATCGTTTTCATGCAAAAAGCGGGAGAAATTCTTCCTGCTTTTTTGTGTTAAGCAGCACACCTAACTACTGCTATGAATCGTTTAAGCAAGCGGACGAGATCGTAAATATCACACATAGTTGAACAGTCGCTACTATTTTACTCTTTTATAAATCTAACAGACAGGAAAAAGTGGTTCTCTTTTAGAATAATGTGCATAGAGAAATTAAACCAGAAGGAGACAAGCCATGATAATTAAAATGTCACTTTCAAATATGGGGGATTTTAAAAAGTCAAATGAGAATAACGGCTTTATTGTGTCAGGAAAAATTATACCTAAATACGAGAACAACATTTGGTCATATATAGAAGAAAGTTTTCCCGAACCATATTTTAAACAGTATGAGGATGATGACGTCGATATCAGTTATATTAATGAACAAGGAAAATCTATTTTTTTATATTATGATGAGAACGACTGTGTTGGGAAAATTAAACTTTGTACTAATTGGAATGGCTATGCTCTAATTGAGGATATTGCCGTTGCTAAAGACTCGAGACACAAGGGAATCGGAGCAGCCTTATTGAGTAAAGCAACCGAGTGGGCTAAGCAGAATAATCTTGTTGGCCTTATGCTTGAAACACAGGATGTGAATATTTTAGCTTGTCGATTCTATGCTAAAAATAACTTTGTAATCGGCGGAGTTGATACTATGCTATATTCTAACTTTTCCACAGCCCATGAGAAAGCGATTTTTTGGTATTATAAGTTTAAGTATTCAAATTAGCCTATCCTTCTGTAATAAGGCCGAATTTAAAAACAATACCATCTTGTACGCACACTTTGCATTGCTACTTTTCCCGTATCTAGTAAAATCAAACTGATCAGCACACAAAACTCTGCCGACCAATGAAGGTTAGCAGAGCTTTTGATTTATTTTTAGAGTATTCACTTACTTCAAACGTGAGGATGAGATCATTTTCAGCATGTAATCCTTTTTTGCTCTTATCAGGAATCTGAAACTGAACGTTTATATACAATAACAGATAAAATCCCGCTAATTATAATGACCACTGAAAAAATCAATAACATATTGCTATATAAATAAGCAGATGGAAAATTAATGATTGGTATAAATTTTTGATGAATAAGACGTATTGACAATAAGCCTCCTACAACTGAAATCCCCGTTCCTTCTGATAAAAAGCTTATAAAATTAAGCAAGCTCATTCCTGCGCCAGCTTCTTCTTGTTTTAAACTACTTGAAACAATAGTGGATATTACTGTTTTAATAAAAGAAAGACCACCGAAAACAAAGACTAGAATAATAGACATCAGCCAAGGTGTCATTTCAATAAAGAAAGCAGCTACCAAAAAACTGACGGCAAGAAATGCAACGCCGACTGCTAGCACATGTAAGGAACCTTTCTTATCAACAAGTGCTCCTCCAAGAAAACCAAAGAAAATAACACTCATCGTTCCAGGAAAAATAATTCCACTGCCAATCATTGCGGTACTTAAGTGGTGAACGTCTTTCATCATATAAGGGACCATAGAAACAAATCCAGCTACGGTACCAAACATAAGCCCCCCACAAAGGATTCCTATCATAAATGCAGTATTTTCCCCCAATGAAGAATCAACAAAAGGATTGGTTACTTGTCTGATATGTTTTAAAAAGATCAAGAAAAATAGAACACTTATCACCAGAAAAGAAATTCTGTAAGAAGTTGTATACAACATAAACAATACAATACCTAGAGATATAAGCACGATTCCTGCAATGTCAAACGAGCCCTTTGAAATGACTTCCTTTTTCAATAATTTTATCAGGAAGGGAACAGTTACAAACGTTAAAACAGGAAGAAGCAGTAAATAAGACCAATGAATATAATGAGCAATCACCCCACCAATAGCCGGTCCTATCCCTTCACCCATTGCTACGATAGACCCGATGAGGCCATATTGCCTTTCCCCTGTTTTCTTTTGGGATATAGCGAGCAACTACGACCATCACAAGTGAAGGAAATGCAGCTGCACCAATCCCTTGTATAAATCGTCCCAAGATAAGTGTTGGAAAAAAAGTATGTCCCACAAATCCAATTAATGATCCTATGCAATTCACTATGATTCCAAACAGGAGCAACCTTTTAATACCTAACTGATCAGATAACTTTCCGTATATAGCTGTTCCTATAGAAAAACTTAGCATAAAGGCAGTATTCACCCAATTTGTAATGGCTGGTGTCTTATTGAATTCATCAGCAATATCAGGTAAAGAGATATTAAGAACCATTTCATTTAACACACTAAAAAACGAAAGAACACAAAGCCACATTAAAATTTGGTTATAGCTCAAAACGGACTGTGAATAAGGGGTTTTCACTTTTGACCCTCCAGAAATAAGATACATTCAAGACATGAGTGTATCCTTGCTCCATATCATTGGAGGTTTAATACAGCGCCTATTTCCATACGAGAAAATGTAATGATCTTTTGGTCACCATCCCAGCCCCCTATGATTACAATATAGAGCGTATATCGCTCTTGTGGTCCCCTCTTCCAAAACCAGCAGACGCGCCTTTATGTCCATTACACTGCTACCTGTTCTTATCTCCAGTCCTTCATGTTGGACCACATCATTGCTCAGTAGAATAATTGTACAGTATTGGTAATAGCGTTTTGATATCGGGTAACAAAGCGTTCAGCTTCTTTATTACCTGTCGTTTTCCGTATACTGTACAGATCAGAACAATGAACGATAAAAGCGGATACAACTATTGTGCAACAATAGCGGAATTAGACGGTTGCCAAAGTGACACTGAACTTTTACAGATGTTTATGATGGTGTACGTGAAGCCAAGGAGAAGAATATGGGGGCGATATTCCTGTGCCAGTAGGATAAGACAAGAACCTAATTAAGCGTACAATCGCAGCACGTTAGATACATTTAAACTAATCAGGAAATTATCCAAGTAGGAGGGAATAACCATGGCATTTGAAGGTTATAGAGAAGACAAGCGAGGACAATGGTTTGACTGGCCATTCCCCTTGTCGGTATCAATACTGTATGTGGATGCGGATGTAGATGAAACAGAAACGAAATGGTACCTCATTATCGAACAAGAAAAACATTTGATCCGAATTAGGGATGAAAAGCAAATTGAACTGCTTCATCACTGCATGTATGGAATCTTGTTAAATGACGAGAATATCAACTGGATTATTGATAAAAATGGCGGTAGATTTACCTATCACGACAGTGTGCAAGATTTCATCAAATTCCAGAAAGAATACCTGGATATATTTTAAAAACCGTGAACAGTTAAAAGCTCTGCCGACCAATTAGGGTAACAGAGCTTTTCGATTTATTTAGAGTATTCACTTACTTAAATACACTTTTGGAATCAAGCCGACTTTAGAGCAGTGGAAAAGGCTACGATCCGGCGTGGATCAATCGTTGTCAAGCGGTTTGCCAACCGTTAATAGCAGTTTCACAGTCTTAACTTTCACTCGCTAGGTACTAACTTCTCCATATGTATTAGTTGTGATTTCGTACTGGCAAGGTCATTATTGTGAGTTATTGGTACTTTTTGGGCAATTAGTTAAAGCTAAAGCTCACGTATCGTCACAATACATGTATGGACTTTGGCTAGATTTTTTAGAACCCCCACCGTTGTCGTGAAATTCACTATTCTGTACCGTTACGTCGGAAAATCCTTTTATATGGAGCCCCATATTTGTATTTTTAATCTCTATGTTCTTTCTCAAAGAGTACCTTATCGTTCACATAGCTACTACCTTCCAACAGAATACCATAATTTGTAATGCTAACATAACTTGGCACTTTATCAGGCTCGGTTGTTGCTACACCATGCACTGTTAAATTTTTAATAATTACATTCAATGCCCGGTTTGAATTGTTCGAAGTTAAAGCTCCATTATCCCTAGTTAGCATCAATTTGCAGCACTGTAGCCCCCTTACCCACTGTGGTAATAGTAACATTACTCTTTAGATATATTGGTTTTTTGATGCTGCAATTACATTTGTTTACTTCAACCTTCATCCTACCACCTCTTTGAGAATTTTATCTAACAGAAGCCTGATAAGCCAGCAGTGGTCTTGACTCGCTACTGAAAAGATAAAATGAAATACAATAAGCGCAAAACTATTATGGCAGGAATCCACCAAGTATTTGCCGAAAGAGAAGCGAATACGGTGGCTATTGCCAAATAGCTTATGCGCTCAATGGGCTCAACTATTGAATATCCATGAGTGAAATGATATTTTCCAACAGTTCTTTTTACAAACTAAACCCAAAGTGATTTAGTGATGATAACTAAGAGAATAAAGAGCACTAAAATTGCCGCTGTAGAAGTCCATACACCGCCGCCACCTGTATTTTCATAGGCACCCATCTCTTTTAACCTCCTTTATTTGTCGTTACCTTAATATATGTTTAAATACGTTCTATGATAGGGCATGCAGGTAAATAAAAAAACACTAGCTTAGCTAGTGGTCAAGTCCCCATTTTATAGACACGGAAAAAAGCCCCTAGACTATAAGCTGCTTTCGATATTCTTTCGGAGGCAACTTATTTAACTTTCGTTGTGATCGACTTTGATTATAAAATCGAATATAGTAGCCAGTTATGTGAGTCCTTCATTACTTGTAATTAAAGGAGATGGGAAGATATCTTTCGAATACATCGCTTTAAACATCAATATATCGGTCTGTATATCCTGTCCGTATCTGTATCAATCACGAAACCAACCTCTGTGTCATCTTCAAAACGTAATCGATCAAAATTATGAAGTCGACAAAATATATCAGGTAAATCTCTAATATTAAGACTCAGCATTTTTGCTTGTATATACTTTTGATATAGTTCTTCTTGTGTGCATAGGGGACCAGTAATCAAATTCTGAAAAAAGAAACCTTCAATTTTAATAATCATAATATCACCACTGGTGGTAACCATTCTCTTATAAATTTAAAATACTTACATAACAATAACTCAACTAAAGCACATGTTAAGTTAACCTTTGTGAACAAGTTAAAGCTCCCTTGCTATCACATTTACTTATGATAGCTTCTATTTTTCCATTAATTCATTAAATATATCTCTATCTTTGGAAGTAAAGTCAGAAATCAGTTTCTTTTGTTCGTATGTGTTGGTACTTGAATCCAATTTAATGAAGCTATTTTCACCAACCACATATACGATATTTTTTTCTATTTTATAAGACAGAACGTTATCAATCACTGAATTAGGAGCTTCAATTTGATGAGTGTATAGTATTGGAGGATCACCCGATCCTCCTCCCCTGTAAATCTGAAAAGTCCCATCTCCAAAAAACTCTAACGTATCTTTGCCATATGGGTACTTCCTTATCGTATCGTCTCCAGAATTCGCTAGAAAAATTATAGTAGTAGTTATAACTAGTAGAGAGATCAAGATGTAAATCTTGTATCTGCGTTTCATCTGCAATTCACACCTCACTTCCAAGCCTTTTTTGTATCAGTTACTGTAACATAAGATGTATACTCATTGAGTGTTCCCCATGATTCCATTAAATTTGTTAGATTGGCCGCAGCCCAACCGAGTTTGTTGTCCCCAGTAAACATTTGTTTAAAATTATATTCAAAATTATATTTATCATAATATATTGTAGTAATTTCCCATTGTCCTTTTACATATGTTCCATCTATTTTGTACTTCATTTTGTGAAAAGCGTTATACAAATCTCTGTCACTTTCAATTGCAATAGACCCATCACTTGAAAAACTTTTAACTTTTTTGTCGTTAGCTTTTTGTACTGCTTTATCAATTACATACATATTATGTTCTTTGGATTTTTTAATTTGCTGCGCCTCATACGACCACTCGTTAAAGTGTAAATGTCCTGGTTTGTAATCAAGTGAATGTTGAAGTAAATTGGCTGTGATGTCTCCGTACTTCTTTCGAGCTATAGGAACAGCTACTAATGTAAATGCTTTACGATCAGGATAATGTATTACAGTATCTGTCGAATCTTTTACCTTCTCTACGCCTCGTACCCAAGTCTTTTCTAGTTCTACCATAGGATTTTCAAACGGAAAAGTAATATTTCCTGCATACACTAACATATTCTTACTATATGCACCTTCCAGTACTTTTTGCGAGACATCAGACTGATCCTTTTCTCTTGTTTCCTTAGGTTCTAACTGAGGACTGTATTGAATTTTTCCCAATTGATCTTCTTTTTGTTTTAGAACGAGTTCAAACTCAAGGATCTCTTTGCTGGTATCAATCTGTTCTTGATACTTTACTACATAAGCGTGTGTAAACGTAATATCTCGGATTGTGTTTTCATTTCTAACGATTTGGATATTACATTTGCGATAGTAATCCTCACTATCAGGTTTATATTCTGTATTTGCCCATGTATACAGCATGTTGGAATTATCCGCATTGTCTATAACTGAAGGAAGCGAATGAAGCGGAATTTTGCTTCGAATATGTAGCGAATGAGCCAAGTTTGGAGACTTAGCTGAAAGGTTTATGGAACTATTATTCTTATAAGTAAAGCCAGTGATTTCACCTTTTACAAACTCAATTGGCTCACCACCGGATTTGCGTTCTATTCTTAATGAAATACTCATTAAAATAATCTCCTTTGTTAAATTAATCTGGTTTTGCAGGAAAAATTTATGAAGACTAATTTCCAAATATTAATATATACGAAAAATATTAAATAGTAAACATATTTTCAACGTGATAAAGGACATCAATTGAGTTTCGTAACCTCGGCAAATTATATGAAGAAGCTAAAACGAAATATAATTCAGCCTAACACGAACCTGTTAGAAACGTTAAAAGCTCTGCCGACCAATTAAGGTTAGCAGAGCTTTTTATTTATTTAGAGTATTCACTTACTTCAAACGTTAGGATACGATCAAACAGCATGTAATCCTTACGGCTGCTGAATGGACCTTTATTATTGTCATGTTTATTAATGGCATAGGATGCTGATCCAGAACCCGCCTGTTTGCCTTCGTACCAGGAGATAAAGTCATTGACCTCTTTCATGCTCAGATCAAATTCTTTCTCTAAGCCAGTTGTCATGGTGACTACCAGAATTACACGCTCTCCAGTAGTTGGCTTTGGGTCAGGTTGACTACCTCCTCCTTGTGGAGTTGCCGAAGCTTCATTGGAGTATTCAGAATCAACGCCATTCACCTTAGCACTTACAATAAAGTAGTACTTCGTTCCGTTAGTTAGACCGGGAATAACAAAGTTTCCATATGCATCTTTTGTTGCTGTTACTATTTCCGTATACTTACCAGACTCAGTTCCATATCTTACCGTGTAACTTTCAGCGTCTTGAACCTGGTCCCAGTTTAAAGTAGCCTGACTATTATTTCCAGTAGCATTAAGTTTTATCGAAGCCTCATTATCTACAAACATTCCATCTTCATTGATATCAATCGCATCTAAATTTAAGTGTCCATCGTCACTTTCTAACTTAATCATTACTTCATGAATCGCATTTGTCAAAGCTTTCTTCTCATAAACGAGTGTTTGTCCGGCAGCCTTAGAATGTTCACTAAAATACTCAACATTTCCATCTATCGAGATTACGGCTCTTTTAGTTTTAGTATCCCAATTATCTGATAGAATCCTCAATTGTGTACCTTTAAAGGAAAAAGAAATGTACGCATCGGTATCAGTTGTTTGATGAATGGCCCCATTGTATAGTTTGATCCCATCTTTGAATATAAGCCATGATCCATGATATTTGATGAACTTATGCGTATCATCGTAACGTTTCCAACCCACTTCAGGAGTATAAAGATTCTGACCTAATGTAGCTGCATAGGAACTTGAGTTTAAAAACGTAACCATTACAAACAGAAGAACTCCAAACAAAATACCAAATTTCTTAGTAAAACCGATCTTCACAAATATTCCCCCTAAGTAATCTATTGAACAGTAATTGACTACAATGTATGTTACCCGCAAATGGACAGACCGTTGTTCATGAGATCATCTTCGTTCTGGTTCGTTGGGTAGGTACCAACAATTTCTATAGAAAATACGATCTTTTCCCTACCATTTTTCAGGCCTGGTGTTGCGTATTATTTAGTATTCACTTACTTCAAAAGTCAGAATGCGATCATACAGCATGTAATCCTTGCGACTGCTAAAAGGTCCTTTATTGTTATTATGTTTATTGATCACATATGAAGCCGATCCAGAACCAGCCTGCTTGCCCTCATACCAAGCAATAAAATCATTCACCTCTTTCATGCTTAGGTCGAATTCTTTTTTTAATCCTGTTGTCATGGTGACTACTAAAATTGCACGGTTTCCTGCAGGTTGCTCAGGATCAGTTTGACCGCCTCCCCCTTGTGGAGTTGCAGATGCTTCGTTGGAATATTTAGAATCTACTCCCTTAACTTTAGCACTGACCACAAAATAGTATTTTGTTCCGTTGGTCAGACCTGGGATGACGAAGTTTCCATATACGTCTTTTGTAGCTGTGGCAGTTTCAGTATATTTCCCTGATTCTGTTCCATATTTGACTGTGTAACCATCAGCTTCTTGAACCTGCCCCCAGTTTAATGTAACTTGACCGTCTCCAGGGGAGGCTACAAGATTCATGGGAGTGTAGATATCAACCAATTTTCCATCTGTATCTATTGCATCAAGCGAAAATGTGTTGTTTGTGCTATTCGTAGTTAACTTTACTTCATGAACAGCGGATGGTAGATCTAAGACTTCATACACAAGTACTTGATACAGATTTGCAGGATTATTTGGATTGTATGTCGAAACTTTGCCATCGATCTCTATGGTCACATTGTTTACTCTATTGGTCCAATAAAGATCAATAATTCGCAATTTAGTTCCATAGAATTTGAATTTTATGGCGTTTGTTGTTGCTCCAGATAGTTTCATATAGTGACCTGTTTTTGCATAAACACTATTAGATTCATTTGTAACATATGCCCATCCACTACCTTCATACTTAATGGCAGGGTCCATATCGTCATATCTTTCCCAACCTTCTTCGGGAGAAGTTAATCTCTCACCGATCGACGCTGCATACGTATTTGAATTTAAAATCAAGCTCGTTGCAAACAATAAAATGCCTAACAAAATACTTATCCTCTTCATAAAATTTAACTTCACATTAAATCCTCCTACTAGGGTTTGTTGAACTATTACTAAGGTAAATTAATTCTAAAAATGTGTCTAAACATAAACTTGCTTATCTATAAATATGTTCTATATTTTTGCATATTTATTTTTTATTGGATATAAAAAAGACTCTATTGGTAGCGAACCGTTAGAGTCTCTTATCTTTATTTCACTATAAATCTCACCTTTGTTCCATCAACATACTTATCTAACTGGTGACTTACCCATGATCCTGCTCCCCGGTTATCACTAGGGGTTATGTATCGAATATCAGCGCCTGCGCCACCTTCTGCACACATTGCCATTGGCCATTCATCGCGGTCATATCCTTTTTTAGTTGGATAGCCCTTGAGCGACTCTTCCTATTTTCCTCAGTTCCATCACGGTCGATTGTGCATACCGCAGAATGTCCGGCTACAATAGCGTCCCTTATGTGTGCTCCGGTTTCAGGATACCGTGAACTTGGAAACTCCAACGTATATCCAGCTGCTTGTTGGCTGATTGCTGCCGGTTCAGCATAGACGCCTTGTACGGAAAAGATAGCCGCCAGTAAAAATACAATTAATCCTCGCGCGATTCCTCTGATCATATGACACCTCCATAGTAATTTGAATCTTCTCTATACTAAATGAAGAGTTATGTCGAAGTATCGTGCATGTTGTCGCATAATAAATAACTATATTACAAACTGCCGTTCTATACGTTTGAGTTCACATAACAATCACAGTTATATAAAAGGATAATGATAAAACTAAGTGGAATATGTAAATTGAAATAAAAAAATGGGAGGTTTTATTATGAGAAAACCATTGCCTACTATTCTTTCTGTGGGCTTGTTATTCGGAGCTTTAGCGCCTAGTGTATCAGCCGGATCTACAGAAATAACTCAGCAAGAAAGCACGATTTCATCTAATCAAGTAGTGCCTCAAGCGAGTTTACAATTCTCTAATGATGCAACCCAGGAAACCTTAAGTGCTGCAGGCATCATAAAAACATTCACATTTACAAACTTGGCTAATGAGGTTGCTAGTGCACCATTCCAAATTAATGGATCAGGCGACGTCAACATATCCGTCCACCAAAGAACCGCTGATTCAAAATATAGTCCTGTAATTCAATACACATTACAATCAAGTGATTACTCACAAAGCATTTTTATAAACGGAACATTCACAAATACAAATACAATCAGGACGTTTACCAATGTGCCAGAAGGAACATATAAAATAGTAATCACTAATTATGGTGGAGTTAGTAATGTCTTTGGTGATGGCCGTTTATACCGCTAGTAGAATTACAATAATAACAAAGGACTCCATACTGGTTACATACCAGCGGAGTCCTTTTTCACATCTACTCTAAATTCAAACTGCTTACGTAAGAAATAAGATCCGTTAATCTTGATCGACTCCGGTGTAATCTTCTCCGCTGCTCCACCGTAATCCACGATATTTATCAAACCCTCGCCCAACGGCTGTACTACATATGCTCTTACCTGGTTTAACGAAGCTGCAAATAGTTCGATATCCGACTTTAACACTTTATATGTATGGTTCATGCTGATCACCTCAAATAGCTATTCGGTGAATGGTATGTTAATTCCTTCAACAAGACAATCCACGTCTACCAATAATTAAGGGTAGCGGGGATTTGCTTTACTTACGTTTAAGCCCCTTCATGCTGTACTTGAGGCTCTATGCCATGCGAGTGAATAGGTACAGTAACAATTAACAAAAAGCTAGCCGCGACGATCATCAGAGCCATTTTTTTTAACATTGTTCATCCACACCTTTTCAATTATTAGACTGCATATGAACAAACACTCCATACTATTTATACAAACGCTCTAACTTCCTACATGCCAGCCAAACACTGAGATACCGCCGTTAGAGACAGTCTTTGGCATAATTAAATCTTGGCTACTCATTGTTTGTGCGCTTGCTGCTAACACCAATAAAAAAGTAGTCGCGAACAGCCCTTTAATTAAGCGATTCATACTATTACCCCATTTCCACTAAATTACGATATTGCACTTTTACTTCATCTGAGACAAATTGCCGACAACGTTCAAACATTCTGACGCAACGAAGAATAGAGTGCTCATTATTGACTATAGTGGATATTCTCATACAATCTAATAAGTAACTAATTCCCTTTTTGTACTGACCTTTGGTCAAATAATAGTCAGCTAATTCACTCAAAAGGCCAACAAGCTGATCATTAATATTCTGCTTGTCATTAGTTTGTCTTCCTTCTTGATCATGTATGTTGGATATTTCCCACTCAAATTGACTTAGAAGACCGTCTACATTTAACTTATAACGATTGGCTACAACCATTATATTCCACAAGCCTGGTAGTAATTCCTCTCTATTTGTTGAGATGAGATCAGTATATAAGGGAAGTACTTCTATATCTCCAGCCATAAGCTTGGCCAAATACACATTAGCCTGGCCCCACTCCCGAAATAAATTTTTCCAGCGCAATGTTTCTTCATCGTTCTCTTTAACCCAATCCAAGTCACAAGATTCATAGGCTGCTTGCAATGCTAACTCATAGTTTCCTTGTTCATAGTTAGCGCCTCCAATAAGTGAACCACTGAATGTTATATAAAAGAATAATGGTCGCAAAGGCATCTTACCTCGTTCTCTTTTAAGAGAGTGTGCCATAGAATATTGCGCTTCGCCTAAAGCTCTTAATTCTTTAGCAACTTTCTCAACCCGTTCCCATTTACGCAAAGATCGGTATACATTAGCCAAATCTACAAAGGCATCTAACTGGTCTATAGCGTCGAGACGTTTGACATATGACTCAAACTGGAGCGCTGCTTGTAAATTTCTTTCCTGATCATCTCTAATCTGAATCTTGAACATACGATATTGACAGATGGCTAGGCGTTCAGAATGTTGATACCTCTCCGCTTCAGCTACCCCCTCATAGAGCAACAATGCAGCCGCATGTCTTCCCTGCTCCAGCAATTCCTCTGCAATTTCAAATAGCTTGGGTGAATACAGTAGATTGTCCATGATGGCTCCCACCACTCGACGGATCGCATCTAACTTGTCCAACTCCGCACATCGAAACAAAAATGGCTCAATTCGCCTCATATTCGGAGGATAATCGATGATGAAGTTTTCTATAAACAAGTCGTAAAAATAGCCCTCAGGTAAACCCATAGCCTCGGTAATGCGATCTATCTGATTAACAGACATAGACTTATTTCCTGACACAATGGCACTTACCGCCCCCCTATTCATGCCTGCAAGTTGCCCAAATTGTGCTATGCTCAATCCCTCTTGTTGTAGGTATCTGTCTAATTCCGCCCGAATCGTAGGTGTATGCTTCATGTCATATCCACCTTTCACACAGAAATTCCAAAAATTTTATATTATTGCATCCAATTGTTGATCATAATTTAACAGTTGTCAATAACCTTCCTTTTTTTCATTTCAAGCCTATACCCACCCATCACGAATCTATTAAATATATTCATATATGCCATAAAAAGGTTGACAATATCAGTAGAGTCCTTTACGCTGGCTATGTATTTACAAATATTTCAAGGAGGCATTTTGTTATGAAAGTAAAGTTTCTACCACGAGCTTTTCTGGCTGCAACGCTACTCATCTCTTGGGGAGTCGTCAGTCCAGCTATCTCCCATGCTGAGAAAGGAGATAAAATACCTGACCGCATGTTAGCAGATACCATCATTCAATACGATGATAACAATAATATGGTTATAGTGGAAAAAGGGACTCCTGTACCTGAATCAGAAAAATCTCCAGCCGCTATTGCCCCACTTACTGCTGAACAACAAATTGAATCGGAAAAAGAAGAAGCAATGATTAAGAAAATCGAAGAAGACAAGACACCCCGGCCCGTATACCATATTGAAAACCCTGCCCCACAACCTGGACTAAAAGTAATTTATGATGGTGAAGGTCTTATCAAGGACATTATCCTGCCAAAAGAAAATAGACTATCTTCGGATGTTTATGGACTTAATGCATTGCCACGCGGAACACGAAACCCAGCTGGGGATTACAGATACGGAGCATCTAATAATGTAATTTCTATTAGTGGAGACAAGCATGGCTCTGTTATAGGCACAGGGAGAGGAACCAACTTCACGGACCAGAAAGGTGAGAATGGCAATACTCTCCGAAGAGGTGACTGCGCAACAAAAGGGGCCATTGATAATCCCGAGTTTGGGACAGAAATTCGGGTAAGGAATACTGATAATGATATCGTAGCCACTTTTAATAAAGCTGACAATGGATCTCTTCCAGATGCAATCGTTGATATTTGGAAAACTGGTGTAGAGGATCTAGGTTTAACATGGCATTCGTATACTTCATTTTCAGGTAGATACTCCTATAATTTCTAATATCTTTATAGCAAAAAGGATAGGGTCTCGTTCCTATCCTTTTCCCCTTTCGCATTATATTCAGTTTGATTCATCACTTATTTCAGAAAGGAATGCATCGTTTTGAGAACACGCCGCTACAAATTCTTTATACTTTCCCTGCTCGTGCCAGCTTTATTGTCATCCTGCTCCCCCTCTTCTACCCCACCAGCAGAATCTGCTGTACCCCAAAAAAACCAATCAGGGGAAAAGACAGCTCTAGCCGGTCAGGGCCAATATCTATCCATGACCTATACAGAATATGTGAATGGGAAGAACGCATATCAAGGCATGGTTATGCGAGTTATGACGTACGACTTAAGCAGTAAAAAAATAACCAAGCTGGCTGATGTTCCGTATACCTCTCAATACCCGCTTTCTGTGGTATCCTTGCCTGATCACAAAATTTATTATTCTGCTGATGTCGGTGATAAGGGAGACCAATTATTTTCGTATGACTTGACTACGAAAAAAACCGAACAGCTTACCGATAATTTGTTTGCCATCAATCGTATTGTACCAACTACTCCAGACGGCCCCCTCGTCCTGGTTGCGGTCAAAAAAGGAGAGCGGATACTTAAAACTATGTTCTATAATAAAGCAACCCGTACCATGCAAATTATGCATGATGAAAATCAGGATGATACTACCACTTGGTCTATCACCTATAATCCAGACAAAAAAACAATTTACAGTTCACAGTATTCAGATAAGGAGCACGAGAAACAAAGAGTCATCTCAAACCGAACACAAACCATCATGGCCCCTCCGGACAACAAGGTTACAGAAATCAATAGCGTCACCAAGCAAGAACGCTCTATCATCACACTGAGAAAAGAGAAAATATCATCAATGTCCAGCAGTAATGATAAACTACTTCTCGTAACTACCAATCTAACTAATCACAGCAAACCCGAGTATAGTCTGGTTGATATTGCAACAGGTAAACGTACCAAAATAAAGTTGCCTATTTTAACCCGCCAATTTGTCTATATGTCCCCCGACGGCAAGGGTGTCTACTATTTGGGTAGCGCCTCTGAGAAAAATGAGGAGGAAGGGCGCGGCGTATATTATTATGATTTCACATCGAAAATTCAAACCCCCATCTTTATACAAGAAGAGGGTTTCATCAATAACTTCATGCTGCTGAACAAGTAATTGCTCTGATTAGCAACATGCCAAAAAGCCGGAAAGGAGCAAGTTACGCTATCTTTCCGGCTTTCCTTATCTGTTTAGTGTTTACTTTGTAACTTTAGCCGTATTATCCTTGCTCCAAAGCAGGCGCTTGTACTGATTCTGTTGGTTCTTGAATAGACTCAGTTGCAGTCTGAATCTGACCGGATGATACCTCTGCCGTAGCCTGAGCCAAGAAATCATTAAGCTTTGCAGCCAGACCAGATAAAGCCTCCTTAACTGGCCTGTACTGCATCCTCGTTTGGCTGTTCTTCAGTAGCTAGTACCGTTTTTGTTTTGGCCTTATACTCCAGATATGCCTTCTCAATCGCAGATTTTAACTCTACTTGGGATACTACAATACCTTGACTGGAAAGAGTAAGTGAAGCATACTGCAAAGCCTCCTGAAGCTTGCGTTCTCCCCCAGCTTCTTTAAATGCTGTTTGAGCAAGAGCAAAACTCTCTCCAGCAATTTTATGAATCACTTCACGTTGCGCTGCCGTTGTACGCGCTTCTATCCACACGTTAACCTTAGTCTTGAGTTTGTTCAGACCTCCTAAAACAAACGCTGTAAGTACTACACCAGCAGCGGCTGTGACATTGGTATTAACATAAGGCTGTACAGTTTCGATAATTGTTTGCATGATTATTTATCCCCTCTCGTTAATGTTGCAATTTTATTTTTTGGGTCCCATGACACTACTGTACCGTAAGCATCAGCAATTGGTCTGAGTTGCACATACGCTGTACCCTCTACAAGTTGGACAGTTTGCAGCTTGGACCCATTTAAATAGGCTTCCTTGCTGGTATTGTCCCAACGATAAGACACGCCCAAGGCATTTGCCAAAGACCGCAGCGGTACATAGGTTCTGGAGCCATATAGAAGGGCTTTCCCCCGCTTCTTTACCGTTTACGCGGAATGTGCCGGATGTACGGATTCTGTCTCTTGTCCAGGGACAATAACGCCAAATCGATTTACGCAGCTCGTCCGTTGTTCCATCAAATTCGTTCAGGTCCACGTTTCCTTTTATCCCGGATACCTTGCCACTATCGCTGTATTGCCAAATATCCCAACGTTTCCACGTCACTGTATCGCTCGGTACGCGCGTTTCACTGTAACGGGCTATCCATAGTGGGTAGCCACCTAATGAAGCATTAAAATTAGCTGCGAATGCATTGCCCGTATAGATAATGGGCTTACGTCCTGTAATCCGCTCCAGCTTGATCAGGAAGGCCAACGCCACAGTAATAAGCGTTTTGGACAGCTTGCCGGGGTTGTTTTCATAATCCATCACCGCAGGAAGGTCCAGCGCTTTTGCACCGCCTACCTGATCCACCACATCAGCAAAATGTCGCGCTTCCCGCTTTGACCAGGTTCCAATCAATATTGCCTTGATAGCGAGATACGTCGTTCCCTGTGCGATACCTTTTTTTGCTTATCTGCATTTTCCCCACCACCTTCCTTTTCTCCGCTTTTACTCTTTAAAACTTCCACAGCCTGCCGAATGATCGACGGGACTGGCGCACCAAGCCTGCCGCCATTTTCAACAATCAGCTCATTTGCCATATAAAAATAGGCGACTGCATCCCGGAAAAGATGCGAATCGCCTAAGACGCCATTAATTAGATGAGATACAGCAACTATTATAAAAATAAATACCTTTCGAGCAACACCCCCAATACTCCCGACCACCCACCGTAGAAATACGTTACCGCGCTACTACCTAAAGTGGCACTAAATTTAAAAATCTCCCACTCATCCAACCTTCTTTCCCCCGTCTCTCCGTTCAGGAAACTTTTCCTTGGCTATCATCGTTTGGTTTCTGATCTTTTTCTTCTTGGGCCTGTATCTATGCTAATGCACTTCCTATTGCTATATCCAATCCTTTAAGTATTTTTCTTTCCGGCCTGCTGGCTGTGAAGCAATGACAGCAGAAATGACTAACAGTCAATTCTTCAACTGGTCTTGTTAGATCCAGTTGTATATATCCATGTTGACTTTATTTTGCCATGGGTTTCATCACCTCCTCAAGACGCAAAATAAGCCCCTGAGTTATCAGAGACCTTCCATACTTAAATATTAAATTGGTTCTGCTGCTATAACGCTAGGTATTTTAAAAACCTATATGTTATCAACCTAATACGAACGAGCAGGATAGTTAAATAACAGTAATCAATCTAAGGAGCATGTCGAACTACGCGAGGCTTCAGCCTAACAGGGCTACGCAGGTTGTAGTTAAATTACTATTGTGATAAACTGGATGTAATTTGATGACGGGAGTTGAACGGATACATGTAGAACTTTCTTGCTTTGAGATCACGAAAAGAACGGACTCAGCGATCGGCTGTGGTCGTTTTATTCATCTCTGCAAGAAAGGTCTGCGTTTCGTTTGCGCTCCCTCTCCGGACAGTCATACGGCCCCTTGGAATGGGGCCGTATTTCCTCGTATGGATTAGAGTCGCAAGATAGCACCTTTCTTGCGGTTCTTTTTTATTTCCAAACGAAAGGATGACTACCATGCCCGCCATTCAGGTAACCAATCTTACTTTTGCCTATCCAGGCAGCTATGACCCCATATTCGAAAATGTTCATTTTCAAATTGATACAGACTGGAAGTTGGGCTTTACGGGGCGAAACGGTCGGGGGAAAACGACGTTCTTAAACCTGTTGCAGGAGAAATACGAATACAGCGGTACGATCTCCACACCAGTCGCCTTTGATTATTTTCCGTTTCCCGTCGAGCACCCGGAGTATTTGACCTTAGACGTCGTCGAAGAGATCGTGCCAAGCTATGAGAGCTGGAAGTTGATGCGCGAACTGAACCTGCTTAAGGTTTCAGAAGACGTGTTGTACAGGCCATTCGAATCGCTGTCCCAAGGAGAACAGACGAAGGTATTGCTGGCCGTGCTATTCATCCAAGACAATCGATTTCTGCTCATCGACGAACCGACCAATCATCTCGACTTGCACGCACGCAAGCTTGTCGCCGATTATCTGAATACGAAGCGCGGTTTTATTCTTGTTTCACACGACCGGGCTTTTCTCGACCGCTGCGTGGATCATATTCTATCGATCAACAAAACGAATATCGAAATCCAAAAAGGCAACTTCTCCAGTTGGTGGACGAACAAAACTCGCCAAGATACGTTCGAAATGGCACAAAACGAAAAGCTGTACAAAGACATACAGCGTTTATCTGCTTCTGCTAAACGTACTAGCGGCTGGTCTTTCGAGACCGAAAAATCGAAAAACGGCACACGAAACTCCGGCTCCAAGCTTGACAAGGGATACGTCGGGCATAAGGCAGCGAAAATGATGAAACGCTCGAAATCCATCGAACAGCGGCAACACGCCGCTTTAGAGGAAAAATCGAAATTGCTCCGAAATATCGAACAGTCAGAAAGCCTTGCGATCTCTCAGCTCGTGTATCCCAAATCGGAACTGGCTATGCTGGATCACGTCACGATTTACTACGGGGAAAGAGCGGTTTGCAAGAACATTTGTCTGACGATCGAACCAGGAGATCGGATTGCAATTTCAGGTCCAAATGGTTCAGGTAAGTCTAGCTTGCTCCGCCTGCTGAACGATGAGACGCTACATTATACAGGTACGTTTCAACGGGAGCCTCAGCTTCGCGTTTCCTATGTATCCCAGAATACTTCTCATCTGCGAGGAACGCTTTCCGATTATGCAGCAGAGCAC
This sequence comes from Paenibacillus sp. 1182, assembly GCF_017833915.1. NCBI lineage: Bacteria > Bacillati > Bacillota > Bacilli > Caryophanales > Paenibacillaceae > Paenibacillus > Paenibacillus sp. 1182. The sequence goes on along the minus strand of NZ_JAFICR010000001.1, from coordinate 353,069 downwards.
AGAATTGACGAAAGCTTATTTAAGGCCGTGTTACGTAAGCTAGATTTCGCCCGCATCCAGTTTGAGAAGGATATATCGGCGTTTAGCGGCGGGCAGAAGAAGAAGGTTCTAATCGCGAGAAGCCTATGTGAGGAGGCTCATCTGCATATTTGGGACGAACCGCTCAACTTTATCGACGTGATTTCCCGGATGCAAATTGAGGAGCTGTTGCTTGAGTACACGCCGACCATTGTATTCGTGGAACATGATCGGGAATTTCATGACCGTGTCGCCACGAAAACGATTGAACTCGGTGGAGATTAGAATTTTACAAAGTGACTTGGAGTAAGACATGATTTAAACGGCAGAAAGCTTTACACAACAACTTTTATGAAAAGGGAAGCGATTGAACTTAAGGGACACGAGAGTTCAATAGAACATCGGCAGTCTAGGATTTTATTTTATTTTCTTATCCATGGCTGCCGATTCTTTCTATTGGGGGCATTCTAATAGTTATTTCACTAAGACTGAGAGCTATATTATTCTACAGCGGGTTTTGCTTCCATAATATCGTCTCCCCTTATAAAAGAGTAAAAACCTCTCCAAACTGAAGCGACCCCTGTCAAGTGGACAGCTATCAAAAAGCAATATTTAAGTGCTCTGCCTCCCTCACGGTAGCCAACGAAAAATGACATCTGGCAAGAATGTCTTTAAATGGTGATTTCCGGAGGACTTTTTTGTGCTTTAAATAACTTCGCAAGTGCTCCTCTTATGAGCCAGATGCTTCATTTGATTTTAATTCATTCTTTGCAACATGTATTAGAGCAGCCAACGATGTGAAAATCCACTTTTCCCGATGCCAGAGCATTTGCGCAGAAAATGATATATCCGGTAAATCCTATGGTAAAGCAACCAAATTTGTTCTCTGTGAAAGTCATCAACAATCAATGAGGAACGAGATGCCAGCAGATGATCTGGAGATACCACCATTCGAAATGACTCATCTTTTAAAAACTCTGAATGAAGGTCTTTGGCTACAACGAATCCATCCAATACAAAAACGACATCCGCAAGCCCTTCTCTTAGACTGTGTCTATACCGGCCAACAATTTTTGCCGTATGCCACTAAAAAAGCTTCTACTATTGTAAACATAGTTGAAATAAATTGATATAAAAACATCTTTTGGAAGGTGTGTACATATAAATCGTGGAATAGCAACATATTACAGTTAACCGCTATCTAGAAGGGAACTGTATTGCTATGGTTGACAAGTTAAAAAAATGGCTGTTTAAGCAGCCTTCACGATCTAAAAATGGCACGAGCTCTGAACCAGTTAATGATAAAAAAACGACTGAGTTATCCAAGGAACTGAGTGGCACGCTTAAGGACAACGTGACCTTGCTGAAGCAGGAAATAGGACATAGCACGGATTTCATTCTTCGTTGTTTGAACGATAAACAGGGCAATCCGGTTCTCGCTGTAGGTTTTCTTCAAGGCCTGATTGATCAGCAAATTTTAACGACACTGCTGGAGGAACTTACTGCAGGTATTCGAAATGGGGATCTCTCCGATCGTAATGTTGAAAGTTGGTTGATGGATCGTATTCCTATTGGGGGCATCACTTGCCTTAAAAATGAGAAAGCACTTATCCATGCCGTTCTTTATGGACAGGTGGTTCTCCTTGTCGAAGGCAGCACCAAGGCCTTTGCTGCTTCTATGAGCGGGGGGGCTAAAAGAGCGGTTGAGGAGCCAACATCGCAGACAGTAATTCGCGGTCCTAAAGAGGGGTTTACAGAGGATATATCCACCAATATCGCACTCCTCCGGAGAAGGATCAAATCAACTGAACTCCACTTTGATTCTCGAATTATCGGATCATACACGCAGACGAAGGTATCGGTGGCATATATTCGAGGCATTGCAGATCCAGAGGTGGTTAAGGAAATCTCCAGACGATTAGATTCCATTAACACGGACAGTATTCTCGAAAGTGGATATATCGAGGAATTTATTCAAGATGGGGTATGGACCCCCTTTCCAACCATATATAACACTGAGCGCCCGGATACTGTAGCAGGCAGCTTGCTTGAGGGGTTAGTAGCGATATTGGTTGATGGGACTCCATTTGTATTGATTGCTCCTGTAACCTTTTTTCGGTTCATCGCATCCAGTGAAGACTACTACCAACGTTATGATCTGGCATCTTTTCTTCGAATCGTTCGAATGGCATCCTTTTTCTTGGCATTGCTATTACCCTCATTCTTTATTGCAACAACAACGTTTCACCAGGAAATGCTGCCTACAACAATGCTCATCACTTTGGCTGCGCAGAGAGAGAATACACCATTGCCAGCCCTGCTTGAAGCAATGCTAATGGAGCTGACCTTTGAGGTTATTCGCGAAGCAGGAGTACGAATGCCGCGCGCCGTAGGGCCTGCAATCTCTATCGTTGGGGCATTGGTTCTTGGACAAGCTGCTGTACAGGCGGGATTGGTTTCTGCAGCTATGGTGATTGTGGTTTCATTCACAGCTATCTGCAACTTTGTACTACCTGCGATCAATATGGCGGGGGCTGTTCGTTTGCTCAGATTTGGACTCATGCTGTTAGCGGGTTTATTTGGATTATACGGCGTTTTGGCGGGCTTGGTTCCCATCCTCGTTAGATTAGTATCTGTGAATTCGTTCGGCGTTCCTTATATGATGCCGCTCGCACCTTTCTATACGAGCAATATGAAAGACCTGTTTGTGCGTGTACCTTGGTGGAAGATGAAGAAACGGCCGAAAATGATTGGGGATGTCAATCCAGTAAGACAGGCAACGGAACAGGAATCATTTGCAGAACAAGCGGGGGAACACAGCCGAGATCCCATGGCGTAAGGAGGAACCGATATGTCCCAATTAGGCAGATTTATTTTGGCCTTGGTCATATTATTCATTTTGGCGGGTTGCTGGAACCGAGTCGAACTGAATGAGCTGTGGGTAACTGCGGCTACAGGAGTAGATATGATGGACGACGGACAGTGGATGATGTCCTATCAGATTATTATTCCCTCCGCCCTTGCAAGTGGTACCGGAGGAGGAACGGGAGGATCTTCTCAACCGGCATCCCATGTATTCTCAGTAAAGTCCAAAACCTATAACCAGGCGTTATCGTACAGCAATTTAAAAACATCAAGACAAATCTACATAGCACATAATCGTGTTGTATTTATCGGTAAGAGAGCGGCTGAGAAAGGAATGGACCGTTTAATTGATTTTTATCTTCGTAATACGGAAGCAAGGGAGATGGTAACTATGATTGTAACGGACGGCTTAGCATCCGATCTATTAAAGAAATTACTGCCGCCTGAAAAACTTCAAGGCGTCGCCATGGCTGAATTAGTCGACAAAGAGAGTGATATTTTATCGGTGTTTCCGAAAGTTAGGGTTTATGATTTCGTATTAAGCATGAACTCGGATTCCAAATCTATTGGAGTACCGGTCGCCGAGTTGACCGGAGAAGGGGACTATCAGGATGTGAAGGAAGCAGAGAGTCTGGATGTCTTCAAAAAAACCTCGGCCCCGCTCAAACTGGCATTGACTAAATTGGCGGTATTCCAAAAAGGAAAGCTCAAAGGGTTTCTCAACAAGGAAGAGAGTCTGGGTGTATCTTATCTGTCTCAAAAGATTAACAACAGCGAAATTTCGTTCCCATGCAGCAAACAGCCCGGTAGGGAAATGTACTCTTCCATACTAGTAAACTCTGCTAATGTAAAGCTTACACCCAGAAAAACCAGTTCTCATTACACTATGCAGGTTGGAGTGAAAATTAATGGGACTTTAAATGAAACTACATGCACTAAGGATATTTCCAAGACGAAGACCATACATGATCTGGAAGAAGAGATTGCAAAAGAAGTGACCAGTACGATAAATAAGGGCTGGGCTAAACTTCAGGAACTTGGTGTAGACGCAACTGGTTTTGCTGACCGGATTCACCGGAGGTTCCCAAGGGAGTGGGGAACGGTGAAAAAAGACTGGGATCAGGAATTCAAGAAGATAGAACTGGACATTCGAGTGGATGCACGGATTCAGCGTCCTGGCCTCCTACAGAAGCATATCGGAAGTCAAACCTAACCCATTTTGTATAAAGGGGCTTAAAAAGTATGAATAAAACCGTCACCAGGGTATCCGGGTTAGCTATCGCTTTTTCCTTGTTTCAGGTTGGCAGTACAACCTTATTCCTCTTGGGAGCTACAGCCAAGCAGGATGCATGGCTAGCCATGCTGATCGGCGCACTTGTAGGCTTCGTCTTGCTAATCATGTATTTATACATGCATAAACTTGATCCACATCGAGATTTGTACGAGCTCCTATGCCATTATTGGGGAAAATGGATAGGTAGTCTGGGTGGTCTTCTGTTCATCAGTTACTTTGCTTATGAAGCTTCCAGGAGTGTCAGGGACATTGGTGAGCTCGGCGCATTGACATTACTTAACAGAACTCCTACCGAAGTTATTACGTTTATAGCGTTAATTGTCTGTGCCGATGTAGTGTGGTTTGGACCGAGGGTCTGGTTCCTTCTATGTCATATCTTCCTTCTTCTATTGGTTTTTGGTTATGGCATTTTATTATTGCTTACTCCTTTTACAGGACTCATTCACTTTGAATTTTTATTTCCTGTATTGGAGAATGGTCTAACTCCCGTAGTGAAGGCTGCCATTCCCGAGATCGTGTCTTTTCCCTTCGGGCAGACGGTTCTTTTTCTTGTGCTGTTCAAGATTGTTACGGATAAACGTAAATTACAGCGGTCAATCGTCATTGTTTACTGGATCACTGCTGTGTTCCTTATTGTAATGAATGAACTAACAATCCTGGTTTTAGGTCCGGAATGGGCAGCATCAAGCACCTATCCCTTATTTGAGGTTACACAACTAATTCAGCTACCGAAGATCGTTGAGAGAGCTGATGTCCTGTTTTCGATGATTCTATTTATTGGAATCGGAATCAAAACGGCTGGTTTTATGTTTGGTGCCGTCATTGGGCTTCAAACGATAACCCCCTTTAGATATAAGCCTGCTTTACTGTTGCTAAGTATCATCATATACGCCCTTACGTTTCTCTCCTCTAGGTTAACCGAATTTTTGTGGTTCGGTCTTCATGTAGCCTTGGTTCGAGTTTGGCCTATCTTTCAGATTGCTCTGCCTGTCCTCCTTTTCCTGACCATGCTAATTCGGAAGAAAAAGAGAAGGACTTATAGTTAGCTATAGCCTTCTCAACACTGTCTAATTTCTTCTTTGTCTTAGCCACATTGGATTCTCTAATGACTAATGTTGAAGAACTTACTGATGTTTTCGACAATTTGTCAGCAATCTTTAGCTTCATGATTCGATTGCCTTTGCTGTTTTACTATGCTGTGCCTTTACGCTTACCACTATGGCATTTTCAGAAAGAGAATTTCCATTTACCTTGAAGGTGTCTTGGTTTATCTCACCAATGGGCCATATCCCTTAGAGCCCCAAGGGGTTTCACTATTTAGTAAAGTACAGATATTGATCACGTTCCCACTGGTGAACTTGTGTGCGATACAGATACAAGTAGCTCCGGCAAATCTCCATTAGTGTGATTCAGGTCAATTATTTACGCCCGCTGATGCTTTTTTGACAGCCAGTTAAAAATGCCTCACTGATTGGAGTTACTTGGAACTGTTCGCCCTACCAATGTCCATCTTTGACGCTAACCGATGCCGGATGGACTACATTCGCAAACTACTATAAATACAGAATAACGTCTGACTTATCCAGATTTACTATTGATCTTCGTTCGAATAAATTTCTTTTTTAAATGCCACAACAAAAAGAAGGTAGGAAAAGTTTCCTAACCTTCTTAGCATTCATATTTCAATGTTTGAATAATATCATTGTTTTTTTTACAATGTTACTGCGGATTTACCATTTTAACTTTAAAGATAGGCTTTGGAGTAGTGATAGTGTTTAATGGATCTTATTACTGCCACTACGTTCTCTTGCCATGCTATACAATCCCTCCCCCATAAATTCGTCTGCTTACTATAAGTGAATTAGACAAACTGACGATATGAAATCGTACAGTCTTTTCTAAAGCGGCTACATATAATGTTCTATATATCATTAAAAATGGCTTAAACGGTCAACTTTAATATAGTAAGAGTAGTATTGGTAAAGTTATGAAGTTGGGCTGGGGTTGCATTTGCATTTACCAATTGAATAGTTGTAGGAACGACCCCTACAGTAATAATGACTTCTGCCGAAATTGGTCCGCCACCGTTACCCGTGAAGGGAACAGGAGTAACAGGGATTCCATTTACGGTAAGGTTAAAAGCAGCATCACCTTGGTTATGAATTGTAAAATCTATTAGATAGCTTCCCGTTTCGTTGATTGTTATCGTTGTAGATGGAGGAGTGAAAGTAAATGCACCACCAACATTAGCCAAAACTCCAGTAAAGGTAATTGGTGAGTTACCCGGAACTGTGTCCGTTCCCGTACCAGGATCTGCTCGGAAGACACTTAAGAAGTCTGATATCCCGCCGCCTGCTGGCCCTGCTGCCCCCGTTGCTCCTGCGGGTCCTACCGCTCCTGCCGGTCCCACTGGTCCTGCTGGCCCCACTGCTCCTGCTGGCCCTACTGCTCCTGCGGGTCCTGTTGGTCCGGGAATTCCTTGAAAACCTTGTAGCCCTTGCTGGCCTTGAGCACCTGGAACTCCCTGTGGACCCGGCACTCCCTGCGCTCCCTGCGGTCCCTGAGGTCCTTGAGGTCCTCGGATCCCTTTAACAATAACTTTCGGTAAAACTTTGACTTTTTTAACTACACATCTTCTAAATTTTCTCCGATGCATTTTCTTTTGCCAATAATAATGTCTAAACATAATTAATGATCACCTCCAAAGTCTAGTCAAAGTAGCTTATTGTGCAATTAACCAAAAAGATTGGGCTGTTGACTTGATCTTGGGAAAATAGGCATAGGTCTGACCCTATCGTGTTAGATTATTACTGCTTATCCTTCTAAAGCTTAATAGCCCTACTATCAACCGATCCAGCCCCTGCACAGTATGTATCTTTCTATTCCAGCTTGCAAATTCTTTACCCAAAAAAGGAGATGAGATAATGACTAGATTGTTAGATGCTCGAACATCTCAAAACGCAAGTTACGGTAATACGATCTCAATCTCCATGCCAGCCAATACTCCTGTTGCCATCGCAGAGCTTGGCTTAGACGTGACGGGCGCTGGGGAAAATATGCGTGTACAATTATCAGGGATTGCTGAGCTTTCATTTCCCACTACTCCACCTTTTGACTCCGTTATTGCTATTTCTATTGTTAGAGGCACTCTCGACTCTCCTGTTGCATACGCCCTTTACTCTGTTAGTGTCTCCGAAGCAAACCCAAACGCTGTACAGGTCGTTACCATTAATGCATCCGATTACAATGTCCCTCTACCACCATCAAATGAATTAGTGTATACCTTATATTTATTTTGCACAGCGGATGCCACCCGAATAGGAATAGAAAGTTTTAATGCGGTTGCCTATTCAGATTAACATTACACCATCATATGGAGGGCAAAGCCCTCTTTTTTTCCATCTATCCTTGAGGGACGACACTTTCCATCTGTCGTTCTTTTTTGGTATAGTTTACTTAAGGAGTTGATCAAATGGGATTCATGCTTATTTTTATCGCGATTATTTTTTTCTCACTTGGTATTTTAAGTAAACGAATTCCCACTTGGGGATGGCGTGCAAACGAAGCCTGGAAGATCAAAGGTGACTCAGAACCAAGCGACGCTTACATTGACGACATGAAATTTAGAGGCTCTGTATCTATACTCTTTGGGTCCTTCTTTTTAGTATGTGGACTTTTGGTTATCTTCCTATAAGTTCCACTACCTGTTACCAATCACCAAAACACCATATCGAAACGGAATTTGCTGTTTGGCTGATGCTCCTCAAATATCATTTAGCATATTTTCAAAACAGAAATCTGTCTCTCATCCAAAGCTTCCAGTAATCGAATTTCCTTAATCTTCAGAGACCGACCTGCCGCTGTAGTAAGTAGTAAAGATCATTTTTCTCGCATAGTATTTATTCATCAAACCAGCCATCCTATAAGGAAGAAGAATGTAAAACTCGACTCGTCACTCTCGAGAGTGAGTGGTTTAGAAGTGCCAGTATACCCGGGTGTAATGACTTGTTTTCTTTCTAAGGCTTCAAGGCATCCAACACCAACACATATGGATTGTAAACACTAAACTAGACAATTTTTTTGTGGTGTCTCTGCTTGAACTCAGCTGGACTCAAGTAATCCAGAGAACCGTGAATCCGAATATGGTTAAACCAGTGTACATAGTCATGTAATTCTGTGGTTAGCTCAGCAAGACTTTCAAAATGACGTTTCTTCACAAACTCCGTTTTGAAAATTTTAAAAGTGGCTTCCGCAACGGCATTGTCATAGGGACAGCCTTTCATGCTCAAAGAACGCTCAATCTGAAAAGCCTCTAGCGCATCGTCGATGAGCTTATTCTTGAATTCATTGCCTCGGTCGGTATGGAAGAGTTGAATGTCATTCAGGTTGCCCTTAATTGAAGCCAAAGCACGGTCAACCAGCTTGGCATCCTTGTGAGGGCCTGCACTGTAGCCAATAATCTCGCGGTTAAACAGATCTACAAAGAAGCATACGTAGTTCCAATATGAACCCACTCGGACGTACGTCAGATCACTTACGACGACAGACAACGCTTGCTCTTGTTCAAATTTCCGGTCCAGTACATTCGCTTGCTTGGCTTCATTGCATCTCGTGGGATGAGGCTTGTACTGAGCAACCGTATACGAGGAAACCAACCCGTATTCCTTCATGATTCGTCCAATACTCCGCCTGGATACCGTAAAACCTTGCTGGTGTAACACTTTTTTAATCTTACGCGTACCGTAGTTTTGAGTGCTGCTTTGAAAAATGTCCATAATCAGGGAGGGAAGCTCACCCTCCGATGTCACTTCTACTTTGTTTGCTTCATAATAATAGGTGCTTCTCGGGAGTTTTAGGACGTCGCACATTGCCGATACCGAGTATTTATGTTTATTCTGGCGAATGACATTTACTTTCGTCCCATGATCAGCGCGGCTTGCTTTAAAATGTCATTCTCCATGAGCAGTTGCTTGTTCTGTTTTCGAAGTTCGATCAGTTCTAATTCCTCTGGAGTCCGGTTGTCTTTCTCTTTGAAGGATCCAGATGTGGAACTCTCTTTCACCCATTTATCCAACGATGAAGGATTCATATCATATTCTTGAATGATATCCTTTCGTGCTTTGCGATTTTGATAGAGCTGAACCATCTGCGCTTTAAATTCAGCGCTAAAGGTACGTCTTTCTTTTTTAGTCATGATCCGTTTGCTCCTTCTAGGTTGGTCTGTAGTCTACTATATTAGACCACAATTTTTCTGTCTAGAAGAGTGTAGCCGATCCATCCCATCCAAATTGCTTTCTAAGCGTCAGCACCTTGGAACAAGAAAAGACGAGCCAGTAGTAGCTCGTCATTGTTACTACTGATTTTAAATTGTTTGGCCAATTACACTGTACTCATAAAGTCGAATCTTCAGTAACCTGTGGCTGAGTCCTTTAAGCATTACAACCCCCAAGTATCATAAGCAGTATAAATAGTACGAGAATAACCCCGACACTGGTAAACATGCCGCCATAACCAACTCCATCAGTCCCACTATTTGTATGGGGATGAGTTTTTCAAATTGATTAATATCGGTAGTCTTTCTCATCTCCAGTATTTCCACTGTACCTATGGGCGTGAGGAATTCTACCGTTTACTGTTGTATACCCTTCAAAATGATGGTAATGCCCACCACCTGTCAAGTGAATGGCTGGTCCTGTAGTACCTCTAATTAGATGCGTATGTTGATCGTTAAATGATGTTTCTGCATAATAATTATGAACATGCGGAACACCACTTGGAGCTGGTTCTGTTACTCCAGCGTAATGGTGGTAGTGTCCTACATCAAGTGATGTATTCCCACTAAAAGGATGTACGTGAACATTAACTGGTCTACCGTCCCACGAACTAATAAAAAGCTTATGCGAATGGTTAGATTCGGAATCACGGGAATGAACAACAAAACCTGTTATTGGTATTTCCATCAGTAGCCACCTCTCTTTATCAACTGCCATATACTATGAAAGAGGTAGTGTAAATGTTCAAAAGGCTATTTGAGTTAGAGTTGGTTTCCACTATTCGGGTAGCAGGGCATCAGGATAACAGGCTGTCAGAGCGTATGTATGCCCTCTCTCTGCTCTTTGCTGTACTCTTTCCGGTAATTCGTCCGGATAACGGAAAAAGTGCTTAGAACAACTCACATATTGGCGTATAAGAGCAAAAGAAAAAGCACCTCAATGGGTGCTTAACATTCTACCACGATGGTCGATGACCACATAAGGAACCAGCAGGTCCGACCTCGTCAATGTTTTGTGTATTATTTGATAAAGAAACGAACTTTCCATCAATAATTCTTACATAAGTCATATCTCCATAGTCTGGTTGTGTTTTATCTGTCTGCGGAGACACATACGTAATAAAGACGTTACAAAGACGGTGTCCATTACTCATCCTCATATCAACGGCTTGATTCAGGTAATTTTTAACCTGATTTGGATTTATAATATGCTGTTGTGGCGGTCTACCTGCTGGGTAATACTGTATTCCCCCGTGGGTATAATACATTTTTGTCACACTCCTCAGTAAAGTTTTTACTTCCTGATAGCCTATGCATAGAAGTGTAACGTTGTGTAAGGCAAGATATTTTAGATGGGATTAATTCATTCTTTCACACAAGCTGTACGGGAACAAAACTGCTTAACTCCGTTCCACCTACCCCATAGACAACCTTTGCATTTTTTCGGCTGTTTTGGTGGGCCTTTCATGTATAGCAAAATTCCTTTCTTCTGCTTCTTCTTCAAACCAAAAATCCTTTCAAGGCAATAAAAAAGCCACCCAAATGAGTGACTTGTATCTGCCTATGTATTTAGAGCACCAAATGAACCGAGGCGCTTATTTAAAACCCGAAAAAAGAAACAGCGATAGGTTCTATTCCCGCAAGCGGGATGCAAAACGCTACGTTGTTGCATAAAAGCATTTGTACTTAGTAACAAACAAGACCATTTTACTGATATTAGAAAATGGCCGTCAAAGAACTAAGACCGGACAATACCGGAAAATGGGCAATTAAACCATTATAAGCTGGCTTTTGCTCACTTTCTCGATATTACTCGCTATTAAGTAAAAATAAAGTCTTAGACTGCCGCTGTTATCATTCTATTAACGTTCTTCGTTAGCGTAGCGCATACTTGACCAAATTCGATATGTTACCGGCCAATAACCTACGTTTTCGTATGATTACTCAGCATAGTGATGTGTAGGTGCACTAACATCAACAGTCTCTTAAATCAAAAGCTTCTTCTAGTGCGGCAGTATCTTCGAAGATTTGAAAAAACATTATCTTCTCCTGTTCTACTTCACAAATAATTGCCCAATCACTCTCGAACACTTTCCCGGTTACATTGACCTTGATGCGGAAATTCCCCCATGCACACGCTGCTTCCTTATTACCGATGAGTTTGTGAAGGACAAAACTCTCTATTTGTTCTGCTTCTTCTAATAAGTTTAAATAATTTCTAACACCTTCTTTTCCATGAAATGTGCCGTATAAAGGAATTTTATTAGAAGGCTCTTTTTTAAGAATAATAAATTTCGCTTCATCATGAACCAATTCGATCACTTTATCAATCTGTTTGCTTCCTAATGCTTGAAAATAATTTGTTAGCACCTGTTGAGCACTTTGCATTTCTACTAATCTCCCTTCGAATAGGCGGAATAAACTTTGCACAATCCAATAATAACATATTTTATCTACCATCCTGCCCGTTGGCTTAACGCCGCAGCTGCCAGTCTAGAACTATATTTTCACGGTCTAACACTTTATTTCCATCAAACACTCGTCCCAGACAATTCTCTCACCCAGTTTATCCTCATCACCGGACTTCATAGTTTCCCAGCACGTATTACAAAAGGATGCGCCCATTGTTGTGTTCTCCCGGTTCGGATTAGGGTCATTGCAAAGCATACATTTTCCTGTTTTCGGACTCTTTTTCACAATACCTCTCCCATCGATGGAAAAATAGAAGACACGCTGCGGAATTGAACCGCGCAAGGGTTCTGACCAGGCTGTTTCATGTTTCCGCTGGTTAACTGGTTCCTTGCCGCCTGCGCGTGCCATAAAACCCCGGAATAATCCGAGGAGTAATTCTGGAAACTGCTCAATTACAGAAGCTCTGCTGCGAGCTGCTTGAGCACTGGCGGTGTTGGGATAAGCTGACCATCTTTCTTGTTACCCTTAACATAAGCCTTATCATCATTGGCATAATACACAACGCCCTGACCCTCAACGACTGGATAGCCGCTCTCGTCGTCAGTCAGGCTTGTTTGTACGTACTTGCCGTGCTGCGAAGCGTGCTCCTCATCGTGTAAGTGCAAGATTCCCTCCTCACTCAAAAATGCGAAACGTGGTTTTGCAGACATGATCATGTCCTCCTAATATATTTTGTTGAAAAACCAAAAAGGCCGGCACATTGGCCGACCTGATCACCGAGGCTGAAAAGCTGCGGTTCGTTCCTTATTTGATTTTCCATGATACAACTTCACCATATCAATGGTCCAATGGCAGGTCATAAAGCCCTCAATTCTTGGTCAAATAACGGGCAATATTTTTAAAATTATCAGGTAGTTGAATCCTCTTTTTGTTGTAGTTAGCTTTCCTATCTTCTAATTGTTTTTGCTTAAGTTTCTTATCTAATTGCTCCTGTCTTTTCTGGTGGTCTTTAGCTTCCTTTTCTTCTCTTTCCTTTTCCTCATAACTTTGAGCAACTATATTCTCTAAAGAAGATAAAAATCTCGTTCTAACATAATAGTATGCTAATAAGATAATCATACATAAAGCCAAAAAATAAAGAATCCATGAATAAATATGACCAAAGAAGTAGCTGGCGGACAAATCATTAATTTTTTTCAACGTATACTCCCCAAATGTATTAACTTTATCTTGATGTGGATATTGTTCCGTAACAATATCCATAAATTTCATTCTTAAAGTATTCAATTGATTGTCTAAGCTTGTATTCAAGGTAGTATTGTTACTAAGCGTACTCACTAGTATTGTAATTACAATAGTTATCATTGGTATTGAACTTGCAAGAGATTTGTGCTGATCTAGTTCACTTTTTATATCAGATTTTATGGTGCCAAGTTCAATTAGAGAATGTTCTTTTTTTAAAGTTGTTTTAACAACTTCAAGTTTTTCTAGCGTAAATGTTTTTTGAAATCTCAGCCATTTCCTCTTTAATTCAAATCTTTCCTTTAAGTATTCCCTTGTGCTCGAATAATCTGTGTATTTCTTAAACATAGTATTCCTCCTTTTTTGTTATATATCGGAATTTTCCGCAAAAAAAGTAGACCGACATTATGCTATCTGCACAATATTAAAAAAGAGGGCACCTTAATAGGCACCCTCTGATATGTTAAAGTATGGAAGAAATTATTAATTCATTATTTTTAAATCTCTCCAAAAATTTCTTGCCGTCAATCAAACCTTTCTCTACCATCTCTTCATACGTTTCGAAAGTAGGAGTTATCGCTTTGTTTTCACAAACAAGCACGAATCCTCCATTGTAAGAAAGAAAGGCATACAACTTATCGCGATAATAAAACTCTATTTCCCTGTGCTGTTGAAAAAATTCTATAATTTCTTGATGGGTAATTTCATTCTCGCTCATTTTATATCTCACCTACATTCTTCGTCCGTTTACCCATTTGTGTCGATGTGGGAAGGTGTGTGATCCATCTGCATTCGAATGATCATAATCTATATCCTCATCTGCATTACCATTTTTATCATAATATCTTCTTTGTTTCAATCCTTTACTATCATACAAATCTTCAGAGGAACGAGATTTCCCGTTTATACCTAACTTATTAAAAGGAGGATGCTTTTCAGAATGTGTGCCAGCAGGAACGCCTCTTTGTTTAGCGTCTTGATAACTTTTTTCTTGCGCTGCTTCTTTTTCTGCTGCTTCTTTTTCTGCAAAGTAAACCCGAACCTTTTCATAAACAGCAGAACCAGCATAATAAGCTGCCCCTCCGACAACCACTGCTCCAGTAGCTACCAAAGCTACTTCACCAACACCAGGAATAAAGTAAATTCCTGCTGCCGCTGGTATGAACATTGGCTGAACTTCTCCAGGCTTTTGTTTCTTAGGGAAATACTTATCAGGTATGTACTGAATCTCTCCATAAGTCACAGACGTTACTGAATTAACATTAAATTCATTACTTTCGAGAACAATATCATTTTTTGCCTCAGAATCACCTAAATCATTCTCAGCAAATACTTGAGGACCTGCCAAACCTAGGGTTATAGCAAATGCAACTGATAAAGATATAATTTTTTTAAAATTCATTCCCTCACTCCTCATTAATAAATTTCCATTAAATTGTAACATTTAGGAATTTCAATTTACATAGTCTATATTTCATAATTTACATAATATAATTACAGTATTAATAAGAGTGTCTTAAGTACCTTTCATTCGACAAACAGCGACACTGAAAATCGACAAGTTGACAATAAAGGTCGACATCAGCCGACCTCAACCGTTACACCTTTTATTTCCTGAGATACTGTCAGCTTTAAAGCAGCCGCTAATATTCCGATTGCTTCAGCCTTAATCCGGCTGAAGGAACTCTGGCTAATCCCCATCTCCCCACAACTGAAGTAATCAAATTCACCCTCATCGTCCAATTAGCTCGAAGAATTACCTTCTTCTGAATGCAAGACAGTTTACTCATGCTAGATCAATCAGTCGATCCTTAACTGCCAGCTCTGCTTCCTTGACCACATTGTAAACGGCGATGTTCTCTGTTTACTGATTGCGTTAGTAGATTGATGCTCTCCATATGAACGCCTGTGTAACCGCTATCTTTTGTCTTATAAAACCGCTCTACCACATTATCTTTTTACTGCTACACTACCTATTGAAGGAAGCATAATATGTGTATGTGTATCTGGTTCCATCAAATATTCCCCAAATGTCTAAACAAAAGCGTCAGCTCGGTCTGGTGACTTGAGCCCACGCTTTTTCATATCCTTCTTACTTTCAAGCAGCATTTTACCCTTGCTGGTCATGTTCCATTTACGTGCTGTAAGTTGGGTTATTAGTACATCATCATCAGGCAATTGTAGAACGCTCACATCTCCATTTATGAAATTATTCATATTCTGTTCCAATTGATCCTTAATAGATGCCCACATTTCAGTAACTAGGTTCCCATAGTGCTCATCTAAAGATGAAGAACCATTGTTAATTGGAATGATTTCATATGGTAGCCCCTCTTCAGCTACGATTTCATTTAGTCGATCCGTTACACCTCCACCTACACCGCTATCATCAACTCTTATTCTGATTCGATTTAAATATGGATGAGCTATATGTAGCTCTTTAGCCAGACTGATTACCCAACCAGCAGTAACCATTGTGTCTTTCTTGAAATGATGGTGTTCCCCTACAACTCTTGGCCCTATACCAGCAAACATTGAGGTTTCATCATCACCAAACCGTGCAACGTCAACGCCTATGGTTAGCATTTCTCCGCTCGGTTCCAGCTTCACTTCTCTAGCTGCGAATTCCGCCACTTCCAACGAAATAAATGTATCTGATTCTCCCCGTGGGAATTCACCCAACATCCGAACGCGCCAAACATCACTACCCTCACCATATTTCGCCTTGAGCATTTCGATGCTCTCTTTACTGGTTCTCGGGCTGTCCAAGCAAGATACACGGTGTGTCCTGTATATCGCTCGATCTCTATTATGAGAATCAAAAAAGAACCCGCTCGTTTTAGTCGGGTTCCCGCACATGAAAAGTTTATTGTAATCTCCTGATAGCGTACCAAATATTGCAGCCATAATTCTGTCATCTACACCAGAAGCCTCGTCCACAATAAATAGCATATAATTCTTCGTGAAAACCCTGCATGTTCTCGGGCTTTGTGGCTGTACGTGCTGTTGCAAACCAGCGTTCCTCATAATTGTTCATGTATATCTTCGTTTTAGTCCATTTGAGGATACGTTTTAGTATCGGACTTTGGGACTGCCATTTACTGATCTCCGCCCACAGCACATCATTGAGTTGTTGCCTCGTTGGAGCTGTACAAACAACGCGCGGAAACGGGAAACAGCATAAAAACCATAGTGAGATTGCCGCTTCAAGCGCAGTCTTACCCACTTCCTGACCGGACCTTACGGAAACAAAACGATACTTTGCAATGTCATCTGAAACGTTCTCTTGCCACTTATCAGGGTTAAAATTCAAAATCTCTTTGAAAAATGTTTTAGGACTTTTTCGGTACACTGGCATCCTTTTCTTGAATGCCGCCATCCGTTTGGTCAAGCTCACCGTTTTCTTCGCCATCATCCATTATCGCCTCTACCCAATCATCAATAAGGTCTTCTTCCGAATCACCTTTTTCGTTTTTCAATTCTTCAATTTGAAGACGCGTTCTCGACCTGTGCTTGCATTTGATCAAGCTTCATACGACGTTCATCTTCCTCTGGAGCAATTGCTAGAAACTGCTTTATGGCACCTCGAAGTTCGGACATTGCTGCCGATTGAGCTTTCAGATAAGTAGCGTAACGGTCCCATGAAAATTGAAATTCATGTTCTTCTTTAATTGCTACTTGCTCAAGCTTCTTCTCTTTCCTAGTGCCTGTATTGTGTATTTCATATTCGACTTTTTTAAGTTCTTTAATCATTTCCCCCTTTATCCTCAACAAACATAATTCGTTGTGCCCATACGATGCCTTGGAATTGGGTTGTTATGTTGTACCAGATCATTTCAACTGGGTCCATTTCTTGAACTGCGTCCATGATTTCAAGAAACTCAGGATTCTGAGGCATAAATTTACGGAAGAATCCATGTGTGACTGCTTTGTCGTTCCCAGGAGGGCCACCACTTCCGCCCTTATTCCCTTTTGCATTCCTATTACCTGTTTGCCCCCCGCGTTTTCTTTTTTCGGGAAGCTCGCTCCACTTGTCCAGTGCCTTCCATTTGCGGATGCTGGAATCGCTCACACCCAGCTTTAACGCTATATCCTTAAGTTTCATTTCACGTCCGCTATCCAACCACATTTTCAGCGCCTTTTTCCGGTTTGGATTTCGTTCTCTGCTCACTTAATTTTCACCACCACCAAAGTATTCGAGTTGGTTTTAACGCGGAGGCCTAAAAATAAATCTAGCGCTCCACTTGCATTTATTCGTGATGTTGTTCTAACTACTAGAAAACTAGCACTTGTTAAACTAAATAATGTAAAACTAATTCACTATACTATATATTCTCGGTAACTCATAAAACACGTAGATTGCTTGGTGCTATTTGTTTTGTTGTCCTTTTCCCATTTTGAATTCACGGTTACCCTATTGTAGAGAATTGCTACAACTCAAAATCCTTCAAAACATCGTCTAAAGTGTCCTGAAGGATACCTACATAACGTAATGTCACCTTCTGTTCAGTGTGATTGAACAGATCCATTAGTAACGCTATATCCTTCGTTTCGTTATAAAAATAGTACCCGAATGTCTTTCTCATAGATTTAGTTTTGAATACGCCCTAACCCTCCGTCATGCGCTTGCCACTGCCGCCCTTATTGATGGGGTATTATGACTCTCTTTACGGCTGTCTCGAATTAGTTGTAGTTAGTTTCGATGTGGGCGAGGCATGTATCACGGCCTTGCGTCTATTCCGCCACCACGTTTAAATCTTAACGATTACAGAAGTTGATCAGCTAGTGTTTTAAGGCCACTTGGTACAGCAATTTGTTTGCCATCATGTTCATTTCCGTTTACATAAGCTGTGTCTTTGTCTACATAGTAAACTACACCTTCACCGCCGATAATCGGGAAGCCACTTTCGTCGTAATCCAGATTTGTACCCATATACTTGCCATGCTTAACTGCTTCATCTTCCAACGGATGGAGATGGAGAATTTTTTCCTTGTCCAAGTAAGCGTAACTATGTGCCATGTTTATTGCCTCCTAGAATGGATTTTATTTGTTCCTGAATAGAGTGTAAATCCTTTCTACTCCGTACCTACTACGGATATACATAGTTCTTACTATCAGAAGAAAATAAAGTAGTAGACTGAGCCTAGAAATTGAAACAGCGACAGCAAAGGACGAAAAAAAGTCCTAGACTGTCGCTGTTCCATTGAACTAACGTTCCTCGTTAGCTTAATCCCTAAATCCCTCGGGCAGACCGAGGGGCGTAGCCCAATGTTTGAATATGGTGTTATCTGGTGAATACGCCATCTAGGAAACACTAACATTTCTTTTACTTAATTTCTTAAAAATCGAGTATTCCTTATTGGACTTAATAAAACTTAATATCTTTTCGGCACATTCTATTGGATTCATCTCTTCAGTATTTACTTCGAGGTCATATTCATCAAAGCAATATATTTTGCTAAACTGTGAAGCTACTAGTCCAATCTGTCTATCTCCTCTTGTTTGCTCTCTTTTTATGAGTTCTTCTTCCGAGCATATGACACCTATAAATAACGTAGGCTGATCGAAAAATTGATCAAGAAACTCATTAAATCTCTTGTCATTGTCGATTATGGTATCTGCTATTACATTAAAACCCAATTCTAATAACAGTTTAATTGTCGAATGGTACACTGAGAATATGGAATCATCAAGGATTTGTGAGACAACTTGATGATCTATTTCTTTTGGAGGATCATCTGGAAATTTATTATTAATAAAATCATAGTAATTATTAAAAAAATCATCAATTGATAAATGATAAAAAAGGATCTCTTTCTGATTTATGAGTTCAGTCGATATGGAGGTCTTTCCAGAACTTGAAGTTCCATTTAGAAAAACTAATATCCCTTGCTTCAATTTAATCATCCCTTCAAAAAATAATTATTTCGTATCTTTCAGATAACGTTATATTCACAAAGTTCATTAAATTATCCAACTCAGAAAATATTCGAGAAACGATTGAGCTATCCTGTCAGTTAGTTCAATAAAAAGAACGCTCGCGCGCCTTCGCTTGGGCTAAGTCCTCCTCATTTATATTCCATTTCCAATCACCTATTAAAGTACGTACGCGGGTAGCATGTAGTGCTTAAACAGGGGACTTATCTTAACCTAAGCACTAAGAAAATACTTTATTTTTCAGTCTAGACTTTAGACATCAACAATAAAGACCGCAAAGGCTTAAGCCCTTACGGTCTAATTTACTTCTGGCATTCTAAGTCCAATTTCTCCTTCCTTATTACGGCCCCGTCCATAGTCGATGATCACAAAATCCAAAGTTCGGTTGACTTTAAGACTTTTCGCTAAATTTTCTATGGCCTTACGTCTTTTATCAGCGAATGTCGTAGCTGATATACCATGAATCCCTTTTTTATACTCTCTGCTCATATACTGTTGAGCTTTTAGATACTTCATCCCATCTAGGAACAAAAGTTTTGCAGCAAGCTTTTCATGCGCATCCCTAATGTTAGAGATTGCAAAACGGATATTGTTTGTAATGAGGAGATAAAACCTGTAATTTATGTGACGCTGATCCTTGAGCAAAACAGTATTTGCCGTCACGTCTGCCGTCAGTTCTTGACCTGTTACCCTTTTTGCTACAGAGCCTTCGGCTGAAAGCAAGTCATAAGCCGACATTCCGTTTTCAATTTGCTCTAATGAATGTTCATAGTTTTTGATTACATCAATTAAGTCAGTATATTTGTTTAGCAGCCACTTTGTTTTTCTTATATCTACTGCATCTATATCATCAAAGAAGATAACTGAAGTAACACTTAGTATAGAGGTATAAGCGTAATTCATGAGTCACGCTCTACTGAATCGCTTATATTCCGCTGCTCTTCTAGACTGTAGAAACATCTTGGAGGCGAGCTTTCAGCCTGGCTATCTCTGCATCCTTTTGTTGTATAAGGGATTCAGCCTCTTCCAATTTCTTATATACAGCGTCCCGATCTCGGAGAGCAGCCTCATGCCGTTCTGTTGCTTTGTCAGCTCGTCCTTCCTCATATTTAGCCCAGTTGTAATTGCCAATAGCTGTTTTCTTCCATTCTTGTATGCAATTCCTCAAGCTGTTCATACGTCAATTTTGGATACTGTTGTTGTTTATCTGTCATTGTTGTTCCTCCCAAATACGGTATCATAGAGTCTTCCCGGCTTTCTTTCATGGTTGTCCTGTATATATTTCCAAAGCTTGCTGCATCATGGGCAAAATTCAAGCCCGCCATAAATAACCATGCATTCCGTACACATTTGGTTATTGCATGTTTCATGTTTCATGTTTCATGTTGCATACCGATCATTCGTCCTTTTTCATCCTTAGCTGTTGTGAGGTAGTGGTCAATTATGAAATCACAAAGCTGTGTCGCCTTCGCTTTTTACAGAATGCACATGGATACTTCGGCATTTTAAATACTTCCGGCATGTCCTTGCCCCGTTCTATCCATTATAGGTATGGTTATTGGCGTCCAATGTGTATGATAATCCGGCCAGTCTGCATCCAATGGTGTACCGCAATATGGTGGTTCTTCAATCGGGAAGTTCCACCAAAGAACGTCTCCATAATACGTTGAATCTTCATGAGTACAACATTGAAAAGCACATAAAACCCCACTTCAAAAAAATTACATTACAAAAATTAAAGCCGCTCATGTATCAAAAATTCATAAATAAGCTTTCTGAGAGTAAAGGTAGAGGGGATAAAGTTTATAGTAGACGTACAGTAGAACTCATACATTCCACTATGCATGACGCGCTAGAAAAGGCTGTTACGCTCGGTAAACTGGATAAGAATCCGTGTGAAGGTGTGACTATCAGGGGGATTAAGAAATCAGATAAAGTAAAATTTATTGAGTCAGAGCACATTCCTGAATTTCTAGCAAATGCAAAAAAATACGGATATATTTATTGGTTTTTCTTTATGTTTATGTTAGAGACAGGTATGCGAAAAGGAGAAGTTGGCGCGTTACAGTGGCCAGACATTGATCTAAAAAATGGCTTGGCAACCGTTAGTAAAACTTTAGATTACGATCTCCCTGAGAATCCTGATGATTTATTTGGTGATACAAAGACATTCAACTCAAAAAGAACCTTAAAAATAAGTAACACCTTATTGGCTGCATTAAGACACCACCTAAATGTTCAAAATCAAAACAAGATCACTTTAGGCGAAATGTATAGGCATGATCTTAATCTAATTATGTGTCGTACAGATGGAAGTTCGATCCCGAAATCGTCTTTGTTCAATTCATTTTCTAGGATATTAAAACGAACGGCACTCCCCCCCTTACCTATCCATTCTCTTCGACATACGCACGCAGTATTGCAATTAGAAGCTGGTGCTGATATGAAATATGGCAGGAACGCTTGGGACATGGTAGCATCCAAGTAACATCAGACATCTATGCTCATATTTCAAAAAAAATAGAATCGAATAACATGGGGAAATATGAGTCTTTTACTGAGAATTTATTTCGATAATAAAAAGTTTGGGGGCAATTTGGGGGCGCTTTATAATTCAACTTCATAATATCCATATACTACCCCCAAAGCAAAAATCCCTCAACGCTTAGAGCGCCAAGGGATTTCCCATTTTAGTAAAGCGTCAGATATTGATCACGTTCCCATTGATGTACTTGGGTGCGATACATATCCCATTCAATTTCCTTAAGCTCATAGAAGTAGGCCAATGCATGGTCACCCAGTGCGTCAGAGATAACTTCGCTCCGAATAAGTTCAGACAAAGCTTCTTTCAAGTCTGCAGGCAGACTTGGAATGCCTTCTTCAATCCGCTCTTCTTCAGACATCACGTAAATGTTACGATCAATCGGAGCTGGCAGAGCCAACTGACGTTTGATACCATCCAAACCAGCTCTCAGCATCACTGCCAAGGCTAAATAAGGATTCGCCGCTGGGTCAGGGTTACGAACTTCGACGCGAGTACTCAGACCACGAGACGCGGGAATCCGAATCATTGGACTGCGATTGCTTGCAGACCAAGCCACATAACAAGGCGCTTCATAACCAGGTACGAGACGTTTGTAGGAATTTACTGTTGGATTCGTGATCGCTGCCATTGCACGTGCATGTTTCAGAATACCAGCCATATAGTGGCGGGCCGTCTGGCTTAATCCGAGTTCGTCCGTTTCATCATAAAATACGTTTTCATTGTCCTTAAACAACGATTGATTGCAGTGCATACCGGAGCCATTTACACCAAACAAAGGTTTTGGCATAAAGGTAGCATGCAAACCATGCTGACGAGCAATCGTCTTAACAACGAGCTTGAACGTTTGAATCTGGTCCGCAGCTTTAATCGCGTCTGCATATTTAAAGTCAATCTCATGCTGACCAGGTGCAACTTCATGATGGGATGCTTCAATTTCGAAGCCCATCTCTTCAAGCTTAAGTACAATTTCACGACGGCAGTTTTCACCCAGATCCATCGGAGCCAGGTCAAAATACCCGCCTTGGTCATTCAGTTCTGTAGTTGGCTCGCCTTTTTCATCCGTTTTGAACAAGAAGAATTCAGGCTCCGGTCCGACATTCATCGAAGTGTATCCCAGCTCTTCGGCTTCCTTAAGTACACGTTTCAAGATGCCCCGCGGGTCACCTGCAAACGGGACTCCATCCGGCTTGTAAATATCGCAGATCAAACGAGCTACACGATCCGAGGTTACCCAAGGGAATACAACCCAAGTGTCCAAATCCGGATATAAATACATATCAGATTCTTCAATACGCACATAACCTTCTATGGAAGATCCGTCAAACATCATTTTATTATCCAATGCTTTTTCCAGTTGACTAACCGGAATTTCAACGTTCTTAATAGTGCCCAGCAAATCTGTAAATTGCAAACGAATAAAACGAACATTTTCTTCTTTCGCAATCCGAAGGATATCTTCTCTGCTATAACTCACTCTAACCTCTCCCTTTCTGTAACGACTATATACGAATCCGTTGTTCTATAAATTACTTAAATGATGAGACCTGGTTTTAATGTAAGGCGACCTTATACCAAGAGTTAAGTCAAGCATTATCTCTTATTAAAGAACCGTGATAATTCGCCTTGGATCAGGGATACCTGTCCTGGTCTTTTGCCTGCAACAAGTTGTTGTTTCAGCAAGCGGTGAAGCTGAGTATCAGACATTTCACGGCGTTTGACTTCCGTATCTGCAGTAATAACCGTAGCTTCCTCCGATTCCTTGGTAACCGGATTCATGACTTGTTTAATTCCCGCAATGTTAACACCTTTCTCGATCAACGCCTTAATTTCAAGCAGACGCTCTACGTCATTAAAAGAAAAAAGACGTTGGTTTCCAGATGTACGGGCAGGAACTATCAAGTTGTGCTGTTCATAATAACGAATCTGACGTGCTGACAAGTCCGTTAGCTTCATGACAATACCTATTGGAAATAAGGCCATATTTCTGCGAATTTCGTCGCCCATTTGTCATCAACCTTCCAGTGATCTATTATACACCTTATTGTACATTTAGCTGATGCAAAGTGTCAATGACATGTTAGAAAAACTCACAATAATTTACGTTCTTTCATCGTTTGCAGAGCCATAAGCACTCCAAATTTAACATGAGAGTAGGTTAACCCCCCTTGCATGTAACCAATATAAGGCTCACGAATAGGAGCATCTGCGGATAGTTCCAAACTTCCCCCTTGTATGAACGTACCTGCAGCCATGATAACTGGATGCTCATAACCCGGCATATCCCACGGTTCCGGCACCACATGGCTATCCACGGCAGCCGCACGCTGAATGCCCTGTACAAAAGCAATTAGATGCTCTGGTCCACTAAAAGAAATAGCCTGAATCAAATCCGTACGCTCTTCATGCCAGGCAGGTTTGGTCTCAAATCCCATCTCTTCAAAGACCGCAGCTGCGAATACGCTCCCTTTAACCGCTTGCCCAACCAGTGTTGGAGCAAGGAATAGTCCCTGAAATATGCCTCGTGTAGTACCTAGCATGGCTCCTACTTCTCCACCAATTCCAGGTGCAGTTAATCGGTACGATGCCAGCTCTACAAACTTTTGTTTGCCGCAGATATATCCACCCGTTTCTGCAATGCCACCACCGGGATTTTTAATTAACGAACCTGCCATCAAATCGACACCGACTTGAGTAGGTTCCAGCTTCTCGGTAAATTCACCGTAGCAATTGTCAACAAAGACAATAACGTCAGGTTTTATTTCCTTCACACGTGCTGTCATTTCTTCAATATCTGCTACACTAAAGGAAGCTCTCCAATCATAACCGCGTGAGCGCTGAATACCGATTACTTTGGTATTGTCATGGATCGCAGCCTTCACTGCTTCCCAGTCCACTTTACCTTCCGCTGTCAGTGAGGTTTCTCCATAAGTAACGCCAAAATCCTGCAATGATCCTGTTCCGTCGCCGGGCTTACCAATCACTTTATGCAGGGTATCATAAGGCCTCCCAGTAATGTACAACAGTTCATCCCCTGGACGCAGCACACCAAATAAAGCAGTGGCAATTGTATGAGTACCCGAAGCAAAATGCGGACGCACCAACGCTGCCTCCGCACCGAACACTTCCGCATAGACTTCTTCCAGCACCTCACGTCCCCGGTCATTGTAAGCATATCCCGTCGAACCCGCAAAGTGGAAATCGCTCACTTGCTTCCGCTGGAATGCCTGAATTACCTTCCACTGATTTGAATCTACAATATGATCTATGTGCTGTATACGTTCTTGTATTTTATGTTCTGCCGTTTCCTGAATTTGCTGTATTTCTGGACTAAAAACTACCATTTACTTTCTTGACCCTCTCTCTTACGCAGCCTTAGGCTATTCATGTTATATTATTGTTCACTTTGAACGATGAGCATTATCATTTTATTGACCCAAAAACATCATTAGATGTTAACCTTCTGTGAACTCGCTGAGCGCATGACCATACTTTTCGTACTCGCCTCTTTGAATTTCAACTTCATAAATGACATCATTGCCATCATACTCTGTCAGTAGTACATCTCCAATTCGATAAAGCACCGATGTTAAATCTCCACGTTCCGCAGGAATACGAAATCTCAGCGTATCACCACTCAGATGCTCTTGAATCAGTTCGCGAATGCCCAGCAAATCCCCTTCATCAAAAGCGCTGATTTTCAAATAACCCTCCCCGGAAGGAAGCATTTCGAGTTGCTCAGGAGTACAGGCATCTTTTTTGTTAAATAATACGATCTGAGGCTTGTCCGCAGCCCCTAGCTGCTGCAAGATCGTCTCTACAACTTTCATCTGTTCGTCTCGCATATCCGAAGACGCATCCACGACATGCAAAATGAGATGTGCCTCATTCGCCTCCTCCAAAGTAGCCCGGAAGGAAGCCACCAAATCATGAGGAAGATTTTGAATAAAACCGACCGTATCCGTAAGAATAACTTCTTTTCCACTCGGAAGTTCCATTGTTCTGGAGGTAGGATCCAGCGTCGCAAACAGTTGGTTCTCAATATATACATCGGCTGCTGTCAGTTGCTTCAACAGCGTCGATTTGCCCGCATTGGTATAGCCAACAAGTGCAACCTGAACAATACCGCTCTTTTGTCTGCGCTCCCTGTGCAAATACCGGTGACGGGTCACTTCCTCCAATTGGCGTTTCAGATCACTGATTCGGTCACGGATATGACGACGGTCTGTCTCCAGCTTGCTTTCACCAGGACCACGTGTTCCGATTCCGCCGCCAAGACGCGAGAGGTTTTTGCCATGTCCAGACAAACGGGGGAGTAAATATGACAACTGCGCCAGTTCAACCTGAATAATACCTTCCCGGGTTTTTGCACGTTGAGCAAAAATGTCCAGAATCAACTGTGTACGGTCAATAATTTTGAGATCCAGACTTTCTTCCAGATTCCGTACTTGGGCCCCCGAGAGCTCCTGATCAAAAATTGCTGTATTCGCTCCCAATTCTTCAGCAACTGCGCGCAATTCCTCTACTTTTCCTTTGCCGATAAACCATTTTGAGTCCTTGGCTTCCTTATTCTGTGTCAGAACGCTCAGTACTTCAACCCCCGCTGTCTCAGCCAGTTTCACCAGCTCATCCAACGAGTATTCCGTATTAATGCCAGATCGTTTGACTTCATCCGTAATCAGACTGACCAGCACCGCCTTGTCCTGCATTTCGGTTTGTGTATCATGAGTGGAGTTCGCCATATTGTTTGCTCCTTTATTTTCATGTCAACTCTCGAACAGAGACCGACCTGATGTTCAGGCCGGCCCCCGCTCGATGTCATACAATTCGATATGATTCAGATTCCTATTATCGCCTATCTTTTGTCCATTTTCAAATCCTCTGGACGCAGCGTCATCAATTCCTGTTTGCCAGGTTGCCCGCTCCGGTACTGATTGAGCAACCTGACAGCTTGGTGCCGAATCGCTTTTTCAATCACGTTACGAACATATCGTGCATTACTAAATGCATGAAGACTGTCATTACGCTCGTTTAGCAAATGCTCTTTCATTTTAATTATGGACTGAGGCATGAGAATATAATCCCGCTCCTTGGCCATCATCTCGGAAATTTGGATAAGCTGATCCACAGTATAATCAGGAAAATCCAACTGGATTGGAAAGCGAGAAGGAAGACCAGGATTTGTTCGTAGAAAAAAGTCCATTTCCCCCGAGTATCCAGCGAGAATCAAAATAAATTGATTTTTTTGATCTTCCATGGACTTTACCAAGGTATCAATCGCTTCTTTTCCAAAATCCTTTTCCCCTCCGCGTGCCAAACTGTAAGCCTCGTCAATGAACAACACGCCGCCAAGAGATTTCTTTACCAGATCTCGCGTTTTTTGTGCCGTGTGGCCAATATACTCACCGACCAGATCAGCCCTCTCCACCTCAATCAGATGACCTTTGCTCAGTACCCCCATTTTTTGCAGCATTTTAGCGATAATGCGGGCTACTGTCGTTTTCCCCGTACCTGGATTTCCTTTGAAAATCATGTGATATACGTGTGCATTACTCAATAATCCCGCATCCGTGCGCATATGAGCGATTTGCAAAAAGGCATATACCTCAAATACAAGGTCTTTGATGTTATCCAAGCCGACGAGATGATCGAGTTCTTTCTGAATTTCCTGATAAAGACTGAGATACTGCGGTAGCGCCTGTGACTTGGTTGAAGCCACTGCTTCCGTCTCGTCCACAGTCACCGAAGCTATCGGCTCCGGGCTACGCAGCACGACATTAATTTGTCTGGAAGGTCTCTCCTCCGACCGCTTGCCCGCGGCGATTCCCCGTCCGTTCATGCATCCATCACCTCAACATTTCTTCAGGCACAGCTTACCCTATTAATGTATTCGGTCTGGCATGTCCTTATTAGCATAAAAGCAACGGGAACGTGCACAAAGCCTTTTCTTTAATTCAGGCAACCCAAGTTTGAGCGCTGATCCACCACCGTTGCAGCGTCCATTTAGCGTATGCCAATACTTCTCTTGATTGATGAATTGGCATATTCAGCACTTTAGATTCCGTCAGAGCCATCTGAGGATGATCAAACTTTAAGAATTGAGCAATCTCCATCGCCCGAGGGCCATGATAGCTATGTGTGATGATCACGGTAGAGGTCCATCCATATTCCTTCATAATGCGCTGGCTATAGAGCAGATTTTCGTAAGTACTGGTCGCATGGTTTTCCAACACAATATGCTGTACAGGGACCCCTCTATCTACCAAATAGCGTTGCATGCCCTCAGCCTCCGTATACGGAAAATCGGGTTTATCCAGTCCACCACTTACAATTAGATGCTGTACCGTCCCGTTGCGGTATAAGCGCAAGGCTTCTTCCAGCCTTTCCTTCAATCCAGGACTGGGCTCAGCCCCCCACATAGAAGCACCTAATACGATACCAATTTGCACTTGCTGGAGCGGAGTGGTAGAGGCGGCCGTATTCATGTTCCACACTCGGATTCCTGCCCATACCAATCCGATCAAAATGAAAATTATCAAAGAAAGTACAAGACGCTTGGTTACCATAGATATTTTCTTAAGGCGACTCTGCCTGCTTTTCAACTCAGGGCGTTGGGGCCCGATGTCTTTAATCCACTGCAAAACTTTCACCGTTCTCTCTTGAAATCACCGTTGTGAAACCATTCTGATCGGTGTTTCAGCGACATTTTAAAATAAGGGAACACGTGGGCATCTATCTGATGTAACACATCAGCCGCTGTACGGTTAGCCAATTCTGCCTCTTGCGTTGAGATATGCCCCCGTTGTAATGCCTCCTCCAATTCATCCTCATCCACCAGGAAGATTTCACCGTTTTTAAGCACCACAACATCCAAATACAGATCGTCAAACCAAGGGACTCCTTGATCAGTCACACCCTGATTTCGGCAGGTATCAATATACCATTCAACGATTTGCTCCCGATTGTCAAACATAGCAGTCACCACATAGTGCTCACCTTTTGGATAATATTGCAGCCAGGAATATCCTTTATCGGCTATGCAAAACGTATGACCACCGTAACTCTTCCATAACGGCTCCTTGAGACTCAAAATGGTATACAGGGTCATATATCCTGTAAACGCGTCACTTTCTACATACCGGCAAGCAAACTTGCGATTGGTGATTCTGCGCCAGTTGGCCCGGTCTCCGAATTTGCGCTTCATAAATGATGTTCCTCTCCAACATTGGTAAAACCAGCTTACCATATTTAAACTGTACACTCAAAAAGAACCCCTGTATTACAGCAAAAAAGGTATTTTCAGACTGTCAAAACAGTCCGAAAATACCTTTGATTTGAAGCCAATATCATCTTACATAAAACATATTTGCTAATCCCGGTTGTGACGTCCACGATTGGAGTTTGAATGACCGTTGGATTTGCTTTCCTGACTTCCATCCATAATAGCACCTGTGGTAGATGCATCTGTATTTTCTGGATTGGTCATAGTATTTTCATCAGTTATACCTGAATCCGGCGTAGTCGTCTGACCATTCCCCGTATTTGTATCGTTTCCGTTCCCAAAATTGTCGTTACTGTTGCCTGTGCCTCCAGTACCATTTCCATTGTTACCTCCAGGAGACGTTGGTACTTGGTCAGAACCAGTACCGTTATCAGTACCTCCAGGAGTCGTATTCCCCTGGTCTGTGCCGTCCTGACCATCTATATTCTCGCCATTATCCGGTACAGTTCCATCCTGATTAGGATCATTTCCTAGCTGCGGATCTATCGGAGTAGTCTCTGTCGGAATTTCTACACTAATCGTATTCGAAGCTGCGGATTCTTTACCATCCGTTCCATAAGCTACGACATAGTATTGATACGTTTTTCCAGCTACAGGAGACGTATCTTCGCCACTCGTGCCTCTCATCGCCTCCATAATCGTCCTGAAGCTTCCTTCGGAAGACTCTTTACGATAAACACGGTATTGTACATTGTCTCCCTCTGCCGCATTCCAG
Source organism: Paenibacillus sp. 1182 (assembly GCF_017833915.1). Lineage (NCBI taxonomy): Bacteria > Bacillati > Bacillota > Bacilli > Caryophanales > Paenibacillaceae > Paenibacillus > Paenibacillus sp. 1182. Next base: position 323,489 of record NZ_JAFICR010000001.1, on the reverse strand, counting down.
GACAACGATACAATTTGGGTGTCCTGACTATAAGACCCGCTCAGTCCGCTTGGAGCGGTAGCCTGAACCGGCTCTTCTGGCTTCTGCTCAACTGGTGGTTCATATCCCTTCGGCTCGCTGAATTGCGTAACCGGATGCCCCTTGAGAGCTTCACCCATGACCCTTCCGAAAAAGGCTGCCGACTGCCCACTATAGTTTCTGAGCATATGTTTACTGTCCGGCTTATCATAACCCATCCATACTGCTCCGGTATATTCTGGCGTATAACCGACAAACCAGATGTCCCGGTTACCACTATTACCGCTAATTCCACTTTGGGTCGTACCCGTTTTACCGGCTACAGGCCAGTCAATGCGTGCTTTGCGACCTGTGCCGCTATTGACTACATTTTGCATCATTTGTGTCATTTCATAAGCCGTTTTTTCACTCATTACAGATTTAGTTTCCTCTTCATGAGTATAAACAACTTGATCATCACTATTGTTAATTTGCTTAATAGAATAAGCTTTTTGGAATTGTCCTTTATTAGCAAAAGCGCTGTACGCCTGCGCCATTTCAAGGGTATTCGTTCCTTTGCTTAATCCACCCAATGCGATAGCAAGTGAGTGATCGTTTTTGTCCATCGGAATGCCTACGCTCTCGGCAAATTGAACCCCTTTTTCCACACCGATTTGGTTCAGCAACCATACAGGTGGAATATTTTCAGACTTCGTAATCGCGTCGAGCATGCTGATGGTCGACGAGTAACCATGCAAGTTTTTCGGACTGTATCCGTTAAAGCTCTGGCGTTCGTTACTCAAAGGAGTATCCATCGTAAATTTACCGGATTCGAGAGCTGGCGCATAGGCTACAATCGGCTTGAAGGCCGATCCTGGCTGTCTGCGGCTCTGTGTCGCACGATTGAAGGTTCCCTTTTTGTAATCCCGTCCGGGTGCCATCGCGGCAATTCCACCTGTCTGGTTGTTAATAATGACCATCGAAGCTTGAACTGGCTGATCGTCAGGACTTTTTTCGAACATGTCATCATCTGCCATCGCCTGATCCAGCGCATTTTGAGCCTGGGCATCCATTGTGGTATGAATTTTGTAACCGCCAATAATCAGATCATTGCCGCTAACTCCTGGCAGTGCATCCTCTGCCTCATCCATGACGTATTCCATAAAATTTTGATACTTTTGAACTTTTTCTGGTTGTTTGTAATTGTAATTTACAGCCTTGGCCTCTTCCATCTCTTGCTTTCCAATCATCCCCTGCTCAAACATCAGCTGGAGAACCACCGCACGTCGTGCCTTCGAGTTCTCCGGGTTACTGATCGGATTATACTTGGAAGGCCCTTTCGGAATAGCTGCCAATGTAGCAATTTGCCACAATTTTAATTCTTTTAAGTTGGTTTGCCCAAAATAACCTTCCGACGCTGCCTTAATTCCAGAATAGGAGCGTCCAAACCAAATCCGATTTAAGTAGAGAGTAATAATTTCATCTTTAGTCAACCTCCGCTCCAGCGCCATTGCGATGGATACCTCTGTCGCTTTACGGAAAAAGGTTTTGTCACGTGTCAAAAACAAGTTTTTGGCCAGCTGCTGAGTTAGCGTACTGCCGCCCTCCACTGCCGAACGGGCCACGATATCCTTAACGGCTGCCCGACCGATAGACCAAATATCAACTCCTTGATGCTCCATAAAACGCTTATCCTCGGTTGCAATAAAAGCTTTTTTGAGCAAGTCTGGTATTTCTTCACTTTTGACAGGATCACTTTTTTGCACAGACAACTCACCCATGAGCACACCGTTGCGGTCATAAACCTTTGATGTCTCATTCACTGTAATTTTGTCCTTGTTCGCATCGTAAATTTTTTCGCCATTTACCATGACAAATAAATAGCCACCAAGTGCGCAAAATATAGCTACCGCCGCGGTAATAAACAGCGTCCATCCAATTCGCTTACCTGTAATTTTCTTTTTCTTGCCCTTCGGCTTCTCTTTAGATGTGTTTCTATTGCGATTGCCGGATCTGGACAATGAATCGTTTGGCATTCCCCTGACTCCCTTTCGCGAATAATCATATGGTACCTAACATAAGCTTAAAGCTTGCTGTCGGCAGCTTGAAAGTAAACGGAATGAAAAGAACAACCCTGATCAGGTTGCTCCCGGTCACATTCCTATACAGTTAGACGAGACGGACGCCTGAAAAGTTTCATGAACCCGGACGACCGTCAAGCCGTAATCAGTTATCGCTAGCGCTATCCTGCTGCTGTACAAGCGATACATTGCGTTGCGGTGTAAAGGTGGAGATGGCATGCTTGTAAATCAGCTGCTGCTTTCCATCCGAGTCGATCACAATCGTAAAATTGTCAAATGCTTTAATCGTCCCTCGCACCTGAAATCCATTGATGAGGTATACCGTTACAGGTATAGAATCCTTGCGCAATTGATTCAGAAACGTATCTTGGATATTAATGGACTTGTTCATTTTAGCCGTACCCCCAATAATCATTTGGATTGTTTTGAAGTATATTCAAGGTCTGTCCGGAACTTTCCTGCTATAATTTCGTGTATTTGGGCTGCATGAGCAGAAAAATTTCCGAAATCAGTGACATCTACCCACTGGATATCCTTCATATGGCGAAACCACGAGAGCTGTCGCTTCGCAAAATGACGCGTATCCCGTTTTAGCCAAGTCACCGCCTCTTCCAAAGACACCTCTCCCCGCAGGTAGGAGGATATCTCTTTATAGCCTAGACCTTGCATGGAGATGGCATCGCTTCGCACTCCCCGTTCCATTAAGGAGGTTACCTCAGCCACAAGCCCTTGATCGAGCATCCCGTCAATTCGGTCTTCAATACGTTTATATAGCATTTGCCTATCCATTGTCAAACCTACGATGCAGAGTTGGTAGGGAGATTCCTTTTTTTGACTGGCAAGTTGAGAGCTAAGTGTCGTTCCGCTAACATGGTAAATTTCCAGTGCCCGAACGACACGACGACGATCATTAGGATGCAAACGAAGTGCACTTTCGGGATCAACCGCCTGTAGTCGCGCATGAAGCGCGTCAGCTCCAAACTGTTCGGCATAGTCCAGCTGCTCCTGACGAAAAGCTTCGTCAGCCCCTACCTCGGAAAACTGGTATTCATAGCAGACTGATTCTACATATAAACCTGTTCCGCCTACGATAAACGGTAGCTTTCCTCTAGATTGAATATCAGGTATGAGACGACGACAGTCCTCCTGAAATTGGGCTACTGAATATGGGTATTCAGGCTCATGAATATCAATTAAATGGTGCTTGATTCCTTCCATTTCCTGTTCGGAAATTTTGGCAGTTCCAACGTCCATATGACGGTATACCTGCATGGAATCCCCGGAAATAATTTCCGCGTCAAATTGTCGAGCCATCTCAATGCTTAGTTTCGTCTTGCCAACCGCAGTCGGGCCAACAAGAACGAGTAGTTTAGGCTTAGGTGCCACTGTCAATATCGATCACTCCGTACACTGTTTTCGTTGTGCCCCGCTGCTCTACACGGAAGCCGAGGCGGGCAAATTCCCCGCTACCCCGTTTTTCTTTTAATACAATTGTTTTTCGTGCAATCCGTTTCGCATGAACAATACTTTCCTCACTCAACGCGTCTGGATTTGCCAACCCTCTCAATGGACCAATTGCGCTGGAATCGAGCAACGGATCACGAAACATAGGGTCAAAATAAATAATATCTATACTGCGATCCGGCAAACTACGCAAATAGTCCAAATGATAACCAAAACGAACGTCAATGTTGGAAAAGGCTTTATCTACTTCAGCGTTGCCGGAACGGTAATGCCTCATTCCATCCTTGATTAAAGCGTAGACGGGGAAAGAACTCTCCACAGCCGTGACTTGTCCAGAGCTTCCCGTTCCAATTGAAAATAGAAGAGAATCCGTACCAAGTCCTGCAGTGCAATCCAGCACGGTATCACCCGGGACGATCCGGGCAGCCGTCAACATCGGGTCAGGTTCACCCTTTAATACCCGTTTGGCGCGAATGAAGCCCATACTGGGGTGAAAAGCCATCGGTGGTTGTTCTGGGCTAATCAGCCTTACTCCGCCCTGCACCAGAACCAACGCTTGACGGACTCTGTGAGCCGCAATTAGCTTAGCTACCGATATGCCACGACGAGGGGCATACAGCGCCCCTAACTCGGCTGCAAGCAACTTCGCTCGCTCCACAACCTCAGCCGAGGGGGAATCCCCTGTCGTGACGAGTAATTCGACTTGCTTTTCCCGTAGGCTCGACTGCTCTTCTTCACGGTTTTCCCGATCCTGCAACATATATATACTCCCTTACATTACTCTTTTAAACAGCTTCTCTAAATCATATGTGGAAAAGGAAACCACAATAGGTCGCCCATGAGGGCAAGTATAAGGTTGTTTGCACGCTGCCAAACGCTCTAGCAGCACAATAGCCTGCCGATCAGTCAGCTTCTGGTTTGCTTTAATCGAAGCCCGGCAGGAGCACATGATTGAGGCTGCTTCCCGCAGCTTAGCAAGATCAATGGCTCTTTCCTCCAGCACCCATCCGGCCATTTCCTCAATGACATCCGCTTCTTCCCCTTGGGGAAGCCAGTACGGGTAAGAGCTGACACGGAAGGTTTGACCGCCAAAATGCTCCAGATACACCCCTGCCTGTTCAAACCAGTGCAGCCTTGTTTTCAACTTTTCCGTTTCGGAAGGCGTAAAATCCAGTGTAATTGGCAGTAGCAGCTCCTGCGATACTGACTCGGGATTGCCGAATTTTTCATAATAAAATTCATAATTGACTCGTTCATGTGCGGCATGTTGATCAATTAAATACAAGCCCTGGTCGTTCTGCGCAATCAGATATGTCCCATGGTGCTGACCGATTAAATTCAGTTCAGGAAAAGTAGGCAGCTCTGGAACTTCTCCCGACACTGCTGCCAATTGCTCCGCATCCAGACGTTGCTGGCGCGGCTTCTGATCCGCGAAATGACGGGAATCTGTAGCTTGTCCTGCAATCGGCGGCATAGAAGATGGGTAAGCAGCAGAAGCAGCTGTTTCCTGTATCCCTCCGCTGTATAAGGTAGTTGTGCCTATTGCGGCATTATCTCCTTCGGACGACTGTACGGTCGCCCCATCAGGAAGCGGCACTTCCCCTTTAACTTCACTCCCGTTGTTTTCTTCCACAAAATCTGCATCCAGTTCATCATCATTAATACTTTTACCTGAAAGATTGTTTGCCCGTCCAATGGCTGAGAGACTATCCCTGCTCGGACGTTGCTCACGCTCCTGGCTACCCCTGTTATTCTCTTCGTTCCTGTTCAAGTAATTGGATTGGCGCGATTCCTGGCTCTCCGGCGAAGTCACGGAAGGTGGCAGTGCTCCCCCCCGGTCTTTGCCGGAAGGAGCATCCCCTTCCGCACCATTTCCCTTCGAGAAGTGAAACTGCTCCTGCACAAACGAGCCACTGTCCTTGCCACCGATCTCGCGCTTGACTGCCTTCGGAATCAGCACTTGCTGCCCTAAGACAGCTTTTACCGAATCTTCAACCAGCTGAAACAGTTCAGCTTCTTTACTAAACCTTACCTCCAGCTTGGCAGGATGAACGTTAACATCCACCAAAGAAGGATGCATTTCCAGTTGGATCACAGCCAGCGGAAAACGATTGATCGGCAATAAGGTATGATATGCCTTGAGCAACGCCTGATTAAGCCCGTAGCTACGCACAAAACGTCCGTTCACTACTGTCGAGATCGCATTGCGATTTGATCTCGTCCACTCTGGGCGACTGACATAGCCACTAATTCGGTAATCCAGGCTCTCTCCTTCTAGCAGCAGCATGGATTTCGCCGCAGAAGTTCCGTAAATAGCGGCAATCACCTGCAGCAAATCACCATTGCCCAGCGTTTGCAGCAATGTATTGCCATTATGCCGCAATGTGAAGGCCACTTCCGGGTGCGAAAGCGCCATTCGGTACAATACATCCGAAATGTGTCCCAGCTCGGTCTGGATTGTTTTCATATATTTCAGCCTTGCAGGTGTATTATAAAACAGCTCCCGTACGGTAAAATCCGTCCCTTGCCTACTAGCAGCATCCTCGTGAAGCAACAGCTTACCGCCTTCAATCACTAATTTACGGGCACGCCCGTCATCTCCGGCTGCTGTAAGCAACTCTACTTTCGATACTGCCGCAATACTTGGCAACGCCTCTCCCCGAAAGCCGAGACTTGTGATCTGAAACAGGTCGCGACCATGTCCAATTTTACTTGTCGCGTGCCGATAGAATGCCGTTTCCACGTCTTCAGGCTCAATGCCACTTCCATTATCCGTCACCCGGATACTTTGCAAGCCGCCCTCTTCTACCCATACGTCCACCCGCGTACCGCCTGCATCAATCGCATTTTCCACCAGTTCCTTCACGACGGAGGCTGGACGCTCCACGACCTCACCGGCAGCAATCTGGTTCGCAATATGTTCATCCAGTACCCGAATTTTAGACATCCTTTTAACCTCCTCCTGACTTCAAAGTGCGATGAAAAATAAGAATAATGTCACTTATTTTTACTACAGGCCATTGGCCTTATTTTTAAGATCATTTAATAGCTGCATTGCCTGTAAAGGAGTCATATTCATGACATCAGCATTCTTCACCTTGCGCAAAATTTGGCGCACAATTGGATTCGTCTCTACTGTCTCTGCGTGGGGCTTGGAGGTGGCAAGCTCCTGCTCTCCAAAAATGGACAGCTGTACCACTTCGGTTGCTCCTTGCTCCAACCTGCTGGAATCCTCCACAGTCTGTAGAGTATCTTCTTTTACCAGGGTCGCCTGCTGTGATAAAGACTGAGCTGATGATGCAGTTTCTCCGCTTTCTCGCAATGTCTGGCCTGAATTATATTTGGTCAAAGAAGAAATATCCTCTGTCCCTGAAACTGTACGAAGATCAGTCCCTTCCTTCCCTCCTACTACTATCTCGGTACCTGCCGTTACTTGAGCCGCTGCCTGTTCAAAACCATTCAGCAGTCCATTCGCTCGCTCAATAATGTTATTGGGCAAGCCTGCAAGCCGAGCACAATAAATACCATAGCTACTGCTAGCCGCTCCCGGTATGAGCTTGCGCAGGAAATTCACTTTGTCGCCGCTTTCCTGCACGGCCATAGAGTAATTTCGCAGCGAAGACAGGCCTTGCTCCAAATGCGCCAGCTCATGGAAATGCGTGGATACCAGTGCCTTACAGCCGATCGTGTCATGGACAAATTCGATGACTGCCTGTGCAATTGCCATTCCTTCACTGGTAGACGTACCTCGTCCCAGTTCATCAATAATGATCAAGCTTCGCGGAGTTGCTTTGTCCGTCATTACTTGGATATCTGCCATTTCGACCATAAACGTACTCTGCCCGCCGATAAGATCATCCGCTGCGCCGATCCGTGTGAAAATGCGATCCAGCATCGGCACCTTGGCACGTGCAGCAGGGACAAAACAGCCAATTTGAGCCATAATTGCAATAAGTGCGACCTGACGCATATACGTACTTTTCCCAGCCATGTTCGGCCCGGTGATAAGTAGAATATGCGCATCCGCTTCCTCCAATACCGTGCTGTTGGCGATAAAACCGCCATCTTTCATTACAGCCTCCACCACGGGATGGCGACCCTGCTCCACTACGAAATCATATCCTGTAGTCAGCTCAGGTTTCACGAATCCCCGTTCCGCGCTAACCGATGCCAGCGACTGATACACGTCAATTTCAGCCACTTGCTCTGCCAGCTTTTGCAAACGGGGAATTTCAGCGTTTAGTTTACTGCGAAGCTCGGAGAAAAGCGTATACTCCAGATCAACCATTTTATCCTCGGCTTCCAGAATTAGAGATTCCTTTTCCTTCAACTCCGGTGTAATATACCGTTCCGCATTCGCCAACGTCTGTTTGCGTTCATATCGACCTTCTGGTAATGAAGCCAAATTGGATTTGGTCACCTCGATATAATAACCAAATACTTTGTTATATCCAATTTTAAGTGACCGAATGCCGGTTGCTGCACGTTCCTTGGCCTCTAGCTCAGCGATCCAACGTTTACCGTTCACACTCGCCTCGCGCAGTTCGTCCAGACGCTGATGGTAGCCTTCCTTAATAAGACCTCCATCCCTTACGGAAATCGGCGGTTCATCCGCCACCGCTTCCTCAATCAATGTACACAGGTCTGTACAGCTATCCAGCGTTTGTGCAATCTGTCTCAGCGTCTTCGAAGGAGATTCAGCGCACAATTCGCGTAAAGAAGGAATTCGGACCAGCGACAGCTTGAGAGCGATCAGATCGCGTGCATTAGCACTACCAAAGGCAATCCGCCCAACCAGACGCTCCAGATCGTAAATCTCTTTAAGCTGAGCACGTACATCCTCTCGGAAAATAAACTGGTGGTATAGCTTGTCCACCGCCTCCAAGCGTTCCTCAATAAGACTGCCGCTCAACAACGGCTTGTCGATCCAACGACGCAACAGACGCGCTCCCATGGAAGTCTCTGTGCGATCCAACAGCCACAGCAGCGAGCCTTTCTTGGAGCGTTCACGTACTGTCTCCACCAGTTCCAGATTCCTGCGGGTAAATGGATCCAGAATCATAAAATGGTTTGGCTCATATACGGAGATTTGGGTCAATTGGCCTAACGATCTTTTTTGCGTTTCATTCAAATAGGAAATCAAGCGTGATACGCACCGTCTGCGTTCCTCCGTAAGCCTTGCCCACGTGGCTTCGCCAAATTGATCCCGAACCAAATCATCCTTGGATTTGTCCCAGGCCGTATACACAACACGCCGTCCAACGGGGGACATACGGGAAGCCACAAAATCAAGCAGATGACCATCCCCCAACATTTCGGACGGCTCATAAATGTTTATTTCATCTAGTAGCCATTCTTTCGAATCAGGCACAGAGGTCACATACAATTCACCTGTTGACAAGTCGCACGCCGCAAGAGCCAGCATCCCGTCCGTCTCTGTGACACATACCATGTAGTTGTTGGATTTATCACCCAGCACCTTGCCTTCCATTACTGTACCCGGGGTCACAACGCGGACAATATCCCGCCGCACCATCCCCTTCGTAGCTGAGGCTTCCTCCATTTGCTCACAGATGGCCACTTTATAACCTTTCTCAATGAGGCGCTGTATGTAATTTTCCGCTGAATGATAAGGCACGCCGCACATCGGAATTTTTTCCGTGGCGCCACCCTCACGACCCGTAAGTGCAATTTCCAGCTCCTTGGATGCAAGAATTGCATCATCGAAAAACATCTCGTAAAAATCTCCCAGACGGAAAAACAAAAATGCATCTTTAGCCTGCTCTTTTATGGATAAATACTGCTCAATCATCGGTGTATATTTAGACATACCGTTTACTAACCCCCACACTTTGTTCCGTTTAAACTTATAATTATCTCTCATTATATCAAAAATGACAGTCGATAACATGAAACCATTCCTGGTGTCGACACTTGATTTTACGTAAGCTTCCAAAAGGGGCGCAAATCCCGTGATTCATCCCACTGCTTCCCCTTGCGGAGGCTGTCCAGCAATGGCGCTACATAAGCTTCATATTGCGAGTATATTTCCAGTGAAACCATATCCAAAATAAGAGGTTCCATATACTCCTTAAGCACAAATTGATTTCCTTCATAAAAGGCTCTGTGAGCCTCCTCTTCACCCAGCGGCCTACGTTGCAAACGCGGATATTGAGTAGCAATGAGAAACGCCATACCAATCACACCTTTCGCTAGCTGTGGCGAGATAAGAAAACTGGGCAGTGTACGATATTCAAAGCCTCCATACGACTGACGTCGAAAATCACCCAAATTGCCATAATGCGGTCTGCGCCGGGCCGCACGCTTGTCTTCCAGTAGCGCCAAAGGCAGTGCCAAATAGTTATCCAGTGCCCGGAGCAAGGCACCGTTTAGCGCAACCCCGCTGAAATGCAGATGTCCGCCCAGTGGAAAACCCGGTTGCGGCATCCCCCCCGCCTGCCAGATGAGTGTGCGGTCGGTAATGCGCCGGGCTGCGGTTGCAAAAGCTTGACGCAGGTGCTTCAGCAGACGGTCCGGATCTCCACTCGGCGCTGGACGAAGCTCAGCGACTGGATACAGCGTTCGTCCTCGACGCGTAACAGCATCGCAGCCGGCTATGCCGAGACGACCCAAATATCTTGAGGCCGGCACGACCCGTCCCTCTGGCATACGAATCAGCACAAATTCAGGGTCCATTCCGATGAGTAGTCGATCTCTCCCTCGTTGCGCTGAAAGATTCTCACCCTCAACATCCCCTTCGCGCGCAGCAATTTCATATAGCGTGGCCAAACGTCTATCATTTAACCATGGCTGTGCCGAGACTTCGCGCACCTGACAGCTGCGCTCCCCCAGCGGAGTCAGCATCACCTCACCACTGTCCAAACCCAGTGTATACAACGCACGTACAGCTAGCCGCTCCATCCGGACATAGAGCGGTGAATGTTGATCCAGTTCAGACAGATCGTATGCGCGGACTTTGGAAGGGCCTTCGATGGCACGCCTACGAATCTCCAATACTCGCAGTTGATGGATTTGCACCGCGTAGCCTATCGCAAAATCTGCTATACTGCTATCCATCCACTGCACCGCTATGCCTGAACGCTCCAGTCTACGCTTTTTTTCATCATTTGGCATCTGCCTGAAGCGTATGAGCGCCTGTCCTGGCTGCTGCATTATATCCCCCCTACGAACTACGTACGGATTTCAATCCAATTTCAACCCGCAACAACAAAAAAGGAGGGCCTTTGCCCCCTGCGCAGAATCAGCCGGCGCAAGAGTAAAGCGGCCCTCTTTTTGGTTGCTTCTGTCAGAGCTCGTCGTCAATGAGGTCGGGGTCGAGCTCCTCATAGTCCCCCTCTTCCGCTCCAAAATCAAAGTCTTTGTCAAAATCATCGCTGCTGCCATTCGGGAATACTTCTACAACAATCTTCGTTTCCGCTACCAGCTCCACCGCAAATTCCCGCTCGACCCGGATCATTACGCTGCCACCTCCAGAAGACACACTGGCCTCGACGCAACTCGGCTCCTGTGTAGCTTCGGCGGATACTTCCACTGTAGACGCCCGGTGCTTCGGATCAAGATACGAGAGCGGCACATTTTCTACGTACGACACCGTTTCCTTGGCAACATCGGTCTGCGAGTTTTTATCGTATGAGTACCAAATATTGATATCATACGTCCCGACGACCTCAATGCCGTCCCCCGCCGCCACAGCTTCATACTGGTGGTTAATAATCCATGCCCCTAAAATGCTCGTCGGATTATTCGGCGGAGTTACGGTATGGGTTACGGTAGAGAATCTGCGACCTTTACCACAGATCGCTTTGGTAATAATCTCTCTACGATTTTTATGACTTAATGCCATTCTTGAACCTCCTCCATACAATCAATCATTCCATACATATGTATGCAGGTTGTGGGCGAATGTTGAGTGAATAGGCGAAAAGGAAAAAATATTATTTGTATAAGCATATGCCGTGATGGCTTGAACTCATGCACGCCAATGTGTTACATGCTGCTCAACGATCTGTAAAAATTCGCTAAGAGCCGGGGATTTCCACTTTTTCGTGTGATAAGCGACCTGAGTAGCCACCTGCTGTTCACTGTCATCCCAGGCTAAACGCGCCATTTTACCTTCTCGCAGCTCATTTTGTACCGTTACTAGCGGGAGCAACGCAATACCCAGCCCAGCCATGACACACTGCTTGATGGCTTCAATACTCCAAAATTCCAGGCTAGGGTCTGAAAAAATACCGTGTTTATTCAGATACTGCTCAAAAAGGATACGGTACGTACATCCTGCCTCTGTATGCAAAATGGTTTCATCCTTCAAGTCGGCAGGCTCTACCTGGGTATAGGTAACCAGCGAATGCTCGAGTGGCGCAACCAAGGCCATCGGCTCGTGAATAAGCGTGGTGACATTCAGTTCTCTATCCTCTGTCTCGGGCTGAAGCAAAAAAGCCAAATCCAGCTCACCGGAACGGATCAAATCGCGTAATTCCCAGCATTCGCCGGGTTTGAGGACAATTTTAACCTTCGGATACCGCTCCCTGTACTCACGGATCAAACTCGGTAGACGAAAAGCGGCCAGAGACTCTGGTGCTCCTATTTTCAGCGTGCCTGCCAATTCCGTTTCTGAACGAAGCGCATCCTTAGCCATAGCATGCATCTTGGAAATTTCCTGCGCATAGGGCAGCAGACGTCGCCCGGCATCCGTCAGCATGATTTTTTTGCCAATGCGATCAAAAAGCGGCGTACCCAACTCAGTCTCCAGCGTTTGAATTTGAGCAGTGATACTCGACTGTGCATAATCCAGTATACGCGCTGCTCGCGTAAAACTGCCTGCCTCAACTACATTTAAAAAGGTAAACAAATGCCGCGATTCCATAATCCGCTCCTTCAATCGTTTTTTTCGATGCAAGCAATCGTTATATTCCGTTTTTCCGATAGATTGATTATCTGATAAGCTGGAGAAAATAACAATAGAAAGAAGGCTTTTCTGCATGACAAGTGAAAGTAAACTTCAATCCACCATTGGTCTTCCACAGGCCATTGCACTCTATATCGGAGCTGTACTGGGTTCGGGAATATTGATTGTGCCTGGTCTTGCCGCCCAAATGGCGGGACCGGCATCGCTGCTGGCATGGGGTTTTATGACCCTGCTCATCTTGCCAATGGCACTTTCTATGGGTCTTCTATCCGCCAAATTCCCGAATGCGGGTGGAGTATCGCATTTTGTCACGTTGGCCTTTTCACCACGTGCCGGTGCTTATATCGGGTGGTTTTTTCTCATGTCAGTTCCGATTGGGGCTCCTGTTGCCGCACTCACCGGAGCCGGCTATATGACCGCAGCCATGGGCTGGGGAGAGGAAAGCCGCATGATGTTAGCCGCTGCTATGCTGGCGGTGGGCCTGATCATCAATTGGATCGGCATGAAGGTCGCGGGACGTATTCAGATCGCAGTCGTCATAGCTATCGTTGCTGTCCTTATATTCGCCATTGCCGCAGCACTTCCTCAGATGAAAACAATCCACTTCACCCCGTTTGCTCCACATGGCTGGCTCTCCGTCGGTCAAGCGGCCGCGATTCTGTTTTGGTGCTTTATCGGTTGGGAGGCCGTGTCCCATATGTCAGAGGAATTCACTAATCCCCGGCGGGCGGCCGTTAGAGGTGTGACCATTGCAGCCGTCATTGTTGGTTTGCTTTATTTCTTAACAGCGCTGGCTACTGTGGGCACACAAAGTTACCTTGCAGGGGGTTCGGATGCTTCGCTCGTATGGGTGATTAGTCGGGCTATTGGGCCATGGGGCGCGATAATTGCAGGCTTGACGGGTATCTTTATTTGTACCGCTACTATTATTGCTTATGTGGGTGCCGCTTCACGTGTCGCTTATGCTTTATCCCGGCAAGGACAGGCCTTTCGCTGGATGGGCATGTTATCCCAACGATTCCACACCCCTATCGGAGGCATTGCTTTTCTTAGCGTCTGCTTCGTGATCATTATGGTGTTGTACGGTAGTGGTACTGTTTCACTCACTAACCTGATCCAGTTCCCGAACGCCACCTTTATTCTGACCTATCTCGGCGGTTGCGCAGCAGGAATTAAACTTCTACGTGGTAGTCGCTGGGGCGTTGCCATTAGTTGGATATCGTTTATCTCTACAGCGGTCGTTTTCCCCTTTGTCGGATGGGCTATGCTGTATCCTTGCCTGATCACCGCTGTCTTATGGATCACAGACCGAATTCGGCACAAACGGACTTTAAACCATCCGGCTTCTACCGACACTGAACAAGAAAAGGCTACTGTCCGTCATGGATAGTAGCCGCTCAAGGCCTTTACTCTAATTTCTTACTGGAGTAGGGGCCTTGTCCTTTTTCGCAATTTTCAAATACTGATGAAGCTCATGTGTAAGCTGTAATAATGCCGAACGAATCTCAAATTCCTCCCGGGTTGCGGGAAGCTCCATGGCTTTAAATTCTTCACGAACCTGCTCCAGCAGCTTCTCGGTCTGTCCCGTATAATGTCCAGCCAAAACGTCATTGCTAAGCTGGTCGAACAGCTCAGCCAGAAGCTTGGCCTGCGGCATATGCTGATACATTTGTGCGATCAACTGCATCATGTTTTGGATCGAATCCAGCTGTTCTTTTCGCATATAAAAATACACATTCCAGCCCTCTTGGGGACGAAGCATCTGATTTTCCAAGGAACGCCCCGCCTCAGTGACCCCTTTGGCTATCACGCTGTTCGCTTCAATAACTTCCTTGCCATCCCATATGTATGCTGGACTACGCAGCGTATTGGCCATATTTCTGAATATAACAGAAAATGTCCGATCTACCTCCTGCCGAATTTGTTGCATGGTATTATCAGAACCCGGCATATAGGCTAAATTGACAATCATTGCGGAACCCAGTCCAATCACTAGCAGACCTAGCTGGGTCAGCAGTACCTCCATATCAATCACGCCGCCGCTGAATACGCGAAAAACCACGACCGAACCGGTGACAATCCCTTCTTTAAAGCCCACCCGTACAATGACTGGAAACGCCGTTAAAATATATAATGCCAGTACCCAATCATGGAATCCGAATACTACAAACAAAACACAAGCAAAAAGAAGCCCCACGACGGATGCAAAAAATCTCGCCGAAATAGTACGGAGACTTCTCTTGCGTGTGACATCCACCCCCAAAATCGCTAAAAGCCCTGCTGAGGTAGCACCATGAATGCCAAAACCCTCCGCAATAAGTACGGCCATTAATGCGGCAATAGCCGTTTTAATCGTACGAAAGCCCATGAAAAAATTCTGTCCTCTCTGGATGAAATCTGTTTTAGCATTTTCATAAATTTTAAGTATTTTCATTTTTCATGGTACTTTATTTTCACGTTTTACACAAATGTTCAGAACTTTTATTATTACCGATGAGGACGACCCGAAAGCAGGCGATGCTCCACATACACGACCGCCTGATACATCAGAGTAGCTACGACAGCAATGATCAACAAACTGGACATAACCAGCGTGAAATTGAATACCTGAAAACCATAGATAATCAAATAGCCTAAGCCGTTTTTAGCTACCAGAAATTCACCAACAATCACGCCAACCCATGCCATACCCACATTCACTTTCAGTGTAGAGACAATTGCAGGAAAGGATGCAGGCAAAATCACCTTTTGAAACGTATCACGGCGTGATCCGCCAAACGTGCGAACCACTTTGATTAGATTCGAATCGACTTCCTGAAAGCTGTTGTATACGACTAGTGTCGTAATGATGACCGTAATGGAGAGGGTTGTCATTAGAATAGCAGTAAATCCCGCCCCAAACATAACGATAAAAATTGGACCTAGCGCCACCTTAGGCATACTGTTGAACACGACCATATAGGGGTCAAGCACCCTCGACAAAAACGGTGACCACCAAATAAGTACAGCCAGCAACGTACCTAACAGTGTACCGAGTAAAAACCCCGCCATCGTCTCTCCCACGGTGACACCTACATGTCCCCATAATTCACCACTGACCGCATCCTTACCGATCTGGGTGAAAATTTTGCTCGGATAGCTGAACAACAGTACATCAATCCACTTCAATCGACCTGCAATTTCCCATAATACAAACAAAAGCAGTAAAATAGCTGTCTGTACCCCTGTCACTAACCATCGTTGCGAACGCCTGCTGCGTAAATACGCCTGATGTAGTCCTTGAATCCAACGTTGCTCAAGCTGATCCGCTTCGTCCTTCATACGTTAACTCACTCCTTTGCTCCCGAAGCCTCCAGTTCACCCCATATTTCATGAAAAAGCTCATTAAAACCCGGCTGCTCGCGTGCATAAAAAGGCTGAGCTTCTCGGATGCAACCCGGAATCTCGAAGGTACGTCGGACATGACCAGGATTTCGACCCATCACTATAATCCGGTCACTGACCGCAATGGCTTCGGCCAAATCATGTGTGACTAAAATAGCCGTCTTCCTCCGCTCGCGCAAGGTTTCCGCAATCAGATCTTCCAGCTGTAGCTTGGTTTGATAATCCAGCGCGGAGAACGGCTCATCCAGCAGCAGCAATCCCGGATTGGTCGCCAGCGTCCGTACCAGCGCCACGCGCTGGCGCATTCCCCCAGACAACTGGGATGGATGCAGATGCTCCTTCCCTCCCAGACCCATGCCTTCCAGTAACAGCCTTGTCTGCTCACGTGCAGCTTCATCTACTCTGTTGGCTAGTTCCAGACCCAACAATGCGTTCTCCATGATCGTCCGCCACGGGAACAGATAATCCTGCTGCAGCATGTAACCAACTTCTGGACTCGGCCCACTTACCGGCTGACCTTGCAACATGACTAGGCCTGCCGCTGGACGCAGTAGCCCTGCGATCATGGACAGGATCGTCGTTTTGCCGCAGCCGCTTGGGCCGACCAAGCTGACAAACTCCCCTGTCTCTACGGAAAAATCAATATTCTCAACCGCCAGCGAAGCTTCACGATCCGTTACATAGACATGCGTCACTTGCTCCAGTCTCACCATCGGTCTTGTCGCGTCCGAAGTTAGATCACTCCGTTCCTCCATCATGACGAACCTCCAGCATCGACACCTGCATCCGTAGATTCAGTTGTGCTCTTTTTCACAGGCGGTTCAGTATTTCCGGTAGAATTTGACGAAATCGCTTGTTGGGCAAAACTTGGGTTCACTAGCTTATCCAGTGCAACTGGACTTTTAAGCTCCCCTGCCGAGGTCATGACATCCTGTAAGTTCTTCCATTCCTTTTCCTCAATCATCGGGTTCAAAGCATAGGTGCTCTGTTCCTTATATCGCTTGATACTACTCGTCAAAATAGCTAAATCTGTATCTTTAAAATAGGGCGTGATTGCTTCGGCAATCTGTTCAGGTGAATGCGTAGCAATCCACTGTTGTGCCCGATATACAGCATTTGTAAATTTCTGTGCAGCCTCGCTATTTGCCTTCAGGTAGCTTTGCTTAGCCATATATACCGTATACGGCAATTCGCCGCTCTCCACACCGATAGAGGCAACTACCCGCCCACGACCTGCCTTTTCAAAAATAGATGCCTGTGGCTCAAATAGCTGTACATAATCCCCTGTACCCGAGCCGAAAGCAGAGGCAACATTAGCAAAATCAATATTTTGAATCAGCTTCAGATCCTTATGAGGATCAATGCCGTGTTTGCGAAGCGTAAATTCAAGTGACATTTGCGGCATTCCTCCCTTGCGTTGCCCCAAAAAATTTTGTCCTTTCAGCTTTTTCCATGCAAAGTTATCCTGCGTTTGACGGGCAAACAAAAAGGTTCCATCCTTCTGTGTCAGTTGGGCAAAATTAATGATAGGGTCCTCTGCTCCTTGCTGATACACATAAATAGATGTTTCCGCGCCGATGAGCGCGATATCCGCCTGGTTGGACAACAACGCCGTCATCGCCTTGTCCCCCCCGGGAATCGTTGCCAATTGGACATCCAGTCCCTCCTGAGCAAACATTCCCTGGCTCAAGGCTACATACTGCGGCGCATAAAAGACCGTACGGGCTACCTCGCCTAGTCTGATCTCAATTGTCTGCTCCCCCCCTTTGGGGGTGCACCCACTGAGCAACAGTAATCCGAGTAGTGCCGCAGCCACCACAGCTTTGAAACGAGCGCCGTTTTTCATCCTTATTCCCTCCCCACCTTTTTACATCCGTTGACTTCATATATTGTTATGCGGTTGTCGATATATTGGTTAATTGCACAAAAAAAAACCACGTTCGCCCGGGAACGTGGGGAAGATGGCATATGATTTACAGCTTGTATATGGAGGTATATTTCTCTTCCAGGTAGTCGGCGAGATAATCCGGGTTCAGATCTTCACCTGTAATGGCTACAATCAACTCGGAAGGCGTCCGGCTCTTGCCGTAACGGTAAATACGTTCGGTCAGCCATTGCTTGATCGGCTCAAGTTCTCCAGCAGAGATTAATTCATCTAGATTTGGTAACTCTTTGCGTAATGTCGCCAAAATTTGTGCTGCATACATATTGCCAAGCGAGTAGGAAGCAAAATAGCCAAAATCACCACCGGACCAGTGAACGTCTTGAAGTACGCCCAGTCCATCATTCGGTGGAAGTAACCCTAGGTATTCCTTATATTTCGCATTCCACACCTCAGGGAGACGCTTCACATCCAGCTTTTCATTAAACAACATTTTTTCAATTTCATAACGGATAATGATATGTAAATTATATGTTAGCTCATCCGCTTCAATACGAATCAGTGAATTTTCCACACGGTTGACTGCCCGATAGAATTGATCTGCCGTAACCTTTGCCAAGCGATCAGGAAAATGCTTTTGCAAATCATCGTAATACCGATCCCAGAAAGCACGACTGCGTCCGATTTTATTTTCCCACAAGCGGGACTGGGATTCATGAATCCCCATAGAGGTTCCTCCCGACAGTAGTGATCCTGCTAGCTCAGGAGCAATATTTTGTTCGTACAGCGCATGGCCTCCTTCATGCAACGAACTGAAAATAGCACTGGTTACATCATCTTGCAGATAATGTGTTGTTATACGCACATCACCTGGATTTAATCCTGTTGCGAAAGGATGTACGCTCTCATCCAAGCGGCCTGCGTCAAAGTCATACCCCATCTGACCTAATATGAACAGGCTGAACTTCTCCTGCTGCTTCACATCAAACACACCATCTAAAAAGCTCTTATCCGGCTGGTTCGGTGAAGCCTGAATTTTAGACAGCAGTGGCACAAGGCGCTTTTTGAGACGATCAAACACAGCATCCAGTTTTTCAACCGTCATCCCCGGTTCATATTGATCCAAAAGCGTGTCATACTCTGTATCCTTAACCCCCCAGTAGCCGATAAATTCGCGCTTCATGTCTACGATTTTAGACAAGTAGGGTTCAAATCCGACAAAATCGCTATGTCCCTTTGCGTCCTCCCACTTGCTCTCTGCCTGCGCTGCAAGAATGCTATAATCCCGGTATCGGTCTGCCGGAACCGAACGATTAAGGTCATAATTTTTACGGCATTCCTCCACCAATCTGCGATCGTTGTCTTCCAGTTGCTCCAGCTTATCTACTGTGGCAAAAAATTGCAGCAATTGTCCCATTTCATCCGAGATCATCAGCTTGAACATTTCAGTGGACAGCATACCCAACGTCTCCGACCGAATGTCAACACCCTTGCGCGGAGCACCAGTTCGTAAATCCCAGTGCAGCAGACCTACTGCTTCGCCATAACTACTGATTTTGTGTGAAAGCTCCTTTAAAGCCGTCAATTGATCCAACGTCTGTTGCGCCATATTTGAGGTCACCTCTTTAACTTAAAATGGATAAAACTTTACAATACCTATACTTGATGATACTTATATTAAAAAGTATAATCAACTCACAACATGTACGACCAGCTCCTAAGACCTAAAATAAACGTTGGGCTGTACATATCAAACTTTAATAGAATCTGGAGGGAACAATCGTGAATCACATCAAAGAAATTTTAGAGTACAATCGTGTTTTCGTAGAAAACAAAGAATACGAGGCCTATAGAACGGGCAAGTTCCCCAATAAAAAAATGGTCATTATCACTTGTATGGATACACGGCTAACGGAGTTACTCCCGAAAGCCATGAACCTGCGCAACGGTGATGTGAAAATCATCAAAAATGCGGGTGCTATTATTTCACAGCCCTTTGGAAGTGTAATGCGCAGTGTGCTAGTCGCCCTGTATGAGCTGGGAGCAGACGAAGTCGTCGTTGTAGGTCATTATGAGTGCGGCATGGCTGCATTAAATGCAGACCACATGGTCAATGAAATGCTCGATCGCGGAATTTCTCAGGAAGTGCTGAATACATTAGAAAATTCAGGAATTAAGCTAAATAAATGGTTAAAAGGTTTTGACAACATTGAAGAAGGGGTAAGAACTACCGTGAAGCTTATTAAAAATCACCCGCTTCTCCCTCCTAATGCCCCCGTTCACGGCATGGTTATTCATCCAGATACAGGAGCGTTAACACTTCTCGTTGATGGAAATGAACAGTAAATAGGATACGCTTCGGCAGAAGGTTACCAGGGTAGTTTAAGCTCGTACATACGAGCTTAAACTACCCTTTTTTATGAAAAAAAGCACATATACGTGGAGAATGACAAGAATCAATTTTGGCTAACCTGTGAACGACCTGACTGAAAGTTGTCAAACCATACAGTTTCAGTGTACACTTTTCATGAAGCTGCAGAATAGCTGCCGCAGTGCTGTTACAACCGTTACTATGATGGATGAAGGAGATAAGATCTATGAATTTACTATCGTATGGTCTGTTGGGGCTTCTCGCAAGAGAGGAATCCTCCGGCTATGATCTGATGTTGCGTATCCAGCCTTTTTGGCAGGCCAAGCACAGTCAGATCTATCCGCTACTGGCCCGTATGGAGAGCAAGGAACTGCTAGCCTCCCGTTGGATTCAGCAGTCCGACAAGCCTGATAAGAAAATGTATACCATTACCGACAAGGGAATCCATATGCTTCAGCAATGGTCCCAGGAAGCGTTAGCTGCTCCGGTTACACGGGATGAATTAAGTCTTCGACTGTTCTGTCTTTGGTTAACGGACAAAAGTAGTGCCAATCGTATGCTGGAGGAACGCAAACGTCATTTTATTCAGAAAATCCAGCATCTTGAGGATATCCTGAACGATATTCCTGCAGAGAATTTACATTTTGGCAGTAAGAACTTTGGTGACTATATTTTAGTACAAAAAGGACTTTTGAATGCTAAAGCAGGTCTGGAATGGTGCCAAATGGTTCTGCGTATGCTGCTTGCCGGTGATGTCAGTGCTGACACTAATCCGTTTTCACTTAAGCCGCAAAGCTGAATGTTTTAGCCAATCCATGCATAGGATTTATGGGACGTTATTATTTAATTTTTTAAAAATTAAAATTCTTTGAAACCCTTTTCCATGCCATTCGTATTACTGGTAAGCGGTTGTTTGACCTATAAACAAATTTACTAAGGGGGATTATATTTACATGAAAAAAACATTCACTTTGAAAAATATGATGATGCTGATGATGGCTTTTACCCTACTCATTGCTATGATCGCACCATCTACAGCTGACGCAAGGCGAGGCGGCGGGTTTAAATCCGGACCTAAATCATACCAATCTACACCAAGCAAGGCGAATGACAGCAATGGAATTAATAAGTCAGATAGCGGAGCCAAGTCAGGGGCAACTGCTGGTAATACAAGCAGAACCGGTGGATTCCTTGGCGGTGGCGGCGGATTTCTGAAAGGTATGATGCTGGGCGGTTTGGCAGGTATGCTCTTCGGCGGATTGTTCGGCAACATGGGCGCATTGGGCAGCTTGCTTGGCCTTGCCGTTAACGTTCTGGCCATTTACGTCCTGATCATGATCGGAGTAGGTATCTACCGTGCTATTAAAAATCGTCGCAGACCAGATGATTCCCGTGGAGGACGTTACTAAGCTATGATTTTGAGTATGGATGAGATTGTCAACGCTATTTGCTTGCATATGGCTGAACGTAAAGGTGTCCAGCCCACGGATGTGACAGTAGAACTAAGCTGGGAAGAGGATACAGGTTATTCAGCAGAAGTCCATGTACAGGGCCGCAGTCAATATCTGGTGGAAGCCAATATGATTGAAGCCATTCTGAGATACCTATATTCCGAATACAATATTCGTGCCTATCGCGAACAAATCAGATTGGATCTGGATGAAGAAATTACTGCTATCATCCAAACTTGATTATATCGCATAGAACAGTCGTATAGAGTTATTGTCGTATAGAGTTATTATAAAACAAATGAACCGACCTTTGCTTGATGGCAAGGGTCGGTTTTTTGTTGATCGTTTTTCTAATAGATCAAGGTGCTATAGTATTACATTTAGATGTGGACACCCCTTGTTATATGGATTCATTATCTCTATGAATAGCCTGTCTGCTAAATGATGGAACCGGAGATACCTGTACTTGCGGCACTCTTTCGAGTAAGCTACTACCGTACATTTCCCAAAACGGCTGCTCTTCCATATGAATATAGCCGATATAGCAGCCGCATTCTTTCATCCGGCACGGACGTTTGCCACTCAGACCCTTAAGACCATCTCTATATAAGTGTCCAAGCACCCGTCGATCCTGATAGCAGTGTTTTACTCTTCCGTCACCCTGGACATAAAATACATCTTCACCGGCGCGACATGCCCGTCCCTGACTGCTATAATCCTTTAAATTCCATTGAAAATAGGGGTCGATCGCAGTTAATTCAGTAACTTCAGCATCTGTATAATAATGGGGTCGATCCTTGTAAGCGTTGATCCACAAATAAACATCCCTTGGAAGTTGCGATCTTAAGGAACGAATAGCTGGGAAGGCTTGTCTTAACCCGACGGTACCGACACTATAGGAAATACCAAGTTCATATATCTTCATAGCCTGCGATATAAAAACTTGCTCTTTCGTCTCTCCAGGGTGATATGTAGCCCACAGCGCAGCAGTCTCCGCGTTCAGTTCTTTCGTCCAATCCAGCTTCGTCGAGAGATTCGTCTGTACCGCCACTTTTTCCACATGCGCCATGTGGGAAAACTCAATCATGGTCTTGCGATACCAGGAATGAATCAAGGCTTCTCCATACGGATTAAAAAAAATAGAGAGACGATGCCCCAAAACGCCCTGTTTCCGTACCCAATCAGCAAAACGTTCCAACTGGACCCGATCCTTGTTCAACGTTTCCCGACTATCAACGTTTTTACTGAACGGGCAATAAGGGCAAGCATAGTTACACGAGGTCAACGAACCACGATAATATAAGGTCGCTCTCATGCGCCTACATATCCTTCCATACGCTCACGTACTGACGTGGAGATCATCCAGTCCCCAATCGCATCGGAATAGGCCATTCCTTCCTCTGTAAGTCGCAGCGTGCCCTCCTCGACGACAGCCATACCGGATTCCAGCAGCAACGACATTCCTGTAAAATCGTCCGACAGGGATACACCGAAGCGCTCTGCATAGGCTGATAGCTCCAAACCTTCCCGATGAAGAAGCGCCTTTAAGATAAAGCGTCGCTTACTCTCATCCACATTTAAAATAAAGCCGTAGTCAGCCAGATCATGACGTTCCGCAGCAACATAATCTGCGATAATGCTACGGGTAGCTGCTGCACTAACCCCATAACGGCTGGCATAGTGGACATTGCGTGTATAGGAGCGTGCACCACACCCCAGACCAGCCATACCTTCCTCCTGGCAACTGTAGGGTAAAAGCTCTTTGTTGGATATACCATCATTTTTAGCAAAACGGCGCATGGAGTATTGTACATATCCTGCTTGTTTGAGCCGTTCGCGCGCCACTTCATACAAGCTAAGGCGAATATCATGATCCAGCCCGGTATAGCCTGGCTTTAAAATCGTATTTTCTCGAATATATAACGGATAAAGAAATATTTCTCCTGGCGAGTAAGACAGGGCTTCCTCTAAAGAATACAGCCAGGTTTCCACCGTTTGACCAGGCAAGCCATAGATCAGATCTACGTTCAGCAAAGGAAAGTTGTATTCCACCAGCCGCTCAAGTGCTTCTCTAACAAGTTTGGGCTTCTGAGGTCGGTATATGGCGGCACTTTCTGATTCCACAAAGCTCTGAATTCCCATACTGACACGATCTGTCCCGCGGCGCTTGAGCACCTCCAACCTGTCTTCAGTCACAGTATCGGGAGAGGTCTCCACCGAAATAGAAGCTCGCTTAGGGTCCAGTCCCATAATATTTTCCGCAATGTCAAACAAGCGCTCCACCAAAGGAGCCTCCAGTAAGGTCGGTGTACCGCCGCCGATCGCAAAACGTGAAAAAGGTCGACGCCCCATAATGGGTGTCCATTGCTTGGCTTGTCTTTCTAGTGCATCCACATACTCCTTATGTACATCCAGACGCTTGTCCGGCAAAGTGAACAGGTTACAAAACCCACAGCGAGCCGCGCAAAATGGAATATGCATATACAAAAAATAGCTTTCTAACTCCTCCTTCTCCCACAACTCCTGTAATGAGACTGGTGTATCAAACGGACGATAGGCCGTTTTATGCGGGTAAGAGTACAGATAGGAGCGGTAAGGAGCTTCACGGATTGTGCTTGCCCATTCAGCAGGAGTTTCAGGCCACTGAAACCTAGACGGTGCTAAGTTTGTGTCTATCTCCGGGGCTGGCGCATCCGCTGGATGCGAGTGATTCAGATTTATGGCTTTCATTTCTGCTCCTTCCTCACGCTGGATTGATTTCTTGATATTTTACCAGTGCAATCTATACTTCTATTTGCTCTATAAAATAAATTCGCGGTAAGGCACATTCCAGACTACCTCATGCGCCAGACGATGTCCTTCATAGCCGTCTTCCCCATAAGCTGTACCATGATCGGAAAAAACCATGCAAAACGTCTTGCCCCGATTTCGCAAAGCATCAAACAAACGTCCAAGTTCACCATCCACATACCGCAAGGCTGCCCGTTGAGACTCCACTGAATCTTTGGCTGCGCCCTTCACAAAATAATGATTAGGCCCATGGATCGCTGATACATTCAGAAATAAAAACAAGCGCTGTGACGGGTCTGCATTTTCCAACAGTTTCAGAGCATGATTCACCTGATTCTCCGTCGAACGGGGGTTGGTAACACCAAAGTTCATACGCCAGTAGCTTTCTTGGAAATATCCAGGCAGCACCTTGGCAAGCTTATTTTTCTTTGTAAAAAAAATAACGCCGCCGATACAGATGGTCCGATAACCTTCACCCTCTAGCCCGGACACAATATCCGGGGCATCGAACAGCCACGTATGTGAATGCGTACGCAATCCCGTATCCTTGGTGTGGAACAGACGAATATGTGAAGTCTTATCTGTATTCGCTGGAGTCGGCAAAAATCCGCCAAAAAAAGCATGATGTGCAGCATAGGTAAAGCTACCCGGTGTATGGCGTTTTTCCCACGACCCGGAGCCGCACAAATTCGGACAGTTCTCTTCTTCCAGCTTTGCTACGTCATAACGCAGAGTATCAAGCGTAATCATGACAATATCATGAGAGCCGACAATTTGATTCATATCAGTCATATCTGTTTTTCCTTTCCGTACCCACGCTCCTATTAGCGAGGTGCTGCATTTCCCATTCATACGGATTCCAACCCTGATGCTCAACTCGGTACAGCAAATCACCGAACGGATTAACATCCAACACATAGGGATGACCACCATGAGCCGGAACCAGCACATCCAGTCCAGCAACCATGGAGGCTGGAAAAACACTCATAGCGGCTTTCGCCGTAAGCTGGACCGATTCCACCGTATTCTGCGGTAATCCGGCTTCCTTCAGCGAGAGCCGCTCATTACGCAAATGCAAATTCGTAATAGGGCTGTGGCTCAAACGTAAAACCGCATGGCAAGCTTCTGATCCGCACACGAGTTGGCGCACATCATAAACACGCCCATTCAAGGTCGCTTTGGGAATCCAGCGCTCCACATGTACCCCTTCCAGGCATAGCCAGTTAAGGATAGCATGAATGTCCTGCTTATCCGTATAACGACGCAATCGTCCGGCATTATAATACACGCGCTGTCCGTGTATGATTTCCGTTCCAATCGTGGTCACTGCCAGTTCCGCGTGTGTGTGGGGATGTACCTGATAGGCCATGACACCAGAAGCACCGGACCCACAAAATATTTTCACAAATACGCGGTGAAACCCGCTCTCCTTCATTGCCGTGTGCAGATCGACAACATCACGAAATGCACCACCTGAAGATGCAAGCACTGGTGGAACCCTTATATCTGCCTTGCCTAAATCGGCGCTACAACGCCGTTTGTCGAACATCACGGCAACTTCCGCCGGGTCGTTCATCCAGTGTGACGAGGGCCAGAGCAGAGCCACTTCATCCCGCAGCCAGGCCAGCAGACGGCAATAGCCCCGGAACCATTGTGCCGGGTGCCAAATACGACCGTGCTGCTCCTGCAGACATCGCGCTTCTGCCGCCGATATACCTGTGCCTTGTGTCCATTCGGGCCATGGCAACAGAGAATCGTCTCCCTCACCATCCGAGGCACCCAGAGCAATCAACTCACGCTCTACCTCAAAGCTTTCGCCCGGTGCATCCAGACGAAGCAGCGGACCACTGTCCATCTGCCCCGCCAGTAACTGATCAATGCTCTCTTGCACAAAGGAACTGCCATTCACGCTATCTTGCGTAGCTCGTGCAGCTATTCGCAACATCAGCTCGCTCAGACCTTGTTTCTGCCGAATAGCTTCCAGCACATTCTTATAGGAAACCTCCAGAGCGGGCGGAAGCATTAATCTGCTTCTCGCCTCCTGCAGCCCAGTAGTTCGACGATTTCCCGGATTACCGAACAAGATAAACGGCTCGCTGACATTACAGTCTGACATCCTAACCATAGAGCCGCCTCACTTTAGATCAATTTAATTTTGAAAACAGTCCGTTTTAGAAATCCATTTGTACAAATTACTCAGTCAGTGATGGATAGCGCCAATCATCTTCCTCATCCGCTTCTTGTTGATCTTCCACGTTCACAGATAGACCTGAGCTTTTCCAACGTTGCATCATTTCACTAGACATATAATGATAGCTCAAATCCAGATGCTTCAGCCCTTTTATACTTTCACTAGCCAGTAGCGCTTCTGCACCTTTATCAGACAACGTACCTTGTGAGAGATCCAGCACTTCCAATTGTCCAATCACAGGGGCATTAGCTGCTGCAATAGCAATTTCATCCTGTATTTCACTATCTTTGAGTCCCAAGTATGTAAGTTTGGGAAAAGGATTGCTGTCTAAAAACGGCAAAACATCTTTCAGGCTACCGTCAAAGCCATAGTTCTCGACACCCAAATACAGTTCCAACTTGCGCAGTTCAGGCAGTTCAGCATTACGTATTTGCTCAAGAACGCTCACAGGCAGACCACCACAGATAATAACCAATTCTTGAAGATGGTTATGACGAAGCGGCTCCAAGCTCAGGTCCTGGCTACCTTTGATATGAAAGGACTCCAATGCTGGAAACGCTTCTAACAATGGGGACAGATTCGTCTGGTTAATCCAGGAAACCTCACACTCATCGTATTCCATATCACCAATAAACAGTTTGCGTATCTTAGGGAATTGATCTTTGAGTTTCACTAACACTGGGATAAAATCCTCTGGTGAACTTTCATAGGCGCCGCCCCAATCTCCAATGATGAGATCTGTAACTTGCGCGCTCTCCGGCTTGGCTGCCAGTTCCTCAATAGATTTAGCCATCGTTTGGCCATTCTCATAAGCTTCATAATCCACTACCAATTTCACTTCCATCTTACAATTCCTCCGATCGCTTGTCTGAGATCTCGTAAACTATCTATTTCCAATTTAGTCTATCCTATTCTACCAATGTTCGTCAAAAATAGTCCCATATCGACATTAATCCTATGTAAAATTTGCTGAATGAAATAAAAACAAGACAGCCCCCTAAGCAGGCTGTCTTTGCATATTCATAATAAACTTCTACTATTATATAGTACGTAAGTTTAGAGCCTAATTATTGGCTAATTGTAATCGGTGAGTTATCGGACAGCAATGCCAGATTATTCACGATCACATTCTCCTCATTGCTCAAGCCACTGGTAACGAGTGTTTGTGAACCTGCCGTCTGAACAGTCTTCACTTCCTTACGTTTCGCATGGTCTCCGTTTACAACATATACATATTCTTTACCTTGATCCTTTTGAACTGCCGCAGTAGGAACCACAATTCCTTCTTGTGCATTGGCAGCGACAAAGCTGATATCAGCCAACATGCCGGATTTCAGTTTCGTGTCTGGATTCGCTACTGAGATTTTTACAGGATAGCCTTTTCCACTTGCATCCAACGGGCTTACATTTTTAACTGTACCTGTTGTTACAATGTTGGAAGCTGCAACACGAACCTGTACCTTGTCACCTGCTTTTACATTGTTGATCTGCTCCGCTGGAACATAGATCAATGTATTGACCGTACTCAGATTAGCGATGACCAGCGCAGGAGACTGAGCGGATACCATTTCGCCCACTTCTGCATTTTTCGTGCCCACAATACCATTGATCGGTGATGTAACAACGGTGTCATCCAATGCATCCTGAGCAATGTTCACATTCAGCTGAGCCTGCTTAAGAGATTGTTGGCTGGACTCGATAACCGCAGTATTTTGAGATACTTTGAGCTGATTTTGCGCATTACTGTAACCGCTATTTGCATTACTGTAGCTATTTTTTGCTGAATCATAGCTGTTGCGAGCTGTAGTTAGAGCCTTCTGCGCAGCTACCAGCTGATCTTGCGCGTTAGCCTGCGCATTTTGTGCATTATTGTAAGCCGCTTCCGCATTCACGACTGCTGTTTTGGCTTGTTCTAATTGAGCTTGGGTGCTCGCACCTGCATCAAATAGACTTTGTGTACGTGTTACATTCTTCTGTGCATCTGCCAAAGCTTGCTGCGTTTGTTTCACCGTATTGGCTGCCGAGGAGACACCATGTGTTGCTTGTTCTACGGCTGTAGTGGCTTGATTAATAGCTCCCTGTGCCTGATTGATTGCACTTTGGGATTGAATCACGCCACTCTTGGACTGCACTAAGCCCGAGTTTGCCTGAACCATCGTAGATTCGTGGGATGCTTGAGCGGTGCTTACTCCGGCTGCTGCCGCAGCTGCTGCGGCGCGGGCTTTCGCAACATTATTCCGCATGTCCTTATCATCAAGCTTGAACAGTACTTGACCCTTTTTAACCTCGGAGCCAATATCCACAGGCAGTTCAACCACTTTACCGCCCACTTTAGGCACGATGTTCACCGTCTCCGATGGTGTAACCGTTCCTGTATAAATATTCCCCTGTCCGATAATTCCCTGCTGTGCTTGGCTGATTTTAACCGGAACGACCATATCCTGAGCCGCCCCGCTATTACTGGAGCAGCCTGCCAGCACTGCGCCGCCGAGCACTAAAGCCGCTAATGTACTTTCTACTCTCAATATTTTCATGATAATTCCCTTTCTTTCTGTCCGTGGAAATAATGTAAGTCATCCAGTCGTATTTTATAGTTCCTTGATTAAGCTTCCGGCTGTGTCTTTGCTTTCTTCCTCTGAATAAACAAAAAGATTAGTGGAATCGTGCAAAACAGCGGTATGGATGAAATGAGGAACGTATCCCCAATCCCTCTTGATGTGGCATCTAGTGTGATTAAACTACTTATGGATGACATCCATGAGCTGCCCAATGTCGCTTGTAGCGTATGAGCCGAGTCTGGTGTAATGGACTCCGAAATTTGCTGGGCATGAGCAGCCGAACGGCTTTGCATAATGGCGGTTAGCACTGCAATCGCCATAGATGCAGCTACAGTACGTACCAGATTGGATGCTGTAGATGCATTGGCTACCTTGCTCGGATGAACGGCATTCATACCGACCGTGGATAATGGCATCATGCAAATACCAATTCCCAGACCCCGTAATGCCATTACGGTTTCCAACCAGGCATGCGAAGTATCTGGCGTAAGCTGGTGAAGATGATAGGTCATAAAGCTGGTTAGCGTCAGGCCCACAAGCCCCAAAGGCACAATTCCGAACTTATCGAACAGCTTCCCGGCAATAGGCATCATAGCCGCCATGGCAATGGCCTGTGGAATGAGGATAATACCAGTATCAATCGGTGACACACGCTGGATATTTTGCAAAAACAACGGTGTTAGGAACGTTCCTCCGTACATCCCCATCATGACCAGACTAGAGGCAATAACACTAATCGTATACTTTGAATTCTTGAATAATGAGATTTCAATTACAGCATTATCCTTGCCGCTTTCTACATAGATCAGAAAAACAAGTGCCCAGAAAGCAATAAACAGCAGGGATACAATTCCAAAAGAAGTCCAGCCATCACGCTGGCCGTTGGTCAATGCGTACAAGAGTGTTCCGGCACAAGTTGCGGCCAGCAAAAAGCCCGGTAGATCAAACGGCTTCGGCTCTACTTTAGGCGGCTCTTTGATTAGAAGAATAACCATTAAAATTGCAAATAAAGCAACCGGCACACTGACAATAAACAAGAACCGCCAGTTAAACCACTCAATCAAATATCCGCTAAGCGTAGGCCCTACAGCCGGCGCTGCCATTGCGGCGATCCCCCATATACCAAGGGACATACCGATTTGTTCACGCGGCATAATTTTGTAAATAATCGTCATACTCAGCGGCATAATAACACCACCGCCCAGACCAGCCAGCACCCGTGCTGCGATCAGGGAAGAATCACTCCATGCAAAAATACATATTCCCGTTCCCAGCGAAAATACGCTGAGCGCTAGAATCAAAAACTTTTTGTATCCGAGGCGCTGCTCCATATATCCGGTAATCGGTACGATTACACCAGATGCAAGCGTGTAACCTGTAATAACCCACTGAATACGTGTCGTCGTAGATCCTAAATCCGTCGTCAATCTAGGAATGGCGACATTGATCAGACTGTTGTTCAGAATGGCGACAAAGGCGCCTAAAACGATAGCGAAAAAGGCAAGCCAGCGTTCTTTGGAAGAATCTGTCGAAGGAGCAGCAGCAATATCATTGGCAGCCACATGGACCCCTCCTTTTTAAGGTGTATGAATTTTTACTTCCACGTTCGTTCCAGGAATAAGCTTCAGATCCTTCGGCTTGTTCACAGCAATCTCTACAGGCACACGCTGAGTCACCTTGTTAAAATTACCACTTGTGTTGACTGCAGGAACGAGTGAGAACACGGCGTTGGAGGCTTCGCCTACTTTACGAACTTTACCCTGAATCACCTGGTCCCCTGCTGCATCAAGCGTAATGTCAACAAGCTGTCCTGGTTTAATGCGGTTAATGTCATTTTCTTCAATATTCGTGGATACATACAAGCTGTTCATATCCACCATAGTTGCAACAGCACTACCCGGCGATCCGATTTCATGCTCTTTCGAATAAATCTTAATGACAGTTCCATTGATCGGCGCGCGCAGTACGGACTTGCTGATCATGCTCGCATCCAGCCCCGATACATCCTGCTCGGCAATCGGTTCATTACGCTGAACAACATCTCCTTCTTCCACATCAATGTGGCTTATTTCTCCGGAGATTTGCGGCATTACCTTATATTGATCGGCTTGAATGCGCGCATCGTCACTTTTAACAAAGTGTGTTGCTTGATACCAATAATAGTAGCCAATAGCTCCACCGCTCAGAACGAGCAGTACAATGAGGATTGGCAATACAGTTTTCTTACTCACTTCTTCCACCCCTGTTGTCCAAAAAATTTTTATTATTCAACGCTAATATTTTAAAATTGAAATATTAGGCCATTAAACCAAATGGAGAACGTAAATAAACACATGGCAACGTGCCATGCAAAAGACAGGACTTATTTTATGTACATAGGACAATCTGATCCATGGTCCACAAACCGTCTTTTATATTTAAATATTTTCATATAACTATTGTACATTGAAATATTATAGATATATTTATCTATTCAGGCAACATAAATTTTCAGTTTTTTCATAATTTTTTTTCATAAAAAAGAACCTTGTTTCCAAGGCTCTTTCACAAAAAGGGATAGTTTACAATTAAAGGGTTACACAATAATGTTAAGAGAAAGGCGTAGGTACAGCTGACCGTTGTTTGCAGTTTTTCGCCTCCTGTCCTTCCTTCGTGTTCTTATTCATTCTATTCCCTTGAGAAGCTTGCTTTTCCATGCAACCCCCGCAACGACAGCGTTCTGACGTCCCATGTACATCATCTTTGGAATCCCTCAATAGCCTCACATAATCCAGAGATTGCTGTAAAGAAGCAGGCCCCGGAATGAAGCGGACCTTCTTGCCTTCCAGCAGACAGTATACCTCAATAAGCTGAGGAAGGGCCCCAAATGCGTAATAACAAAATACATTTGTCATATGTTGGAATGTACTAATAACGTTAGGATTATAGTCAACGATGTACTTTTGAATGAGCAGGGAATCTGTTTCTGCTGATAGTTGCCAAGCAGCCTGAACAATAAGCGAAATATTGATCTCTAACTCAGGCACAGACGTACAAAATTGTTCATACAGCATCACAGGCACCATCAAGTCATTATTTAAGCCACAAATTTTTGACAACTCACCTGACACTTTATTTTTGACATCCCAATAATGGAACAAAGATTCAAAGCTGTCTGACTGCTTGGGCCACCATTTCTCCAGCACATACTGGACAGGGACTTCCCGCCGTACCTTTACTTCCATTCCAAAGTATTCGTTGAGCGCATGCCCTACTGCATATTGAACCCGTTGCCGCCAATTCCAGCCCTCACGCCCTCTTTTCCTCTGTGATTGACGGATTGGCTGTGGAGTTCTCCACATCTCCTCCAGCTGATAGTCGTGCAGAAGAGGAAAGCCGCTTAAGCTATCGCTATTGCGCATACCTATCCCTCACTCTCTTCTCAGGACACTTCAATACCAGCCTGTGCAAATTGTCTTCCGTAAGCTCGGCAATTCTCCTTATCATCATCCAATGGATTGAATTCAATCTTCAGACTCTCTTGAATGACCGATGCGCCGCGTTCTTTGACTTTTTCCTCTACCAAGTCCACTGCACCACAGAATTGCGTATAGGATGTATCTCCACTACCAAATACTGCCGTCTTTTTACCAGACAGATCAAGTTCGTCTAGTTCCTCGTAAAAATCCAAAAATTCATCAGGAAGCTCACCATCTCCCCATGTATATACACCCAGCAGGAACCCGTCATATGCGAGCAGTTCTTGCGCGCTGCAATCATACGAAGCCTTCAACTCAGCCTCATGTCCTGCCTGACGGACGCCCTCGGCGATCAATTCCGCAATTTCCTCTGTATTACCGGTCAAACTGGCATAAGTAATCATGATTTTACCCAAGTTCATCCCTCACCTTTATTTGAAATATGGGATGCTTTCACTCCCTGTTACTCAAATAATATTTGATAATGATTCTCATTGTCAAATGTTAATTTCAAAAACTAGGTTTAATCTTGGGGAAATATACGCAAAACAGCCGCATGACATGCGGCTGCTGGCTGAAAACCTATGGATAAGCAAATTAATTAGAGGCCTATTTAATGAAGTAGAATTTCAGCTGTGTTGATAAAAAAAATATTATGTACGTACAATTCATTCCATTTTCATTATTATAATAAAAAACGGATGGTTGTACGTACAAGTGGGATTGGCTTCATTTTAATATGGAAGCGCTATAATTACAAGTACATCCGAGAAAAAATATTTTAGACCAAGTGACTACTTACTTATTTATGTAATCATTCGATTGTTGCTGTGGTTTGTTGTACAATAGACTCCATATGGGGATTTCTGTGCAGCTTGCTGCCTGAATCCTGAATTGACTGCTGAAGGATGGATTGTACATGTATGTAGCACAAGAATGGAAAGACTATGAAGTAATGGATACAGGCGGTGGTGAAAAACTAGAACGTTGGGGTGATATTGTCCTGCGTCGTCCCGATCCGCAAATCATATGGCCTTTGGCCCAGGAAACAGCTGAATGGCGTAATGTTCATGGGCATTATCACCGCAGTTCCTCCGGTGGCGGCAACTGGGATATGAAAAAACCTATCCCTGAGCGCTGGACCATTAGCTATGGACCGCTTAAATTCCACATTAAACCGACCAGCTTTAAGCATACTGGTCTTTTCCCAGAGCAAGCAGCAAACTGGAGCTGGATGATGGATAAAATCAAAGGTGCAGGCAGACCCATTTCTGTACTGAACCTGTTTGCATACACGGGAGGAGCCACTACTGCTGCTGCGTATGCTGGAGCCAGTGTGGTTCACGTGGATGCCGCCAAAGGCATGGTACAGTGGGCAAAGGAAAACGTTCAATTGTCCGGTCTGGCTGACCGTCCGGTACGTTTCATTACGGACGACGTATTCAAGTTCGTGCAACGAGAACAACGTCGGGGCAACCGTTATGATGCCATTATTATGGACCCTCCTTCTTACGGGCGCGGACCGAACGGAGAAACTTGGAAGCTTGAAGAAAGCTTATACCCGTTTCTCGAATCCTGCATGAGCATCATTTCAGATCAACCGCTGTTCATGCTCATTAACTCCTATACTACAGGTATTTCGCCTACTGTATTGCGCAACATGCTGAGCATGACAATGCAACAAAAGTACGGCGGCCAAATTAGCGCTGGTGAAATCGGATTGCCGATCACACGCTCGGGATTGAATTTGCCTTGTGGTATTCTCGGACGCTGGGAGGCTTAAATTCCTCTTATGACTCAAAATGAACTTACTTGGCATGAACATGCACAGTCGAACATCCCTGTCCTATATGAGGACAATCATGTTTTGGCGGTTGTAAAGCCTGTCAATGTTCCAACGCAAGAGGATGCCAGTGGTGATCCTGATCTGTTGTCTTTACTCAAGGAAGATTTAAAAATTAGACACAATAAGCCTGGTAACGTTTTTTTGGGTTTAGTTCACAGACTGGATCGGCCTGTAGGTGGAGCCATGATTTTTGCTAAGACGTCCAAAGCTGCTTCTCGCCTGTCAGAGTCGGTTCGAAGTCGTCATTTTCACAAACTGTATACAGCCGTTCTGAATGGCGTTCCTACGGCCCCGCAAGGCCGTCTGACCCATTACCTGCTAAAGGATAGTCGAACCAACACGGTTCAAACGGTTCGGCCTGGCACGGCTGGTGCGAAGGAAGCCATTTTGGAGTACCGCGTGATCGGACAAGCAGATGGACTCAGTCTCGTGCAGATTAAGTTGCACACCGGACGCTCACACCAAATTCGTGTGCAAATGCAGGCGATCGGCTGTCCCCTCTACGGTGACCAAAAATATGGGGGTCATCTGAGTCGGCCCGGTCAACAGCTGGCGCTTTGGTCCTTACTCGCTGGAGCACCGCATCCGGTTAGCAAGGACGATATGAGATTTCACTCGTTACCTCCTGTCCAATTTCCATGGAATGAATGGCCCAGGTCGCTTTACGAGAACATGATTACGACTGAAATTTGAACCGAAAAGCCCTGCTCCATCTGGATATCTACATCCTCAATCCCCATTTGCACAAAGAACCTGCAATGCATGTTTGTTCACATGCGTTACAGGTTCTTTTTTGTAGAAAATTAAATTAATGCGTCATCTTATCCTTTTATGACGAGGAAGCCACGGACTGCCCCTTCTTGCTGTTTACCAGCTGTTGACGGGGATGGGCGTTTTTTGCATTCGTATTTTTGATAAAAAACGCTAAAATCAGAGCGGCCACACTCAACACTGTTGCAATGATAAAAGCCGAGTTAATCCCATAAATTGTAGCTTGATTGCCTGCAGCCAGCATCCCCACTTTATCCGTCACGGTTAGTCCCTCAGATGTAACAATCGACGTCAAACGGTTGCTGCTTTGTGTGGACATCACCGTCACCAGAATTGCCGTCCCAATTGAGCCGGAAATCATACGCAGCGTGTTACTCATCGCCGTACCATGTGCATTCAATCGTTGCGGAAGCTGATTCAACCCGGCCGTTTGGATCGGCATCATCAGCAAAGACATCCCGAACATCCGCACCGTATAATTAATTAACAGTGTCATATAGGTGGTTGTTTCGGTCAACCGTGTAAATTCCCAAGTTGTTATAGCCATGATCAGCAAACCAATTACAGACAACCAACGCGCTCCGATTCGGTCAAAAATAGCCCCCGTTACAGGAGACATGAGCCCCATCAGAATCGCTCCCGGTAACATTAGCATTCCGGACTGGAGCGGTGTAAAACCCCGAATATTTTGCAAATAAATTGGAAGCAATATCATACCGGCGTACAAAGCCATCGTCACAATCACATTAATGATTGTCGTCAAGCTGTACACATCGTATTTAAAGATACGGAACTCCAGCATAGGCTCATCTGCCTTCAATTGGCGAACAATAAACAAAATAAGCGCAATTGTCCCAACGATAAGCGTAGACAGGACCGGAATACTTCCCCAACCTGATGTTCCTGCATCACTAAAGCCGTATAACAGTCCACCGAAACCGAGCGTAGACAAAATGATGCCGGGAATGTCCAGCTTTGGCTTGGACTGCTCCGTTACATTTTTTAGAAAAATAAATCCGATCACAATCGAAATTACTGAAATCGGCAGGATGATCCAGAACAATACCCGCCAGTCATAATGCTGTACTATATAACCGGATAAGGTTGGCCCAATGGCTGGAGCAAAACCCATAGCAATCCCCAGGGTTCCCATCGCCCGGCCACGACGCTCTATTGGGTAGATGTTCAAGATAACGACCATCATTAAGGGCATCATGATACCTGCCCCCGCGGCCTGAATAAGCCGACCGATCAGCAATATGCTGAAGCTCGGTGCTATAGCACATAACAGCGTGCCGATTGAAAAAATAGTCATCGCACTAATAAACAATTTACGAGTGGAGAAACGGGCAATCAAGAACGCGGTCACCGGGATTAATACCCCATTCACGAGCATAAAGCCCGTGCTAAGCCACTGAGCTATATTGGCATCTATATTCAGATCACTCATCATTTTCGGTAAAGCCACACTGATCAACGTCTGATTTAATATCGCTACTATCGCGCCAATCAACAGAGCGGCCACAATGGGTGCTCTGCGTACATTACCTGGTAGTGTCATTTGAGGACTGCTCAAGTTGATTCATTCCCTTCGGTGTTAATTTCATAATCATTTGTTTATGGATATCCAGGACCATCTCTAGATGCTCCTTCGGAATGTCCAGAATGGGCAAGACGCGCTCCATCCACATGTCGTCTACTTTTTGCATGATATCTTTCCCTTCCGGCGTAAGCGTCAGCACTAAGGATCTACGGTCATGCTCATGCCGTCCGCGAGCAATATATCCCGCCTTGGTCAAGCGGTCAACCACCCCACTCATAGAGCTGCTTCCCACATGCGCTATGTCTGCCAACTCGGATAACCCGATGTTGGGGCGTTTATTCAGAATTGCCAAAGCCATATGCTGAATGGCCGTCAGATCCAAATGCTGCTCCTCGTTCCAGAAGGCATAAAATATCGTTTTGTTAACCTCTCTTATTGATTGAATAATCCGGTACACCTCAAGTCTGTCTTCCTCTCTATCACTCACTGGAACCATCCTTCTTTCTATTACCCAATTCACAATCCATATGCATATACATAAATTAGAAACTATTTGCATGCGAAATGTTATTTATTTATAACTATTATTTTATCATCTCTTATGTAAATGTCAACATTCACCCAAATATCACCTATACTTCAACACAAAAAAGCGCGGTATGAATACCACGATAGGTATTTCATCCGCGCACTCCTAATTTCCTTAAAATGATAATCTGCTGCGTACAGCTACTTTCATATATCCACCATTCTAGTTATTCTGCTCGTTCTATTTGTTCCTTTACTCCCTCAGCCTCACGTGTCATTACTGAAGTTTTCGTCTTCGTTGTAATTTTCCCCAACAAATAAACCAGCAAATTTTGATTGTGCTGAGAAATTCGGTTTAGTGCAGAACCCAGAAAATCATCCCGGATTCGCAATCCACGCTCTACTTCTTCTCTCCCTTGATCCGAGATAACAATCCATACAATTCTACGGTCCTTTACATCTCTGAAACGGGTGACCAGTCGATTCCGCTCCATCCGATCCAGCAGCATCGTAACCGCGGCTGGTGTGGTGGCGAGATATGGGATTAGTTGAGACGGTTTCATACGGCCGTATTCGTTCAAAACCTCCAGCACCGTAAGTTGAGCTTCCGTTAGTGATGGAGCCAGCTGCTGCTCCATATGAACCTTATAATCCTTAGCCATTCTGGACCAGATTTTCGCAAATTCGGTCGTTTGCATTTTGCCTCACTCCTTTAAATAACAGGGTCAGTAAAAGCATCAAAGTTACCGTATGGGCCACCGTCCGGATTGTATTTCATCACATTAAATTTTCGCCATACAGCCCCGGTTTCCTGCCGTTTTTGGAGCATGAAATGAAAAGGGGAAGGAAGTCTCACCTCGGTTTTGAAGGCTGGTCAGGGTTCGACACCATGACGGCAAAAAGGTCCTCATTCGTGCCGGAATGGCACGAGAGGACCTCTCTTTTTCGAGCTAAAAAGCGCTTGACTTTCCTATTATTCTATGGACTGAGAAGCTTGCGGCTCACTACGCAGCAGCACATTCACAATTTCGTCCTTCTTCTCCACTGGAGCCAGCAACTTGCCTGTATCCTTGCGATCAGTCAAAGGAGCCTTTTCCGAAAGGAAGGACATCGTTTGTCCTTCTGCTGTGATCGCAAATAATTGAATTGCTTCACGGCAATAGAAGGCAGCCACGATTCGCGTTCCATTCGAACGTATTCGTTTGCCTTCCTTGAACTCAAAGGTGGTGATACCTTTGCCGCCTCTTCCCTGTGTAGGATAGTCCAACAGAAGCGTACGCTTACCATAACCGGACTCGGTCAGCACCAACACTTCTCCTTCATCCTCTTCTACCCATAACGCTGCGATAATTTCATCGCCTTCCGCCAGCTGTATACCTTTGACACCAGCCGAGACGCGGCCCATCGCATTAACCTCTTGCTCCTTGAAGCGTATACTCATACCCGCGCGGGTAATCAGCATAATATCCCGGGTACCCTCGCT
The DNA here is from genome assembly GCF_017833915.1 of Paenibacillus sp. 1182. Taxonomy (NCBI): domain Bacteria; kingdom Bacillati; phylum Bacillota; class Bacilli; order Caryophanales; family Paenibacillaceae; genus Paenibacillus; species Paenibacillus sp. 1182. The sequence continues at coordinate 284,762 of NZ_JAFICR010000001.1, read as the reverse complement.
TAACGTTACCGATAACACCTCATCGTCCCCTGCTACTTTGCAGGCGGCTACGGCACTAGAACGTTTTGTAGCATATTCTTTCAACTCTGTACGCTTTACTTGGCCCTTCTTAGTTACAAATACCAGGCTTTTGCCGATTTCCTCGATGTTTTTGAGCGGAATCACACTTACGATACGATCTTCCTTCGATAACGGAATGACGTTGACAATTGGAGTGCCCGGCTCTTTCCACTTATACTCTGGCACCTGATGTACAGGCAATAAAAAGTATTGTCCGCGCTGGGTGAAGACGAGCAATACATCCAGCGTGTTCACATCAAGCAATTGGGTAACGTAATCCCCTTCTTTAACACCGGAACTTGAACGTTCCCCGCCTGAACGAGTGAATGACAACATACTTGTACGTTTCACATATCCATCTTTCGAGAGTGTCAGCAACACATCCTCTGCTCCTACCATAACTTCCAGGTTCACCTTAATCTCTTCTACCTCGCCCTGGATATCTGAACGACGGTCAATGCCGTACTTTTCGCGAATTTCCAACAGTTCCTTGCGAATTAGGCTGATCAGCTTACGGTCACTTTCCAGAATAGAACGATATTGCGCGATTTTTTTCTGGATGTCACCCAGTTCTTTTTCAAGCGTGGTGATTTCCAGATTGGTGAGACGGTACAACTGCAAAGTCAAAATAGAATCTGCCTGACGTTCGCTAAAACCAAACATCCATTGCAAATTATTTTGCGCGTCCTGGCGATTTTTGGAAGCTTTAATGGCTGCAATGACCTCATCCAGAATGTTCAGCGCCTTGACCAAACCTTCCAGCACATGGGCACGATCCTCTGCCTTTTCCAGTTCATACTGGATACGGTGAGTAACAACTTCGCGTTGATGAGCAATATACGCTTCCAAAATGGACTTTAGCCCAAGCTGATGTGGCGCTTTGTTCACAATGGCTACCATGTTGAAGTTATATGCCACCTGTAGATCGGTTTTTTTCAGTAAATATGCTAAAATCCCTTCCGCATCGGCTTCCTTCTTTAGCTCGACAACAATGCGCAAACCATTTCGTCCACTCTCGTCACGAACCTCGGCAATCCCTTCCACCTTTTTCTCCAAACGGATATTTTCCATGGCGGTAACGAGTCTTGATTTGACGATCTGGTATGGGATTTCGGTAATGACCAGTTGCTGCTTACCTCCGCGCAAGGACTGGATTTCCGTTTTGGAACGAATATAAATGCGTCCTTTTCCCGTGCGGTAAGCGTCCTTGATACCTTCGCCACCCATAATGAGTCCACCAGTCGGGAAATCAGGACCTTTAATAAAGGTCATAATCTCTTCCAACTCAATCTCCGGCTTTTCCATCACCGCAATGCTGGCATCAATAACTTCGCGTAAACTATGTGTAGGAATCTCTGTCGCAAATCCCGCCGAGATCCCACTGGAACCGTTCACCAATAAATTTGGATAACGAGACGGCAACACAACAGGCTCTTTGGCCGAGTTATCAAAATTGTCCTTGAACAAAACCGTACGCTTTTCAATATCGCGTAGCATTTCCATTGCGATCGGAGACAAGCGAGCCTCCGTGTAACGCATAGCTGCTGCCGGGTCATCATCCTGGGAACCCCAGTTACCGTGACCGTCCACCAGCACGTGACTCATTTTCCAGGGTTGTGCCATCCGTACCATGCCGTCGTAAATCGACGAGTCACCGTGGGGGTGGTAATTACCCATAACGTCCCCAACGGTTTTGGCCGATTTACGATATGCTTTATCCGGCGTATTGCCCGAATCGTACATTGCATAAAGAATACGACGTTGTACGGGTTTTAATCCGTCCCTTACATCGGGTATCGCCCGATCCTGAATAATATATTTGGAATATCGGCCAAAGCGGTCACCGACCACTTCCTCCAGAAAAGCTGGCAAAAACTGCTCCGATAAGCTCATGTTTACACCTCATTTGATAGCACTACTCTACGTATTCCGTGAAATCTACGTTTTCCACGATCCAGCGTTTGCGCGGGTCCACCTTATCCCCCATCAAAGTGGACACCCTACGTTCAGCCTTGGCTGCATCCTCTATCTGAACGCGTAACAAGGTGCGTGAATCAGGATTCATCGTTGTTTCCCATAACTGATCAGGGTTCATTTCCCCAAGTCCTTTATAGCGCTGAAGCTCAAAATTTCGTCCAAATTCTTTCAAATAATTATCAAGCTGCTCGTCAGTCCAAGCATAACGCACCGTTTCGAGCTTACCCGACTTTCGAGTTATTTTATACAATGGCGGTTGAGCAATAAATATGCGTCCTGCATCAATAAGCTCTTTCATGTACCGATAAAAGAACGTCAACAACAGCACTTGAATGTGCGCACCATCTGTATCTGCATCGGTCATAATGATGATTTTGGAATAATTGCTGTCTTCCAGCGAAAACTCTGTTCCTACCCCCGCACCAATAGCTGCTGTAATAGCACGGTACTCATCATTCTTCATAATATCCGCCAGTTTGGATTTCTCCGGATTCATCGGTTTACCCTTTAGTGGTAAGATGGCCTGAATTTTGGAATCCCGTCCCTGCTTGGCTGATCCTCCAGCCGAATCGCCTTCCACAATAAACAACTCATTACGTGTAAAATCCTTGGACTGCGCAGGCGACAGTTTACCATTCAAATTGGAACTTTCACTGCGCTTTTTACCGGAACGCATCTCATCCCGAGCTTTACGTGCAGCTTCACGCGCTCTGGATGCTTGAACTGCCTTCTTGATCAAAGTTTGTGCTATCTGCGGATTTTCTTCCAAAAAACGCTGCATCTGCTCAGATACGATGGCATCCACTGTACTCCGTGCCGAAGCGCTACCCAGTTGATCCTTTGTCTGACCGACAAATTCAACCTCAGCCATCTTGACACTGATTACAGCCATCATGCCCTCACGTAGATCGTTGCCCTCCAAGTTTTTATCCTTTTCTTTCAACATCACCGTTTTGCGCGCATAGTCGTTCATGACACGAGTGTAAGCGGTTTTGAATCCCGTTTCATGCGTACCTCCGCCACGTGTCGGAATGGAGTTAACGAACGAAGCAATCGTCTCTGTATAACCCGCATTGTACTGGATGGCAATCTCTACTTCAATGTCTTCTTTCTCGGCATTAAAGTGAATAACGTCATGCAGCACATCCTTGCCCTCATTCAGAAAAGCAACAAACTGACTTGCGCCACCCTCATAAAAATACTCATCTGACTTTCCGCTGCGTTCGTCTTTAAGTTGAATACGAAGGCCCGAATTTAGAAAAGCAATCTCCTGAAGGCGTTCAGCCAACGTATCGTAGTTAAAATGAATGCCTGCCTGAAATACACGAATATCCGGTTTAAATGTAATTTTCGAGCCCGTCTTGTTAGTATTGCCCAGCACTTCAAGGCCTGTGGTCGGTTCCCCGACATGCTCCACGCCCTTCTTGTCCTGCCAATATTCAAACCGCTGACGGTGAATCTTACCGTCTCGGTAAATTTCTACTTCAAGCCATTCCGAAAGAGCGTTCGTTACAGACGCACCTACACCGTGCAGACCCCCGGACTTTTTATATCCCGAACCGCCAAACTTACCTCCGGCGTGCAAAATGGTGAATACAACCTGAGGCGTAGGAATTCCCGTTTTGTGCATTCCCGTAGGAATACCGCGCCCGTTGTCTGATACCGTAATGGAACCGTCCTTATGCATTGTAATATCAATGCGAGAGCAAAACTTGGCGAGATGTTCATCCACCGCGTTGTCTACAATTTCCCATACCAAATGATGCAGCCCCGAAGAACTGGTGCTCCCGATGTACATGCCCGGCCGTTTGCGAACTGCCACAAGCCCTTCGAGCACTTGAATGTCGTCCGCGCCATATTCTGAAGCTCCGCTTTGTGTGCCGGACACTCCCGCAGACAAGTCGATTTTGTCGACCATTCATGCTCCCCCTTTGTCTAATCGTAACCGTGTTTTGCCTTATTCTTGATGATTTTCACCAAAAATGCAAACAGATGTTTTCTTTTACCTTGTCCATTTTAATTCAATATATCCCGTTTCGTAAAGACGGCGAATGAAACAATCAATGCCGCAGCCCCCCAAATGCCCAGTACAGCTAAAGAAAAGGGTAAAGTCATTCCCTCAATCGGGGCGGGGCTTCCAGATAAATAATCGGTTAATTGGAGGTTAACCATAAATAAATATTTAGCACTCTGCCAAGACGAAGCCATGTTTGTCAAAATAGTGCCCGAAATGAGTGCAGCCATCATGACCACGATACTTGCCGCCGTACTTCGTACCAGGACAGATACCATAAAGGCTAACGAAGCTACCACAAGACTGACAAACCAGATTAATCCGGCTTGCAGCATCAGATAATGCCATTGTGGAATCGCATGTACAGCAGACAAATCCACCGTCGATCCAACAATTTGAAATCCGGTAAATACCGGAACATTAAAACCGCGAAAACCAAAAAACAAGCCTGATATCACATAGCTAATTACAAATACAGCCAAAATGATGAGCGAAACGAACATGTACAATGTCAGCAGCTTACTCAGCAGTATTTTCCACCGCCTGACTGGGCGGGTCAGCAACATTTTTATCGTGCCTGTCGTCCGTTCTCCTGAAACCAAGTCGGAGGCAATAGCCATAATCAACAACGGAACGAACAGATTTATGGAATTATCCATAAACTCTCTGGTAAAAGTGACACCACTCGGCTCATTCGGATTCACATCATTTTCCAAATAATATTGCATCTGCTGCACAAAGACCCGACGGTAGGTCTTCCATTCCTCGGGAACCCGGTCACTTCCCAGCGAGTTTTGATTATCGGTAATCGCCTGACGCAGTTCAAGCCGCCAATCATTGCCGAATTTTTCGCGATTGTTTTCTGCCACTTTCATCTGAGCGTACGTAAAAATCGGCACAAGCACAAGTAAAACTAGTAAAATGACATAAAATCGTTTCTTCTTGATAATTTTGAGTGTTTCATTTTGTACGAGCGGTAAAATGTTATTCAAGTATCTCACCTTCCGTCATTTTCAGGAATAGCTGCTCCAGTGTAGGGTTGATTTTGGTTACACCTTTAACGGAAATACCGGAAGCCGTCATTTGTGTCACCAGCTCCGCAATATGCTCTTCATCCATTTCTGTAAAAATTGCATCGGCTCCGCTACCTGCAACAATACTGTCATCAATTAATTCATCGGCGTTCGTAATCATTTGCACATGCGGAGAATTTTGCAATATGGCAAGACCCTGATCACGAGGCTCCAGTTGCCATACGGCCATATGTGAGTGCGTCTCAACCAGTTCTCGTACACCACCTACAGCTAGCACCTTTCCCCTACTTATAATTGCCACCCGATCACATAGCAGCTGGATTTCGCTAAGCAAATGACTGGAAACAAATACAGCCATGCCTTCTGCCGCTAGCAAACGGATAAAAGCTCTCATTTCCTTGATCCCCTTGGGGTCTAACCCGTTGGTCGGTTCATCCAAAATCAGCAATTTCGGTCTACCGAGCAAGGCTTGGGCTATACCAAGACGCTGGCGCATTCCGAGAGAATACGTACTTACTTTATCATGGATACGGCGATCGAGCCGAACCAGCTCAACGACTTCGCGGATACGCTGTTCGTCTACACCAGGCTGCATACGGGCAAAATGCTCTAAATTCTCCCATCCTGTCAGATAGCTGTACACCTCTGGATTTTCCACAATAGAACCAATATGCCGTAAAGCCTGCTCAGGGTCACGATTTACATTATGTCCACAGACAGTAATCGTCCCTTCCGTAGGCTTAATTAAATCGACCAGCATACGAATAGTCGTCGTTTTCCCAGCCCCATTAGGGCCGAGAAATCCGAAAATTTCACCCGCACGAACGTCGAATGTTACATCATGAATGATCATTTTGCGTTTGATACGTTTCTTAACGTGCTGAACAGAGAGAACTGTTTCGTTATTGCTTCTGTCTCTGCCTGTGCTGCCAACCTGATTGGCGGAATGGAAACTGGACACTGCATCCCTTGAGGTCGAATTTTCGGTTATTCCAGTCCCGTTCTTGTCAGCAGATTGGATGCTCATTAGTTGTTCCCTCCCTTTTTCACTTCAGCAGGTTGGATGCTTGTAGACTGTTGTTCATTATCCACTTTATCGGCATCCTTCGTGTTTGCAACTGCAAACCCTTGCGCGATACGTTCAGCGATTGCCTGATAGCCCTGTCCGTTTGGATGAAAATGATCGGATGATAAATAGACGGGCAAATTTTGCTGGAATAAATCGAAAGTTGGAACCAGAGTCATATTGCTGTTTTGGTTGGTAATTGCCATGGCAGCCAGATTCCATTCTGTTACCACAAGATTACCGGGAATTTTCATTTCCTGCAGATCACTGAATGGATTATATAATCCGACATAGATAATTTTAGCATTCGGATTGATTTTCCCTACCTTTGTCAGCACTTTTTGCAGACGTTTGGCGGCATCAGGCACAGCTTTACGCAAACCACTGAGTGTAGGCGGCTCTTTGCCGGTTTGGGCAGCCTGAGCCCCCTGAAATAAATCATTTCCGCCAATCGAGACCATAATAACGTTAGCCTTTTTCAACACATAAGAAACACCAGGCTCATCCAGCTTGGTCAATAGTCCTTGAGTCGTCAGTCCATTAATCCCCAGATTATTTATGAGCTGAGCCTTATGGCCTTCCTGATTATTTAACAAGCTCACCGACCGACGCACAAAACCACTTCCGGAGTCATCCCCCGTGCCTTTGGCTAGCGAATCTCCAATGGCAGCTACCCGAAACTCTCCCGTCTGATTAGTAGCGGATGGCGCAGTTTGTGTCTGCGATGTACCGGAATGTACAGGTTGAGTGCTAACCATTGGCTCTGGAGCCGTGATACTTTGTACTGCTGTAATAAATCCGTACAATAATAGCAATGTGGCGGCAATGGAAACGGAACCGACAGACCGCCAAATCCATTTTGATGAATTCACTCGTGTTCCCTCCTGATAGCTTAGTGAAATAAACATAAAGCTTCTTATATCATTTTGCAAATAAACCGTTCGGAATAAAAGCGCAATAAATGCTTAGAGTCACATATAATTTCCCATGAACATGCAAAAAAAGGATGGCAAATGGCCACCCTTATATTATACTTTCTTGTGCGAACAGTTTATCCTCTCATCTCTAATCAAACGAATCAAACTATTTGCTATCAGGGATGAAACTTTTGATCCATTGTCCAAAACTTCCCGGATTTCGACTTTGTATCAGTACCGTTCCTTCACCGCGAAAACGGCATACAAGCGCTTCTCCACTCGTTACGCTGGACAACCAGCCTTTCGATGCTTTTTCAATTTTATAATCCATATAATCCGGCCATGCCACCAGATGAGCATTATCAATAATACGCTCCTCTCCTGGCGCGATATAAATGAGATGAATGGCTCCATAAGAGGATAGGAATACCGTACCTCGACCACTGATTTCTACGATAAAAAAACCTTCACCGGAGAATAAACCTTTCATCAGGTTTTGCATTTTGGTGCTAACCTCAATGCCTTCTGTACAAGCTAGAAAACCGTCCTTTTGGACCATCAACCTATACGTGCCATCCAATTCTACCGCTTGTACATCACCTATACTGGCAGGGGCTAACAACACTTCAGCTGGCCCACGGGCTGCCCTCAGTTCTTGAAAAAAGAATTTTTCTCCGCTTAGCATTCTGCCTAAACCACGTAACAGTCCACCGTCTACTGTCCCCTTTATATCTACACTGGAAGACATGGAAACCATTGCTCCCATTTCCGCTTTAATCATTTCCCCGGGGTTCAACTGCACCTTGAGCATAGCAAAGGCACCTTCATGCACAATTTCGTAGCTCATTTGCTCACCTAGCTTTCCATAAATAGTCTGCTATCCATTCAACTTGCTGCTATCATACTATAAATACGTCCCTTATGTCTTTTCTGGTATAAAGCAAGGGTTATGCCTGTGGAGGAATAAGAGACACCAAAAGACCCGCTGAACGTGTCAGCGGGTCTCCAGATTAACGTCATGCCACTATCTTTTCATAACAGCGGCATGACGTTTCGAACGTATTTACTATCATCTTAGTTACGTGTGAACTCTTGTACCCAATATCCATTGTAGTAAGCCACACCGATTTGCGTATATTCTGCCTTCAAAATATTCTCACGATGTCCCTGACTGTTCATCCAAGCTTTCATTACTTCTTGTGGTGTTTGTTGTCCCATAGCAATATTCTCACCCGCATACGTATAAGTTACACCGAACTTTTTCATCATATCAAAGGGTGAACCGTAGGTCGGAGATGTATGGGAAAAGTAATTGTTCGTGCTCATGTCCTTCGCCTTGGCTAAGGCTACTTCTGTAAGCTTCGCATTAGATGTAAGGGGCTTCAGACCTTTTTGGCTGCGCTCGTTGTTTACAAGCTTTACAACCTCAGCTGCAAATTGGGACTTGCTGAGTTGTGCATCAGATCCTGCAGACTGACCCGCGCCTGAGTTTGTGTTTTGTTTTTGGGCCTGTTGCTTGTTACTAGACTGCGAAGCCTTTTGGCTACCTTGTTTGGTTGTTGTTTGCTTGCCGGATGAAGGATTTGCTGTTTTGTTTTTAGCCTTGTCCTTTTCAGAAGCATCCTTAATTACGGTCTTTGTTATCGTAGTCGTCCCGTTGGACATATTGACGGTATATCCGTTATTTTGAAACCACTGTTGTAGTTGGGCAGTCAAATCGTCAGCTGGTGAAGCTGATGCCGGAACGATGAATCCTGCGGATAAAATGGCGCTTAGACTTCCCATCACAAGTGTTTTTTTCAACATATTCTTCATTTCGTCATCTCCTTGTTGTATAAATGCCTTGGTGTGAACGCTTCTGGTTACAACTTTGTAATCTTTACTCTAGCAGTATATCATGTTTTATAGCAGGATCAATGGTATAAAAGTTGGAAAAAAATAGCCCCGCTCGGAATGAACCATGCGGAACTAAGTTAAAAGTAGTGAGGCTTTAAGTATTAGATTGTCTTGTTGTAGGCTGATTATCTAAGCTTTTTGCTGAAACGGTAGCCTTGCTTTTCAAAGCCGATTCGGTTGTAGAAAGCCCGGGCCTCTACTTGTTTGATGCGGTTATTCGCTCCAGTAATGAATAAATGATAGCATCCTTGCGCACGTCCCCACTCCTCACCACAAGCCACCAGGCGCTTGCCAATGCCCTCGCCGCGATACTCCCCGCTCACGACTAGCATGGTGATTTGTACGGCAGGATCAGGATAAGCCAAGCTTTGAGCCGTATGCATGCCGATAACTCCGACAACACGACCATCCATTTCTGCAACCATCATATTCGCTTGACTGTCCTCCCGCGTTGTTCCCATAACTTCTTTCATTACACCACAAGTCATCGGGTATCCGACTTCTCTTAGTAGTCCTGTTACGGCTTCGCAATCGCCAAGCTCTACGGAACGAATTGTCAGTACTGGAATCATCACATTGTTAGACATGATTTACCTCCACTTTCAGCATATTAGCAGCTTCTTTGGCCGTCTTCCGTGCTGTTTCCACATCTTCTGCAGCGCTAAGCGCTACAGCCATCCGGCGACCCGGCTTGGTTTCTGGCTTCCCGAACACTCGCACCTGTGTCCGGGGTAGCAATAATGCATCATGCAGACCGCTTATTACAAAATCCCGCGTAGCCACTTCTGCCTTCAAAGTAGCTGAGGCTCCTGGTGTAAGCAACGTAACAGATGGCACCGGGAATCCGAGGATGGCTCGCACGTGAAGTGCAAATTCCGACAAATCCTGCGTGATCATGGTCACCATTCCTGTATCATGCGGACGAGGGGATACTTCACTGAATATGACGCCATCAGCCGTTAAAAATAGCTCTACGCCAAACAATCCGTAACCACCCAGTTCATCCGTAATCGTACGGGCAATGTCTTCCGCCTCCGAAAGTTGCTTGTCCGTCATGCCATGAGGCTGCCAGGATTCGACATAATCCCCATCTTTCTGAATATGGCCAATCGGTGGGCAAAAAGTCGTACCCGAAACCGATCTGACGGTCAATAAGGTGATTTCGCTCTCAAACGGGACAAAAGCTTCAACAATGACACGTGTAGTTTTGGCACGCGCGCCTTCCAGCGCCGTATTCCAGCAGGATTCTGCATCTTCGATTGCCCGGCATACAGACTGCCCTTTACCCGACGAACTCATCAAGGGCTTGACCACGCATGGCGTGCCCAGCTCATGAACCGCCGACCGCAACTGCTCAAAGTTATCTGCAAAACGATAGGCAGCAGTCGGAAGCTGTAATTTCTCGGCAGCCAGCCTGCGGATACCTTCCCGGTCCATCGTAAGACGGGCGGCACGGGCCGTTGGTACTACGTGAAATCCTTCTTGCTCTAATTCTTCCAAAGCACCCGTAGCAATAGCTTCGATTTCAGGTACAATTATGTCGGGCTTTTCCTCACGAATTAGTGCCTTCAACGCCTCAGCATCCTGCATATCCAGACAGTGAGAGCGATGGGCTACCTGCATTGCTGGAGCCAGTTCATAGCGATCAACAGCAATACATTCCACGCCAAGCCGCTGAGCTTCAATAATGACTTCTTTTCCCAATTCGCCGCTACCCAGCAGCAGCATCTTCTTAGCCTTGGCAGAAAAAGGAGCATCCCACATCTTGAACTCTTCCCCCTCTGACGAAAATTGCTCTGATCTCTTTTCATCTTTATTTTCAGGGTTTAGCTCCAAGAATGCAATAGTGCTCGGCATTTAAATTTACAAAAAACGCGATTTTTTGATCTTTTTTTTACAAAAATCTGAACTGTGCTTCCACCAGCCCCCGATATATTCCATGTTTTTTCATCAATTGTTCATGATTACCACTTTCTTGGATTTCCCCATGATCCAGTACAACGATATGATCAGCATTTCGAATGGTAGACAAACGGTGAGCGACCATAAAAGAAGTTCTGCCTTCCAGTAAAACCTGAAGAGCCTCCTGAATTTTCAACTCCGTTTCTGTATCAATACTGGCTGTGGCCTCATCCAGAATAAGAATTCGCGGATTAGCCAGCAAGGCACGAGCAAAGGATAAGAGCTGTCGCTGGCCCATGGACAGCATTCCCCCCCGCTCCTCTACTTCTGTTTCATAGCCAGCTGGCAAGTGAACAATGAATTCATGAGCATTGACCGCCTTCGCAGCCGCTTCAATTTCCTCATCCGTTGCATCCAAACGGCCAAATCGGATATTATCGCGTATCGTCCCCGAAAAAATAAATGTATCCTGAAGCACGATGCTAATCTGGCTTCGCAAGCTCTCCACCGTGACATCACGCACATCTTGACCGTCAATCGTAAGCCTCCCTGACGTAATGTCATAAAAACGGCTGAGCAGATTAATAATTGTACTTTTACCTGAGCCGGTGTGACCCACAAGCGCTATAGATTGACCCGCTTCGACGGAAAGACTAATTCCTTTAAGCGCCTGACGTCCCTTCTCATATTCAAAAATGACCTTTTCAAATTGGATGTCACCCCGAATGGGTGGCAAGGCTTTTGCTCCCGGTTTGTTTGCAATATTCGGCTGTTCATCCATAAACTCAAAAATTCGTTCTGACGAAGCCATCGCAACCAGTAACTGATTATACATTTGGCCCAGCCGATTAATCGGCTCCCAAAAGTTCCCAACATAGTTGGCAAACGCAACCAGCAGCCCCACTGTAAGCTGATCTGTCTGAATTAAATGCGCTCCAAACCAGAATAGCACAAGCGTACCAAATCCTCCGGTAATATCAATAAGTGGGCCAAAAACCTGATTCATGGCAGAAGCCTTATCCCACGATTTTTTGCTAGAGCTGTTCATGTCGTCGAAATAAGCCATGTTTTCCTGCTCCTGCGTATAGGCTTGTGTCACACGAATCCCCTGAATAGACTCATTCAAATGAGAGTTGATACGCGAGTTCTTCATACGCACTTCTTGCCAAGCGCGACGGATGCGAACGCGCAGCTTGGTCGAGATCAAAAACATGATCGGAACGGTCACAATTACTGCCAAACCGAGCTTCCAGTTAATAAGCAGCAAAATGACAATAATTCCGATAAGCTGTACGCAGTCAATCAGGACATTCACTGCACCGTTCGTAAAAAGATCCTGTAGCGAGTTAATGTCATTCGTCACGCGCACTAATACAGAACCTGCCGGTCTCTTATCAAAAAAGTTAAAGGATAGCTTTTGAATATGCTTGAACAAATCTTCACGCAAATCGTAAATAACCCGTTGACCGATAATATTGGTGAATTTAATGCGGTACGTGCTGGCTGCCCATTGAATTAAATATAACAAGAGCACGGCACCCGTGATGAGCAGCAGTAACTTTACGCTGGGTAATGCAGGCCATGCGGGAGCAATTGCCTTATCAATGGCCAGACTGATCAAATAAGGAACCGTCAGTTTGGTAATGGTACCAAGAATCATCATGACCAGAAGGATCGGCAGAATCTGACGGGCATAGGGCTTCATGTATGCCAGCAAACGTTTGAATTCTGACCAGTTAAACGGTTTGTCAATGACATCATCATCTTGATAGACAAAGCGCTCATTCGTCGGTTTTTTTAACGGTTTGGCTTTTTCTGCGGGTATATTCATGGTCTCACCTGCCCTTCGGATACACCGTCTGGAGCCTGAGCTATGTAATCGGCGTATTGAATATGATACACATCCTGATATGGACCTGGAGTAGCAATAAGCTGTTCATGTGTTCCACGCTGGACGATTCGTCCTTCCTCAAGCACCACAATTTCATTGGCATGGCGAAGCGAAGAGATTCGATGAGCGATTATAAATGTTGTTCGACCACGCATAACCTCTTGAAAACCGGTCTGTATTTCATGCTCTGTTTCCATATCGACCGCACTGGTAGCATCATCCAGTACCAGAATTTTCGGATTTTTGAGTAGTGCGCGCGCGATGGCGATCCGTTGTTTCTGCCCTCCGGACAGTCCCAATCCACGTTCTCCAACGACAGTGTCATATCCCAGCGGTAGTTCAGTTATGAATTCATGCGCCTGAGCCAGTTTGGAAACGCGTATGATGTCATCCATACTGACATGGCTTAAACCATATGAAATATTATTACGTATAGAGGACGAAAACAAAAACGTCTCCTGAAACACAGAAGAAATTTGAGCACGCAAATCACGAATCTTCAAGTGACGTATATCCTTGCCATCCAACTTGATACTTCCTGCATTCACATTATAAGCACGCATGAGTAATTGAATAATGGTAGACTTCCCTGACCCCGTTCCTCCTAAAATTCCAATGACTGATCCCGGCGGTGCGTCTAAATTGATGTCAACAACAGCAGGAAGCTTATTTCCGTAAGCAAAGGTAACATGTTCAAACGTAACATGTCCTTCCACCTGATCGGCATCGAGTGTAAGTGCTCCGGCTTCATCGGTTACATCTATGGACTGATTTAGCAGTTCCAGGACCCTTTCACCGGATGCTTTGGACTGCGTATAGTTATTGATATGAAAGCCAATGCTCCAGATGGGGCCGATAATATACCAAATTAAGCTAAAGAAAGCGACGAGCTGCCCCAAGGTCATTGACTTCTGAATGACCAGATACCCGCCCATGCCCAACAGAAGGACCACACTGACAGAAGCAATTAGTTCCATAGCAGGGAAGAACCGACTCCATAAGGAAGCAGCTTGAATTTGATTACTTTTGTATTGCTCATTACGTACTGAAAATTTCTCAACTTCATATGATTCGCGGGCAAAAGATTTGACGGTTCGCACACCTGTTATGTTTTCTTGGACTGCTGTCGTCAAGGCGCTAAGGGCAATCCGCATTTCCTGAAAGGTGGGATGAATCCGGGATTCAAACTTGAATGTGACGAAGAGTAGCAATGGCATGCTGATCATCGTAATGAGGGTGAGCTGCCAGTTAATATACAGCATCATCATAGAGCCGAATACGACCATCAATAGCACATTGAGGAGTTGGGCAAAACCAAATCCGATAAAGTTACGAATTGCCTCCAAATCACCAGTCAGTCGAGACATAAGATCTCCCGTTTTGGCCGTGTCATAATATCTAAAAGACAGAAATTGCAGCTTTTCGTAACAAGCATTGCGGAGGCGGTATGCCAGGTAGTTACCTAGCCGTCCACCAAAAAAACCATGTAAAAATTGCATGAACCCTTTGATGATGACTACTCCCAGCACAGTCAGAGCCAGCGCCGGAACTTTCCCGAAGTCACCTGGGATGATAGCGTTATCAATAAGCCTTTGGAGCAGGTTCGGATACACCAGTCCCAGAGCCGTCGCTATCGCAAGGCATAAAATAGAAAGAAACAGATAGTGTCTCCTCTCGCGAAAAAAAACTTGCAGTTGCCTGAGCACTTCCATGTCAATGTCCCTCCATTAGTTGCACGACGTTGTTATATGGCTTAGTGAAGTTTACCATTCGCATTCCAAGGCGGCAAAGAGGATAACGAGCCGTATTCAGGCAGGTTATCAATTGGTGGGTGATTAGACAAATTAAATCGCTTTCTTATTATTGAATGTGGCTATTTACTCAGTATTGCTTACTTTTTGGAGTATGCATAAAACACCGGGTTGTCCCACAACCCGGTGTCCTGATCTTTAATCATTGGTGAACATATTTATCTTTACTCCAAAGCCGCAATCTTGCCAGCAAGTTCTTCCCAAACCTGTGGCTGCTCACCGCCCATAAGGGCATGCTCCATGCCACGAGTCGTCTCCAGCATTTGCTCTCGAAGCTGAGCTTTCTGCCACAATTGTTCCTCCTGCATCAGCGTAACGTAAAAAGCAGACATTCGTTCACGTTGCTGATCCACAGCTTCCCCGATTCGCTCGCGTAATATCGGCTCCAGTTTGGTTTGTAGATTCGCTCGACCAGTTCCTTCAAAAAATAGCTTTGGATTTTTAAAGCTATTCCAATAATCCTTCCAATGAATGGACTCCTGCAGGGAAATTTCCTTCAGCTCGGGAACAACCCATTTTCTCGATTCAGGAATTGTGCAATCTAGTCCTGGCAACTGATGGTTCATGTGTTCTACGCACTGTTGTATAGCCTTGTGCACCAAAGTTTGTCCCGTTTTTTCCAGCCGGAGTGTGGTTGCCAGTAATTCCTGAGACAGCTCCAGTTCGATTAAACGCATCAGCTCACGACCACAAGATGCAAAAGCCGAACGAAGATCACCTACTCCTTCACGCAGAACAGATGGATGAAACGCCTCTGCCATAAATTCTCCAGTCCGATAGGACAGCCTTTGACGTACATGATACAGCAGTTCATCGTTCTCGCCCGATAACACAGATGCACCGTTGCTATCAGTCAGGCCTAGGAGCGTATGCTCCAATTCCCCACGGATGCGAGTTAATCGCTCTAATCGAATCTCCCGTTCTTCCACGCTATACCGGGCATCGGCTGCATGTTGCTCTATGCGGTTCCGCAGCCGGGTCAGTTCCTGCATAGCAGAAGCGATGGACAAACCTGCCAGCTCTTCGGCTGCAAATGCCGAGAAATCATCTTCATATGCATCAAAACGTGAAGCTGAACGCAGCGAAGCCTCTTCCTGTTCGGTAGCTTCCAACGCCAGCATACTGGAAAGCGGATAAATACGTGGTTTTCGGATTCCATTCGCCTGTAGTTGTTCCTGTACATGCCGGGTAACAGAATGCAGTTCTTCTTCAGAAGAAGCCAGATCTGATGCATTAACAATAAAAAACGTCTGATCCAGTGCCATGGTCTCTTTGACTCGACCTAGTTGATTCAGGAACTGCCGGTCGCCTTGCGTAAACGCATGGTTATAATAGGTGACAAATACAAGAGCATCCGCATGCTTCATATAGTTGAAGGTCACGCCTGTGTGCCGTGCATTCACAGAATCCGCTCCTGGCGTATCCACTAGCACGATGCCCTGACGGGTCAGAGCGCAATCATAATAAAGGTCAATATGCTCCACAAAGCATGATTTGTGCTCAGACGCGACAAAATCTCGATACTGCTCTAAATTCACCTGAAGCTGTTGTCCCAGCAAGCTTTCAGCTTCTTCCCATCCGGCTGCGGCAGCCTTTAAAAAACTATAATGAGGCCTGCCCGCAGGATGGATGCCTTCCGGAGATAAAGCATGAACGGCTTCTTGCCAGCCCGCTGCCTCTGGCTCTCCCAATCCTAATAACCGAAATGAGTATTTAAGATCTTCCCGCAACGCGTCCACTGATTTCATATGGACGTCAGCCGTGGCATGGCGCTCAGCACTTGCAGGCGCCATTATGCGGTTAATCGCCGCTGTCGTCGGATGCGGCGATACGGGCAACACAGCTTCACCCAACAAAGCGTTGGCGAAGCTGGATTTCCCAGCGCTGAACGCTCCGAACAGCGCCAGCGTAAACTGCCCGCCCTCCAGCGCAGCGGCGCGGGCATGTAAATCCCGTACCGCCGCTTGCATGGCAGGGTACGGACTTACGAGGGCAGCGGCAGCCTTCAATTGGGCCGCTGCTGCATCCAACCGCGTACGGCGGCCTCCAGCGGCAGGCTGTGCTGCCACCGTCCCAGCTAGCGTCTGCGCCGATGCGTTGCGTGAGCCAGCGATGCCTGGGCGCGCAACGCCCGTTGGTGCCGCAGCTGGCGGGGCAGCAGCGGCGGTATCGGACGCCGATGCAGGCGCGTCCGCACAGGGCAACCCGCTTGGCGCGGGAGCCTGCGGCAGCAAGCTGCGCAACAGGGTGGCATGCGAAGCCGAGGCCTGCACGCGGGTGCTGTAGCAGCCCGCCGCCTCTGCCTGCGCCAACAGCGCAGTGCGCTTCTCTGCGAGAGCCGCGCGGCGGGCTTTGGCTCGCACTGCTAGCTGGGCCAGCAGGCGGTCTAGCAGCGTCAGCGCCTTGCGGCGGCAATCGGCGGTCACAGCAGCGCGTAGGTCCTTGCAATAGTTTAACGTATACTCTGGCGACAACGCATTTTCCTTCACCGTCTGCTCTACCAGTTGCCGGTCTATCACAGGACGGATGCCATCCAGCTCCTGCTCCATCGCAGAGGTCCACAACCCCTGACCGTCACCCCAAGACCGCAGAAGCTCCCGTACATGAGGAAGCAATTGTCCCTCCACCTGATCAGTCAGCATTCCTGTCAGCCGTTCCAAACGGCTTTCCTTTTCTCGCTCAGTCTTTCCTCCTGCAAACCATAGTCCTGTTTTGAAGCCCGGCTTGCGGCTCTCTAAGTATTCGCCTGCGGCTTCACGTAGCTCCGCTGGCGTCAAATGTGCGTGTTCCAGTAGATGATCCAGCTCTTGACGCAGCCGTTTACGCTCCTGCTCCGGGAGCATCTTCCAGTGTTCGTCTTCTTGCTGCAAGGTTTTCTGCTCTATATCCAGCCGCAAAATGGCTTCTTCCCCACCCGCTTCTTTTAGCAGTGTGTTCAGTTCCTCTTCTTCAGCTGACTGCACAGTCTCTACATGTTGCTCTACCAAATGATGCATAGAGGACACTAAACTGTATGCCAAAAGCTCTGTTTTTCGCTCCAGCAATTTCGGAATCAGGTGCGTCAACTGTTTCCACTGGTTCCATGGATGATTCTGCTCCTTCAAGGAAGTAAAAAGGATGTCCGTATAATGAACTTGCCAGGCGTGAAAGCTAGTCTCCACCTCATTACGATAACGTGTAAATGAAAGCTCCCGCTCCCGGTGTTTATCGATTTGATTGATGATCAAATATAACGGCTTGCCCCAATCCGATAAACTTTTGGCAAAAGACAAATTATTTTCAGATTGGACATGGTTGTAATCCATTACATAAAAAACAATATCTGCCCAATGTAAAGCAGAATGTGTCGCCAGCGCATGTCCGTGGTCTGTGGAATCGACGCCGGGTGTATCCAGCAGCACTCCTCCGTTAGATAATATGGGAACATCCTCCCACACTTGAACCGATTCATAGGCTCCACCATTTTTACAATACTCAGCAAGCTCGGACAGGGAGGCTTCCATGCTTTCCGGCTCTGGATTTTCCGCTGTTTGGGCTGGATGAATGAGTGCTCTCGGACGTCCATAACGGATGGACACTACATTAGCGCTCGTAGGCACCGGTCCAGATGGCAGGACGGTTTTACCACACAGGCTGTTAATCAGGCTCGATTTACCCGCTGAAAAATGTCCACAAAAGGCAATGGTCAGCTCCTGCGCATATGCTTTTTCCAGCAGATCCCCTACCGCCTTCGCTCCCGCTTCATCCCCGGCTTTACGCAGTGTATTCTGTATCTGTTCTATCGTATCCAACCACTTTCCCGCATCCCCTGTAATCGTTTGCATCATAAGCTACGGTTCCACTCCTTATCACTTGTCTGCACCAAATAGCTATATTGTAGCATTCCTAAGCCATTGTGAGAATCATCACATCAAAAAAACTAAACAGCGCTCCCCGCCAGTACCTGGCTTTAGGGAACGCTGTTTTCGTACATGATAACAAAAAGTTCATTTTATTCTGTCCAAAACGGATCATTAGGAATAAGTATTTAGGCAACCGAATGCATTTATCAAAGCCCTCAAGGGACAACGACGAAGCAAGATATGTAAACAACGGGTGAGCCTGCTCATTACGTACATTCACCTTTTGGAACATGCGGAACGAGACACCATAATTCAGGGTACAAAATGTATGCACACTTCATTGGAAGAGGCTCTATCCACATCAGGATGGTCTGCAAGGTTCGTGTATATATGCGCCTTCGGGCTGGTTAAACCAGCCGAGCCGCCTATACCGGAACATGCAACGCATGTCGTCCGCTAATTGAACTTAATTGGCTGCAGTCTCAAGCACTGGCAGCAAAATTTCAAATACTTGACCATGCTGTAAAATCGTAATCCCACGGGATTTATCCTTCATTACGACCACTTCTGGCTTTTGTGACATACGCTCCAGATAATGCTCAGGTACATCACCGGAATGACTAACCGTGATTCCCTCAAGCTCGCGCTCTTCGTTTTCAGCAAATTCTGTTGTTACAATTTGCTCAAAAATATCAGAGAATGCTTCAAAATTGTCTGTATATACCGAAATGCACTTCATACTCTTCATCCTTTTCTACACATAAATGGTTAAACCCTCTTGTTACCTTTGTGGGTCTTTAAGCTCTACGTTCCTTATCTTTTCTGATAAGAGACGTTTTCATACGTTTCTTGCCTTCCCTGCATACATCAAGCAACGGACACACCTGACATTGAGGGTTTTGAGCTTTACAATGGTAGCGCCCGAAAAAAATGAGCCTGTGGTGGGTCAAAGACCATTCATCCCTAGGAACCCTCTTCATCAGCTTTTTTTCCACCTCAAGCACTGAATCATCCCACCCTGCAAAGCCGAGTCGTTTGGAAACGCGCTCTACATGCGTATCTACCGCAATAGCTGGTACATTAAAAGCAGTAGATACAACGACATTAGCCGTCTTGCGGCCAACACCGGGTAGCTTAACCAGTTGATCGTGCTCCGAAGGTATCTCTCCCCCGTACTGGTCTATTAAAATACGACAGAGGTTATGAATATGCTTGGCCTTGTTTCGGTACAAGCCGATTCTGCGAATATCCTGCTCCAGTTCCTCAAGAGGAACAGCTAGGTAATCCTCAGGTGAGTTGTATTTTTGAAACAGGTCTGCCGTTACTTTATTGACCATCTGATCGGAGCATTGAGCAGACAATAACACGGCGATCGTTAATTCAAAAGCATTGTCATGGTTCAACTCACAATGGGCATCCGGAAACATCGTACCGATGGTGTCCAATATATGACGTGCGGTTGCTGCATTCACGGAAATCCTACCTCCTACCAAAAAAAACGTCTTGATACGGGATAGCCCGCATCAAGACGGTCACTCTAAATAATCATCCGGAAAGAAACGAATACTATTTGTGCATGACTGCCTGCATAGGCGAGAAATACACTCCTATATTATCATTATCTGTCACAGATTGCACGTGAAAAGTGTGCAAATTCCCAAGAAATTTTCATACCGTCTGATCGGTTAGCGACTCATGGGATGATCCAAATCTACATGCCCCATTAAGGACTCTAGAGATTGACCATCTACGAGCAAATCTAGCGTTTTGACTTCCTTGAATTGGAACATTGTTTTCTTCAAGGCATCGATAGCCAATTCCTCGCCGCCAGCTCCCAATCGAGCCTCGTCCGGCAGGGAAATATCAAAAGTCAATGCACCGTTATCCAATTTGATCTTATGCACGGAAATTTTCTCGGACCACAACGGAATTAGAGCAGAATCCCCACTCTTTTGCAGAGCTTCAAACGCTTTTTGCAACTTTTCCAGCTCGCTTGGATAGGTAATTTCCTTTTTCTGTTCTTTCAAGCCGTTCTCTTGAGTATCCGTATAGTACACCGTAATCTGTTGTGTTTGTCGATCTCCTGAATTTTCCGTGTCCGTCTTGGTCTTTGTAGGCTCTGTTGACGGAGATGCAGGTGTTTGACTCGCCCCATTATTTTCAGCAGACTGAGCCGATGGATCAGGGGTCGTCTGTTCGGGTGTGCTATTTTGTGCATTAGAAGTTTGTGTTTCCTGAGATGGAGTCGCAGGAGCCGTTGTTTGCTTAGAGGCACACCCTGCACCTGCAATGGCAAACAGTGCCAGCAGACCTGCAATTACGATTTTCTTGTTCATATGTCCCCCTCCTTGCTTGACGTTGACAAGCGATTTGTTGAAGATTTATTTTACGTCGAGATACTCTGTGATTCCATCTGCAATCCCTTGAGCTACCCGGTTTTGAAAATCTTCATCAAACAGTGTGGCTTCCTCTTTTGCATTACTCAGATATCCTACTTCAAGCAATACGGCTGGCATAGTCGTTTCCCGAATTACATGGAAATTGCCATAACGAATGCCGCGGTCTGTTAGGCCCGTCGCAGGTGCAAAGTACTTGTGCATAACGTTGGCGAACGCTTTGCTTGCACTACGCTGGTAATACGTCTCTGTACCGTTGGAAGCTGAGCTACCGCTGCTGTTAGCATGAATGGACACGAACACGTTAGCATTAAGGTTTTCAGCTACTTTTACGCGCTGTTTAAGCTCCAAGAATGTATCATCACTGCGTGTCAGCACAACCTCAAGTTTGGGGTTCTGCTTTAATATGCTTTCTACTTTCAGAGCCATCGCTAAGTTGAAGGTCTTTTCATAGTTTTTTCTCGAAACACCAACTGCTCCAGAATCTTTTGCTCCATGACCAGCATCAATAACAACGACCTTTTTACCATTGCTGTTCGTTGGTGATGTCTGTGTGTCATCCGGCTGTGAGCCATCTGGTAACGTTGCGTCTGGCATGGTATTCACTGAATCTTTGGAAGCCAGATCGACGATAACACGATTCGAGCCATCATTATATGCGGTATAATTCATGGCATGTTTCAAATCAATAACAACGCGCACCGTTGAAGGTTCCTTTTGGAATAAAGCATAACGGATACCGGACACATCCGCTTCATTCTCAATGTCCAGCGAACCATTTAAGCTGCTATCCAGCTTTTGCTGGTCTCCGAAATTGTCAGCAAACGCAGTCGCTGGCAAATCCACCACTACCCGATCAGGGCCTGTCATCGTAAACGCTTTCGGCTTGACGGCACTGGCTGTTGTGATAGTTAAACGGTTTTGGCTGAAACTGATTCCCTGCACCTGTGTAACACCTGAGTTTGCATTATTCGTTGGTGCAGTTACACTTCCAGTACCTGTACTGTTATTTCCGGACTTGGGAGGTGTAAATTCCCCGTTTCCAGACCCGCTACTGCGGGTATATAATTTTACGGACTTGGAGCTGCTGTCCCATTTTACGTCCAGTCCCATTTGCTCGCCGATAAAACGAAGCGGTACAAGGGCATAATTGGAACGCAGCAGAGGCGAAGCATCCAGACTAATGTCGCTTCCATTGACAGTCGCCGTCTTACTTCCGATTATCATTCGGATCAAGGTACTGTCCTTCTCAATCGTTATGGTTCGCGCCTGCTGCTTCCATGTCACGTCATATCCCAAATTTTCAGAAATTACGCGTAGCGGGACCATTGTACTTCCGCCAATTACTTGTGCCTTAGCACCACTAGGGACACTTAACTGTTGATCGTCGAGATAGATTTGTGTTCCACTCGAAGCCGCATGTCCATAACCCGGAACCGCCCACATGAAGACAAATAATAACAACAAAAAACCAAATTTCTTCATTCGTCACCCTTCCATTCATAATTTTTTTGCCACATGCTCCGGTGCGGCGACCTGATATACGCGCTTATGTAATATCAGACAACCTTTTAGACGTTATCTCACACCAAAAGTTGCGAATATATTCCATCATAACAGAAATATACGTGCCAAAGAACTACTTTTGTCGAATTTTGACTAAAAATATAGATCATTTGCTTTCCGTCAAAAGTCACAGCCGAAAAAACTAAAAAAGCTACTTTTCACCCCCATGAATTTTCATTAATAAGGTGGAAAGTAGCTTTTATTGTAAACCTCACTTAGTTAAGTGGTTCCGTTGCTCCTGTGCCTGCTGTTCCGAGATACTCCTTCAACCCATCGACAATACCTTCAGCGATCTTCTCTTGTGTTTCTTCTGTGAACATGGCTGCTTCATTAGATATATTACTAAGGTAGCCACACTCCAGCAATACTGCAGGCATTTGTGATTTTCTCGTCACCACATGGTTTGCCACTTTAATGCCGTTATCCTTGAACTCGGTTGCTGCTACAAGATGCTTGTGCATGATCGTGGCCAGGCTCAAACTTTCCTGACGTGCATAATAGGTTTCTGACCCATTAGCTTTTCCGTTATTAGAAGCTGGCATACTGTTACCATGAATGGAAACAAACACGCTAGCCTGCTGATTATTAGCGAGCTGTGGTCGTTCATCCAGCGTGGGATACGTATCTCCATTACGAGTCAATATGATTTGAATATCGGGATCATTTTGCAGAAGCTGCTCGACCTTTAACGCTACCGCCAATGCAAATTCCTTTTCATGTCGCCCAGTCACACTACCTGCCCCAGGGTCCTTGCCACCATGTCCGGGATCAATTACGACGATTCGCCGTCCTTCGACATTCGTTGGTGTTACCACTGCTGAATTCACACTACGCTCACGCAATTGAAGGGTGATATCACCTAGGCCATTGGTTGAAAGATCGTAATCACGTGTCTGATTTAAAGCAATGACAATGCGTACGCCCCCATCTCGTCCATCTGCGGGAGCAAATCTAATTTCCTGCACATCCTCACTGTCACTATTCGTCAACGCCCGCGTGCCATCGGTGCGAATCGGGAACGGCTGAAGAAAATCAGTCGCCAGTGAAGCCCCGGGTAAATCTACAACAATACGATCATTCCCCGTCATTTTGGATACTTTAGGGGTAACATCTTTATTCAGAGAAATCTTTAACGTTTCACCCTCAAAAGTAATATTTTTTACAACCAACGCATTTGCTGCGGTCTGTTCTGTATTTTGCTGCTTGGTTGGTGAAGATGCAGCTTCAGTATGCTTATCTGCTTCAACTGGGTTTATTGTCGTCGCTGTTGCTGAAGACGTTTTATTGGTGCTTGTTGTACTCCGTGTTGACGTTTGCGACGATGGTTGGGATTGTGACTGTTTATTTGCTTGTTGAGTTGCAGCCTTTTGACTGAGATTTACGGATTTACTTTTATTATTCCAATCTACTTTTAGTCCCATTTGCTCCCCAACAAAACGTAATGGAACCATGGTTGAGCTGCCCCGAAGCACAGGAGGTGCATCCAGACTAACTGTTTTTCCATTCACATCAGCCGATGTACGGCCTACATACATAGACATATCGGTACTATTTTTTTGAATTGAGATTTTATAGGATTGTGGTTCCCACTTGAATTGATATCCAAGCTGCTCCCCAACCACCCTTAGCGGTACCATGATTTTTCCATTGACCATTTCAGGCTTGGCATCTGCAGGCGCTTCCACCCTTTTGCCATCTAAAAACAAATCTGCTCCAGCCGCGTTCACATGAGGGGAGGACGGCCACAACCAAATCAAGATAGCCGCTAGTATCACCCAACCATATTTCTTCATCCTCATTCCCCTAACTTATATATGTATTTTTTGGTGTTTCTCACAGACACAGTCCTTCAACCATTTTACATTTACAATACCATGCTGAGTCGAACCGTCAACCCCTTATTTTCCAATTTATTTTTTGAGCATGATAAAAGCCCGCAGGCAAAAGGATTGCCAGTACGGGCTTTCTGTCTAACAAATGAGCAAGCTATATGGCTTCGTATTGAACCTAAACTGGGAATTATGATTATGCGCCTTGTTTCGCAGCGCGTCTTTGTTCATACGCCAGAATTTCAGATTCATGCTGGAGTGTCAGTCCAATATCGTCCAAGCCTTGCAGCAGGAACTGACGGCGATGTTCATCCAGATCGAATTCAATTTTCAGACCATAGTCGTCTGTGATTGTTTTTTCATTCAGGTCTACGTTCAGTTGGTAGTTATCATGCTGCGCCGTACGCTGGAACAATTCCTCTACTTGCTCTTCAGACAGCTTGATCGGCAATATACCGTTTTTAAAACAGTTATTATAGAAGATATCTGCAAAAGACGGAGCAATTACGCAACGAAACCCATAGTCCATAATCGCCCACGGTGCATGCTCACGTGAGGAGCCACAGCCAAAGTTAGCGCGAGAGATCAGCACAGACGCCCCTGCATAACGAGGCTTGTTCGGTTCAAATTCAGGATTGATATTGCCTTCTTCATCAAACCGCCACTCGTAGAACAGAAACTGTCCAAAGCCCGTACGCTCAATTCGTTTCAAAAACTGCTTAGGAATAATAGCGTCTGTGTCCACGTTCACCCGATCCACAGGTGCTACAATTCCTTTTAATGTTGTAAAAGCTTGCATCGTAATTCCTCCTCTGTATCCTAGCGGACTACTTCTTCCTGCTTGAATTTCCAATCCCGTACATCAACAAAATGCCCATGAATCGCCGCAGCGGCTGCCATTGCTGGAGATACCAGATGAGTCCGTCCTCCGCGTCCCTGACGACCTTCAAAGTTACGATTAGAAGTCGAAGCACAACGCTGTCCCGGTTGCAGCACGTCTGGATTCATCGCAAGACACATACTGCATCCTGCTTCACGCCACTCAAATCCTGCTTCTTTAAAAATGATGTCCAGTCCTTCTTCTTCAGCCTGAATTTTCACACGTCCCGAACCTGGTACGACGATGGCCGTTACTTTGTCAGAAACCTTGTAGCCTTTGGCAACCTCAGCGGCTGCACGCAAATCTTCAATCCGCCCATTAGTGCACGAGCCGATAAACACATAATCAATCGCAATATCCGTGATCGGAGTACCTGGCTTCAAATCCATATATTCAAGCGCTTTCTCAGCCGCTTTACGTTCGTTTTCGGTTGGCAGTTTTGCCGGAATCGGTACGGTTGAGGAAATATCTGTACCCATACCCGGGCTCGTTCCCCAGGTTACTTGAGGAATCAAAGCATCTACGTCAAACTCCAGCACAACATCAAACTCAGCGCCTTCATCTGTGACAAGCTCTTTCCACTCAGCAACCGCTTGCTCGAAAGCGTCTCCTTGTGCTACATGTTGACGTCCACGCAAGTAGTTGAAGGTGGTTTCGTCCGGTGCAATCATTCCTGCCCTGGCTCCGCCTTCTATGGACATGTTACACACAGTCATGCGCTCTTCCATGCTCAATTCGCGAATAGATTCACCTGTATACTCAATAACATAGCCTGTAGCGAAATCTGTACCGTATTTGGCGATGACACCCAAAATCATGTCTTTTGCTGTCACACCAGGTTTGCGGGTACCTACAAAGCGAACTTCCATCGTTTTGGCTTTGGCTTGCTGGAGACATTGTGTTGCCATTACGTGCTCTACCTCACTGGTTCCGATACCAAAAGCGAGTGCTCCGAACGCCCCATGTGTGGAAGTATGGCTATCACCACAAACAATCGTTTTGCCCGGATGAGTCAGACCAAGTTCAGGCCCCATAACGTGAACGACACCCTGATCCACCGTATCCAAATCATACAGTGTGACACCGAAATCACGGCAATTTTGAGTTAATGTATCAATTTGCTGCTTGGAAATCGGGTCCGTAATATTGTAACGGTCCTTAGTCGGTACGTTATGATCCATCGTTGCAAACGTAAGCTCTGGACGACGTACCTGACGGCCGCTAAGACGTAATCCCTCAAACGCCTGTGGCGATGTTACCTCATGTACGAGGTGAAGATCGATGTACAAAATACTCGGCTTACCTGCTTCCTGATAGATGACATGGTTATCCCAAATTTTCTCGAACATAGTCTTTTTACTCATCATTATTCACCCCTGTGTTTTTCGAACCTAGTGGAGAGAAGCTGAGCGGCTCTCTCTTGAATGTCAACAATATACCACGGGATGTCTGATTGGTCTAAGATATGATATCTATAGAAGTGATAGGTTAAGGCTATAAGAATAGATGAGGTGAATATAGGCGGTTCCTTGCACTGATTTCTATCAGCTCTTAATAGTAAAAACAGTCCACTTATTTCAGCCGCTCCGGCGTGGATCAGGCGTAGTTAAGGGGTTATTCCCCTACCCACTCCGGAAAAGCGGCTGAAGGTCATTCTGTTGTTTTCAAAACGTTGTTGTTTCACCAACTTCTTTAAGGTCGGGGACGGGTCGAACGGCGAACCTTATACATTCCTCAGGAGCTAATGTGGCTGCTGGTGGAGCTTAAGAATCTTTATAAATGAATTAATTTCAAGATGATTACCAGCAAAATGAACAGTGCCAAGACAGCAGCTATCGACGTCCAAACTCTTCCGGTGATTCCCGCGTAGTCTCTTTTCATTTCCCCCACACGTAACGCCTCCTTTATTTTAGGGTACTATACTCCATAGGCTATGCGAGGTCTTGATTAAAGGAAGGGCTTCTTAACAAAAAATGCTTAGTCAATCCAGTACCAGCCTGTCTGCTCTCAACCAAGCGATAAAGTCATTGACCTCTTTCATGCTTAAGTCAAATTCCTTGTCCAAACCGGTAGTCATGGTCAATACCATGATTGCGCGATTACCTGAGAGTTGCTCAGGGTCAGTTTGACCTCCTCCTTGTGGAGTGACAGAGGCTTCATTATTTTACTGTATATATTTGGAAGTATATTCCTCGAAATGTGTCTAAACATAAACCTGCCAATCTATAAATACAATCTAAATATTTGCATATTTATCTAACTGATGACTTACCCAAGATCGATCCTACTCCCCTGTTATTACTTGGAATTATATTAAATCTTCTCAATACTATATTATGAGGCGTGGCGAAGTATCCACGCTGGATTGCTTATGAATTTGAAAGTCCTGTAGTTGTCAACAAATATGTGTTGGCTCCACGTAGATCTAGTTTAACCGAATCGCCAAAAGATTGGATGTTCGAAGGGTCGGACGGTGTTTCACGGGTCATTCTCGATACACAAAAAAATATTACTAACTGGAAAGAAAAAGAGAAAAAAGAATTTCATTTACCAATGAAACAAAATATAAAAAATACCGTTTGAACATCACTAGTAATAATGGTAATTCTCTATTTTCACTTGGAGCCTTCGAGATGTACAATAATTTGCCGGTAACACCAACACCAGATCCGTCTACAACACCTGGTTCGTCCGATACAGATGAGGCCTCTCAAGCAACTGGTGACCGCGCTATTCTTACTGTAACCATGGGTAATGGGTTTGATAAAGAATTCGATCTGAGTAAAAAAGAATTGAATGCTTTCACCGCTTGGTATGACGCAAAGGATACTGGTAGAGGTCCTTCATTCTTTGCCATTGATAAGCACAATAACAACAAGGGACCATTCAGCAACCGTAAAGACTACGTAATATTCAACAAAATCCTTACGTTGAAGTAAGTGAGTATTCAACTAAATAATAAACACCAAAGGACTCCATACTGGTTACATACCAGCGGAGTCCTTATTCACATCCACTCTAAATTCAAACTGATCAATGAAAAAAAGCTCTACCGAACAATTAAGGGGATTAATTCACTTGTTGGCTTGAACAAACGCATAATTAGCCCTCCTCACCAAACGGCTAGAAGGACAGTTGTATAGCTAGGATAACTTAGAGATTTCCAGGCTGTGAATCAGCTACCCCCCATGTTTCCCCATTAACTTTATAGTCGCTGCCTCTCCACTGAAGTATGTAGTCTCCAGAACGCAAACCGTCGCTGAAACCTTGGTCAGTAGATTTCCAAGTCACTGTGTCGTGAGGAGCGATTACTAATCCTTCAATATATAGTTTGTTTGAACCGCTGTGAGTTAAACTTACCTTTACTGGATGATCAGAGTGATTCTTCATACGAAGTTTAACATGACCCCATCCTTTAGGGACACTAAAGGATTCTTTTACAGTTGCGCTTCCCCCCGATCTTTGATTAATTATGGTGTTTTTGCTAGTTATACTTGGTGAAGCTGAAGCAGCACCTACCGTAGTTGCTATAGCTAAAGATAAAATCGAGAACAGAAATATTCTTTTCTTCATCCTTTTCCTCTCCTATTTTTTGTTATGGTCTACCTTTAAGGCTACCGATTACAATTTGGTAGGTTCTTTAAGATCTACTCTAAATTCAAACTGCTTACGAAAGAAATACGACTCGTTAATCTTAATTGCATCAGGCGAAAACTTTTCCACTACTCCGCCGTAGTCAACGACCGTTATCAACTCATTGCTCAACGGCTGTACTACATATACTCTTACCTGGCCTAACGCATCTGCAAAAAGTTCTATATCCGACTTTGACACTCTATATGTATAGTTCATGCTGATCACTTCAGAAATAGTATTCGAGTAAATCGTGTGGTAATTCCTACACTGAAGAAAGCTCTGCCAACCATAAGGTTAGCAGAGCTTTTTCTTTAAAATCCTCCAATGGTAACGTTAGGCTGAATACTATGGTGGTGGTTAAAGGCTTGGTCCGGCATAGTAACAATAAACAAAAAGCTAGCCGCGATGACTAAAAGTACCATTTTTTTGAACATTGTTTTCCCACACCCTTTCAATAAAATTGAAATACTCAGCTTTAGTTTCAGGAACTGCATGGGCTTGAAAACGAACAAACAACCCCATACAGTTTATAAAGTAAGTTTCATTATTTATTATATGTGACTTTACCATTGCATTCATCAAATATTTAAAGCCATCAATGTACTTCCCTCGGTATAAATAATAAAAACCTAACTCGTAACCAAACCACGCGATATAATCCGGTATCACTTGTCGGGTATACATATCATCTGATGATGGTTGTTGTGAAAAAGTCGCAATTAGCGTTTCAAATCGTTTGAGTATATCGTCTACATCTATGCTAAACTGGTTTGCTGCGATTATAACATTCAGCAGTTTTGAAAGCTTTTCATTCTCGTTAGCGGCTGATGTTGTAGCAATATATTCAACATAATCGTTCAGCAGGCTTATTTCTCCTGACAACAGCTTATATACGTAAGTATTTCCTACCGCCCAGTGACTGAACAGGTTTACCCAGTGTTTTGTGTCCTCGTCATCCTCTTTAACCCAGTCTAAATCCGCATAGGCGTATGTATATTGTAGAGCTTGTTGATAATCGCCTTGAGCTTCACAAACACTAGCACACAACAGGTCAGCATAAGCAATGTATCCAAATAACGGCCCTCTTGTTCTCTTTTCATCATCTAGAAACTTTCGTTTTTCTTGGTGTTGTAAACTATACTGGATTTCCGCTTTAGCTCTCATTTGCCTTGCCATTTCGTCTACCTTGTCCCATTTACGTAATGACCTATATACGTTTGCCAAATCCTTCAATGCGTCAAGCTGATCTATTTCATCCAAACGCTCGACATAAGGCTCAAACAGTATAGCTGCCTTCATATTCCGACTTTGATCATCTCCAATTTGAATCGTAAATATTCGATATTGACAGACTGCCAGACGTTCAGAATGTTGGTACTTCTCTGCTTCTGCTACACTCTCATAGAGCAGCAGCGCCGCAGCATGGCGTCCTTGAGCGAATAGGGTTTCTGCAATGTCAAACAGTTTGGGCGAATAAAGTAGATTGTCCATGATGGCTCCTACCACTCGACGGATCGCATCCAACTTGTCCAACTCCGCACAACGATACAAAAATGGCTCGATTCGTCTCATATTCGGGGGCGTGTCGATGATGTAGTTTTCTATAAATAAGTCGTAAAAGTGGCCTTCCGGTAAACCCATCGCCTCAGTAATTAGATCAAGCTGGTTAACAGACATAGGCTTGTTTCCTGTCACAATGGCACTTAGCGCCCCCCTATTCATGCCTGCAACTTGCCCAAATTGCGATAGACTCAAACCTTCTTGTTTTAAATATCCGTCTAATTCTGCTCTAATCGTAGGTGTATGCTTCATGTCATATCCACCCTTCATACAGAAATTCCAAAACTTTTATATTATTGCATTCTATTGTTGTCCATAATTTAACAGTTGTCAATAACCTTTATTTCTTTTGCATTTTATTAAAGAACTTCGGCATAATCGGTGGCATGAAATGACGTAAAGAACACTCTCCGCAGCCTATACCCATCTTAAAAAATATTAAATATATTCATATATGCCATAAAAAGGTTGAAAATATTAGTAGATTCCTTTACGCTGGCTTTGTATTTACAAATATTTCAAGGAGGCGTTTTGTTTGAAAGTAAAATTTCTACCACAAGCTTTTCTAGCTGCAACGCTACTCATTTCTTTTGGGGTCGCCTATCCAGCTACCTCCAATGCCGAAAAAGGAGATAAAATCCCTGACCGCATGTTAGCGGGTACCATCATTCAATACGATGAGAACAATAACATGGTTGTATTGGAAAAAGGAACTCCGGTACCTGAACAGCAAAAATCTAAAGCTGCTATTGCTCCACTGACTGCTGAACAACAGGCTGAGCTAGAAAAAGAAAAACAACAGGATAAAGAGATCGATGAAGCAACCAAATCACTACCGGTATATCATATTGATAACCCTGACCCTCAGCCTGGTTTAAAAGTAATTTATGATGGCGAAGGTTTTATCAAAGATATTATCTTGCCTGATCAAAAAGAAAATGCGATTACTACTAATAATGTTTCACTTCAAGCATTACCACGCGGTACACGCAAATCACCTGGGACTTATACATATGGAGATCATGATAATGAAATTAAAATTAACGGAACATCTAGTGGCTATGTTCGAGGCACAGGGAGAGGAACAAACTTCACAGACACGTATGGGGAAAATTCCAATAGACTCCAAAGAGGTGACTGTGCAACAAAAGGAGCCATTGATAATCCCGACTTCGGGACAGAAATTCGGGTAAGGAATTATGATAATAATGCCGTAGCTAATTTTTATAAAGCTGATAACGGGAGTCTTCCAGATGCAGTCATTGATATTTGGAAAACGGGTGTAGAGAAGTTAGGTTTAGAATGGCATTCGTACGTCTCATTTTCAGCAAGATATTCCTATGATTTTTAAGATCTTTATACCAAAAAAGGATAGGATCTCGCGTCCTATCCTTTCCCTTTTCGTTATCATCTTCAGTTTGATTCATCACTTATCTCAGAAAGGATGCTTCGTGTTGAGAACAAGTAGCTACAAATTTTTTAGATTCTTTATACTTTCCCTGCTCGTGCCAGCTTTATTGTCATCCTGCTCTCCCTCTTTTACCCCACCAGCAGAATCATCTGTACCCAAAAAGGCCCAATCAAATGAAAAAGTAGTGTCGGCCGGGAAAGGCCAGTATCTATCCATGACTTATACAGAGTATGTGAATGGGAAGAAATCAGATCAAGGCATGGTTATGCGAGTTATGACATACGACTTAAACAGCAAAAAATTGACCAAGCTGGCCGATGTTCCTTATACCTCTCAATACCCGCTTTCTGTAGTGTCCTTGCCTGATCACAAAATTTATTACTCTGCCGATGTTGGTGATAAGGGAGACCAATTATTTTCGTATGACTTGAATACCAAAAAAATCGAACAGCTTACCGATAATTTGTTTGCCATCAATCGTATCGTACCAACTACTCCAGATGGCCCACTCGTTCTGGTTGCGGTCAAAAAAGGAGAACGTATACTTAAAACTATTTTCTACAATAAAACAACGCACGCCATGAAATTTATGCATGATGAAAACCAAGATAATATCACTTGGTCTATAGCCTATAATTCAGAAAAAAATACAATTTACAATTCACAGTATTCGGAGAGGGAGCGAGATAAACAAGGTGACATCTCAGACCGAACACAGACCATTATGGTCCCCCCGGACAACAAGGTTACAGAAATCAATAACGTTACCAAGCAAGAGCGTTCTATCGTCACACTAAAAAAAGAGAAAATAACTTCAATGTCCAGCAGTAATGATAAGCTGCTCCTCATAACCACTCGTTTCATTAATCACGGCAATCCCGAGTATAGTCTGGTTGATATTGCAACAGGTAAACGTACCAAAATAAAGTTGCCCTTTTTATCCCGCCAATTTGTCTATATGTCCCCGGATGGCAAGGGGGTCTATTATTTGGGCAGCACTTCTCAGAAAAATCAGGCAGAAAGACGCGGCGTATATTATTATGATTTCACATCGAAAATTCAAACCCCCATCTTTATACAAGAAGAGGGTTTCATCAATAACTTCATGCTGCTGAACAAGTAATTGCTCTGACTAGCAACATGCCAAAAAGCCGGAAAGAAGCAAGTTTACGCTATCTTTCGGGCTTTCCTTATCTGTTTAGTGTTTACTTTGTAACTATAGCCGTATTAGTCTTGCTCCGTAGCAGGCGCTTGTACTGATTCTGTTGGTTCTTGAATAGACTCAGTTGCTGTCTGAACCTGACCGGATGATACCTCTGCTGTAGCCTGAGCCAAAAAATCATTAAGCTTCGCGGCAAGACCCGATACAGCTTCCTTAGCTGCTGCCCGTGTTGCCTCCTCGTTTGGCTGTGCGTCAGTAGCGAGTGCCACTTTTGTTTTGGCCTTATACTCCAGATATGCCTTCTCAATCGCGGATTTTAACTCTACTTGGGATACTACGATACCTTGACTGGAAAGAGTAAGTGAAGCATACTGCAAAGCCTCCTGAAGCTTACGTTCTCCTCCAGCTTCTTTAAGTGCTGTTTGAGCAAAAGCAAAGCCCTCCCCAGCAATTTTATGGATTATTTCCCTCTGTGCCGCCGTAGTACGCGCTTCTAGCCACACGTTAACCTTAGTTTTGAGTTTTTTGTTCAGACCTCCTAAAACAAACGCTGTAAGCACACCCACAGCGGCTGTGGCGATGGTATTTACGTAAGGTTGCACAGTTTCGATAATTGATTGCATGATTACTTTTCCCCTTTCGTTTTCAACGATGCGATTTTATTTTTTGAATCCCAGAACACTACTGCCCGTAAGATTCTGCAATTGGCTTGAGTTGCACATAAGCCGTATCGTCTACAAGTTGGACAGTTTGCAGCTTGGCTCTGTTTAAATACGCTTCCTTACGGGTGTTGTCCCGGTGATAAGATAAGCCCAAGGCATCTGCCAGAGACCGCAACGGTACATAAGTTCTGTCGAGCTATACCGATAAGACCAATCTTGCTTTTTAAACCTGGTCCGGTACCCTTCTTACCTTCTACGGCAGCGGCAAATAAGCCGGTCACATAATCAATAATGACCAGAGCAAGTAACACCCCCAATACTCCCGACCACCCACCATAAAAATACGTCACAGCGCTGCTTCCTAAAGCAGTACAGAACTTAAAAACTCCCACTTATCCAACCTTCTTCCCCCGTCTCTCCGTTCAGGAAACTTTTCCTGAGCTATCATCATTTGCTTTTTGATTCTTTTCCTCTTGGGCCTGTATCTCTGCTAATGCATTTCCTACCGCAATATCCAAACCTATAAGAATTTCTTTCCGGCGTGCTGGCTGTGAAGCAATTACAGCAGAAATAACCTCAGTCAATTCTTGAACCGATCTGGTTAGATCCAGTTGTATATCCAATGTGGATTTTATCTTTGCCATGTATTTCGTCACCTCCTCAAGACGCAAAATAAGCCCCTGAATTATCAGAGGCTTTTCATACTTGTATCTTAAATTAATTTGCTGCTATAACGCTACGAGTTTTAAAGGGAAATATTGTTCAGTGAATATAAATTTGTAGACGGACAATACGTCATTAAGCTAACGGACAGTTTAACTTGATTGGTGATATTATGCTACTCTATAAATAAGCAAATAATTTAATCAAGAGGTGTAATAATGCGGTTTCATGAATTTTATATCGGACAAGTATTTAAAACCAAGTCTTTAAAATTAACTCAAGAGGATATTACCAGATTTGCAAGGGAGTTTGACCCGCAATATATGCATTTAGATGAAGAGAAAGCATTAAAAGGCAGGTTTAATGGAATTATCGCTTCAGGAATTCAAACATTAGCTGTTTCTTTTAAGCTTTGGGTTGAAACAGGGAGTTACGGTGATGAGGTTATTGCTGGAACTGCTATGAATAATATTAAATTTATTAAGCCAGTATATCCAGGCGACGAATTGTACACCATCGTTGAAGTGATTGGAGTAAAAGAGATGAGGAATGGAACAGGACTCGTTACTGTAATGCTGTCGACTTTCAACCACAAAGAGGAGCAAGTTTTTGAAGGCGATTTATCCGTTCTGGTTAAACAGTAAAGTTTTATAAAATCAATTATTAAAGGTTTGAAGAGGCCCATGCATTCTAGCACGGACCTCTTCTCTTTATTTATACATGGCTTGACTTGCGGCTTTATGTTCAGCCACACGTTGCAGTAATTTCTTCATTTGGCGACCTTTAAGTTGCCCTTCTACAACTAAATTTCGCATAGATTCTACATCTTGAACCCGCACTTTACCCCATGATGAAAGCGATTGTACAGTGCGATAAATTGCTTTGCTGCCACTTTATTATGGGTCTCGACTTGAAAACCAACGCTGTTCGTCGGGTGCTGTAACAGGCATTGGCTTGGGCAATCTGCTTTGGATCTGTGGTTTGTGTACAGACAAATTAGCTTTGGATTGATGACTTTGTGTACCCAGTATTCCTCTTAGCAACTAATCTTCCGGAATTCGCATACCTGAAGATGATGTTCACGAATACCACTTCCAATCCCACACATATCATGGTAGTTGCAGAATCACGTACGATATCACCCATTTTGGATAACATATCTATATCTTCTGGTGTTCGACTAGCATTTTCGTTCAATGTAATAATGATAAATTCATCTACTGCTTTTGTATTAGAACTGTACAAGCAATGCGATAGAACGAGAAGCATCATACAAACCATAGAGGTAAAGCTGCTTCAAGAGGGGGCTAATCCATGTAAAATTTTGGTTCAGTGTAATGAATTTCACATCTTTCCGGGCCAACCTGTTCTACCATAGAAGAGTGATACGCCGTGCTGGGCAGACCACTTTGGTCGGGACGGTTACGTCTTGTTCTAAACTAGCTACACAGGCTGTCTGGCATGTGCGGCAAGTACACCTTTATTTTGATTCGAAGCGGAGTGTCCAGATGTTGAATACCGAATTGGAATACCGTGAGCGCATCAGGAAGTTGGCCGTATGTATTGTCAAACACTACCGGGGAAAAGGACCGGACAACGTCAAGGTTTCACTGGATTCGCCGCTCCGGATTACGGTAGAAATTCGAGGTACATTGTCTAATCTGTCCGAAATTCTCGTTCATGAAGGGGCTGAGGACAAGGTCAGA
Organism: Paenibacillus sp. 1182; assembly: GCF_017833915.1. NCBI lineage: Bacteria > Bacillati > Bacillota > Bacilli > Caryophanales > Paenibacillaceae > Paenibacillus > Paenibacillus sp. 1182. The sequence goes on along the minus strand of NZ_JAFICR010000001.1, from coordinate 248,881 downwards.
GAATATTGGGACGTCCTTCGTCCCTATCTGGAAAAGGAGTTTATGAACGAAGCCGAAAAAACACTCGGCAGTCCCTTCACTTATACTTGGGAGGTCTGCCCCTCCGTCCATGGAGACGGACACATTATCATTACTCTAGAACTACAACACATACACCGGTTGGATTAGCGGGAAGGAGCCTTGTCTCCTCGCTCGCAGATAAGCCAGTACAGGATGCAGCGTAAAGCGGCATTTTTGTATTGGCTTTTTTTATGTTTCGAGTTTCATCTATTTCATATAAAAGAGGTGCTGCACTTATGGCAGACAAGGTATTGACCGTATGTCCCTACTGCGGGAGCGGTTGTCAGCTTCATTTGCTGGTGGAAAAAGGACAGGTAATTGGCGCAGAGCCGGCTGGTGGTCGTACGAATGAAGGAACGTTGTGTCTAAAAGGACACTACGGATGGGATTTTCTGAATGACCCGCAAATTCTGACTGCACGCTTGCGCAAGCCCATGATTCGCAAAAATGGAGTTATGGAGGAAGTGGAGTGGAAGGAAGCCATTCAATATACTGCCGAACGGCTGTCAGCAATTAAGGAAAAATACGGACCCGACTCCATTATGGGAACGGGCTCCGCACGTGGTCCGGGAAATGAGGCCAATTATGTCATGCAAAAGTTCATGCGGGCGGTCATTGGCACGAACAATATTGACCATTGCGCTCGTGTATGCCATGGCCCTTCTGTGGCAGGTTTGACTTACTCGCTCGGAGATGGAGCTATGTCCAACTCTATTCCTGAAATTGAACACTCTGATCTCATTTTCGTATTTGGATATAATGCACCCGAAACACATCCGATCGTCGCAAGACGCATTGTAGCTGCCAAGCAAAGAGGCGCCAAAATTATTGTATGCGATCCGCGCATGACCGAAACAGCTCGTATCTCGAATATGTGGCTACCCTTAAAGGGCGGTTCGAACATGGCTTTGGTGAACGCTTTTGGTCATGTACTTGTGCATGAAGGACTGTACGACAAACGATATGTGGAAGCAAACACCGAAGGCTTTGCCGAATACGTAGAAAGCATTAAAAAATATACTCCCGAATATGCGGAAGGCATTACGGGGGTCAAGGCGGTCGATATCCGGGCGGCTATGAGGGAATATGCAAAGGCCCCTACCGCTACCATTTTGTACGGAATGGGCGTATGCCAATTTTCACAGGCCGTTGACGTAGTAAAAGGGCTCGCTTCCCTTGCACTGTTGACCGGAAATCTGGGCAAGCCGAATGTGGGTATCGGACCAGTACGGGGACAAAACAATGTACAGGGTTCCTGTGACATGGGTGCTTTACCGAATGTGTATCCTGGCTATCAGGATGTAACAGACACCACAGTCCGCAAAAAGTTTGAAAAAGCATGGGGTGTTGAGCTACCGCGCAAAAAAGGATATCCACTTACGGAGGTACCACACCTCATCCTGAAGGAGAACAAGCTGAAAGCTTATTACATTTTCGGCGAAGACCCTGTACAAAGTGATCCGAACGCCGCCGAGTTGCGTGAAGCCCTAGACCAATTGGAATTTGTCGTGGTCCAGGATATTTTCATGAACAAAACAGCGCTGCATGCCGATGTCATCCTCCCTTCTACTGCTTGGGGCGAGCATGACGGTGTATATTCTTCGGCAGATCGGGGCTTTCAGCGCATCCGAAAGGCCGTCGAGCCACAGGGTGATGTAAAGCCAGACTGGGCTATTATTAGCGAGGTTGCTACCGCCATGGGCTACCCTATGTCCTATGCAAACACAGAGGAAATTTGGGATGAAATGCGTAGCCTCTGCCCATTATTCTCCGGTGCCAGCTACCAAAAAATGGAGCAGCAAGGCGGCGTGCAATGGCCCTGCCCTACTGAGGATCATCCAGGTACACCGTATTTGTATAAAGGAAATCAATTTTCGACACCTAGTGGCAAAGGCAGATTATTCGCCTGCGAATGGCGTCCGCCACAAGAACAACCGGATGCAAAATACCCGCTTGTCTTGTCTACAGTCCGTGAGGTAGGCCACTACTCCGTTCGTACCATGACTGGCAATTGCCGTGCGCTGCGCCAATTGTCTGATGAGCCTGGCTTTATTCAGATTAGCCCGGAAGACGGAGCAGATCTGAATATTCTGGATGGTGAAATTGTTGCCATATCCTCCCGCCGGGGACGCATCATGGCTCGGGCACAAATCAGTGACCGTGTGCAACAAGGTGCGACCTACATGACCTATCACTGGTGGGTTGGAGCATGCAACGAGCTGACCGCTGATTTTCTCGATCCGGTATCCAAAACCCCGGAATTAAAATACTGTGCCATCCGCCTGGAACGAATCGCCGACCAAGCTCAGGCCGAACGTGATGTACATGAATCGTACCAACAGATTCGCAAACAGATGAACGTCCAGGAAGCTGTTTTGGCTGATAAGGTGACAAGATGAGCGGCACAGGGAATATGATGCACCGTCCGACTGATACCCGGTCAGCTTCGATGAGTAGAATGGGAGCAGCCGGTAGAACAAGCGCTGTTGCTTCTTCTTTTGTAGTCGCAGACGCCGGGCAGTGCATCGGCTGCAAAGCCTGTGAACTGGCGTGCTTCGCCGTTCACAGTCAGGCTAACGGTATAGGAGCTTCGGTCGGAACCGTCAGCGTTCCTGTCGTACCCAAGGTGTATGTTGTTCGTACAGGGGATACGTATGTGCCGGTGCAATGCCGGCATTGCGAAAATGCCCCCTGCGCACATGCCTGTCCGGTGCAGGCCATTCGTCAGGAGGACGGAGTCGTCATGATAGATGAGGATCGATGTATCGGCTGTACTTCCTGTGTTTTGGCCTGCCCCTTCGGGGCAATTGAGGTGTCTCCGGTCTACCGGGCCGGACACCTTGTGACGCAGTCCGGCCTGACTCACCGGGCAAATCGAGTGGCCCTTCCCCGCACCGCGGCAAGCAAATGCGATCTGTGCGCGGAAACAGAGAACGGACAGCCTGCATGTGTAGATGCCTGCCCGAATCATGTCCTACGGCTGGCCAAAGGTATATCCGACTCGCCTCCAGAGCCTCGGCGGGAAGTCTTTTTCCCACGCCTGTAAGGTCAAAATCAGCCGCAGAAAGGTAGAAAAACATGTCAACCACTATAGACAAGATCTCTTCACCTCCTTGTATGAAGACGACTGATTGCACAGACCCTGTCATTCATATTGACCCGACGCTCTGCACGGGATGCAGACGCTGTGCTGAGGTTTGTCCAGTAGATGCCATAGAGGGACTGCCTGGAGAACCGCAAACCATTAATGCAGACCGATGTGTTATTTGCGGTCAATGTGTACAAATATGCAGCGTATACGCATCTGACTGGGCAGGTTCATCTCCACAGGAAAGCGCCGCTAGACGGCTGGAGCGTATACAAGAACGCGATATGCCTGCCGACATCAGAGAGCCGCTATTCGCTGCCTATTATAGCTACAACTTGAATAAGGTAAGCGATATGATGAGCAAACCTGGACAGTTTCGGATCGTCCAATGTGCTCCGGCTATTCGTGTTTCACTCGCGGAGGAATTCGGTATGCCGTTTGGCACCTTGACGCCTGGGAAAATGGCTGCTGCTTTGCGCCGCCTTGGTTTCGACCGGGTATATGACACCAACTTTGGAGCTGACGTGACCATCATGGAGGAAGGCACGGAATTGATTCGTCGCGTGACCGAAGGCGGTCCCTTGCCTATGTTCACATCCTGCTGTCCAGCATGGGTCCGATTTGCCGAGATTGAATATCCCGATCTGCTAGACCATCTATCCAGCTGTAAATCTCCGATGCAAATGTTAGGAGCGCTTATCAAGTCTTATGGCGCACAACTGGACGAGGTGGAGCCTGCGAATATATACAGCGTGGCCATCATGCCATGCACCTGTAAACAATTTGAGTGCGATCGTCCTGAAATGGAATCAGACGGTTACCGTGATGTGGATGAGGTACTGACCACGCGTGAACTTGCATACTGGATCAAGCAGAGCGGAATTGATTTTGCAAACCTGCCTGATGAAGAATTCGATTCACCGTTAGGGCAATATTCCGGTGCAGGCTCCATTTTTGGAGTCACTGGAGGAGTCATGGAAGCTGCCATCCGTACAGGTTACGAGCTGCTGACGAATGAAAAACTGCCGAAGCTCCAACTCGATTTTGTACGTGGTGAGGAAGGCATTCGAGTAGCTGAGGTTCAGGTAGGCAAGCTACAGCTCAAGGTAGCGGTCGTCGCCGGGCTACAGCATGCCTATCAGCTACTGGATCGTGTCCAGGCGGGCGAATGTGATTATCATTTTATTGAGGTGATGGGCTGCCCTGCCGGATGTATCAGTGGAGGGGGACAACCCAAGATCATGTTAGAAAAGCAACGAATTGAAGCTTATCGGGCACGTAAATCCTCCATCTATGGACATGATGCTGCACGCCAGGTACGAAAATCGCATGAGAACCCTCACATCATTAAACTTTATGATGAATTTCTAGGTGAGCCGCTGGGTCATGTGTCGCATCATCTTCTGCACACGACCTTCCAACAACGGGGGCCTGGCAAGCAAAGCCGCAGTAGCACTATTTCTATCAAAGGGGATACGGATTACTCCATTCATTAATACGTTAAGTTTTTTATGCTGTATACATTATATTTGTCGTTAGTTAGAGAGGAGTCGAATTGTATGAACCGTTTTGTTTTAGCTGATCCCGACCAGTGTATCGGATGTCGTACCTGTGAAATCGCATGTGTCATCGCACATTCAGCGGAGAACCCTTTTATCTCACCAGATGATGAGTTTCATTTTCACCCTCGTCTGAAGGTTATTAAATCATTTGGAGTCACTGCACCCGTTCAGTGTCGTCACTGTGAGGATGCCCCATGCGCTAACGCTTGTCCGAACGGCTCCATTACGAACGCAGATGGCTGCATTCTCATTAACAGTGAAAGCTGCATTGGCTGTAAAACCTGCATGATCGCCTGCCCTTACGGCGCGATTACCATGGTACCCGAGTATCGAAACGGGCAGCCTGTCGTTCAAGACGGACTGTACACCAATATGTCAGGCCGTTTGCAACCCAAAGAACGCATGATTGCCAGCAAATGTGATTTGTGCGAAGGTGTGGACGGCGGCCCGGCCTGCATTGGTAAATGTCCAACACAAGCCCTCAAGCTGGTCGAGCCAGATCTGGTTCATGCTCGGGTTGAGGAAAAACGCGCTGCAAGTGCACGTCAGCTGCTGCATATGACACGCATTCCGGCAACAGGTCTATGACTGAAGGTTTCCCTCTACCTACAAATACGCGAACCGAGCGGGATGCGTTAGGAGAGATGGAAATTCCCGCAGACGCCTTTTACGGTATTCACACCGCACGCGCGATGAACAATTTTGCGGTCAGTGGCAGACCTGTGAACCCAAACCTGATCCACGCTCTTGTGTTGGTAAAAAAAGTAGCCGCTCAAGTGAATGGAGAGCAGAAACGGCTTCCTGTCCAACGGGCCTCTGCCATTGTATATGCTTGTGATGAAATACTCGCCGGGAGACACCAACATATGTTTACCGTGGATGCTATGCAAGGCGGCGCAGGCACCAGTACCCATATGAATGTAAATGAGGTCATTGCTAATTTGGCCATCGTACAGCTAGGAGGCAGACCAGGGCAGTATGAAATTGTACATCCGCTGGATGATGTGAACTGCTGTCAGTCTACGAATGATGTCTATCCCACAGCGCTACGAATTGCAGCGATACGGCTGCTTCGGCCTTTATGTGACACAATGTCTTCGTTACAGGATGCTTTACAGCACAAAGAAACAGAATATGCCGACCTACTCAAGCTAGGCCGCACTCAGCTAATAGATGCCCTGCCCATGATGGCCGGGCAGGGCTTTGGTGCCTATGCAAAGGCTATAGCGCGCGACCGCTGGCGTCTCTATAAGGCCGAAGAGCGGCTGCGGGAAATCCCTATTGGAGGCACGGCGATTGGCACAGGTATGAACGCGCCCCGCGCTTACAGCTATCGGATGGTCGAAAAACTGGCGGATGAGACCGGCTTTGGACTGAGTCGCAGCGACCACCCGATGGACCCGATTCAAAATATGGATGTCTTTGTGGAGGTGTCCGGTCTACTCAAGTCAGCCGCCGTGAATTTGTACAAAATATCTGGCGATTTTCGCCTACTGGCCTCTGGTCCTTTCGGTGGTATTGGCGAATACACGCTGCCTCCAGTTCAGGCCGGATCCTCTATTATGCCTGGCAAGGTCAATCCGGTAATAGCTGAAATGGCAGGACTAACAGCCATGCGTGTGATAGCCGAAGATGCGGCTATCACTATGGCCGCTGCCTCGGGTCAGTTGGAGCTAAACGCATTCCTGCCGCTGATTGCCGAATCGTTGCTGGAATCGCTACATATTCTGAACAGCGCGGTTCGACTATTCGAAGAACGATGTGTGCGTGGCCTGATCGTGCGTGAGGAACGCTGTATTACAAATCTACGTAACTCAGCCGTGATGGCTTCTGCGCTGGTCGCGGAGCTTGGCTATGATGAGGCTGCCTCCATTGCATCGGCGGCCATTGTGCAAGGTCGCACACCAGAGGATATTGCAGAAGATCGCGGCCTACTGACCCGTTCGCGGATTGACCAATTATGCCATCCCTATACAGTAACCAAGCCCGGAATTCCGGGGCAGGAAGAAGGAACTCACCATGGGAATGAATGATACCCCTCGTAGCAACCGACCACATATCGTCCTGCTTGGTCGCCGTAACGCAGGCAAATCCAGCATTCTGAACACCCTGACTGGTCAGCCCGTCGCTGTGGTATCTCCTGTAGGAGGAACGACCACGGACCCCGTTTTCAAACCGATGGAGCTGCTTCCAGCGGGTCCCATTGTTTTGGTGGATACCGCCGGACTGGACGATGAGGGTGAGATCGGAGAGCTGCGCCGCAACAAAACGCTAGAAATACTTAATAGTACAGACTTGGCCCTGCTCGTTATCGACGCCACCGTTGGAGTCGGATCATTCGAGCATGAGCTACTCGAAAAGCTCCGTATCAAAAAGATTCCTGTTATTGGGGTATTGAATAAGACAGATACCCTTACAGAATCAGATAAAACGACTACAAAACTGGCAACTGAACTGGATCTCACCTTGATTCCTTTCAGTGCATCTTTACTCCGGGGAGACACGGAACTGAAAAAGGCTATCACGAATACACTCCCCCAAAACGAGGATCGTTTTCGTATCGTCGGTGACCTGTTGTCACCCGGCGATGTTGTTGTGCTGGTCGTTCCCATCGACAAAGCTGCACCAAAAGGCCGATTGATCCTGCCACAACAGCAAACAATCCGCGATACACTAGAGAGTGATGCCATCGCCGTAGTGACCAAAGAACATGAACTACGATTGACACTGGAGAGATTGGGACACAAGCCTCGTTTGGTCATTACCGATTCACAGGTTTTTATGAAAGTAGCGGCTGACACGCCCAAAGATGTGCCTCTCACCTCTTTTTCCATCCTGTTTGCCCGTCATAAAGGCGATCTGGACGAACTGGTACGAGGTGCAAGAGCCATTGATCGCCTCAAGGATGGAGACCGTGTACTTATTGCCGAAGCCTGCACTCACCAATGCCAATCTGACGATATTGGTCGAGTGAAAATTCCACGCTGGCTCCGCCAAACAATAGGCAAACGACTCATCATTGAGCATGCATCCGGCTCCAGCTTCCCTGATGATCTGAGCGAATATGCACTGGTTATTCATTGCGGTGCATGCATGCTCAATCGGCGTACGATGCTTCATCGAATGTCGGAAACGAAAGCTGCCGGCGTGCCGATTGTGAACTATGGTGTTTTCATCGCTTATGTACAGGGGGTCTTTCCCCGTGCTATTGAATGCTTCCCATCTGCTATGCTGGCATGGGAGCAAGCTGTAGAGGCCGGCAGTTATTCCTAAAAGTCCTCATCTCGGTATTCATATTTTTTTCCAGACACACAAAAGCAGTCGCGCTGATTTCAACGCGACTGCTTTTATTTTCAAGTTCATTATAAATCATGAGGTTTCATAGCGTGAAATGATACTACGAATAATATAAATTGCTAAAAATACAAATCGCGTTCGCCTGCTTCCAGTCGTTCAAGTCTGTCAAGCGTCAAACGGCGCGTTGATTCACGTGGTATACGCTCCAGATTTTCTCGCAGAGCGGCAGCTCCCAGTTCACGTGCCTCCTCATCCCCATAATCCAGCAGATATTCTTGGAAGGTCAGCAGCGAATTCGGCTGGCATACATTATGAATTTGTCCTGATTTGGCAAGCTCCATGAAACGATCTCCAGTTCGCCCCTCACGGTAGCAAGCTGTGCAATAGCTCGGCATATATCCGCCACGGCACAGACTTTTAATAATTTCCGATGGTGAGCGATGATCCCCCACCTCAAATTGAGGCTTATCATCAGTTTCCTGTTTTGCATATGCCCCTACGCCTGTAGCTGAACCTGCACTAATCTGCGACACGCCTAGACCAATGACGCGGTCCCTATATTCCGGCTCCTCGCGCGTGGACAGGATCATTCCAGCATAAGGGACAGCCAGTCGAAGAACGGATACAATTTTCATAAAATCCTCATCGTTGACCAGGTACGGATATCGCTCCAGATCTACATTTTCAGCCGGACGCAATCGTGGAACTGAAACCGTATGAGGGCCACAGCCAAAGGCTTCTTCCAAGTGCTCGGCATGTTTCAGCATCGCTACGGTCTCATAGCGGAAATCATACAAGCCGTACAACACACCGATCCCCACATCATCTATACCCGCACGCATGGCTCTGTCCATGGCGGTAGTATGCCAATCAAAGTCCCGCTTTGGTCCCTGTAGGTGGAATTTACGATAGCTTTCCCGATGATACGTTTCCTGAAATAAAATATACGTACCAATGCCCACCTCTGCCAGCTTCCGATAGTCCTCCTCGGTTGTGGATGCAATATTCACATTGATCCGCCGAATGCTGCCGTTATCCACCTTGACCTCATAGATCTGGCGCAGACAATCGACGATATAGTCAATGGGACAATGGACTGGGTCTTCTCCCGCTTCCAGCACGAGTCGCTTGTGTCCCAGTTCTTGAAGCACTCTAACCTCCTCCACCAATTCCTCCGGTGTCAGACGGCTACGAGTAAAGCTGTCATTGGTATGTTTATAACCACAATATTCGCAGTTATTCACGCAGTGGTTGCTTACATATAAAGGGGCGAACAACACAATCCGGTTGCCATAAATTTGCTCTTTGACTGCCCTCGAAGATTTGAACATCTCTTCCAATAATTCAGGATCATCCACATGCAAAAGAGCCGCCGCTTCACTCGCACTCAGTCCCCGGCAGGCTCTCCCCTTTTCTAAAATTTCTAAAATACGGTGTCGATCTGTTGCCTCTTGTTTCCCCTGCTCCACTGCTGCCATAATCTCTGCTTCATTAATAAAATCCGCCGACACTTTCTCCCGTACTCCACTCACGTATACCCATCTCCTTATTTATGGTTACTGCAATGTTTCCGTCATAGCCTCACAAAGTTTCCTGTCTCATAAGTTGTCGTTGCACCCTCAAACTATCACCGCGCCCCATATCGACTTCAAATCCCGCTCCACGAATCCGTAGCTCCAGGCAATGACGACATTGGGCAGACTCATCTCCCAAACATATTTTATTCTCATAAATCGCATACTTAGGCCTCACCGCCAGTGGCGACAAATTGGGCATCACCACATTTGCCCCTGCCTGAAGCGCCTTCTCCCTGCCTTGGGGATGAATCGTTCCCATTGCCGTGGACGCCGGAATAAGTGCATCTGGAACAACCAGTCGGGATAACGAAATAATATCGAGAGCTTTTTCCATGCTCCCCTGACTGGCATCCCGAAGCGGCGTGTTGCTATGCGGTAAAAAAGGACCAATCCCGATCATATCTGGTGACAGGCTATGCAGATAGACCAAATCGTCTGCTAATTCACTATTTGTTTGTCCTGGTAACCCCACCATACATCCGGCCCCGATCTGAAAGCCGATTCGTTGCAAAGCCAGCAGACGGCTGCGCCTGCTTTCCATCGTCATCGTCGGATGCAGCTTGGCGTACAAACGGGGGGAAGCTGTCTCATGCCGCAGCAAAAAACGGTCCGCGCCCGCCTCGTATAATTGCTCATAAGTTTCATCATCTCGTTCACCGATGGACAGTGTGACTGCCACATCCGCGAAACGGCTTTTAATTTCTCGAATCAATTTCGTCAGCCGGGCTGCTGTAAACCAGTAATCTTCCCCACTTTGCAGCACAAAGGTCCGATAGCCGAGTTCATAGCCCTCCGCACAACAGGCCAGAATTTCTTCCGGCTGCAAACGGTAACGATCTGCCTGTTTATTCGAAGCACGCAGCCCACAGTACATGCAGTCCTGACGACATATACTGGAGAATTCAATTAATCCCCGTAAAAAAACACCTTTTCCATAGCGCTCCAATTTGGTGCGAGCTGCCAGGTGCCTCAGTTGAGCCCGCAGCGTCGGCTCATCATCCAAACGTGTCAGCAACTCCATCATTTCCGTATGCGTCCATTCCTTGCCGTCAGCCAGACGCAGTAATAATTCGTCCGTGACTCATCCCTTCTTCCCTCGTCCATCCGGACTTCACATCATCGGCGGCTTGTACCGTACATGTATTATTCTAGCAATATCGAAGAAGATGTAACGTGACTAGTTTCACAAAAAATCCCATTTTATAAAAACCTTCTTCAACTTCCGCCTCAAAAAATACACATTTAGCTTAACACACAAAAAAGCTGTCTCTTCCCCTAATGGAAGAAACAGCCCTTGTCGATGATTCTGCATGTTACTGAATCAAATCAATTGCCTGCTGGGGTACAAAATAATCAACACCGTTAAATACAACTACACCGTTGAGCGTGGTATTTTTACCATTCAGCATAGCAATATTTTTGTATACCGGAAGTTCCAGCTTGTTACTGCCTTTGGTCACTGTAATGACTTTCGTATCCGCAGTAAACTTGGCTCCTTTAGCTTCAAAAGCGGCTTTTGCAGGAACAAAAAGCTGCTTGCTGACTGTATCCAAGTCCAGTCCAAGTACACGTGTCATATACTTATTTACATCCGTATTGTCGATTACACCGGATGGACGGTCTCCGTTCGGCGCGTACGTGTACAACACGACATCGCCTCCTGTATGTCCGCCTGTAGTCCAGCCAATATTCGCACGTTTGCTAATGATCGGTCCGACAGCATAGTTCATGCTGCCTTCTTTGGCATCTTTAATGGTTTTCACTTCTTCGTCTGTCAAATCGGTGATGCCAAAATACGTGGAAAGCACCTCTTTAATATTGCTACGATCTGCATTCAGCTTGGCTTCCAAGCCTTCCCCCGTCAGCTTCGCTTTTTTCAGCGGGTCTATAAAAGAAGCTAAAGGCGTTTTGTCATAATTGCTAGTTGTATCGCTGCTACCAATCGTCAATCCACCGTTTCCGTGGTCTGTCACTGCTACGACGACAGTATTTTGGTTTTGTTTGGCGTAATCCACAGCAACTTTCACCGCATCGTCAAATGAAAGCACGTCACTAATAATTCCGGTTGGATCATTTGCATGGGCGGCCCAATCCACTTTACTGCCTTCTACCATTAAGAAGAAGCCTTTATCGTTTTTGGACAACACATCAATGGCTTTCGATGTCATTTCCGCCAGACTAGGTTCCTTGGATGCATCGCGATCCAGGTTATACGCAAGGGCTTCGGGAGAAAAGCTGCCCCAGAGCTTGCTGGAGGTCGATTTTTTCAACCCTTCAGGTGTCGTGACAAAGTCATAACCCTGGTCTTTAATTTGGGCTACCAAATCTTGGCCATCTTTACGCCCTGCTGCCTCCAAAAACTTGCCGCCTCCACCTAACACTACGTCAACCCCGTTGTAGGCTTGCTGCATGCTGAGTGCATCATAATTTTTACGATCAGGATAATGTGCGGTAAAATCAGCTGGTGTCGCATGCATAATCTCGGAAGTCGCAATAATTCCGGTCGATTTTCCTGCCAGCTTGGAAGCCTCAAGAATGGAAGCTACAGGCTTTTTGGCGTCACCCCCTGCAATGGGTTGTTGTCCAGGCATTGTCGCTTCATCAGGAAGGACACCTACATACCCAGTATGAGATTTATGTCCTGTGGCAAAAGCAGTACCCGCTGGAGCAGAATCGGCAATTGGAGCATCCGCAGAATGCGTACGCACCATGCCGCTTGCCATGCTGTCTAACGTTAAGGAGGATCCTTTGTACCATCTAGCCAGTGCAGTGGCGTCATTAGCCATACCGTCTGGAATCAAAATAATTACGTTTTTAATCGACGTGTCCTTTTCGACTGCCATCGCCGTCCCACCGCTTACTGCTAGCATCATCGTCGCTACGAGTGCAGCCACCGATTTTTTCGTATGTAGCCCCCAACATTTTAGCATTCATTTTCCTCCCAGACCTTTTTTGTACAACCAGAACTAAGATTAATTATGTTTTATCAGGAGAATGTTAAAGGAATTCATTATCTATATTAAAAAACGATATTTGTGACAAAACGCTTCATCTATATAAAACTTGTGACACATGAGATTCGTCAGGACTGGGCATTTAATTTTATTATTGTATAATCAGTCTATGATGTAATAGGAAAAGCTTATAAGATAAGGAGCATGAAATTCGATGGAATTCAGACAGCTTCAGTACACCCTGCAAATTGCAGCGGAAAAAAACTTCTCACGCGCAGCAGAAAAACTGCATATTGCTCAGCCTTCTTTGAGCCAACAATTGTCCAAACTTGAAAAAGAACTTGGGGTACTTTTATTTCAACGCAACACCAGCACGGTGGAATTAACACATGCAGGAGCAAGCTTTGTAGAAAAGGCAAAAAAAATAGTTGATGCAGTCGAGCAGCTCCGGCAGGAAATGGACGATATTTCTCAGCTGCGAAAAGGGAAGGTCGTCGTTGGCAGTATGCCTATCACAGGCTCCCATTTGCTGCCGCATGTGCTGCCTGTATTCAAGAGGGCTCATCCAGACATTGAAATCGTGTTAGTCGAAGATTCATCCATGAATCTGGAAAAAAAGACTGCCAGTGGCGATACAGATCTCAGCCTGCTCTCTCTTCCCTTAGTAGAACCTACACTTTCTTATGTACCCATCGGTGAAGAATGGATTGATCTCGCTGTTCCTCCGGGTCATCCCCTAGCCCTGCGTAAAAATGGTACCCAGCCGCAGCCAGTGCATATGGAAGAACTGAAAGACGAGCCTTTTGTCGTCCTAAAAAAAGGGCAAGGCTTTCGCAAGCTGACGATGGATCTATGTCATCAAGCAGGCTTTGAACCCAATGTGGTATTTGAAAGCACTAATATGGAGACCCTTCAATCGCTCGTAGCGACAGGTATGGGCGTGACACTCGTCCCACGTTTTATCGCACGGGCCGCCAGTAGCGAGTTTGTTCCAGCATTGCTGCCACTCGCCGAACCTACCCCCAGCCGCACCCTAGCGATTGCTTACCGGAACGGACGCTATTTGTCTAAAGCTGCCGAAGCTTTTATTGATACCTTCCGAGAAACAGTCGAGCAACTTTCTCAAAAGTAGCCTCGAACGTGAAAAGGACCGTCTTCCTCCCCAGCCCAAGCCAGTGAGGAAGACGGTCCTGGGGCTTCGCCCCTATACTTTCAATACTGCAATTAGATCACGGGTTCGATTACACTGTTGCGATGTTGCTTCCATCTGTCTTCAACGAACCACATTTCATGTTCATTTGAAATTCATGTCAGCCTCGCCTGATTACTCTACGCTTGCTCGGAAACTCCACTTTATCCATCCCGCATCACTTCTTTCCTTAAGGTCTCTAGTCTTGGTATCCAAGAATGTCCTACCTCAGTTCCAATGTGCTGTGTGATCCCAAAGTGTCTGTCCTCGCCTTGTTGTGATCAGGGTCTCCCTAGATGTGGTGGACTTTTGTCCTGATCATAGCCCATTTCATAGTTGTTTCCGACAACCTGTCTATTTAAGCCTTTCGGCCATGACAGGCCATCCCTATTCGCCAGTTCGGATCTACTTTGGTTATCCATCGTTATCAACCTCCTGGTGTCGGGATACTATTATAATACACCTATGGGCTGTATCTGAAACAGGTATCATAAAAAACTTTTTTATGATCGAGAAGAACCAAATGCTTGCTGTACCTCGGCTTCACTCACTTGTGTTTTAAAGACCAATTTCGAAGGATCTTGAGGTGAATAAATGACCTCTATAATGCTTCCTTGCTGCAGCTTGGATAGTTGGGAAGAAAAAACATCCTTTTGCGTGGTTACATTAAAGGTATCGCCGTTGCTTTTCGTAACACTCAGCGTAAATTGAAGCTTAATTTTATCGGATCCCGCTTCACCCATGGGTGTAACATCCAGCACCTTTGCATATGCCTGCTCACCGGTTTTGGCAATTTCCATCAGCTCGGGCGATACGCCCTGCTTGACCATTTGCTCATTCATTAACGCTTGCAAATCCGTCTGCGACACCTGCCCTTTCAGGTCAAGTCCTACTTTCTTTTTGTCTTTCTCCGATATTACGAGTGGAATGATCGAGCCTGGCTGAAATTGAGCCATGGAAGTTAAAGGAATAATCGTCGTCAAAGCAGTATCATATTTGTCTTCTCCCTGTTTGGTTACGGTCAACCCAAGCTTTACCTGCGGCTGATTGTTTACATAAGTCCCTGTTTGCTGAACACTAGTAATGATCCCTACCCCAGGAGCACCCTTCTTGACTTTACCCCCTCCGAAAAACGCACCTATAATACCAGGTAGAAATATAAGCGCAAAGCCTGTATAAATTAACGGCCGATACCACGGAGCATCCATAATCAAAAATGGATCATTCCATAAGTAGTTAGCCAAGAATGGTGAGAAGCCTACACCAAACACTAGAAGTACCCCGATCATACTCAAAAATCCTTTCATCCTTCAAAACCCCTTTCAATCATCTGTTTAAAATATATGTCAGCAAGATAGGGTGAAACACCTCATTCATTTTACGCTGTCACCAGACCCATATAGATCAGCTCTGATGGATTTATCGGGTTGCTTCCCAGACCCACCGTATCTCCCGGCCGCGGAATTTGCAGCTTGGATACGAGCGTTTCCAACGTTTTTTGGTATCGATTGCCGTTAATTTCTGTCACATCTAGCACTAGCACCACGATCGGATCAAAATTCACGAGCTTCCCGGTATCTGTTACCGAAATAACAACCGCAGTCGCTGCCATCGCCAAACCACCGTTAGCCGCTGTTTGAGCTTGTCTTGCCGAATTTAGGCTTTGGTTGATCTGTTCCCGATGCTCTTTGGGTACTAGACCTTTCATAAATAACCCTGACAGGCCTTTATTCATCAGTTGATCTGCTTGTTCTATCGCATCCTGCTGTTTTTTCTTTTTACCGAAAAAGTTCATCATGTGGTTGCACCTCGTATTTTGTATTGTCGTTCCCTATAAATTCAGTATAAAAGAGGATATATGGCATCACAATACGTTTTGGCGCATACAAAAAAAACCGAAAAAACAGGAGCTTTAACCTGTATTTTGTCGGTTTATTTTTGAACTTTGGCACGATTTGCACAAAATTTTGCACACTTCCGAGCATTCTTTCGAACGATCCATCCTATAGTTTTGTGAAAAACGAGTGAATTCAGGCTATTTTTTTCGTAAAAGATAGACCAGTTTGCGATAATACGCCGATGATTCTTTATAACGACGACTGTCCTCGGACACCACAGCCAGCGTTTCATATAACTGTTCAAGCCGCGCTGGATGCTGAAGAGCTTCAAAATAAGGCAAGCATTGCAAGGCATGCATCCAAAAGGCGTCCTGATTTCCCTGAGCAAGCGCAAGCTGGCTTTCATAAAAATCAAGCCCCATTTGCTGATCTGTTGTCAGATTGGTTTGGCGAAGCTGATCCAAATGCTGTGAGAGAAGGCCCCAATTTTTCCGCACAAACGCAATCTCACAACGATATATCAGCGTAACGGGCAGCATCATCTGCTGCATTTCCTCCCGCTCCCGACTCACCAGCGCTTCAAAACGCCCTACTTCCTCCAATGCCTTGTCCAGCTCTCCAATCGATGTCAGCATAATAATCCGGTTGTTCAGGATGGTCGTGAGCATATCTGCCGCATTTTCCAAATAGACTAGATTGGCCTCAGCCATAGACAGCGTTAACAGTGCTTCCTGTACAGAACCCATGGCAAAACAATATCCGCTGTAAGCTACATACAGGCCCGTCAAACGGTGAAAAAGCCGATCATCATACACCCTTCGCATCGTCTGCTCGAATACCTGCTTCGCCTGATCAAATTGCTTAACCTGAATGCAGGCCTCCATCATAATGTTTTGCGCATTGAGCCAGTTTTCCGTCCCCTCTTCCACCAATCGGATTAACTGCGTAACGTTATTCAGCACATCATAATAATGATTTTTAGAGCGGAGATACTGGATTTTATAAAATAAAATTGCTTTTTTTAGCGGTGCGGGCAGCTCCACCTCATCCGAACGACCAAACTTCTCCAAATAAAAATTCAAATAGGTTTGATGTAAATATTCATAGGCCGTTGGGTCATTTAATTGCTGGTAATAAACGGCCTTCATCAAATAAGTCGTCATTTCCACTACCAGTGAATCGTTGCGATCCTCCAGCTGATCCACATAGCCTTCCGTGGCAGGATTAGCCAGCTTGGACAGCTCTGTAAAAATCTTATCCGCTGTAGCCAGCGTTTCCTCATCCTCTGCCGCTGCACGTAAGAGGTACGATGGGTTTACACCTAAACGCCCAGCAATTTGCTCGGCCAGATCCTCTGCTAACGGGTAACGGTCGGCCAGTATATTCGCAAAATGTGCAGGTGTCACCAGCCCGTCTACCAGCTCTTTACGGGACAGGTTTTTCTTTTTACACAAAAATTCAATGCGTTCCTTAAGCATGGAGTATTCCTTTCTACACTGATTATCGGT
The DNA here is from genome assembly GCF_017833915.1 of Paenibacillus sp. 1182. Taxonomy (NCBI): domain Bacteria; kingdom Bacillati; phylum Bacillota; class Bacilli; order Caryophanales; family Paenibacillaceae; genus Paenibacillus; species Paenibacillus sp. 1182. The sequence goes on along the minus strand of NZ_JAFICR010000001.1, from coordinate 231,808 downwards.
CATACAGTGAGGGACGCCGATCTTCAAACACCGGAATACGACCACGCACGTCCTGCACCAAGGCAGACTCAATCGTTCCTGTGAGAATCTCCTCCTGCTCTCCGCCCTCAGCAATGATTTCTCCCCATGGATCAATAATAAGTGAATGCCCGAAGAAATCAGTTTCTCCGCTGCGACCTACCCGGTTACAAGCAATGACATACATTTGATTTTCTATAGCACGTGCGGTCAGCAAGGTGCGCCAGTGATGCAGCCGAGGATGAGGCCATTCTGCGGGTACGATCAGCAAATTCGCGCCCGACAGAGCCAAACTGCGGGCTAGTTCAGGAAACCGGATATCATAGCAGATCGACGCACCTGCCTGAATCCCATCATCCAGTGCGAATAAAACCTTTTCTTCGCCAGGCTGCAAATATTTTTCTTCATCCATAAGTCGGAATAGATGAATTTTGGAATACGAAGCAACCTCTCTGCCTGTTCGGTCAAAAACAAGCATCGTATTATACACATGACCGTCGCTTTTTTTCTCTGCGATCGACCCAGCTACTACGTTCACTTGGTGGGTGGCAGCGAATGCTGCTATCCATACCCGGGTCTCCGTTCCTTCCTTGTCCGCCAGCTCATGAATGCGCTCCAAGGCATAGCCTGTGTTCCACATTTCTGGCAGGACAATCAGATCCGGCCTCAGTTCGGCTTTCATCGCTTGTTCCATTAAAGCTCGGATATGACTGCGGTTTTCCGGGGGATTTCCTATCTCTATGTGAGCTTGTATGAGTGCAACACTGAACGGCTGAGCTTCCTGATACGTCAAAATCCTTCATCCTCCTTGTGAGCCGGAGCTTCTCGTGACCCATTGTCCGGTATTTTCTCCCATCATAGCCCGATCAGTCTGGATTACGCAACCATGCAAGCTTAATTCCCCCTATACAGCTCGGTAAAATCGTGATAGATTATTTCTTAAACTATTCCAAAAGGTCGTGTACATGGATGACTCATTTTTCTATTCCTTCCTCTGACGTCATGAAACAGTTACCCACTCAATTTTTTGCCACACTTGTACAAAATGTAAACCGTGAAATCGCGGCGGGGCATGATGTCATTAATCTCGGACAGGGGAACCCCGATACCCCCACTCCTTCTCATATTGTAAAAGCTTTGCAGGAATCAGCAGATAACCCGCTATATCATAAATATTCGCCATTTCGCGGTTATAGCTTTCTCAAGGAAGCCGTTGCCCAGCGCTATCAGGAGGATTACGGTGTGACGCTCAACCCTGAAACCGAGGTCGCCATCCTGTTTGGCGGAAAAACAGGTTTGGTTCAGCTGCCGCAAGTCTTACTCAATCCCGGCGATGTGTGTCTCGTCCCTGATCCCGGCTACCCGGACTACTGGTCTGGTGTAGCCTTGGCTAAAGCGGAAATGTCTTTTCTGTCATTAAAGGAAGAGAATCGTTTTCTGCCCGACTATGAAGCCATTTCCGCGGAAGACCGCCGCCGCGCTAAGCTAATGTTCCTTAACTATCCGAATAATCCTACCTCGGCTACTGCTCCACTTTCCTTTTACGAGGATACGGTTGAATTCGCGCAACGTAACGGCATTGTGGTTGCCAGTGATTTTGCCTATGGCGCTATTGGATTTGATGGCGAACGTCCGGTAAGCTTCCTACAGGCTAAGGGTGCTAAAGACGTGGGGATTGAGTTCTATACCTTGTCCAAAACGTACAATATGGCGGGCTGGCGTGTTGGTTTCGCGCTCGGTAATGCCGAAATCATCTCGATGATTAATCTGTTACAGGATCATATTTATGTAAGCTTGTTTGGCGGCATTCAGGCAGCAGCGGCGACAGCCCTGACGGCCTCGCAGAACTGCGTAGGCGAGCTGGTAGCCCGCTATGAATCACGCCGTAACGCTTTTTATGATGCACTTGGGCAAATAGGCTGGAAGGCGACGCGCCCAAGCGGCTCCTTTTTCAGTTGGCTGCCTGTGCCGCAGGGCTATACTTCGGCTTCTTTTGCCGATCTGCTGTTGCGGGAAGCCAAGGTGGCTGTCGCTCCAGGGATCGGCTTCGGGAGCGGCGGCGAAGGATATGTGCGAGCGGGGCTGCTGAGCTCAGAAACTCGACTGACCGAGGCGGCTGATCGAATTGGCAAGCTAAACCTGTTTGGTTAAGCCGTATTTTCCAGCTACAACTTCTTTGCCAAACCTGGTCTTTTCGTGGTATTCTGTATCCAATATCATTTAGCGCGTTGAAGGGACTATTAAGAGAGACTCGGTCCTGTTCAGAGAGTAAATTCCGATAGGCTGCAAGAATTTACCTGGACTCTCTCCCAACTCCTATCCCCGAGCGCCCTGCGCAATCAGGCGGTCCCTGCCGTTAACAGGTTTCAAGTGGGATGATCATGAATCATCAATGAAGGTGGTACCGCGGAAGCACAAACTTTCGTCCTTTGCATACAAAGGATGGAAGTTTTTTTGCATTAAAAAGAGTAAAATTAAGGAAGTGGACGTCTTGTCAACACGAATCGTCATTAAAATCGGAAGCAGCTCTCTGACTGGAGTGGAAGGTGGCTTGAATCGGGAAGCCATCGCTTATTTTGCCCGGGAAATCAGCTTGCTTCGTGCAAAAGGTCATGAAGTGCTGCTGGTTACATCAGGCGCAGTAGCCGCCGGATTCAGGGAGATTGGGTACCCGTTTCGCCCTAAGCTACTGCATGAAAAGCAGGCGGCAGCAGCTGTTGGCCAAGCTCTTCTCATGCAGGCCTATGAGCAGGCTTTTAAAGATTTTGACCTAGTGATCGCGCAGGTTCTGCTAACCCGTAGTGACTTTTTGAGCCGCAAACGGATGAATAATGCCGGAATGACCGTAGAAGAATTGCTGCGCCAGCAGGTTATCCCGATCTTTAACGAAAATGATACTGTATCGATTGACGAATTGAAATTCGGCGATAACGATATGCTGTCCGCGCTGGTTGCCAATCTGGTCAAAGCTCAGCATCTGATTATCATTACGGACACCGATGGCGTATATACGGCAGATCCGCGCAAGCATCCGAATGCCGTACGTTTTGAACGTATCGAAGAAATTACAGAGGAGATTTATGCATTAGCTGGAGGTTCTGGATCGTCTGTAGGTACTGGCGGCATGCGATCCAAGATCGAAGCTGCCAAAGTCGCTACACGCGGCGGTGTACCTGTATATGTGGGACGCGTAAGCGCGAATGGTGATCTAGACGCAGCCGTCGAAGGACACGGACCGGGAACTTATTTTGACACCCACCTCTCTTCACTTCCGATGAAAAAACAGTGGCTTGGATTTATGTCCACCCCTCTGGGCGCAGTGCATGTAGACGAAGGGGCTGAGGAAGCGTTGGTTCACGGAGGACACAGTCTACTTCCGGTTGGCGTACGACGGGTCGAGGGCAGCTTTCATGCCGGAGATGTCGTTGAGGTGCTCGGACCGGAAAATAAAGTGTTAGGACGCGGCATCGTCAATTATGACGATGAACAGCTCCGAAATGTACAAGGATTACCCAGCGGCGAGGTTGTGGGCAAAATTGGTCCCATTCACCGGCTTGAGGTGATCCACAGGGATGAATGGATTACATTATGTATGTAGGGAGGCCGTAACATGAGTGATTTAACGACTAACACAGCTGCAACCGAGGAGAATCATTTTAGCGAAGTACGAACCAAAGCGAATCTTGCTAAAAAAAGTGCCGGGGTCATGAACCGCCTGACTACAGCACAGAAAAACGAAGCATTGCTTGCTATGGCTGAAGCTCTAGTAAATCATACTGAAGAGCTGATTGCAGCAAACCATAATGACCTGAAACGTGGACGGGAACAGGGAACATCAGAATCTCTGCTCGACCGCCTCAAGCTGACCGAGGACCGAATCGGAGCTATTGCCGAAGGATTACGCCAAATTGTGGCACTGCCTGACCCGGTCGGCGACACCCTTGAGCAAATTGAACGTCCAAACGGCCTGCGAATTGAGAAGATACGTGTACCGCTGGGTGTCATCGGCATCATATATGAAGCGCGTCCAAATGTAACCGTGGATGCCGCGGGCCTGTGCTTGAAAACAGGCAATCCGGTTGTGCTACGCGGTGGTTCGGCCGCCCTCTTCTCCAACCGCAAGATTATCGAAGTACTCCAGCAGGCACTAGACGCAACAGCTGTGCCACGCGAGGCGCTTCAACTTATTGAAGATTCAGACCGTGCCTCGGTCAACGAAATGCTCACCTTGAACGGCTTGCTGGATGTAATTATTCCACGCGGCGGGCGTTCACTCATTCAAAATGTTGTTCAGAACGCTACCGTACCTGTCATCGAAACCGGAGCTGGTGTATGCCATACCTTTTTGGATGCTACAGCGGATACCGCAATGGCCGAAGCGATTACACTGAATGCCAAGGTGCAAAGACCGTCCGTGTGTAACTCGATGGAAACATTGCTCGTACACTCGGATTATGCAAAAGCACATTTAACAGGATTGGCAGAACGCTTTCGTGATGCGGGGGTTGAGCTACGCGGCTGTGCACGCACACGAGAATTGGTTCCTTGGGCTGTTCCTGCTACAGAAGAGGATTATGGCACCGAGTATAATGATTACATTATGAACGTAAAGGTCGTGAACAATCTGGACGAAGTACTGGAGCATATTGCCCGTTACGGTACGATGCATTCAGAGTGTATTGTCACCGAGGACAAAGCACATGTCGAGCGTTTTCTGCAAGAAGTGGACGCGGCAGCCGTGTACCACAATGCATCCACTCGCTTCACGGATGGCTTCGAATTTGGGTTTGGTGCCGAGATCGGAATCAGCACACAAAAATTACATGCCCGTGGTCCAATGGGATTGCCTGCCTTGACTTCAACCAAATATCGCGTGTACGGTACTGGACAAATCAGGGAATAATAACTTAAATCAATCTGTATCCTTGGAGGTTATGAATCTATGTGTGAATCACAAACAAAGGTTTTAATTAATGAGCAAATTACATTTTTCGGGGCAGGATCAATGGCAGAGGCTATTATTCGCGGAATGACGGCTCGTTCTGTTGTCAAACCTAGTGGTATTACCGTCATCAACCGCAGTAATCAGGCTCGCCTTGAGGAACTTCAAAAGCAATATGGAGTCTTGTTCCAAACCGAGGATGCCGCCAAAACCGAGCTTCTGCGTCGTTCTCCGGTCATTGTGCTTGCCATGAAGCCCAAGGATGCTGCACAAGCACTTGGACAGCTCGGCCCACTTCTGTCTGATGAGCAGCTGATCATTTCGGTAATCGCCGGATTGTCTATTCGTACGATGCAAACGTTGCTGGGTCGCAAGCAGCCGATCGCACGGACGATGCCCAATACATCCAGCTCAATTGGGCTGGGAGCCACAGGTATTAGCTTTTCCAAGGAGATCAGCGAAATCCAGCGTAAAAACGTGCTTACAATGTTCGAATCTGTAGGTACGGTAACGGTTATAGAAGAAGAGAAAATGGATGTTTTGACCGGGATATCTGGAAGCGGCCCTGCGTATGTCTACTACCTGATGGAAGCCATGATTGCCGGAGGAATCCGTGGTGGCTTGACCCCTGAGCAAGCGCACGAACTAACGGTGCAAACCGCGCTTGGAGCGGCACGTATGGTGCAGCAAACCGGAGAGGAGCCTTCTGCCCTTCGCCACAAAATTATGTCTCCTAATGGCTCTACGGTAGCTGCATTGGAAATGCTGGACAAAGGTGACTTCTACGAAACAGTAATTGCGGCGGTACAGCGGTGCGCTGAACGATCCCGCGAGATGGGAGCTGTACTCAAGGAGGGAATTGAATGAGCTATTGCTTGGCGACCTACCGGGTATACGATGACAAAGCCGATTTTAACCAAAAGGCCCAATCTATTGCCATCGGCATGACGGTGGGCAGCTGGACTGAGCTCCCGCAAGCCAAACGGGACGCGATGCAAAAGCATCTTGGCTCGGTTCATTCTGTGGATATTCACGATAGAGGTCCCGGTGAACGGTACGCGGACCTGACCATCGCTTACCCGGATGTCAACTTCAGCCGAGACATTCCCGCTCTGCTGGTCACGGTCTTCGGCAAAATTTCGATGGACGGCCGAATTAAGCTAACGAAGCTGGGTTTCTCGGAAGCATTCCGCTCTGCTTTTCCAGGACCGAAATTCGGTATCAGCGGCTTGCGCGAGCAGCTTGGCGTGTATGATCGCCCCCTGCTCATGAGCATTTTCAAATCTGTAATTGGCCTCAATTTGGACGAACTTCGTGAACAGTTTACCCGGCAGGCTCTCGGTGGTGTTGATCTGATCAAGGACGACGAGATCTTATTTGAAAACGCGCTGACGCCGATTGAAAAACGTGTCGAAGCCTGCATCAAAGCCGCCAAAGCGGCTGAGCGTGAAACCGGTAAAAAGCTGCTGTATGCGGCTAATTTAACGGGGCCGACCTCGCAGCTTAAGACGCAAGCTCTCAAGGCCATCGACGCGGGTGCCAACGCGTTACTGTTTAACGTGTTGGCCTACGGTTACGATGTGCTGCATGAACTTAGCAGCGATCCCGCCGTCTCGGTGCCAATTGCTGCTCATCCTTCGTTGGCGGGAGCTGCTTATCCGTCGCCACATTATGGTATATCGGCGTCCGTTCTACTTGGTCAGCTTATGCGGCTGGCTGGCGCTGACCTCGTCCTCTTCCCTTCTCCCTACGGCTCAGTGACGATGCCGCGTGAGGAAAACATGGCGATCCGCGATGAACTGATCACCCCTGATCTACCGCTGAAGGCCAGCATGCCTGTCCCTTCCGCAGGGATTCACCCGGGCCTCGTGCCGTTAATTGTACGTGACTTTGGTACTGACGTTGTTGTCAACGCCGGGGGTGGGATTCACGGCCATCCGCTAGGTACAGAAGCCGGTGGGCGCGCCTTTGTGCAGGCGATTGAAGCCGTACAGCAGAATGTCCCGCTGGCAGAATACGCCCGTACTCACCCCGAGCTGCAATCTGCGCTTGACATATGGGGAGGTGAACGATGAGCACAGCAAAGAAGCCCGTCATTTTTTGCGATTTTGACGGGACAATTACGAACAGCGATAATATTGTCGCCATTATGAAGCATTTTCAGCCTGCAGGCTGTGAGCCCATCATGCATCAGATCGTAAATGGGCATACATCCATTCGTGAAGGCGTAGGTGCGATGTTCGCCTTGATGCCTTCGGAGCAAAAGGGCGAAATTATCTCATATGTACTTGGACAAGCTGGTATACGCGAGGGCTTTGCACGCTTTTTGGACTATGTACGGGAGCAGCAGATTGAATTTTTCGTTACCAGCGGCGGCATTGATTTTTTTATTGATCCATTGCTAAAACCATTCGATATTCCACACGACCACGTCTATTGCAACAAAGCAGATTTTTCCGAGGAGCGCATCCAGATTACGTGGCCGCATCCATGTGAGGAGCCGTGTACAAATGACTGCGGCATGTGTAAAACGACTGTGATTCGTCAATACTCTCCCGAACAATATGAACGGATTTTGATCGGCGACAGTCTGACCGATTTTGAAGGAGCTAAAATTGCCGATCTTGTGTACTCCCGTTCGCATCTGACTTTAAAGTGTCAAGAACTTGGCGTACCACATGTACCCTTTGAAACATTTGATGACATTATCGAGGATTTAAAGCAAAAACAGGAGCAAGGGGTGCTGTAAATGAGTTTTAACTTGGCAGACATTTCATTGGAAGAAAAACGCCGCGCACTGGAAGAGCTCGCTGATGTCAAAGAACTATTCGCATCTCGCAACTGGTTCCCAGGCACAAGCGGTAATCTGTCGATCCGAATCGGTGACTTTCACCCCGAACAATTTTATTTTGCAGTTACCGCCAGCGGCAAGGATAAGACCAAACGCACTCCTGAGGATTTTCTGTTCGTAGACCAATACGGAAAAGCAGCAGAAGCCACAAACCTCAAGCCAAGTGCAGAGACGCTCATCCATTGCGAAATTTACCGCCTGACAGGCTGTGGAGCAGTTTTTCATGTGCATACCGTGTTTAACAATCTGATTTCCGAATATTATGGTGAGCAAAGCGCTGTACCTATCCAAGGTATTGAGCTGATCAAGGCTTTTAACATTTGGGAAGAAAATGCTGCGATTGATATTCCTGTGCTGCCTAATTACGCGGATATTGCCTCGATTGCCAGGCTGGTGTCTGGTGTACTGAATGATCAGGTGCCTGGAATTTTATTGCGTAACCACGGCATTTATGCGTGGGGCCGTGATGTATTTGAGGCTAAAAAGCATTTGGAGGCGTTTGAATTTTTGTTTGAAACGACGTATCGCTCCCTGCTGCTGAAAACTTTGAAGTAAATAAACTCATAAGTCTCAAAGATGTGTATCATTATTAGTAAAAGCGGTTATTGAATATCGAGAACGGGCCCTGAGCGAAAAGCACGGTACGTTCTCTTTTTTATTAAAAAAGTTCCACTTGGCTCTCGAAACACCACAATAATATCAACATTCAGATTAAACATTGCCTTCATAAAGGAAATGTGATGAATAAGAATCCTTCCGATGTAATTTAAGGCGTGCTGTAAAAAAAGCGCCCCCTATTGGGGACGCTCCAGCGTGAATTGCTCTCCTAGCTTCGCATAATTATTCCCAGCCAACCGACTTACTGGACGCAACTCCTTAGCAATCACATACGTATTTTGGTACGCTTCCTCGGATAAATGATACTGCACTACGCGTCCGATTAGTAGATCACAAGCAGGTGTGTCCTCTTTGCCTCCTAGCGGTATCACCTGTTCCAGAATACATTCCATGCGTATTTTCGCTTCTGTCACACCGGGAACTGCGATTTTTGTACTTTTTATCGGGGTAAGGCCTGCCAGTGTAACCTCACTCTCCTGCGGCGACAAACGGGAAGCCGTCACATTCACCGCTCCCACATTATCCTCGTCTGTGATATGTACGACAAAAGCTTTATGCTCCATCGCATTACGTGCTGTATCTTTGGATACTCCATCGACACGTTGTACGGATACAGACAGCAGTGGCGGCTCGGAGGCAACGATGGAAAAATAACTGAACGGCGCACCATTCAGCACCCCTTCGCTGCTCAAAGTCGTTACAAAGGCTACCGGCCTTGGGATAATACTTCCGGTCAACAGCTTATAATTTTCACGCCCTGTAAGCGTATCAGGATTCAACGAAATCATTTTGCTTCCTCATTTCCGATCACAATCGCTATTCGACTGCACACCATCAAGTTTCGCCTGATAAGCAAATGCACCATTAGTTAGCGACATGGATGACATCTCAGGCTTCCTTTTCAAGTATCGCGTGAATGATACAAAATGTAAAGTTGGAGCCGGAAAATCTCCCTATTTTTCAATTATATTTCCTCGGCTATCGCGCACAGTAACCGTAATTCCCTCAGGTACAGCAATCGTAACATCAAGCTGCTGTTGAGTCTGCATAAACCGTGTCGGAATTTGACCCAGTAATACATACAAGGTATCGCCGATTTGCTTGGTCTGATATAAATCTTGACCCTTTATTTCGTCCTCTTTGCCTGTGTATACATAACTTCCGAACACATGCACTTCCGGTGAGCTGGTTGCGTCAATTTTGACCGCATAAGGATCTTCTCCCTGTACAATCACTTTGTTCACTTCGGCAGGCAGTTTTTCATGCCAGTCTGGGAGAACCCTTGTTTCCTGAACCGAACTCATTATTTCTCTGACTTGCGGAGTGATCCCCAATGAACTGACCAAGGCAAATCCGATACAGCAAAAAACCAATACCGCCGTAATAAACATACTGAATACATCATAACGAATACGCTCACGCGTCCCCTTCCAAGCAGTATACATTAAAATTTCCAAACCTAGCAAAACAAAAACGACAGGCCACCAGGTCAAAGCCTGGTCCAGTATGCCCGCTCCCCAAAACTTGGAGGCAAACGTTATGCTCCCCAGCAGGACGAGGAAAAGTCCCATGGACAGCCTTCCGACTTTCCACACCCCTGCCGGAGCGTTTGACGCTTTAGAGGAATTATTTTTGTTAGATGATGTACCCAATATACCTGTGGAGCCTCCTCCATCGCTCTGAGGATGATGGGCTCCCTTAAAGGGAGCCTCACTCTTTGAAAATTCAGTATCCATTCTATTGCTTCTCCTTTACTCGTTTAGATTTGGAATTCCCGATCATCATCCAAATACCACCGCCGATCAACAATAAGGATACGATAATCGTTCGTAGATACATGTCAACCAAATTATAAATCTCTCCATTCGGAAACAGACGTTCCAAAGTAGGAACTAATACGTTGATTAAGATGTAATAGGCTCCTAGCAATAGTAACCCCAAGCCTACCCAGCGGTGATATTGTGCAAACATACCGATCACAGGCTTGTCGATCAGCGGCTCCCGTCCATAACGGCTTACTTGCTGCAACGCATCAAAAAAGCTATAAAACCAGACCACCGGAATCAGGAACAAAAAAAGTGAAAGATGCAGCACGTCCAGTACATAGATGCCTCCTAAAAACAGAAGCATGAGCTGGAGTCCACGCTTTTGCATACCGATATACATATGTCCAGCACCGGGAAATACCGATAAAATGGTAGCCAGCATTTTACTCCGCCGTCCCTCGACTCTTCCATATTCCAGTTCCTCAAACAAAGTACGGTCCTGAAGCATTTCTCCCGCTTGTTTGCGATGTACATGCTGCACCGCATCAAACATGCAATACAGCCAAATGATCGGTAACACGCCCGCAAACGCCAAAAATCCGGATTCGTTTGTAATGCTGGTAATAAAAACGAGGATCGCTCCAAAGCCAAAGAAAGATAGCAGAAAAGACAAACCACGCTGCATCAGCCCCAAATGAAGGTGTCCCAATCCAGGAATGAACGACAGCAAAATCGTAAAAAAGCGTTCATTGTCCGATCCCTTTTGAAAAGCTGGTGATCCTGCCATACCATGGTGTCCTTGTTGATAATAGTTATAGCCCGGACCATATCCCATTCCTGCTCCCGGCGCATCCGTATCTGAGTGTGTTGCCTCCTCCGGTACCTCTCCTGTTAAACCAGCCTGTCCATAACGTCCGCTTTGCGAGTAAAAACCATATGGGTTGGGTCCTGCATGAGGAGGATATGGAACAGCAACTGCACGAGGATCATAACGCAACAAGCTAATGATGATATGCAGCATACTCAGCCCCCATAAAAAGGCAGCAATAAACAAACTCACCACAAAAGGCGCTCCGTCACTTGCTATCACTGAAAAAAATATTCCTCCTGCCAGACATCCGAAAAACAAAATGGTGTATACAAACGCGTTGGCTTTTCTGGTCCAGTAATAGTGTCCCACACCGGGAATGATGTTCAATAGAAATGCCAAGAGCTTGCTTCGTTCCGTATAAGGCATCGCTACACTTCCTTTCTATTTGTGGAATTTTAATGAAGTCCCCATCTGAAGGTTGTTGTTTTTGAGTTTTTCGTCTCACCCTTTATCCGAAGATTTAGGGCTTTAATTTATCGAGCCAGGTCGTGGTAGCTCGCATGACCTCTTCACTGTAAGAGACGCGCTCTTTTGGAGGAATCGGCTTTCCGTCTGTTTGCGGCATCATTTTGTCAAAGGCTCCACTGGACAACAAGATCAACGTTAGGCTTGCGGCGACAACATAGTGAAACACAGGTTTTTCAAACCAGCGGCGTTTTTTAAACATAACTTGACTCGGTTCAGCTTCTAGCTCGGGAAGAACGGCCATTACCTGATCTGTGAAGCGCTCCGTATCCATCCAGGCAGAATAATCTTTCATAGTTGACTCCAGTTGCTCCAGTGCAACAAGATATAACATCAGCGCCTGTTCGTCTTCCAACAGGAGCCTTTCCAGCCGGGCAGATTCCTCTATCGTGCAAGTTCCTGCAATGTAAGCATGCCAGTCATTCGATTTCCCTTCAATCCACGGTTTATCCTGTTGGTCAGTCATTGCCATTCCTCCTCCTTCCAGTGGTTTCGAATCCATAGTCGCGCCCGGTAGAGTCTCGACTCTACCGTTTTTAAAGCTACCTGCGTCTCTTCTGCAATTTGGTCGTAGGTTTTGCCCTGCATATAGTAGGCTTGAATAATATCCCGATGTTGCTGGGGCAACTGAGCGATTTTTTGCGATAGTTCTTTAATTTGCTCCTCGCGGATGAGACGAGCCAGCACATCCTCATCCCGGGAAGGGAGCTGTACAAGGGATTGTGCGACGTCTATTAGCTCTGCGGGGCGTCTGTCCTGTTTGCGCTTAATATCCAGCGCTTTGTGGAGCGCAATTCGGCTCAGCCACGTTTTAAAACCTTCGTTCCGGTACTGGGGGAGAGACTTGTACACCTGAACGAATGCCTCCTGCGCGGCATCTTCTGCTTCCTTGCTGTCATGCAGCACCGAATAGGCGATATGAAATACATGCTTGCTGTACAGCTCTACGATCTCACGGAACGCCTGCCGGTCACCAGACCGTATTCGTTCAATGATTCTCTCTATATCAATGACGCTCTCCCCCTTCCCAATACTATAGACGCCAGGAAATTTCCTTCCCCTGCATATTTCGAAAAAATAATTTAAAAAGGACACACCCTCCTGACGGAATGGTGTGTCCTCTATCATTAAAGCCTATTTACTCGTCTTCATTTCGGCTTAGCTCACGCGCACAGGCGATATTCCATGTTGTCCTCATTGCACAATAGCCAATCTGCAGTAACAGCCTTCATATATAAGTCTACTACCTAAAAGACTTAGACCGATACATTAATTGCGTCCGCCACCACGGAATCGCTGGGCGTATTCTTTGGCATCCTGTGCATTACGGACACGGTTTCGGCTCCACTCCAGCAAAATACGGTCTATATACCGGAAATGTACTTTCCCTGCAAATACCGCTTCCTTCAAAGCCAGCAAAATCAGCTCCTCGGGATACCGATCCTGATCCACCCAGCTGGTGATCGTCTCGTATTCCATCGGTGACAATGGGCGCCCGAATTCTTTCTCAAAAATCGTGAACAAATTCCGTTCTTCTGTAAGCGAGGATTCTGATATTCCATTCAGTAAATCCGGCTTTCCGGCAAACAAAATGTCATCTTCATCATGCTGCTCATTACGCTCAGCGATCATACATTCTGCCAACTTACGGTACAGCCCCGTCAAATTGTAACGTTCGAATTGTACGGATGAGCTGCGGTCTTCTACGGAATCGATTCTCAAAAATCCTTCTTTCATGAGCTTACTGAAATAGAGTGCGATTTCGTTCGCAGTGCATCCGATACGTGACTGCAATTGTTCCCATGTTGGAAATTCATTACGTTCTGCTTGTTTAAAGGCAAGCAACTGCATCAGTAGCAGCATTTCACCATCCGTCAGCCGAAGTGTCCGATAATGCTTGAGCAGGGCGTAGGGAATCTGGACCATTCCGGCTTCCATAGCAAAGGCTACTCCCTCCGCCCATTCTGCCGCTGACGTCTTGTCGAATGATCCGGTCATCGGTTACGGATACAAACGATACAGCATACGTGGGAACGGAATCGTTTCACGTACATGATCGAGTCCACAAATCCATGCTACTGTACGCTCCAGGCCCAGTCCAAAGCCGGAATGCGGAACGGTACCATAGGTGCGTAAATCCATATACCATTGGTAGGCTTCACGAGCCAAGTTATGCTCGTTAAAACGTTCTTCCATCAATGCTGGATCATCAATCCGTTGGGAACCCCCGATAATTTCGCCGTAGCCTTCAGGAGCGATCATATCGGCACACAAAACAACCTCTGGACGGGTCGGGTCTGGTTTCATATAGAATGCCTTAATGTGAGTCGGCCAATGTGTAATGAACACAGGCTTGTTATATCTTTCAGCAATCGCCGTTTCATGAGGAGCACCAAAGTCTTCTCCCCATGGAATATCGAAACCTTCACCTTGAAGGAAGGCAATCGCCTCATCATACGTAATACGTGGGAATTCGCCTTGAATTTGCTCCAGCTTCGAAACATCGCGTCCGATTGTTTCAAGCTCCTTCGCACAGTTTTTGAGAACAGACTGCACGATATGACTTACAAACTGCTCCTGAACGCGCAAGGATTCTTCATGATCCACAAAAGCCATCTCAGGCTCGATCATCCAGAACTCAATCAGGTGACGACGTGTTTTAGACTTTTCCGCACGGAAAGTTGGACCAAAGGAATATACTTTGCCCAGCGCCATTGCCGCGGCTTCCATATACAACTGTCCGCTTTGTGTCAAATACGCATCTTCATCAAAATATTTAATGTGGAACAATTCTGTTGTGCCTTCTGCAGAGGAAGGAGTCAAAATGGGTGGGTCCACCTTCGTAAAGCCGTTGCCGTTAAAGAATTCCTGTACAGCACGGATAATTTCCGCCCGTACGATCAGAACAGCACGTTGCTTGGCGGAACGCAGCCATAAGTGACGATGATCCATCAGGAAATCTACACCATGCTCTTTGGGTGTAATCGGGTAGTTTTCGGTCAAATGAATTATTTCAATGCCTGTAACCGTTAATTCAAAGCCCGATTGGCTACGCGGTTCTTCACGCACCACTCCTGTAACGTAAAGGGAGCTCTCTTGAGTCAAGGATTTGGCGTCATTCCAAATATCCTCGGACACTTCGCTTTTCACGATAACCCCTTGAATATACCCGCTACCATCGCGCAGTTGCAGGAACTGAATTTTACCACTAGATCGTTTATTGTTTACCCAAGCACCGATTGTAACCGTTTCCCCTACATGGCGGCCCACTTGGGCAATCGTACTTTTATTCGTCATGACCGTCTCTCTCCTCTTAACCGAAAATCAAACAGCCCTTCCCCCTGGGTCAGGCTGTTTGCTCTCGCTGTTTGGTGCATGCGGAACTCAAACAATAGTCCGCATGCATAAAGTTTACACTTTCGAACCGAACTACTGAACCAGACGGAACGTGTCACGGGCAATAACCAGTTCTTCGTTCGTTGGAATGATCAGTACTTCTACCTTTGAATTTGCAGTTGTAATCCGGCGAGGCTCGCCAGAACGAATAGCATTCAACGATTCATCCAGCTCGATACCGAGGAATGTCAATTGCTCCAACACTCTCTTACGCAGAACGATGGAGTTCTCGCCTACACCTGCTGTAAATGCAATTACGTCTACCCCGTTCATTGCGGCAGCATACGATCCAATGTATTTGCGCAGACGGTATTCATACATTTCGAATGCCAATGTAGAATTAGCTTCGCCTTTTTCCATACCTTCTGTGATTTCACGCATGTCACTGCTGATACCCGAAATAGCTAAAAGTCCACTATGCTTGTTCAGCATGGAATTGACTTCATTGACAGTCAATTCTTCTTTGTTCATGACATAAGGTACGATTGCTGGGTCCAAATCACCACTACGAGTACCCATCATAAGACCTTCCAGTGGAGTCATACCCATGGAAGTATCAACAGACAAACCGCCTTGAACTGCTGTTACGCTACCACCATTACCGATATGACAAGTGATAATCTTCAGGTCTTCCAAAGGACGACCAAGGAATTTGGCAGCTTCCTTACTTACAAAATCATGGGAAGTGCCGTGGGCACCGTAACGACGAACCTTATACTTATTGTACAACACTCTTGGAATGGCGTACATATAAGCTTTTTCAGGCATGGTTTGATGGAACGAGGTATCAAATACCACAACCTGCGGTACATCTGGCATATTCAATTCAGCCGCTTTAATCCCCATCATGGAAGCAGGGTTATGCAGTGGTGCCAGGTCAAACAAGCGGCGGATTTCACTCTTCGCTTCAGGCGTTACAACTGCTGACTGTTTGAAGATTTCGCCTCCATGAACCACACGGTGGCCTACAGCCTGAATTTCGCTAGTACTGGAGATTACACCATGTTCAGCATCTGTGAGTGCGTTCAGCACTTTACGGATGGCTGTAGTATGTTCCAAAATTTCGCTAACTTCGGTGTATTCTTCTTTATTGGTTGGCTTATGCGTAAGAATGGAGGAATCCATACCGATGCGCTCTACCAATCCTTTTGCCAGAACGGACTCGTCCGTCATATCATACAATTGGTATTTCAGGGAAGAACTCCCTGCATTGATTACGAGAATTTTCATATCCGGTCACCATCCTTGTCGTACTTAAAGAAGCCTTCGCCCGATTTCACGCCCAGATTACCTGCACGCACCATTTTCTTCAGAACGATGGACGGACGATATTTCAATTCGCCGAATTCACGGAACATACGCTCCAGAGCAGCCAAAACGGAATCTAGACCAAAGCGGTCAGCCATTTCCAAAGGACCGCTTTGGAAGTTATAGCCGATTCGCATAGCGTCATCGATATCTTCAGCGGAAGCCACGCCCTCTTGAAGTACATGGGCCGCTTCGTTAATCAGCAGACAGATAATCCGGCTTGTTACGAATCCAGGAGATTCATAAATCATGACTCCTTTTTTCTCCACTATTTCTTCCACGAACATTTTAGTGTGTTCAAATGTATCGTCCGAAGTTTTCAAACCACGAATAATTTCTACAAGATCAATACGGGATACTGGATAAATAAAGTGCATACCAATAACACGCTCAGGATACTTGGTCGAGCTAGCAAGCTCGGTCAGGCTCAGCGTGGATGTATTACTTGCAAGAATAATATTGCTTGGACACACATAGTCTAGCTCTTGGAACACTGCTTTCTTCTCGTCCAGATTCTCTGTAATAGTCTCAATGACCATATCGCAGCTGCCGAGCTCCGCCAAATGGATTACTTTTTGAATACGGGATAAGATCAATTTTTTCTCAGCCTGAGTAATTGCCCACTTTTCCAGTTGTTTGTCCAGACTCGTTTCAATCATATTGTAGGCGTAGTCTAGTTTCTCTGGTGTCTGCTCTACCAGCAGCACATCGATTCCTTTGGACGCGAGCATTTCAGAAATCCCCTGTCCCATGGTGCCGCCGCCGATGACGCCGATTTTTTTAAATTGCATGATTCTTTACTCCACCCTTTCCTGGTCACTCTCATATATTGTATCCTTCTTTGTCGAAAAATACATGTTTATGTCCCAATAGATAATAATATCTTAGCACGGACTAAAAGTAAAAAAAAATAACCAGCATAAAAAATTATGCTGGTAATAAAGCATTTTCACTAAATTGACATCTAAATTGATCTCCAGACAGAGTTTCTTCCTTCATCAGGATGTCAAGTGAGTTGTCGAACACAGGACGATGCTTTTCCAGCAACTCCAAAGTTCGGGTATGCAGGTCAGCCATAATCTCGCCATTTTCCCGCATAAGTTCTTCTTTCGTTACCATTTCCATGTTAATAATGCCAAGTGAAGTCAAACCGGAAGTCATCATCGTATGGACGATGTTCAGCGCCTGCTCAAAATCATTACTTGAGCCGGTACTGCGACCGCCATAGTACATTTCTTCCGCCGTGGCCCCTGCGAGCGAGATCATGATCTGCTCCTCCAGGAACTGCTTGGTGTATAAATAATGCTCTTGCTGTGGATTGTGGCGCACATAGCCAAGCGCTTTCCCACGTGGGCTAAGTGCTACCTGGCTTACGCTACCGGGACGAACAATTTCGGCCATAATAGCATGTCCCAGTTCATGAATCGCTACACGTTTTTTCTCTTCCAACGTCGATTCTCGATCTGTCTTTTCACCCATCATTACTTTGTCAATTGCCATCGACAGATGCTTCTGCGCAATCATTTTCTGATCCTGTCTCATCGCATAGATTGCCGCTTCATTCATCACGCTCTCCAGCTGTGCGCCGGAAAACCCGTAAGATTCCTCAGCAATTTTGTCCAGATTCGCATCTTCCTGAATCGGTTTGTTTTTGGCATGAATTTTAAGAATATGAAGACGGCCCTTCTTGTCAGGCAAATCCACTTGAATATGACGGTCAAAACGCCCTGGACGCGTTAAGGCACTGTCCAGCATTTCTTTACGGTTTGTTGCTGCAATGATCAAAATTCGCGGTGTATCTGCCGAATAAATGCCATCCATTTCTGTCAGCAACTGATTCAAAGTCTGATCATATTCTCGTTGCTGTCCACCCTCACGTTTACCACCAATTACGTCGATCTCGTCAATAAAAATAATCGCATTTTCCTTCTTTTCCTTGGCTGCACGAGTACGTGCCTCCCGAAACAACTCACGGACACGACCCGCGCCAACACCAACGTACATTTCAACAAATTCACTACCTGAGGCTGCAACAAATACAGAATTAGTATAGTGTGCGGCTGCTTTCGCCATCAGTGTTTTCCCTGTTCCCGGAGGACCTGTGAGCAGAACACCTTTTAATGGACGGATACCAAACTTAGAAATTTCATCATGTCGATTCAAAAAGTCCAGGGCCTCACGCAGCTCCTGCTTAGCGCTTTCCTGCCCACCGATTTCCTCAAAAGTCAGTTTGTCCGGACCACTTTTTTTGCGTTTACGTTCTTGCCCAGCACCTACGGCCAAGCCACCACGCGCATGCATGAGCATTAACAAGCCGCTGAGCATCACGCCAGCAACTAGAAGAGGGATAATATTCACCCCAATAAAAACGAGAAATATAATAGTCACCGGCACTATGCCGATTAATGTTTCCTTGATCCATCTAGGCATTAGGCCATACCCCCATTTGCTGAGATTGACGTGGCAATACGATAAACTTGGTCGCTTTACCTTCGCTGAGTCGGATATAGACATTGTTCGAATCCATGTCGGTATCAGCTTTGATACCCGTCTTTTTCTTTTTCATCTGCTCAACTGTAGATGAAATTTGAGTATACTTTTTATTTTCCATCGCTTCGGCTACAGGAAACATGGCCTCAGACCACCATTGATTCAGTGCTGAATTGGAACGATCTTCAATATCCAGCTTAATGGTACGGCTGCCAATGATGGTTTGCCCTTTTTGCTTAACCACATCGACTAATCCGGCCACATCCGCCTGCGGTTTGAGATCTAGTTTCAATACAACCTGATCCTGTTTAATATCTATTTGAGCGCTTGTCACGCCTGGATATTGAGAAACCAGTTTTTCCAGAGGGCTTTGCATTGTAACCTGACGGTAAATGAACCATCCCCCAAATAGCAGCAAAGCTGCCAAAACTGCCGCCACAACGATAGGAACTGCACGCAATTTCAAACAACATCCTCCTCTCAAAATGTAAAACACAGAAGAAACGGGACGAATGTCAACAAACAACCAAATTGCATGATCTTACAGCGATCAGCAATTCTTTTTTCTATCATTTTTGTCTATCACTTATAAAATATAGTATATCATAACGTATATCTAATATCGAAGGCAATGTGTGGAGGAGTTGTGATGAGGCAAAATCTTTGGTTAAGGTGGAGGCGAAACGCTGAGCGTAGGATTTGATCTTACGATCGCTGTTGCCCGCCATAAAGATGAATTTGCCTTAGGAGAGAAGTTGGGTAGGTAAAGATGCTTCGCTGGCATTCAGCTCATCTTTACGGCATAGCAAGACTAAAAGACGTAAATACGAATTTCATCGCATTTACGTCTTTTTCTTGAGCTTTTAATCATTTACTAGTCATTCATTCCACATCTGCTGATCCTCAACCAGCTCAGTTATTGGGCAAAGTATACTTTACCCCCGTCGCTCCCCCATCTGAAAAACGGTAAAAGGCATAGTAATGATGGCTTCCATCATCGTAAAACAGCTGCCACACATATTCGCCATTGAACACACTCGGCTGGAGGCTTACAATTTTCACACCTGGAAGCTGCTGCTGAATTAGCGCCGTCATTTTTTGCTCGTCGACTCCGTTCTTCAGCAGCTCGGTATGAACACCGCTATTATCTGCGGCAGGTACGTTAGGTTGTCCCTCCACTTTTTGAAAAGGAACCCATACCATTATATTTTCATTCTGTGCATTTTTCCCTTGAACCACCCAATAAACCTGATCCCACACAGACTTCCATGTTTGAGTCGTGCTAACCAGACCACCTGATTGCTTGGCCTTAATGATAGCGGCATTTTTCTCAGCCACCTGGTCTTGAGTAACATAGGAATAATACCAGAAAATGCTGACCAGGATCAGTATCACGGCCAAAATGGCGACCGCTATCCATTTTTTCTTATTTTTCAAACCCGTGCTTCCTCTCTAAGGGGATGTGACACCTGAATTAGCGCGACAGCAGCCCTTCAAAGGCGGCTTGTGCCTCATGTTTGATACGTTCCTCGTCCATAGTCAGGCATTCGCCGTTTTTCACAACCTGACGACCGTCTACCCACACATGAGCCACGTCCTTGGCGCTTGCAGAGTATACCGCATGGGAAATAAGATCTGTACGCGGCAAGAAATGTGCCTGATTCAGATCCAACGCGATAAAGTCAGCCTTGTTGCCTGCTGCCAACGCTCCTACTTCTTTTAAACCAATCGACTTTGCACCGTATTCTGTTGCCAGACGCAGCGCTTCACTTGCAGGAACTGCCGTAGGGTCACCGGATACACCCTTGTGAATAAGTGCTGCCAGACGCATTTCCTCGAACATATCCAGGTTATTATTGCTGGCAGGACCATCCGTTCCGAGAGAAACCGTAACCCCTGCACGCAGCAATTCAGGCACTCTTGCCACACCACTTGCCAGCTTCAAGTTGCTGCCAGGATTGTGGGAAACCGCTACACCACGTTCTGCCAGTAAAGCTATTTCTTCGTCGTTCAAATGAACGCCATGGGCAACAAGCGAAGGACGGGAGAAAAAGCCAAGCTTATCCAAGTGTGCAACCGGACGCAAACCGTAGTCGCGTACGTTTTGCTCTACTTCGGCGATCGTCTCAGACATGTGCGTATGCAGTGGCAAGTCCAGATCATGCGCAGCTTGTACGAATTTTTCAATAAACGCAGGTGGACATGTATATGGCGCGTGCGGAGACATCATCGTAGTAATACGCCCGTCTGCTTTACCGTGCCAGTTACGTGCAAAAGTCACGGCCTCTGCCAGCTTGATTCGCTGTTCTTCCTCCGAACATAGTCCAATTGCTCCACGCATCAGACTTGCACGAATACCTGACTCTTCAGCCACACGAGCCACTTCATCCATATGATCGTACATATCGAGGAAGGTTGTTGTTCCACCTTTCAGCATTTCCAGCACAGACAAGGACGTACCCCAGTACACGTCTGTAGAAGTAAACTTGGCTTCCATAGGCCACATTTTTTCTTGAAGCCATACTTGAAGTGCCAAATCATCTCCATGCCCACGCAGTAGAGACATCGCCGCATGACCATGAGTATTGATCAGACCAGGTAAAAACAATAGCCCTTTACCATCGATCGCTTCCGTCTCTTCCTCACCCGCAGGCAAGGTTTCGCCAATATAAGTAATACGACTATCCTCCACAATCATAAAACCATGGACTACCCCTGCTTCTGGTCCATTTATGGCAAAAGATCCGTTTTTAATCATCCATTTATTCACTGTCATATTGGGTTTCTTCCTTTCCGTCCTCCAAATAATAAGCGAGGCTAAGCAAATCAGTTGTAAAGTCTGTGGCATGAATCCGAATGTTGGCTGGTGCCTTGAGAGTAGTCGGTGCAAAGTTCAGGATCGCTCCAATTCCGCTCTCAATAAGCCTGTCAGCCACGTGCTGTGCTTCAAAATCAGGTACGGTAATAATCCCGATTCGAATGTGTTTTTCTTTCACAGTCGCTTCCAGTTCATCCATCGGTTGCACGACCAATGTATTGATCTTGGTTCCTACCTTATCCGGAAACGCATCAAATACCGCTACAATCTTCATATTGTCTTTTAAATAAGCGTTATAATTCGAAAGGGCTTGCCCCAGATTACCCGCTCCGACCAATACTACATTAATTTGTTGGTCGATTTTCAGGATATGGCGTATTTTCTCAATGAGATAAGAAACATCATAACCAATACCCTTCCGACCAAAATCTCCAAAATAAGCAAGATCTTTACGGATTTGGGCCGGGTTCAAATCTAGCCTCTGTCCCAACTCTTGAGAAGAGACCGTAGCCACCTCCCGTTTGTGCAGTGCATTCAGATAACGTAAATATACGGGTAACCTCCGTACGACAGCCTCTGAAATTTTATCTGATTTCATACTTGCTCCCCCTAATTGTAACGAACATACTTATGTCCGTCCGTTATGCCTCTGTCTCCGGGGCGGATTGGAGCCATTCGGCGATGCGGGGCACCATTTGCTCCGATGGCATATGCTCCATTTTTGGTCCCGGTAACGAGTACAAAAAGTGCTTTCCGTAATAGGATTCAATCACACGCGTATCATAAACGATAACGACCCCGTGGTCGTTCGCTGTACGTACCAACCGACCAAATCCCTGTTTGAAGCGAATGACCGCTTGCGGTACAGACAGCTTCATAAATGGATTCTTCTTCTGCTGCTGGAGCAGTTCGCTTTTTGCCTCCAGCAGCGGGTGATTCGGCGGTTGAAACGGCAAGCGAACAATGGCTAGACAAGTCAGAGCCTTCCCCGGAATATCGACGCCTTCCCAGAAACTGCTGGTCCCCAGCAATACAGAAGCTTTCGCTTCCTGAAACCGGCGGGTTAGCTTGCTGCGACTTCCACTGTCCACACCTTGTCCCAGCACAGTAATTTCGCTGGATGCTAAGGCCTCTTTGAGCGGCTCATACACTTGCCGGAGCATCCGATAGGACGTAAACAGAACGAGCATTCTCCCACGTGTCGCCTGAGCAGTCGCTCCTAGAGAGCTAACGAGCATATCTACAAAATGCGCATCTCCTACACTGCCCTTCACACTTGGGAAATCCCGTGGAATAACCAGCAACACCTGATCCCTGTAATTAAAGGGTGACGGGAGCTGCGAAGTCATCAGCCGCTCTTGATCTGCGGCCTCCTGTAAGCCGAGCTGATCGATCATGTACTGAAACGACTTATCTACCGACAAGGTAGCAGAAGTCAGAATAATGCTTCTTTTTTTGTCAAAAAACATTTCTTTCAACTGGCGGCTCACATCGACGGGTACCGCATAAAATTGCAATGATTTACTACGGAATTGCCCGCTCGCCTCGAGCCAGTATACGGTTGTTTCATCATCGAGTCGGATAAAAAAGCGCAAATTTTCTCGAATCCCCGCCAAATCCTTGAGCAGACCCGTGATATCTGTAATAAGGCTATCCGCCGCATAATCGTCATGTTCTTCCTTGACGTCCAGCATCAGCTTGTCGCCCTTGCGCAAAATTTCGCTCATTGTTACATATAGCTGATTTTCCAAAGCTCCCGCCTGATCCCACTTTGCAGGCTTGGCCGAAGGTTTGAGACGGGAAGAAAACTGTCCTGTTTCACCCGGTGTCGCATCACTTCGCTCCGGCAACATGCCAAACAGTTTGTCGCTTAGCAGGTCCCAAGTTTCCTTCACCTCTAACACGAGCGGATACAGCTGATCAATGGTTGAGGCCCAATCTGCCGACTTCTCGTGTCCCGATTTCGCCAACTGTTGACGAAGTGAAGGCAGTTGTCCATTCTTGCTGTCTTTGAACAGTCGCGTCAGTGTATGCACGAGTGTGAAATATTTCATATGCATACCTAGGTGTTTACCAGCTACTTCCTCCAGGTGATGGGCTTCATCTATCACCAGATGTTCATAGCTCGGCAATAACTGATGACTGGCTTTGACGTCTGTGAACAACTTAGAATGATTCGTAATAACAACATCCGCTATTCCTGCTTCATGGCGTGCACGATGATAATAACATTTGCGGAACCATGGGCAAGAACGACCAAGACAGGACTCTGAATCACTCGCCACCGTTTCCCAGAAATCCCCTCCACGGTTGCTCAGATTCAGTTCTTCATCATCACCGGTTTCTGTTAGCGTCAACCAGACGATCATCTGAGCCGCTGTAATTAAATCTTCCTTCGGTGTCGCGAAGTCTCTTCTATTTATTTTATGTTCAAACTTACGCAGACACAAATAATGTCCCCGACCCTTGAAAATAGCAGCCCGGAACGGAAACGGAATCACCTTGGTCAGCATCGGAATGTCGCGCTCGCGTAATTGCTCCTGCAGGTTGATCGTATGTGTACTCACCATAACGCGCTGTCCCTTTTTCACACTGTGATACAGCGATGGGAGCAAATAACCCAGGGACTTCCCTGTGCCTGTACCTGCTTCAATCAGCAGATGCTTGTCTTCACTCAGTGCCTGATTCACACCCTCAATCATCTGTATCTGCGCCTCGCGCTCCTCATATTGGCTCAAGGATGAACGCAAATTGTCCCGCACATCATCCATGTACTCCTCAAAGGAAACACCTGACAGTGGATTCGGGTCATCTTCTCTACGCGGAGCAGCTAGCTCCGTCCAATCTTCCACTTTTAGCGCAAGCTGACGAAAAAACTGATATCCCTCCAAATCCTGAATAGGATCAAGCTCTTTCTCTTCACGCACCCCATCAAGAAACCATCCAAGGTCACTGTCTTCCTCTGCAAACAAATCACTAAGCCGCTGTATCGTTATCAGAGGTAATGCTTGAAGCTCACCCAGACACTTTAAAAACACCTCAGCCGTAGCCAATGCGTCGCTGTCTGCTTGGTGAGGGCGATCATGTGCCAGCCCGAACTCAGAAGACACAAAACCCAACTGATACGAAGATAGTGATGGAAACATAATTTTCAGAAAATCCATTGTATCCAAGATTCTTCCGCTAAATGGCAAGTATCCGCACCGATCCAGAGCGTTTTGCAAAAAATTAAAATCAAACGCCACATTATGACCGACCAGTACAACATCGTCCAGCATAGGCACAAGCTCCATCATCATTTCTTCAAGTGCAGGTGCATCCTTCACGTCATCGTCTGTAATTCCGGTCAATCCAGTGATAAAAGGTGGAATAGATCTGCCAGGGTTCACATAAGAGCCGTAAACACGGGAAATGCTGTTATCATGATCTATAATTGCAAGTCCGACTTGAATGATGTCATCCGCGGACTGGGTGCCTGTCGTTTCAAAATCCAATACCGCAAATTTCATTCGGGCTTAATCCTTTCTTATGACACTTACAAAAATAATAACTCCGTATATTAGCATAGCAGAAGATCGCGTGTTTGGAAATTAAGACAGCCAAAAAAGACGATGCATACGCCGCCTCAGGAGGTGGGCATGCATCGTCTTACTCGGTGTCTGACAACTACATCCAGGTCATTATGGAGCTGTCGTATCGAAGCTTTTCGGTACCGGACAAACAGGCTTCCATATTGTGCAGCGGCTCGGGTAACGCAGGATCGAACTGATGTGCGAGAGCAAAACATTTTTGCGCCTCCTCTACGTCAGCCTGCTTTGCCAACAGACAGCCTAGCGCATTATAGATGACCGCTTTTAGTCCTGCCTGCTCAGTCAGGTCCAGCACCTTCTGAAAATGGTATACAGCTTCTGCTGGATCATCTAGTTGAAAATAGGCCATTCCCATATACATGCGACTCTGCCAACTGTTCGGAAAATGCTGTAGTACCTGCTCAAATTGTTGGATCGCCTCAGGGTACATAAGTAATCGATAATACCCTTGCCCCCGACTAAAAGCCGGCAGCTCTTTTTCAGGCAGCTCCGTGTCAGACATATCGGTCTCCGCGGAAAAGCCGGCCGCACGCAGGCACACCATTTTTTCCTCAAAGGCCAGCCACTCATCCATAATTCCGTCACTCATTCTCCGCAGCAGACTCCAGTGCTGTAGCAGCTCCTGCCTGCGGGAGCCCTGGGCTGATGGGTAATGCTTCACGATATCATCTAACATGCTGTTCATTTCTGCGAATACATGCTGGAACATGTGCATCCCGCCCTTATGAAAGATGGATTAATACACTCACATTTTTCGCTTAAAAGACGGGTTTCATCCGCACTCCCATTCATTACATGATCGTCGCATGTACTTCTTTGTTCATCGTTTGGGCTGGTTTATTATGTTCATCAACAAATACCACTGTTGGTTTGTATGTTTTGGCCTCTTCATTTGACATGGAAGCATAGGAAATAATAATGACTGTATCACCAGGCTGCACCAAACGAGCTGCCGCACCGTTGAGACAGATCACACCGCTCCCACGCGGTCCGGGGATAACATAGGTTTCCAGTCGAGCTCCATTGTTATTGTTTACAATTTGAACCTTTTCATTCTCCAACAGATCCGATGTCTCCATGAGATCTTCATCTATAGTGATACTCCCCACATAGTTCAGGTTAGCTTCCGTAACCGTAGCGCGGTGAATTTTGGATTTCATCATAGTTCTAAACATGGGAAAGCACCTCCGCCTTCTGTATTCTTATATTGTCAATCAGTCGGGTACTGCCAAATTTCACAGCTAGCGCTACGATGATGTCTTCCTGAACATCACATAGCCGCTGCTCGGGAAGAAGGGGCTCCAGACCGGGAAAAGTTAAAATTTCAATGTAATCAATGTCTGCTAAAGGAGAGGAAGTAATGGTGGACTCCACCATTTGATGTAACTGACGAATCGTAATTGTGTTTGTTACAATATCTTCGCTCACTTCTTGCACCTTACGCAGTGACTGGGACAGCACCAATGCCTGCTCGCGCTGTTCTGCACTTAAATACACGTTACGGGAGCTGAGGGCCAAACCATCCGCCTCTCTGACGATGGGACAAGGTACGATAGTCACGTTCATATTGAGATCAGTCACCATCTGCTGGAGCACAGCAACCTGCTGTGCGTCCTTCATCCCAAAAAAGGCCAAATCAGGACCTATCATGTTAAAAAGCTTGGCTACCACCGTAGTCACACCATCAAAATGGCCGGGACGGGAAGCACCGCACAAGCGATCTGTCAAAGCGGATACACGAATTTTGGTTTGGGTTGGTTGTGGATACATTTCTGCTACAGTTGGCAAAAATACAATATCCACGCCCTCGCGCCGTGCTACCTCCAAATCACGAGCTTCATCGCGGGGATAGCTTTCCAGATCTTCATTCGGTCCAAATTGGATCGGATTTACGAAAATGCTAAGCACCACCGTATCTGCCATTTCACGCGCCTTGTGCATCAAGCTCGCATGTCCTTCATGCAGGTATCCCATCGTTGGTACAAAGCCGACTTTATGTTGCAGTAAAGAGGCAGAATCGTGTACCGTTTTTGCTCCATTGGCTCCAAGTTGCCGACGTTCGGCAATAACCTTGCGTAGTTGAGCCACTTCTCTTACGATGATCATGACTGAGATTCCACCTTTTCCTTAGCTTGTTTCTGCGCTTGTCCTTTTGCCTGTCCGTACAAGGACTCCAGGGACTCCACAACACGGTCATCCGCGCTGAATACATGCTCTGCGGCCGGGAATGCCCGCCCTTTCACATCACTTACATACTGCTCAATGCTGCTACGGATCAAGCCGCCTACATCGGCATAGGTTTTAACAAAGCGTTTGCTGAAATAAGGAGATGCGTACTGAATCAGATCGTGATAAACAAGTACTTGACCGTCACATCCACGTCCTGCACCGATTCCAATGGTTGGAATGGAAAGTTCTTTAGAAATCGCCGTTGCCACTTCCTCAGTCACCAATTCCAAGACAATACCAAAGGCACCCGCCTGCTCTAATGCCTTGGCATCTGCCATCAACCGGCGTGCGTCTGCTTCGTCCTTACCTTGAATGCGATAGCCACCAATTTGATTAACTGATTGCGGAGTAAGCCCGATATGTCCCAGCACAGGTACACCTGCCTGAACAGTCGCTTTTACGACATCGGTAATTTCAGCTCCGCCCTCCAATTTAACAGCATGCGCATGTCCTTCTTGCATCAGACGGCGGATGCCTTGAAGACTTTCGGATATGCTGCCGTGATATGTCATAAAAGGCATGTCCGCTACGATAAATGTATTCTCAGCGCCTCTTGCAACTGTCCGGGAATGGTACACCATATCATCCAAGGTCACAGGGATGGTCGAATCGTAACCAAGAACTACGTTACCCAGCGAGTCCCCCACGAGAATGATGTCAATTCCCGCCTCCTCGGCTATCTTAGCCGATGGATAATCATAGGCGGTCAGCATACTGAGCGGAATGCCCTCCTGCTTCATTTTTTTCATTTTTACAATATTCAGCGCTTGTTTTCCTGCCATCGCGAATGGCTCCCTTCCATCTTTTTTTGGCACAAAAAATAACCTTTTATGAACGCCTGTACATCTGCGTCATCAAAAGGTCCGAACAGCCAAAAAAGACACTCATTTTGAGATCGTCCCTTCTGTCTCGGTCCTGTTCGGCTCAGAGCAGAATCCAACGTAACCTTCAAATGAAGTTATGATGGTCTTACAAACTTGCTAAAGTAGAGCAATGTGCCCTTGGAGTGCAGCTCGGACCGTCCGATGCCGCCTCCTGCACAGTATAACAAAAAACATCAGCTTTTTCACGTGAAGTTTCACACAGGAAACAGAAAGATTGTGGTCGTATACTCAGCTAGGGTCGCTTCTACAATTGTATATCCCCTGAAATAACCTGAATCCGCTCACCCTGGTTCGTTTCTATCACTAGTGCCCCTGAAGGGTCCAAGCCCACCGCTGTACCTTCTACCGCTATCCCTTGTCCCGTATGTGCCCGAACGCTGCGGTTCATCGTCACGGATAACGCCTCCCACAGCATGGCTATGGGCTGGAACCCCTGCTCGGCATACAACTTACTTAGCAGCTCCATTTCTTCCAGAACTGCAGCAATCAGTGCAGTACGGTCAATTTCAAGCCCTGCTTCTATTTTCAAGGATGTCCCTACATGGGATAGCTCTTCCGGGTAATCTTCTTTATTTAAATTTACGTCAATGCCGACCCCTGCAATACAGTAGCGGACCCGTTGATCCTCTGTTGCAGATTCCAACAGAATACCGGATACTTTGCGACCATGAATCAACAGATCGTTTGGCCATTTGATTCCTGCCTCCACACCCGTCAGCCGACGAATGGCTCTACACACTGCTACACCTGTAAGTAGCGTTAGCTGGGGGGTAAAAGCTAAGGGCTGGGTGGGGCGCAATACAATGCTCATCCATATCCCTTTGCCGCGAGGGGAATACCATTTACGTCCCTGACGTCCCCGACCCGCCGTCTGTTCTTCTGCCAGCACTACCGTTCCCTCCGGCGCATCCTCTTCTGCTAAACGCATAGCATCCTGCTGAGTGGATACCGTCGAATCCAGCACTATGATACGCTGGCCAAACGATTGTGTAGTTAATAGATCTGCCAGTTTGGATACTTCCAATCGGTCAGGCCGAGATATCAACCGATAGCCCCGGCGCGAAGAGGCATCGATATTATAACCCAGCTCACGCAGTTTGTTGATTTGCTTCCATATTGCTGTGCGACTAACGGAGAGGCGTCGGCTAATCTCCTCACCAGATACGTAATCGGATGAACCTTCCTCCAGTATGCCTAACAGTCTATCATGATTATTCACTACTCATCACCCGTTTCACTTCCTGAAGCAATGTTTCTGTTTCATTCGGGATATCTCCGCAAGCGACCGCTTGTAAAAGCCGTTCCATCATCTGCCCCAGCCAAGGTCCACCTGGTCGATTCATTGCCTGAACCAGTTCATTTCCAGTAATATTTAAATCTTTGATACGAACGACGACAGCCTGCTGTGTCCACGAGTTTGCCAGTTCGGCAATCTTCTTCACATGCTTTTCTACCCACGGCGGTAATCCACGGAACGAAGAAGGCAGTGTCTTGTGAAGCTCCAGCCAGTCTGAAGCTGTATCCTTTCCCAGCTTAATTAACAATCGAATCCAGTTACGACGCAGTACCTCGTCGTTGATAGGGTCAGAATCTCTCGAAACAGAGTTGTCAGCTATGGCAACAGCATGGCTGATGAGCTCGGTCTCCCATTCCAATAAATGAACCAAACGCAAACGTACGGCGTTGGAAAAGGTCCAAGCTCTTAATAGCTCGTCCGCTGCCTCGGAGCTAAGTCTACAAGACATAAGGAGCAGACCCCACCGTAGCTCTGCTGGCAGCTGCACGATCTCCTTGAGCGCCTGTGCGTCACATTGTTCCCAGGGAACCGGAACCTTCGTACAGCCAAGCAATCCGCTACGTCCCAGCATCTCCAATCCACGTAATGGGTCAGGCCCCGCTAGCATCTTTTCTAACTCGACTCGTACCCGTTCCATGGCTATATATCGAAGTCCCTCTCTGCGACGGATCATACCTTTCCAGGTATTGTAGGCCACCCGGAACCGAAATACAGAGGCAAAACGGATGCAACGCAGCATTCGCAGCCCGTCCTCCTCAAAGCGTTCCTCAGCTCGTCCCACACAACGAACGAGAGCAGCTCGCAAATCGGCTCCTCCCCCAAACGGGTCCACCCGCTCTCCGTGTTCTGCCATCGCAATCGCATTCATAGTAAAATCCCGTCGCATCAGATCCTCACGGATATCCTTCACGAAGGCAACTTCCGTTGGACGGCGGTGATCGGCATAACCGCTTTCTGTACGAAAAGTGGTCACCTCGAACGCATGGCCACCCTGCATAACCGTTACCGTCCCATGCTGGATTCCTGTCGGAATAACATGAGGGAATAGCGCTAAGACCTGTTCAGGCTCAGCCGAAGTGGTCAGATCCATATCATGAATAGCTCGTCCTAATATCTCATCCCGCACACAGCCGCCAACCCAGTAAGCTTCGTGGCCTGCTGCTGTTAGTGTATGTATGACCTCTCTGCCATGAAGTGCCATCTCTTGGTCAGCGCATTGCCAAGTATTTGTATTCATAGGGTTTCCCCCTTTGCAAGTATTCAATATAAAAAACGGACGCGAGTCCGCCCCCTTAAACGCTGATCGGTTTAAGATCCGGCACCTCGCGTCCCAACACACGGTAATAGATTTCTTCATATTGACGGGTAATCAGCTCATCACAAAAAACGGTACGGGCGCGGGTCAGACACGCTTCACGGAAACGTTCCGCCATCGCTTCATCGGACAACAGCTCAACTGCATAATCAGCCATCGCCTCAGTATTACCAATTTCAGCAAGATACCCCGTACTTCCATGCACAACGAGTTCAGGAACTCCTCCGGCCTGAGAACCGATTGTCGGCACTCCACAGGCCATTGCTTCCAGCGCAACCAAACCAAAACTTTCTTTTTCCGAGGGAAGCAGCAGCACATCCGCCATAGAAATCACTTCTGCGATCTGATCCTGCTTACCTAAAAAGAAGACCTTGTCTTGAAGTCCTAAATCCTCAATTTTGCAACGGATTTTTGGTAGATCCGGTCCTTCCCCCACCAGCAGCAGCTTCGCAGGCACTTTTCGTTGCACTCTTTCAAATATATCCAACACATCGCCCACCCTTTTGACAGGACGGAAATTGGAAATATGCATCATTATTTTTTCATGCGGTTGGGCAAAGTCTCTTCTAAGCGCAGCGGCATCTCGTGGATAATACACCCGTTTATCTACAAAATTATAGGTTAAATCAATAGGCCGTGTAATTTCCAGCGCATCTATCGTCTCCCGAATCAAATCTTTGGAAACCGCCGTCACAGCGTCACTTTTGTTAATAGCCAGCCGAATCAGGTCCTTCAACGACTCATCCTGTGCCAAGACTGTAATGTCCGTACCGTGTAGGGTGGTTACCACCTTCAGATGATCACCCACCATTTCCTTCGCCAAGTAAGCGCATACTGCATGTGGTACCGCATAATGAACATGGAGTACATCCAAATTCTTCATTTGTGCGACTTGGGCCATTTTGGTCGCCAGTGACAAATCATAGGGCGGATATCTAAACACGTAATAATCGTTAATTTCAACCTCATGATAAAAAATATTTTTCTGAAACGTCCCGCCTAATCTGAACGGAATGCTATTGGCAATAAAATGAACCTCGTGCCCTTTTTCTGCCAGCAACTTGCCCAGCTCAGTAGCCACTACGCCGGAACCACCCAGCGACGGATAACAGGTAATCCCAATTTTCAGTTTGTCATTCAAGCTAGCTGCCTCCTTCCGCTCACCAGTGATAACTTTTCTGCCGATTTATTTTAACACTCTGCAAAATGCTCAAGTATAGAATTCTTATGTCAGGATTTTGCAAAATTCGATTCCAATCGCTCCGAAGTACAAGATATAGACAAACTAAACCATTTCGATCTATATCTTATCATTGGAAGTCGCTTATTGGATTTTTGCAAAATCCTTATGTGAATAGCTTAACCAGATATGGCGTTTTGGACGCAAAGCCTTCCGCATACGAAATCAATTTGCGCTGACCCAACAACGAGTCGCGAGCTTTTACGCGTTCCACATATCCCTGATTTAATGGAGTGGATACTGTATCCTTTCCAGGCGCTGCCTGAAATTGCGAAGCATAACTCAATAATGACTGTTCCTTGACTTCATAATGCTCGGTGATATCCACAATCAAATCCGTTCTGCCAATATCATTGATAAAATAAAAATATAATTGCTCTACCTGTACCGCAGGATTTTCTGGCATAAAACGTCGCAACTTCGCGTTAAATACCGCTTCCTCCACCAACTTGCTACACATGACATGGTCTGGATGCCGATCCTCCCAATAAGGAGCGAATACGACTTTCGGTGCATGGCGCCTGATTTCTGCTGTAACTGCAGCTACATGTTCAGGAGTTACATATAATCCACGATCAGGCAGACCCAAATTCGTCCGCACAGCAAGCCCGAGCACTTTCGAAGCATGTTCAGCTTCTGACATACGAGTATCCACATCACCATTGGATGACATTTCAGCCCGCGTCAAATCGCACACGCCCACCTTTAAACCAGCGGCTGTATGCTTGGCAATCGTGCCTCCCATTCCTATTTCTGCATCGTCAGCATGAGCTCCGAAAATCAGGATGTCCAGCGTCATTATATATCACCCTGCTGGTCAATGCCCGGTTTATATTTATGTACCAGCTCACGCCAAGCAAAATCGCCTCGGTCCAGCGCTTTCACCAGTATTTCAGCAGTTGCAACGTTTGTTGCCAAAGGAATCCCCTGCACGTCACACAAACGTAACAAGGCACTAATGTCCGGCTCATGCGGTTGTGCCATGAGCGGATCACGCAAGAATATAATCAAGTCCATGTCATTTTGCGCAACCATAGCCCCGATTTGCTGATCTCCTCCAAGCGGCCCGGACATGAAACGGTGAATTTCAAGCTTGGTTTGCTCCATAATGCGCAGACCTGTTGTACCTGTTGAAAATAACTTGTGATCTGTAAAAACATGCTCATAGGCCGTTATGAAATTTACCATTTCATCCTTTTTTCGGTCATGCGCTATAAATGCAATCTTTAACATTCGAAGTTCCTCCTGCCTCATTCTATAATTTCATTCGTCCAATCATTCGCGTATTCTTAATCGATGTAATGCTCAAATCCATATACAAGCCCTGGCTGCTCCATGACCTTCTGAATACCGATTTTAACACCCGGCATATAGCCCGCCCGTTCATAAGAATCCTGACGAATCTTCAGAGATTGTCCAAACCCTCCGAATATCACTTCTTGCTGTGCGAACACACCGGGAAGACGGACACTGTGGACACGAAACCCTTGATAGTAACCTCCCCGTGATCCTTCTAACGTTTCTTCCTCTTCCGGGTTACCCTGTCGCAGCTCTTCACGCTGTTCGGCGATCAGCTCTGCGGTCTTAATGGCTGTGCCCGATGGCGCGTCCAATTTTTGGTCACCATGATATTCGATAATTTCCAGATGTGGGAAGTATTTCGCTGCCTGAGCCGCAAACCGCATCATCAAAATGACGCCAATTGAAAAGTTTGGCGCGATCAGACCACCAATTTGCTGCTCACGACACTGCTTGTCCAGTTCATCAATCTGTTCGGGAGTAAACCCTGTTGTTCCGATAACCGGACGAACTCCATGCTTGATAGCAAGCTCTGTATGTGCATATGCAAAACGCGGCCCCGTAAAATCGACCATGACATCCGCTCGGCTATCCAGTAATGCCTGCTCCACATCCTCCACAATAGCGA
The DNA here is from genome assembly GCF_017833915.1 of Paenibacillus sp. 1182. Classification (NCBI taxonomy): domain Bacteria; kingdom Bacillati; phylum Bacillota; class Bacilli; order Caryophanales; family Paenibacillaceae; genus Paenibacillus; species Paenibacillus sp. 1182. The sequence goes on along the minus strand of NZ_JAFICR010000001.1, from coordinate 197,783 downwards.
TACCCGCTTCCGGTAGTCCGACGAGAAGGCCGGCATCACTGCCGGCATGTGTTCTGTTCACTGCGGCCACAAGCTGTAGTTCCTCATCTTGAAGAACCAATTTGACAACTTCACGGCCCATACGCCCTGCTGCTCCTACAACAGCCACTTTTATTGGTTCTGACATATCCCTACAACTCCTTATGCATCCATTTGTGCTAGATCTGTTCATTCATCTGCTGGCATAACTTCTTCATGAGGTTGGCAAGCTGCACATTGTGAGGAAACAGTGCAGCCGCCTCACGAGCAGCCTGCACAGCCAGCTTATACTCATTCATTTCGTCATAAATCAATGCGAGCAGCAAAAAAGCATCCCCACATAACGGATCGAGGGCTATTGCTCGTTCCAGTAACAAGATCGCATCCTGACGCACCTGCGGCGTAGCTCTGTCGACATCCAGCATTTTTCTGGCCTTCTCCGTATGCTGCCTGGCTTCCTGCGCATGTAGATGGAGAACATATTCATCCTGCTGTGGAGCGAGACGAACCGCATGCTCTGCATATGCGAGAGCCTGCTCCAAACGACCACTACGAGCATAGGTAACCGAGCACCGGAAATAATGCTCCGCATGATCAGGCTGAGCTGAAATTGCTTTTTCAAACCATTCCACGGCCTGCTCAAAATCGTTCTGCAAAATGCACTGATAAGCTTTCTGAACGTATTCCTCCGCCTTCATGACACTGCACCTCCGGGTAACCGGTTTGGTACAGCATATGTACAAAGCGCCTAATCGGTGTCCTTTTTGGTCCAACGATTCGCATCACGTGTGTTAAATTTATGCATAACCTTATCATGTGCCTCGGTCAAATTTATACCTAGCGAGTTCGCAAAGCAGATGGTGATGAACAAAATGTCCCCCAGCTCCAGCTCAATGGAATTGTCCGCCTCATCCGTTTTTTTCGGTTTCTCGCCAAAGGAGTGATTGACTTCCCTCGCCAGTTCCCCGACTTCCTCAGACATCCGGGCCAACATCGCTAAAGGGCTAAAATACCCTTCCTTAAATTGAGATATATACTGGTCTACCTCACGTTGAATTTCATCTAATGATTTTTCCATGAAACACGCAATCCCCCCATGTGCAGGTTTATTCATATGTTATCGTAAAGCACATTTTAAAACAAATTTTTTTTAATTGTGAACTTACGACCCCAACTTACTGTCATCAGTCTTTTAAAGCTACCGTAAAAAGGTATACTACATATAAGGAGCTGCGATTAGCAAAATCAGCATGAAGTCGTTCTTCCTTAAACTGCTACTGCGAGGGATTATATGAAGATATCCAAGTCCATGGAACAGCTTAAAATGATTTTACCCATTGTGCTCGGGACCGCTATCTATGCATTCGGTCTGCTTTATTTTATTATACCCAGTAAACTGATGGAAGGTGGTATTACTGGGATCACCCTGCTGCTCAATTATGCTTTTTCGATTTCACCCTCTCTCTCCACATTGCTTCTGAACATTCCTTTATTTTTAATTGGATGGAAAATGCTTGGGGGCAAGCAAATTCTATATACAGGGGTAGGTATTGGGTCGCTCACTTTTTTTCTGTGGTTGTATGAAAAAATGATTCATCTCGGATGGATGGGAACATTTCAAACTGAACACGATTTTATACTTTCTTCATTATATGCGGGGGTTACGCTTGGGGCCGGATTAGGTATTGTGTTCCGCTTTGGCGGCACCACGGGCGGCTCGGATATAATCGCTCGTATTCTAAACCGGAAGTTTGGCTGGAGTATGGGAAGGATTATGCTGGTCATTGATATCGTCATTATCGGTGCTTCACTACTTTACATACCAAAAGAAAAAATTCTATATACATTAGTCGCCGTGTTCATCGCGTCCAAGATTATTGATTTTATACAAGAAGGCGCCTATTCCGCCAGAGCCTTTATGATTATCAGCGACCACACGATGGACATTGCGGATATTATTATTAGAGACATGGATCGCGGAGTTACTATTATTCCGGCTGTAGGTGCATTTTCCAAGCAGGCCAAGCATGTTGCCTATTGTGTCGTGCCTCGTCAGGAAATACGACGTTTGCACCAAATTGTTAAATCGGTTGATCCACGGGCGTTTATTATCATACAGGATGTGCATGATGTACATGGAGAGGGGTTCAAAGAGGAATAGCCCGGAAATCCGGGCGATGGGCTAACATATATGGATGGCTCAGCAGCCAACGACGCGAATGTTCGAATTTGCATCGTTATCCAGAGAAACCAGCTCGATATTTACGATAACCTGCATAGACCAGCGCCAGCAGAACAATCATGCCGATTGCCAATTCTGCCCGGCGCTCACTTTCACGCGGGATAAATGGCGCCAGTGCAGTGGCGTCTTTTTCACGTCCAAACAAGGCATTAAACGTCGGATTTCCCTGATCCAACGCCCCTCTAATCGCTGAGGCATCTGCGTATTGCTGATCACCCAATCCTTTGACGTAGGAAATCCATGAATCAGCCCGGACAACCTCACTTGTTCTGCCATGTATCAATGCTGCCGTACGAATCGTCTCATAATGGTCCTCCAGCACTGCGGCTCCAGCTTTGAAACCCTTCATATTACCTTTAGCAAACTGGCTGTTCAAACCGCTAACATCTTCTTTTAAAATCTTATAATACTGCTGCCATAAGGGCTGACGCGGATGTGCAAGCGCATCTGTCGCAAGTCGTAAATTGGCCGCAGCCTTCACCCACTCATCTGGTGATACTTGGACGGACTGTGTAGCTTGCTGCACCTCAAGGATGCTGCCGGACAAAGCATGAATGGCCTCTACAGATAACGCTGCCTGCACCTGTCCGGTGCCAAACCATCGACTCACCTCGGCTACATCCGCGCGCGCTTTTTCAATGTTCCCGTCCATCACATCCCGGTACAGTATCGCAGCTGCATGATCCAGTTCCTCAATTTCTTTTGTATTTCCTATGGGTTTTGATTGATCACGCGCTTCTGCCACACCTGGAGGGACGCAGACGGACAGCATCAGGACCATAGATAATACAACACTCGAAACAATACGTATCGTAATTTGAAACGTCTGACCCCTAATCATGGGACATCCCTCCTCACCTTACTGTATGGCAAGGTTACCGGGACTAGAACTTTCTTCAAAATCAAAACCAAAACTTTGTGTAGCTAAATGATTAAAGCTCTTTCTTATTTTATGATCATCACGGATTCCTTTCTATTTCTTCACTTCTACTCTCATTCGATTGCGCGCAAACATGGCAAGCCATGCTGCTACGATACTGACAAGGGTTAGCATATAGGTAAACGCACGCACTTGCGGTACATTATCCATTAGCGTCTTTGGAAGATACGGATATATACCAAATGTATAATCCATCGTATCATTTAACAATGTCCAGAGTGCGGCTAGGCATAAAGCAGCCCATTTGCAGGTGAAAAAACGCACGAACAGTAACGCTTCGACCGCCATTGCCGTGTGAGATGCCACCAGCATCCAATCCTGCCATATCATATGTCCGCCCTGCGCAACTCCCCAAAAAATAATAGCTGAAGCCCATATGCCATATTTTACACTCGTGACAACAGCCAACGCCTCCATGATCTGTCGAATGACCTTCAAGCTCTTGAGACGCGGAGAATAGAGCAAAAATGCTATAGAGATCGTAAAAAACAGACTCGCCGTCGGACTATCAGGCACAAATACAATCTGCCACATCGGATGATAATTTAGAGTATATTCCAACTGCCCCCCATACCATATGTACCCACACACTGTTCCTACCAGATTACACCAGAACAGCAGCCATAAAAAAGGCCGGCTCGTCAAGAACGACCGGCTCCACAAATAAGATAACGACACGCCCTTCATCCTCCGTTCATACGACGGTTGCCTTGTACAGGCCCATCCTACAAAGACTATATCATATCCAAGCGTATCAAAAAAACCTGACCGCCGCTACAGTCAGGTTTGATGATTATGATCTCGAACTAACAATTGGTCTGAAATCCAACTTAGGGTTCCTAAGATTATTCTAACTCATTGCTTTCAGCTCATCCGTAAGATGACGAAAAGCTACTTCATCTCCGGAGGCCAGCGCCTCATCAATATCCTTGTAGAGTTTTTCACTCCGGTGTTTACGTAATGCCTCGTCCAAAACCATTTCAGCAGACAGGCCCAACATTACTTCATAAGTAACCTTCATTTTATCCATAGGATGCACCTCCAACATGAGTTTAAGAGATCCTATATTCTTTTCCTTTCGCCACATAGCTGAGTGCCGTTCGTGACATCCGCTGCAAATCTGCATCTGTCAATTCGCGCACCACTTTGGCAGGTGTACCGAGAGAAAGAGTATAGGGTGGTATTTTGGTATTTTCCGTAACGACCGACCCTGCTCCTATTAAAGCATATTCACCAAGCTCCGCTCCGTTGAGTACAATGGCCCCCATACCGATTAAAGTGCCTTTGCCTACCATACAACCGTGGATTATTGCAGCATGACCTATCGAAATGTCATCCGCCAGCAACAGGGGCTGATCCGTGTTCACATGTCCCACGACACCGTCCTGAATATTGCAGCGTTGACCGATGATGATAGGCGCCATATCTCCGCGCAGTACGGCATTAAACCATACAGAGGAATCTTGGCCGATCGTTACTTTTCCGACAATTTTTGCTCCTTCTGCCACATAGACAGATGAATGGAGCTGTGGCATGTTTCCGGTATAGTGAATCAGCATCAACTTCACCCTCTCTTTTTGGGTGAAATTCTATCAACATGTGTGTTGCTTGTCAATGGAGCCGTATACCCGAGTCGTTCCGCCCAATGCGGCACTCTCCCGCCAACTTCAGCCCCCAGGCCGTCATCTGTACAGAGGGTCCCGTCGGATGTTCACCCTGACGAAGCATACCCAAGTGAAGCATCATTCGTATAATTCTCTGATCAAAGACCGAACGGGGCGTATCATAGTAAAACGGTCGAATCAGTGGGCCGATATGTACAAAAAGCGACTCTGAGGACGTCCACGGTCTGGCACATTCTCCAATCCAGTAGACTAGAGAAAGCAAATTAGGAACGGCTCCTTTATACAGTCTTAACCAAAACCTGAATAGCTGTATCATTTCTTCCTCAATTGTATGCTCCTGATGCGCTTCCCCCTTTGCCGTCAGCACAACCTGGCCCCCTTTCTCCTCGATGTACTTGGAGTGTCGGGCATAATCATACAGTAGGGCCATTCGGTCTGGATAAAACTTAAAAGAGGAACCATACCCGAAACGCCATCCTCCCTTACCCAAAAGCGGCTCCGCAATGTGCAAATGCTCCATCAGCTGCTGCTGATTGCGACGGTACCAAGCCCCCTCGGGATTTAGCGGAACCTCATGCTGCCCCATGTATTGAAGGAAAAGCCGTAAATCCTCTGCCAGTAGATGCCCTTCATCCCGGTACGAAGACGGTTCGCTTACCCGTGTCATTCCGCTTTGGAAGTCATGTACCATAACACGTCGAAAGCGCTCCTTCATATCCAACGGAATTTGGAACAAATACCTCGTGTTGTGCGTCGAACCGTTGAACAACCAGCCACTAGAACGCAGACGGGTCACAATATCTCTTGGCCGCTCACCAGGATTTTCGTCCTCCTCAACAGACTGTTTGGCTATTGCAATCAATTCCTCCATGCTGAAATACGGTCGGTCATCGAACAGCAGTGCGTTCAAAAACCTTACCTCTGACAACCTCAGCTCCTTGACCTGCGCCTCAAAAAAACTACTGCTGCCGAGCTTCGTCAAAATCCCCTGGATCAACTCATGCTTGGAATTAGGTTTACAGTCACAATCGTAATACACCGCGATTCTGTTCAAATGCACAATATCCGCAAATGTCAGCATATCCGCCAGATTCATTGTTCCATCGCCTCGTCACTGGACTGTCATCCGGAATTGATTCTTACCTGTTGTACCCACAGCTTTGACGGATTGTTCAAACTCTAAACCTCTTTTTTTGCAAAGGTATAATTAAAAAACAAAAAAGACCACGACTTCTACGATGAGTAGAAGCCGTGGTCTTTTACTAACTTTTTGAGTTACAGTCACTTTTCTCTTGCAAATGCTTCGTGCAATTATACAAAAGTGGTGCCCAATCCATATCCCCACGCTGAAGTATACTAAGTGACAAATTGCCGATTCGTTCCGTGAATTTTTCCTGATACAGAGCCTTATACAAATTAGCCAAAAAACCGCCGTGGGAAACGACCAGCAGATTCTTGTCCCGATTTTCCGTCCAAATGGCCTCCATAAAACCTAGCCCGCGAAGCTGAAGATCCGCATCGCTTTCCTGCCCTAGATCCAGCAGATGCCAGTCGACTCCCCACTTCTCTTCACGCTCGGCCTGTGTCATGCCCTCGACCTGACCATAAGCACGTTCTCTTAGTCGATCATCAGATTCTAGCAACGGAAGATGCAGAGCAGAAGCAATAATCTCCCCGGTCTCTTTCGCTCTGGAGAGACTACTTGTAATAAGCCCGTCCCAATGATAAGACTCTCTCTTTAATCGTTCTGCAAGCAAGCGTGCCTGCTGGCGTCCTTCCTCATTTAACGGAATATCACTATGGCCCTGGATTTTCCCTACCGCATTCCAATCCGTCAATCCATGTCTGATCAAGCCAATAAGCATCGTGTCTTTTCCTCCGCTGTTTTGTTATTCAGGCATTGTTATGAATTCATATTGGAGTCCAGCTGTCCTGCTAACTTCTGACCCTTCTCGTCCGATGGATCCAGCCCAGAGAAAATAAAGCAAGCGCAAGTGCCAATACAGACAACAGCATCCAGTATTGCGGATAAGTAGGAACAATGCTAGCAACCAGCGGGTCCATAATGCCACTATTCACATCTTTAATGTGGTATTGATATTGTGGAGATGTACTTGTAGTTTCCAACAGGCCTGTCGGTAAAATACCCGTATCCATGACAGGAGCTGCTTGAGGGGGATTTTCCTTAGAGGAGCTTCCATTCCAGTTCAAAAACAAAAAGCTGCATAAAAATACGGCCAAGAAGCCAGCGATCCATACAGACATATACTTACGGGCTGCTGGGTTCACACGCGCACGTCGATGCTCACCCGGAACAAGCCACGGTGATTCTTCATAAATTCGATCCATGACTCTGCGATTCATGGCCTCTAGCTTATCATCTGTTATTTCAAAGGAAATATCACGAATAGCGGATCGATTTTCTTTTGACAAATCCCACTCTTTTTCTTCCGAACCATGTTCCCACCCAGCAGACGAGCTTTTGGCCCGTCTGCGCTCCGAGTCTTGTTTCGATACATTTTTGCCTGTAGCGAACAAATCCTCAGTGTCCCTGGATTTCATTGGCTGCTCATCCCTTCGTTTTCCTCATAGAGAGGCTCAAAAAAATAAGGCTCCAACTGCGTCTTCACACTGGTTCTTGCCCGGAAAAGCAACGACTTCACCGCACTGACGGTCTGTCCTAAAATAGTCGCAATCTCCTGATAATCTAATTGCTCATATTCACGCAAAATCAGCGCAGATCGCTGCTTCTCAGGCAATCTATTGATCGCTTCACGAACCATCTCTACCTTCTCACCGCGAAGGACAGCCTGCTCCGGAATTACATCCGATGGAGCTACCGGTACATAACCGCTCTCCTCCAATGGAACCTGACCGCTACGGTGCTTGCGAAGCTCACTTAGCACCGTATTGCGTGCAATTGTATATAACCAAGTGGAGAACGATGCGTCTACCTCGCGAAAAGAGTGCAGGCTCCGATACGCTTTGTAAAACGTCTCCGAGCATAAGTCCTCAGCAATCATTTCCAGGTTCGAACTTTTCAGCATATGATAAACAAAAGCTAAAATTTTACGTTGGTGACGCCTCATTAATTCTGAATAAACCTCAACATTACCTTGTTTGATTTCCTGAATCATCTGGGAATCTGTCATCATCCGAGTGAGACCCTCCTCGCCCATACATGTGCTGTTTTCCCGTTCGATTCTGTCTATATATACCGAACAGGTCAAAAAAAGTTGCGCCCTCTGCGCAAATGGATGAAACAGCATCATGGAACATTTGTTATTTTCTTACCCTATGTAGTGCCAACATTAACGGTGCTATCCCCAACAATATTCAACGTCCAAAATGGACTTACCCATTGTACCACAAAATGACCGCCAGTAAAAAAGTCCAAAATCCCCACGATTTCCATCAATGCCTCCCTAACGCTGGCAACTAATTCATTTATACAGCTTTTCAATGGATTTTAAATTTTTTCAAGATTAAATGACAAACCTACTGAAAGCGTGCCATCAAATAAACCAATAAGGATAATTACACAAAAAAAGAAAACGCTTTAAAAAAATATTGACAAAATGAAAACGTATACATATAATAAAAGTACAGTATGGTTTCTCTCCACTCCTATCCTACTCAGCTACTTCACTAAAAGTAGCTACCACCCGGGGCTTTACCCGGGTGGTCTTTTTTTTGTTTTCCAATACTCCTCTTTACCTTACTCACCTACCCCATATGTGGGTTGATAAAATACATCAATATTTCACCAATTATTTGGTTGTCCTATTAAAACACATTATTATATAATTAATTTTTTCAATAGATAGGGGGCAGGAAATGAATAATAAGTGGAACAAGGCTGTATATAAGATTTGGTCTCCAATTTATGATAACTTTTTCAATTCAGGTAGCTTCCTCAATTCTAGAAAGATCATATTTCAAGAAAAGTCATTTAATAGCGAGCAAAAAATACTTTTTGTAGGTGTAGGAACTGGAGCAGATTTAGAATTAATAAATCACTACGGGCTGGATATTACTGCCATAGATTATTCACCTGAAATGCTTAACAAAGCAAAAGATAAATTCGCCAAAACATCCATAAAATTCTTGGAAATGGATGCTCAACAAATGAATTTTATGGATGAGCAATTTGATATAGTAGTAGGAAGTTTAATTCTCTCAGTAGTACCTAACGCAAATAAATGCTTCGATGAGATGGTGCGGGTTTTGAAAAAAGACGGGGAAATTATTATTTTCGATAAGTTTTCTCCTAAAGGAAAAAAGCCCTCATTATTCAAAAAAACGATAAGGCCCGTTATTAAGGTGTTAGGAACCGATATAGGGTTGAATTTTGAAGAACTGTTTGAAACCCAAAAAACAAAACTGCGGATCAAAGAGGATGCACCTATAATGTTCAACGGTATGTATAGAAAGATAGTAATTACAAAATAACGCGTAGCTCCACTACCTCTTCAAGTAACAAAAAAGCGAGCGAAGAGAACCTTCACCCGCTTTAGATCTTTTCTTACTACTTCACTCCCAGAAAGTGTGGTGCTTTTAAGGCGGTCCATAGCGTAGAGGTTCATTTGAATCTGGAGAAGCGGAGCGCTCGCCTTTGCCTGCGGGATTTTCCCCTTTGTACATATATTCAGAAAATCCGCAGACAACAGCGATCGTAAGATCAAATGAATCGCGGAGCGCAGTCCCTCCTTTAACGAACACTCATACTTTCTTCACCCTTTATACCACCACTTTATAGCCCATCGAATCCAGCAGTGTCTTGGCACGCTCCCAATCCTGCTCTTGACGGAAGGAAAGCCGCATGATGCCTGGGACATCCTCCCGGCTTTCAATGATTTGCATATTGCTCAGATTAATGCTGTGATTCCCCAGTTCCATAGCAATTCGCCCGATAATCCCTGGGGTATCCGGTACATCAATATACAGATCAAACGTAGAGACGATGACTCCTTTACGACGCTCTGGCAGTTCACTGCGGAAGTGCCCAGCTGTTAAAAACTCGTCAGCGATTCCCTCACCGTCTTGTATTCTCAGTAAATGGGTAAAACGCTCAATCTGTCCGTTCCATTCTTCCAACAGACCTAGTAAAACTTCACGATTGCTCAGTAAGATGTCCCGCCACACAACCGGATCACTAGAGGCTATCCGTGTAATATCACGGAACCCACCGGCAGCCAATGTACGGTACAACGGATTTTCATCATTGTGCTTTCGCACCTGATTCACCAGCGCTGCTGCAATAATGTGCGGAAGATGGCTAATCGCACCGACAATGTCATCGTGCATAGCTGGTTCGACACGCACAACATGAGCATTAGTATATTTTAATAAACGTTCCAGCGAGCAGTATGCTTCCTCAGGCACACCCTCTGCCGGGGAAAGCACATAATATGCATTTTCAAACAGCAACGCGGAAGCAGCCTTTACACCGGAACGCTCCGAACCAGCCATCGGATGACCACCGATAAAGTAAGCATTGCGCAAAGAAATTTCTGATGCTTTTTTGGCAATTGCCGATTTCGTGCTGCCTACATCGGTGATAATACAACCCGCTTTAAGCGGTAGCCTGCTTAACAGTTCGAGATAATACTCCAATAAGCCCACAGGTACGCATAAAAAAATAAAATCGGCATCCTCTGCCGCTTCTTCAACCGAAAGAGTCGCGGTGTCCACGACACCACGGCTTAACATCGGTTCCATCAGTTCAGGGAGATGGGCATGGCCGACAACCGAAATATCCGGCTTCCCTTTAAAACAAAGTGCGAGGGACCCACCTATCAGTCCCACGCCGAAAATGGCAATCTTCATCAATTATCAAATCCCATCTGCGGAAATTATAGGCGTACTTTCGCCGCTTCCGCCCCCAGGACCTGTTCCAGCGCACGAATAAACAACTCATTTTGCGGTTGTGATCCAACGGACACTCTAATATATGTCGGATATTTGTGATGACCTGCGCGAATAATCACACCTTTACGAAGCAACTCCTGGAATACCTCACCGGATGGACGACGTACATCCAGCATAATAAAATTACCATGTGCTGGGAAAGACTCCAATCCCAGACGCTTCAGCTCATTTTGCAAATAAGCTCTGCCCTCTGCATTACGATCCCGGCATTCTTGAACAAATTCCTGATCTTCCAAAGCAGCAATAGCCGCAGCCTGTGCTACCCGTGAAGTATTAAACGGTTCACGAACCTGATTTATCAAGCGAATAATTGACTCAGCTCCCATACCATAACCAATGCGTAGCGAAGCAAGGCCATAGATTTTGGAGAAGGTGCGAAGTACAACCAGATTTTCATACACTGGCAACAAACGAATGCCGTCGGGATAAGAACGATCCGTCACAAACTCGGCGTAAGCTTCATCCAGCACAACCATGATATGCTTTGGTACTTGGTTCAAAAACGCAATCAGCTCCGCTTCGGGTACAATCGTGCCCGTCGGGTTATTTGGATTACAGATCCAAATAATTTTTGTACGGTCATTGATGTGGGACAGCATAGCATCCAAATCATGTACACCATCACGCAAAGGCACCTCAACTGCAACCGCTCCCTCAATTTCCACGTTACTTTTATACACGGAAAATGTCTGATCGGCCATGATGCTTTCTTCTCCAGGAAGGAGGAAAGCACGCGTAATCAACGCAATAATTTCGTCAGAGCCACAGCCATAGATAAACTGTTCCTCTTTTAAACCCGTCCGTTTAGCTAGTGCCTGTGTCAAAGCTACCGCACTTCCATCAGGATACACACTAATGTTAGCAAACTCCTGCTGAATAGCCTGCAATACTTTAGGAGAGCTACCATACGGATTCTCATTCGAGGCGAGCTTGATGACTTCATCGAGTCCCAGCTCACGTTTTACGTCTTCAATCGGTTTACCGGGCTGATATACTGGCAAATGTACAATATGCGGTTTAGGTTGCATGCCCCTACCTCCTCTATCCAATCAGAACTATATTTACTACTTTATATTTTGACACCCATTATTCTTTAATTGTGCCACAAAATTATGAATTTGCAAAAGACCTTCTTGCCTGCGTGCAGAATCATTCAGTAGCGGAATGGCCTCCTCTACCTGACGTACAATAGCACTACCAACTACAACACCATCGCAAATATTTGAGAAACGGGTTACCTGCTCTTGAGTAGAGATCCCGAAGCCAACCGCTACCGGAATATCCGTATGCCGTTTGACCTGCGCGATAAAGCCCTCTATACCTTCAAAAAAGGAAGCTCTTTCCCCAGTTACACCCAGCGAAGATACACAGTATACAAATCCACGGGCCTGACGGACAATTCGCTCGATCCGCTGTTCAGACGTTGGAGCCACCAGAGGAATCAGATGCACACCCACCTCTGCTGCCCGTCCTCCCAGCTCCTCCGCTTCCTCAAGCGGAAGGTCCGGAATAATAAGACCGCTGATACCGTGCTCCTGCAAGCCTGCAAAGAAAGCATCCATCCCCATCTGTAATACAGGGTTATAATACGTGAACAGAATAAAAGGCAGGTTTGAACCTGCCGCCCTAGCCAGAGAAGCTGTCTCCATGCACGTGCGGATGGAAATTTGCCGTTTCAGTGCACGCTCAGACGCGCGCTGAATTACAGGACCATCAGCCAGCGGGTCGGAATAGGGTACACCCAGTTCCAATATGTCAGCTCCGGCCGACTCTAACTGCCGAATGATCTCTATCGTCGTATCCACATCCGGGTCGCCTACCGTCAGAAAAGGAATTAATGCCGTTTTGCCTTCATTTTTAAGGCGATCAAACGCCTGATCAATTAAATTCATGACGGATTTCCTCCCAAATACTTGATAATGGAGTCCACATCTTTATCCCCTCGTCCAGACAAACAAATAACGATAATATCATCTGCCGTCAACGTAGGTGCCAGCTTGACAACCTGCGCAACTGCATGTGCCGACTCTAATGCAGGAAGTATTCCTTCGGTACGGCAGAGGAGCTGAAGCGCATCCAGCGCTTCCTGATCGGTGATCGGAACATATTGGGCCCGCTCAATATCTTTCAGGTATGAATGCTCCGGTCCAACACCTGGATAATCCAGTCCAGCCGAGATGGAATGCGCAGGTTGCACTTGTCCGTACTCATCCTGAAGCAGATAACTCATAGAGCCTTGGAAGACCCCTTGTGTTCCCTTGGTCATCGTAGCTGCATGGAATTCTGTTTCGACACCTTTTCCAGCGGCCTCCACGCCAATCAAAGCGACACCCTGATCCTCAATAAAAGGATAAAACATGCCGATGGCATTGCTTCCGCCACCGATCGCTGCCACAATGACATCCGGAAGTCTGCCTTCCTTCTCTAGGATCTGGCGACGCGTTTCATCACCAATCACGCGTTGGAAGTCCCGCACCATCATTGGATACGGATGCGGGCCGACAGCTGAACCCAAAATATAGAACGTATCATGGACATGGCTGACCCAGTAACGCAAAGCTTCATTTCCGGCATCCTTAAGTGTACGTGTACCCGATGTCACCGGAATGACCTCTGCACCCAAAAGCTGCATCCGAAAGACGTTCAGCTGCTGGCGCACAGTATCCTCTTCACCCATAAACACCTTGCATTCCAATCCGAGCAACGCAGCCACAGTCGCTGTCGCGACACCATGCTGTCCTGCGCCTGTTTCAGCAATGACCTTCTGTTTACCCATACGCTTCGCCAGCAATCCCTGAGCTAACGCATTATTGATTTTGTGGGCACCGGTATGATTTAAATCTTCGCGCTTCAGGTAAATTTTAGCCCCGCCCAAATGCTGGCTCAGACGCTCCGCATGATAAAGCGGCGTTTCCCGACCAGAATAGTCCTTTAGGAGCCCGTTCAACTCTGCTTTAAACTCGGGATCATCCGCGTACTTACGGTAGGATTCCTCCAATTCAATCAGTGCGTTCATCAACGTTTCCGGTACAAAACGTCCTCCAAATGTTCCAAAACGTCCGTTGTTATCAGGTAATTGTGTCATGCCTGCTTCACCCTTTCCACGAATGCTGTGATTTTTGCTATGTCCTTGACTCCGTTCGTCTCTACACCGCTGGATACATCCAGCCCATCGGGATGATACTCATGAACCAGCTTTTCCGCATTATCGGCAGTCAGCCCACCGGCTACAAACAAAGGAATTCCATGTTGATGGGTCCAAGCCTGATAGGCAGGAATTCGATCCCACGCAAACGTTTTTCCAGAACCGCCACCATACAGGGGATCGTATGTATCGAGCAGTAAAGCATCAATTGTTCCGACATAGGCATCCAATTCGTCCGCCGAGCGTTCTCTCTGTCCTTGACTGTCCACAGACCATGCCTTGAATACCTGTATACCAAAATACTCCCTGATTTCCCGACAGCGCTCTGGACTCTCCTGTCCATGCAGCTGTATGACATCCAAGGGTGCTTTCTCCATCACATCATTTAACAGTGCATCACCAGGGTTCACAAATACGCCCACGCTGCGCGGTCTGCTGCCTGAGGTCCATTCATCCAATACGCGAAGCAGCTCTCCAGCCTGTACGCCGTCAATCCGGCGCTTGCTGTCGGCAAACACAAAACCTATATAATCGACCGGTAAGTTTACCATAGATTTTAGCACTTCAACGCTTTGAAGTCCACAAATTTTTACGCCCGTTTTGTTCATACTTTAATCCCATCCATCAATTCGGTTACAGCCTGTCCCACATCTTCCTTGCGCATCAGATGCTCCCCTACCAGGATGCCGTGTGCACCCACCGAATGCAGATACTTTACATCTTCCGGTCCAGCAATTCCGCTCTCACTGATGAACGTAATCCCTTTAGGAATTAGTGAGATCAGCTCCTCCGTCGTCTGGAGACGAGTCTCGAATGTTCGCAGATTTCGGTTATTTACGCCAATCAAGGTTGCTGTCCCCAGCTCCAGCACCGCTTTAAGCTCCTCACTGTCATGCACCTCTACCAATGCGTCCAGCCCAAGGTCCTTGGCGATTTGTAAAAAGGACCCTAATACACGCGGTTCCAGTATAGCGGCAATCAACAGCACCGCATCCGCTCCCAGCAAACGAGCTTCATATATTTGCCGTTCATCAATGATAAAATCCTTTCGCAACAGCGGAATCTTCACCTGATCGCGAATCTGCTGTAAATATTCAGGACTTCCCTGAAAATACGTCACATCTGTCAGTACAGAAATGCAATCCGCTCCTGCTCCCTCATATGCACGTGCAATGTCCACCGGATGGAAATCCGGTCGAATCAGCCCTTTGGATGGGGAAGCCTTCTTCACCTCAGCAATCAGTCCGAGCGGACGGTTGCGCCCGCTCGCGATCGCATTTTCGAATCCTCTCGTCGCAGGTAAATCAGCAATTAATCGTTCAGCTTTACTTATTTGAAAATGCTCCTTAAGCTGCTCCACTTCTTGTCGCTTCGTCACCACAATTTTATCAAGATACATATTGATATTCCCCCGTTGCCTGTATTAATTGGTCCAGCTTGGAAAGTGCCCGTCCAGAGTCAATGGCTTCGGCCGCTCGTGCTACTCCGTCCGTCAAGGTAGCTGCTGTGCCTGATACATAAATGCACGCTCCTGCATTCGCTAACACAACATCCCGATAAGCTCCATGCTCTCCGTTTAAAATTCGTCGTATGATATCTGCGTTAACCTGTGCGTCACCGCCCAGCACCTGATCAAGAGAATGCGTCTGCAAGCCCAAATCCGACGGATGAAGCTCGAACGTGTGAACCTTGCCGTCCCTTAGCTCGGATACTCGTGTCGCAGCTGAAATGCTAATTTCATCTAGTCCATCCAGACTACTGACAACCATGGCCCGTTTGGAGCCGAGCTGGTTCAATACCTCGGCAATGACTTCCGTTTTGCTGGCGTCATAAATGCCCAACAACTGCCGATCCGCACCAGCCGGATTCGTCAATGGACCCAGCATATTGAATACCGTCCGCACACCCAGTTCGCGGCGCGGCGCGGCGGCATGCTTCATAGACGGATGATACAGCTGTGCGAATAAAAAGCAGATGCCGATTCGGTCCAGACATGACCTAGCCTGATCACTCGTCAAATGAATATTGACTCCCAATGCCTCCAGGACATCAGCGCTCCCGGCACGGCCACTTGCAGAACGATTGCCATGCTTTGCTACCCGTACAGACATCGAAGCTGCGATGATCGCAGATACCGTGGAAATATTAAACTTGTGAATACCCGAACCTCCGGTTCCACATGTGTCCAGCAGACGACCGCTGCCTTCTTCAGCTTGCACTGGACTAGCGTAGCTACGCATAGCCTCGGCAAAACCAGTGATTTCATCTACCGTTTCCCCTTTGAGGCGAAGAGCCGTCAGCAGCCCGCCAATTTGCGCCTGTGTAGCACTTCCACTCATAATCTGTTCCATTACGCTCCGGGCCTCCGTACGCGAAAGATGCTGTCCCTCCATGATCCGGCTTAACCCCACTTGCATCATGTCATGTCGTTCCATTGTCGTCTCCTCCTCAAAATCAGATTTTTGCGTGTTACGGAGTGTACAAATAATCCTGGTTGATGACGCTGTTATAGGGCTGTGTCGTTGCCGGGAACATCACTTCTGCCGTGCGGATTGCCTTCAGCAATGCCTTTGCTTTGTTCACCGTCTCCTGATACTCGCTTTCCGGAACTGAGTCCCACACAATTCCAGCGCCTGCCTGGACATAAGCCCGGTTCTTTTTAAACACAATTGTGCGAATCGTAATGCAAGCGTCCATATTGCCCGAGAAGCCCAAATATCCAATCGCCCCTGCATAGGGTCCACGTGCTTCCCGCTCCAACTCAGCAATAATCTCCATGGCCCGCAGCTTTGGTGCCCCTGATACGGTGCCAGCTGGCAGACAAGACAGGAAAGCATCGAAGAAATCTTTGTCCTCACGTAGCTCACCTGACACATTGGATACAATGTGCATGACATGAGAATAGCGTTCAATTTCCATAAACGTATCACATTTGACTGTCCCAAACTGTGATACACGGCCCAAATCATTTCTTCCCAAATCGACCAGCATCAGATGTTCTGCACGCTCTTTTTCATCGTTTAACAGTTCTTCAGCAAGTGCCGCATCTTCTGTCTCCCTTACCCCACGCGGTCTCGTTCCTGCAATAGGACGGGTTTCTACCCGGCCGTTTTCCACCTTGACGAGTGCCTCAGGCGAAGTGCCTACGATGATCTCGTCATCCATTTTCAAATAATACATATATGGCGACGGGTTCATCGTGCGCAGCACGCGGTATACCTGTAAAGGAGAGGCCTCTGTATCAATGTGAAAACGCTGGGATAGTACAACCTGAAAAATATCACCGGAGCGGATATACTCCTTCGCCTGCTCTACGTTTGATATAAACTGTTCCTTCGTCACATTGGATTGAATCTCACCCAGTTCCACATCATCTGGAATGGAGGCCGATCCTAATCGCTCAGGCTGAGGCTGCTTGCGCAGATACTGTGCCGTTTCCTCCAACTTGCGTTCCACATCAGCATAAGCAGCTCGAATGTCCTCATCGCGGAACCCTTCGCCTACATGAACATTGCCAACCAGCAAAATTTGCTGTTTCACATGATCAAAGACAATGACTTGATCGCAGAACATAAAACGAATATCATCCATATTCAAATCATCTACCGAGTGCTCTGGCAGCTTTTCATAGTATTGAAGCAGGTCATATCCAAAAAATCCGATAGCCCCGCCTGTAAATGGAGGCATTTCTTTCAGTTTCGGACTGCGGTATTTACGTAGCAATGCTTTGAGCGCTTCAATCGGCTTGTCGTTTAATATTTGCCGTTTACCGTGTTGTTCCAATATCAAACGTCCCTTTTTACCCGAGACCATTAGAAACGGGTCTGTACCGATGAACGAATGTCGCGCCCACTGCTCGCCTCCCTCTACACTCTCTAGCAGAAAGGCACGGTCCCGCTCGGCATACCGACGGAAAATCCGAATCGGCGTCTCCATATCAGCCAGCACTTTTTTGTATACAGGAATCAGGTTAAATTCACTCGCCATCGTTATCACTTGCTCCACATGCGGCGTTAACATGAGATCACTTCCTTTCCAAATTGGCGCAGAACCAAAGGAGAGAATATAAGAAAAACGTCTATCGACGTACCTTCACGGAGGCCAGACCGCGTGTAGCGGAAGTTTTTCTTGCGATTATAGAATTGTTCAGCTCCGCTGAAAATTTTATAAATTTTATAATCGTAAAAAAGCCTCTACCGGTAAGGTAGAGGCTGTCAGTTATTGAAATTATAAGAATGCTCCATATGTAAAATGACTACAGCAAATTGATAAGTATACACTCATCCCTTTGGTTTAACCGCGCAGGTTGCCTCAAATAAGCTTCTCTGTAGAAGAATATCTCTTCATAGACAAAAGCTTACCCGCTACCGCCGATCTCTGTAATCTCATATGGAATTGGCTAAGGCTGCACTCTTCTCATCTCAACTCTGTCTCTGGCTAACTCTACTCTACTTAACTCTGCTACACACACTATATCTCATGGGATGTTACTTTGGCAACCATCAACTTAAAAAACAGGCACTTATTTCCCTTGGGAAGCTAGATCCGGTCTTAAGGCCTGCGCTCCGTTCAAATATACATGTTTCATTTCCCGCTGGGATTTATCAGTGTTCACCTGTACCATCAGACGGATGCACTTGGGCAAACTACCTGCCACAGGAACTTCTAATGCACACATGAGCGGAACCATATCCCAGCCATCAAGCTGACGAATGGCCTTGGCTGGAAAGGCAGTATCCAGATCATGAGTCACCGTAATCCATACGTTACTAATATCCTCTGGCTGAATTTCATTGTAGGATACAATTTCCTCCAGTAGTTGGCTTGTTGCTTCCAAAATTTCATTTTCTTCATTATTCGCTACGGTCGTCGCGCCACGAATTCCACGATTGTACATCGTTACACCCCCTCTTTTAACTGTTCAATAACTCTTCGGATGTAAGAGACGGAAATATCCTTCACAACCTCCACGTGCCCGATGCTACGTGGGACGACAAAAGTAATGCTGCCTTCTTTGAACTTTTTGTCATGCATCATCGCGTCCAGTAGCCGATCTGTATCGAGATGTGACGGAAGGGAGGTCGGTAGCCGTAGTGAAGACAACATATCCTTCGTTGCATCTACTAAAGAAGGATCTGCCCCCAGCTTCACGCCCAAAAGTGCGGAGCCGACCATTCCAATCGAAATGGCTTCCCCGTGTAAAAACTCACCATATCCCGCAATAGCTTCAATCGCATGACCAATCGTATGACCTAGGTTTAAAATAGCGCGCAAATCATGTTCTCGTTCATCGCGTGACACCACTTCGGCTTTAATGGAACATCCCTTTTCCAGACCGTACTCCAGAGCTGTCGCATCCAGTGCAAGCAAATCAGTCGCATGGTCACGGCACCACTGGGCGAAATCAGCATCCCAGATCAAGCCGTGCTTGATCATTTCAGCAAGCCCCGCAGATACCTCACGAGGAGGCAGTGTAGACAACGTATCTACGTCATACAACACAAGTTCCGGTTGATGGAAAGCTCCTATCATATTCTTCGCCAAAAGATGGTTGATGCCGACCTTACCGCCCACGCTACTGTCATGGGCCAGAATCGTAGTGGGGATCTGTACAAACTTGACACCTCTCATATAAGAAGCTGCCACAAATCCAGCCAAATCACCCACGACACCACCCCCAAGTGCAATAACGGCTGAATTGCGATCCAAGCCGCCCTCAATGGCTGCTGTTATGACCTGCTCAAATACAGCAAGCGACTTGGAGGTTTCACCTGGCTTAACGACAAAGGACACTGTCTTGTAGCCAGATGCCTGAAGATTGCTCTCCAATGTTGCCAAGTAGAATCCCGCTACATTTTCGTCAGAAACAATCAACAACGGGCTTTTTTGCGCAATTCCTCGTTCTTTCAACAACTCTCCGGCTCGATATAACAGTCCTCGTCCAATATGAATAGGATAAGAACGTTCGCCAAGCTGTACCGTCAGCGTACTCATTTTAGTACCGCCCCAATTGTTCTTCGTAGGATGCAATATTCGCACGAATCTCTTCAATCGAATCCCCGCCGAATTTTTCTAGCAAAGCTTTTGCAATCTCCCAAGCTACCACATGCTCCATAACTACGCTAGCCGCAGGTACTGCACATGCATCCGAACGCTCAACCTGTGCAGTGAACGCCTCCTTCGTATCAATGTCGACGCTTTGCAGAGGCTTGTAGAGTGTGGGGATTGGCTTCATTACGCCACGAACCACAACTGGCATTCCATTCGTCATGCCCCCCTCAAAACCACCCAAACGATTGGTACGACGGTGATATCCACGTTCCTCATCATATAGAATCTCGTCATGCACCTGTGAACCGCGCAACTCTCCTGCTTCAAAACCGATGCCGATTTCCACGCCTTTAAATGCATTAATCGACATGACGCCTTGTGCGATACGTGCATCCAGCTTCCGATCATACTGTACATGACTGCCCAGACCAATCGGAACACCTTCTACAATACATTCCACTACCCCACCGACTGAATCACCTTCTTGCTTGATCAGATCAATATATGCTTCCATTTTCTTTTCGGTTTCTGGATCGGTTACTCTCACCGAGGAAGCTTCTGTCACCGCAATCAGCTCATCAATCGGCAAATCGCGGTAAGGAGCTTCGATTTCCCCAATACGAATGACCTGACCTGCCACCTTGATTCCGAACTCAGCCAGCAATTGACGAGCCAAACCGCCGCATGCCACACGAATTGCTGTTTCACGTGCGCTGGAGCGCTCCAGCACGTTACGAAGATCCTTCAGGTTGTATTTCATTCCGCCATTCAAATCCGCATGACCCGGACGTGGCCGGTGAACCCGACGCTTTTCTTCATCACTGCCTTCAATAGGCTCAATATTCATAATGTTCTGCCAGTGCTTCCAATCGTTATTTTCCACAACCAGCGCAATCGGTGCACCCGTGGTGTATCCGTGACGTACGCCTCCAGCAATCTTCGCCGTATCTTTTTCAATCTGCATACGCCGACCCCGTCCATATCCTTTCTGACGACGGTGCAGCTGAAAATTCAATTCCTCAAAATCCAATTTTAAATTGCTCGGCATACCCTCTACAATGGCAGTTAGCTGGGGACCATGCGTTTCCCCCGCGGTTAAATAACGTAAACTCATGACGCGTTCCCCCTTTAAACTGTTAAACTGTGCATCGCTAAAATCTTTAACTGTGCTTCATTATAGTATACGCACCTTTCTTTGACAAGAAAAGCCACGTGTATGCAGATAAACAAAAACACGCCTCTTAGCCAAAGGGGCTAAAGGACGTGCTTTGCTAATAAGCCAACCATCAATTACTCAAAGATATAAATAAGTTCCTATAAAACTTTGGATGATGTATGCAGGCTTATGCTTTTTTGCGATAAAAAAAGGTTTCCGTCGATTCCAGACCATATTGGTTAGGAGAAAAGATTTGCTCTGTGCTACCGACAAACAATACTCCGCCGGGACGAAGACTGGCTGCAAACTTTTGATACAACGTATGTTTGGCCTCTTCTGTAAAATAAATCATTACATTTCGACAGATAATGAGATCATAGCCATCCTCAAACCGATCCAGCAGCAAGTTTTGCTTTTGAAATTTCACGGCTTGTTTCAAACGGTCATCAATTCGATACATCGCACCATCCGGCTTAAAATATTTGCTAGCTACCTGCTCAGGCACATCCTTGAGCGAACGCTCCAAATATTTGCCTTCCTTGGCTTTTGCCAATGCACCATCATCAATGTCGGAAGCCGTAATGGAGCAATTCCCCAAAATCCCTTTACCGTCGAGAACCATAGCCAAGCTATAAGGCTCTTCACCAGTCGAGCAGGCCGCACTCCACAGCTTAAGCTTCTGCTTCCCCACAAGCAGTTGTGGCAAGATTGTATCTCGCAGCACTTCCCACCGATTGGGATTACGCCAAAATTCCGAAACATTGATCGTCATCCGATCCAGAAATTCATAGAATAGAGGTTTTTCCTTCATCATGGCATCATAAAAAGAAACAAAACTGGGAAACCCGTTTTTGTTGCGAAGCGTAGTTAACCGCCTTTTCATCTGTGCTTCTTTGTATTGTGCAAGATCAATACCTGTGCTGTCCTTGATTTTGCGGATAAACGCTGTGTAATCGGGGTCCGTCTGACCCAGTTCCATATCCGTCATGCTACCATCCTTCTTCATACGTAATTAAACTTACACCCAGGTCGCCACACTTTTTTCATACCGAACGGATTCTTCCGGCATGAAAAAATTTGCAATCTCGCGCTCTGCGCTCTCCGGTGAATCTGAACCATGAATGAGGTTAAACGGTGTATGTGCTGCAAAGTCTCCACGAATTGTGCCCGGAAGAGCTTCGGTTACTTGTGTTTTACCAATCAACAAGCGGGAAAGCGTAACGATGTTATCCCCTTCCCATACCATAGCAAACACAGGGCCTGATGTGATAAAACCTACAAGCTCTTCAAAAAAAGGCTTGCCCACATGCTCCGCATAATGCCGTTCTGCCTGTTCTCTTGATACTTGTACAAGCTTGCCAGCCGCCATTTTAAAGCCTTTGTCTTCCAGACGACTAATGATACGTCCAATCAATCCACGTTGTACACCATCCGGTTTAACCATCAAAAAAGTACGATCCATCGGCTCACTCCCAATCCAATCTAATGTATTTATACAGTACTAAACTGTATTGTAACAGAAAGCTTGGAACTGGTTAAAGCATTTTGTCACAGCAAACCCAAAACACAACTTTAGTAGGAGCGGCGTGTTACAAAATGAGCAATATCGCGTAGCGTCTTTTTTGTTTTGACATCTGGTAGTAAGTCCAGCGCGTTTAGCGCTTTATTAATATATCGGTCGGCGAGAATTTCAGCTTTAGCGATTCCTTCACTTTTTTTGATTATATCCACCGCTTTGCGTGCGTCTCCTAGCCCATCTCCATCCTGAATGCGGCGGATTTCAGCCAGTAGATCTGCACGCAACTCAGGCTGTTCGAGCGCATAAATCACCGGAAGCGTAATATTCCCCTGTCTCATATCGCTGCCCGGCGGCTTTCCGATCTTTTTTTCTGTTCCGCACAGATCAAGCAGATCATCCTGAATTTGAAAAGCCATACCTACGTTATAGCCGTAGCTGTACAGCAGGGAATTGACACTTTCCTGTGCCTCTGCAGCCATAGCTCCCAGCTGGCAACTAACCGCAATTAATAAAGCCGTTTTGCGCCGTATGCGAAGCAAATAATTACGCACACTCTGATCCACATTAAAAAAATCACGAATTTGTTCCATTTCACCAATGGACATCTGCACCAGCGCTTTAGACAGTACCCGGTGAATGTCGGGATTCGGCAATCCAGCAGCAATAGACAGCGCACGTGCATATATGTAGTCTCCGGTGTACATAGCCACCCGATTGTCCCATTTGGACTTCACGGTGGGTTGACCGCGTCTCATTTCCGCATCGTCAATCACATCGTCGTGAACGAGAGAGGCAGAATGAATCAGTTCCAGAGGTACCGCTATACGCTTGAGCTTGTCCAGATCATATTCTCCAAACTTGCCTCCCAGCAATACAAATACGGGACGCAAACGCTTGCCCCCTGCTTTAAGCAGATGAAGCGACGTATCATTAATCAACGGCTCCGTACTATCGATACTGCGGTACAACTCTTCTTCTATAAAGTTCATATCCTTCTTTAATAAACCGAACAAATCCAATCGTTTCATTCTTTCACCCGTGTCAGCGTATTGTCACTCCAGAGAAGCGGCTTTACTCGTCGGTCAAGCAGCCCCAGTTCATGCGCATACTGAAAGTAAAGCTCTAAACCTTGTTGTTGCTTCTCTCCAAAATCATAACACAGATTAGTAAAGTAGCGCTCCCAATAATCTCGCAGACCTCCAATTTCCTCGCATGCTTCAGAAATAACAGACGTCAAGTCCGACAGACTACGCTGCTTGCTTGCGCGGAACGCACTCGCAGTTTCAGCCACCGCTGCGGGATTTTGAGCAGCAACAGCACGTCGTACTGCCCATACAGCAAAAGTCATACTGTAGCCCGTCCAGCGCTTCCACTCTTCTCCGAGGTCCGTAACATACAGACCTTCGTTTCGCCAAGATGCCTTAATCGCGTGATCTCCAATCAGTAGCCCCGCATCTGCCTGTTCCAGCATCAAGTCAAGATCCGGTTCACAGTCAAAATAGGAAGGCTGACCTTCCCATGCCTTTTGCATCAAAATTTTCAACAAATTCACGGATGTAGCAGAGGTATTTGTTAGTGCAATGGTTCCGTTTTTGATTTCGTCCAGCGGCTTGCGTGAAAATAGTAAAATGGATTGCACAGGACCATCTGCACTGACGGATAAATCCGGCAACAGTAGCATTTCCTCAGCACCGGATGCATACGCAAAGGAGGACATCGCACTGATATCCAAACTCCCATTCAACATACCTTGATTCAATTCAGCCGGAACTTTAGAAACCATCTCCGCCGAATGGAGAAGCTCAGAAGGATTAAAATAATGAAAAATAGGCCAAGCATTTGTATATTTAATTTTTCCGATTGTGATTGTCTTGGTGTCCGGTGTCGGCATCGGAATCCCCCCATCTCGTAAACAGTTGATGTTCTATACGCAAGCTGTCCAATACTTTGCCTACGAGGAACAGCACAATATCATCCAGCGTCTTCGGATGAAAGTAAAAAGCCGGCATGGCCGGAATCATTTTGACGCCAAGTCTCGCAAGCTTAAGCATGTTTTCCAAATGAATGGCATGTAGAGGCGTCTCACGAGGTACAAGGATCAGCGGACGACCTTCCTTCATCATCACGTCCGCTGCCCTCGCCATGAGATTGTCGGACGAACCGTGTGCTACTGCTGACAACGTCCCCATCGAGCATGGCATGATAATCATCGCATCCACCAAATAAGAGCCGCTCGCAATCGAAGCTCCAATATCTGTGAACGGATGGTATACAAGAGAACCGGGACGGCCTCCGAATTGTTCATTCAAAGCCCCTTCCCGGTCAGTTACATTCCAGCCCAACTCCTCTTTCAACACCCGCCAGCCAGCATTAGACACGATCAGGTGAACTGTGTATTGCAAGTCCAGCAGAGTCTCTACCAGTCGCACACCATAAATGCTTCCGCTCGCGCCTGTAATGCCAATAACGATTCGTTTGCCTTGATGTTCGCTCACCTGATTATTCATTAGTATTAACGCACCACCAAATCAATCAGTGTAAAGGCAAATACGACAGTGCTAAGTACACCGTTCATAGTAAAGAATGCCGTCTGCAAACGACTCAAATCTTTTGGAGATACGATATAGTGCTCATAAAATAAAATAATGTACGAAATAATCATGCCCGCCAGATACCACCAGCTTAAATCTGCAATAAAGAACAGTACAATAAATCCGATCGCCGTAATGACGTGAAATGCCCGAGCGATGTTCAATGCACCTGCTACACCAAAACGGGCAGGAATAGAATAAACTCCTTCGTTTTGGTCAAAATCTATATCCTGACAAGCATAAATAACATCAAATCCAGCCGTCCAAAATGCGATCGTTAGATACAGAACGATAGCGGTCAAATCTATTTGTCCCGTTACTGCAACCCACGCGCCTAGTGGCGCCAAACCAATGGTCAGACCAAGTACAATATGGCAAAGCCAAGTGAAACGCTTGGTGTAAGAGTAAAAAACGAGCATAAAAAAGGCCAGCGGGAACAGCTTGAACGCCAGCGGACTTAACTTGAATGATGCCCAGAATAACAACACCAGACTGACGATAATGAAAATTACCACTTCGCTTGATTTAAGCAACCCTGCCGGGATAGCGCGTCCTGCTGTGCGCGGATTTTTCCCATCAATCACCCGGTCGATCATACGATTGAAGCCAAAAGCAGCGCTGCGTGCGCCAACCATAGCTAGCAGGATCCAGCCGATCTGCGGCCACGAGGGAAGGTTGCCTGTCACGACAACTGACCCCAATACAGCTCCCATGAATGCAAATGGGAGCGCAAATAACGTATGTTCAATTTTAATCATTTCCAAAAAAATAGCAATTTTCTTAAACATGCTGACTCTCCTTGATTCCAATGTGCAATGCCGCAATGCCTCCGGTGAGAGAATGAGCCTGAACATCCTTCAATCCGACTTCACGGAAGATGCCAGCCAACTCATCCCTTCCTGGAAAAAGCGCCAACGAATCAGGGAGCCATTTATACTGCTCATAACGTTTGGCGAACAATTTGCCGAGCATGGGCAAGATGTGTTGAAAATATGTGTAGTAAATTCCCTTGAACGGCTGCCAAGTAGGTTTGGACAATTCTAGACATACGACCTGCCCGCCAGGTTTGACGACTCGTTGCATCTCCTGTAACACGTGGCGCAGATCAGGTACGTTGCGCAGACCGAAACCAATCGTTGCATAATCAAATGAATTATCTTCATAAGGCAGTTCCATCGCGTTGCCCTGAACAAGCTTAATTTGCTTTTCCCGGGATTCTGATATAATTTTACGCTCGCCAACATTGAGCATGTTCTGACTAAAATCGAGTCCTACGATGTGACCACTTTCACTTGCTCGCGCCATCGCAAGCGTCCAGTCACATGTACCACAGCAAAGATCAATTGCCGTATCGCCGCGACGCATGTTCATTTTTTTCATCGTAAATTTCCGCCAAGCCTTATGTCTGCGAAAGCTCAGTATATCGTTCATCAAATCGTATTTACCTGCTATGCTTTCAAACACGCCATGAACGAATTGCTCTTTCGGCTTGGTGTCGCTTGATCCCATCACGTTCACCTAACCTTCCCTCACAACTGGGTGCGGACTATTTAGCAGCTTTAGGAAAGGCTCAAGCATGCGTTCAAATTCCTCGATCCCTGTATTTTGATCATCTGACAGGATCTGCCGGATGTGTGTAACTGCCGTGCGAAGCTTGTCCAGTATCGCATCCTCGGCTTTGTATTTCAGAACAAGCTTACGCCATGCTTCAGTGTCAGTACCACTCTCTGAAAGCAACGCTTGCTCGTTCCGGTCCCCGTTACCATAAATATGCCAGAACATATATCCGAAACGGGACTTGTCCGGTTCTGTCCGCTTGCCCCATTCCTCCACCAAGGTATCACAGAGGGCAAATTTGTTGAGAAGCTGCTTCCAAATTTCCTGATCCTGTTCTGCTACAAGTGAAGTGAATGATAAAAAAAGCTCCTTTTTGAAACGAACCATCTGAGTTAAATACTGAGTTGCATCCAGGCGGAATTGCTTCATTCCCCAGTACAGACTCATTTTCCCTGCGTTCACTTCACATACAGCATCACTCAGCTTCGAAATGGCCGTAATGCGGCCTGCCAGTGCAAGCAGCTGATAAAAACGACTGCTAAAATAGTCCCCAGCTAACACTTTCAGCTGTCTGGAACGCATCTCCTCCGGGCTCCGTATACCGGATAAAGTATCAATCATATCATGCGTATCCAGCCCCATCTGCACAAGTGAGGTTACCAATGCGTACAGTTCGTCCTCACTGGCATGCAGCTCCTGCGCATTCCGGTTCAAAAACACAAACATCAAACGGGTACGGCTGTCAGGAAAAGCCGGCATTTCCGTATGTTGTTGAATCATGTCGTATTCCACATATTTCCTTGCTAATTGGGGTACGCGATACGGTTTCATCCTAAGCCTCCGAGACATGACTTTCTGCTATACTCAAATAATTGCAATGCCTTATATTATATCACAATTTAAAATGATTCGCGACTAAAGTACTGTAGGTCCACCGGCAGAAACATCTAATCTGTATATACACCGTTAAACCTGTTTTGCCACATGGGCGTTACTGTAATGCGGAAACGGGATTTCAAATCCTCTGGCAATTCCGCGCCTTCCCGGCTTCTCAGCTGTTCCAATGCCTCGTTCGTCCACTCGTTCCGGCGTATATCGGATGCAAGCAGCAAATGACGTTCTCCTGACCATTCGTCCTGCGTCACCACCCGAAGCAGCAATTGCCGCACATTCGTCGTTCCGTAAAAGCTAAAAGCGGCAATCTCCGCCATGTTTTGATAAATCTCTAGCGGGGCAGTTTCTTCCTTGGACAGTTTGACATCCAGGGTCAGGACTGAATGTTCCCAGCTTGCGCTTGCAATCGGTGTAGTCAACGGTAGCTCATTCAGCGTATCCACCAGATTGTCATCTGACAGCAGCACCCGTTGCTGAGGCGAAATCGTCGCCTGTGTCTCACGAACTGCTGCGGTTCCTGAGTCCAGCACTTGTAAAGACGGCAGCAACACAGCTGCTGCGATGGTTATGAGAATGGAGCCACCGAATACAATCCAAGGTTTCATCAGAGCCTCCCCTGACCTCTACCTCATAATGTGGGTTTGCTACGGTAAAGGTCCTCACTCTCATTCTACAACAAAAAAAAGCAGGCTATGCCTGCATTTTAATCCTCCGTATCTACTACCCCGTGCTTGGTCATCACAACGGCTTTGCCGCGAATTTTAATAGCAGAAGTATGATCCGTAAATTGGACAATCAGTACCTCGCCCTTGTCCAATTTTTCTGAATGATGCAAGCGTGTATCCTGGCCTCTGGTCAAACCAAATACCTGACATCCGTTGCTTTTCGCTTTAATTACGACGTACTCACTGCTACCCGTCACGTTATCTTCCATATCCTTTTCCTCCCTGAGAGCCGAAGCTATACTTTTTATGATGGAGATTCAAGCTTGTTTTGTCAACTACATGCTTCCCGTGCTCCTGCAACAATTAGCATGTCCCGAGCCATACTATCCGTGCAGTCCCATCTATTAAAGAAAGGAACGGATCTGATGAAAAACTACCTTCCCGCCAATCTCAGTCCTGCCCAAATCGAACGGCTTCAACAGCTGGAGCATGAATTTGCCGAGCTAACAGGTGAACCCCTAGTGCTGATCGCTTATGCCTCGCGAAACGGCAGGGCAGCTTCCTCTTCTCCAGTCCATAGCACCCCTACCACGAAGTAAACAGGACAAAAAGAAAAGGCCGTGAATCAAATTCACGGTCTTTTCAGCGCATTGGGAATATGTAAGAAATCTTATTTAATTCCGTCTTTAAGCGCTTTACCCGGTTTAAATGCCGGAATTTTGCTCGCAGGGATTTCGATTTCTTCTCCTGTTTGCGGGTTACGTCCTTTACGTGCGGAACGTTCACGAACCTCAAAGTTCCCGAAACCTACCAGTTGCACTTTATCTCCGCTTTGCAGCGCTCCAGAGATCGCCTCAAATACTGCATCGATTGCTTTGGTTACGTCCTTCTTGGACAATTCAGTGCTTTCAGAAACCTGATTGATCAAATCCGTTTTATTCAATATATTCACCTCCCAATTCAAGTGTAGTCCAGCATTTAGGTTATCGGTGTTAATGACCGATATGAGGTCGCCTGTATAAAATAACCCGGGCGGCGTACTGCCTTCCATAATGTTATCATCTGTTTCCGTTTCGTCGTTAAATATACATAGAATATACCTAACCTCCGCAATATAGGCCGAAACTGGCGTTTTATGGCACCCTGCTTGCGTGGAACAAGGTTTATAGTAATACAGTCCACAGACAATTTCAAGTACGACGACGGTTTAACACATAAAAAGTAACGGCCAGCGCAAGTACCAGCACTACTCCTTTGACAATATCATGGGCGAAATATTGCACATTCATCATCGTTAGTCCATTAACCAACACACCGATCAAAACTGCACCAATAAATGTACCAATGACATTGGGTTTACCAGCACCAAAGACCGAAAAACCGACGAATACTGCAGCTACCGCTTCCATGAGCAAGGGGGAACCCGCGTCAATTTGGCCTGAGCCTACGCGCGAGGCATACAAAATACCGGCAATCGACGCAAATACACCTGAAGCAACATAGGCCAGAGTACGGACTTTTTTTACCCGTATACCCGACAGACGAGCAGCTTCCTTATTTCCACCCGTTACATACATTTGACGCCCATGCTTTGTATAGGTCAAGAAAACATGCACTGCCGCCACAGCCAGCAACAGTAAAATAACCGAAATCGGGATACCCAACCATTTACCTTGCCCCAGCAAAAGAAATGCAGGAGATATCTCCCCCGGCGCCTTGCTACCATCGGGAAACTGCATATGATTATATATGGTATAGCCCTGTGCGTACGTTTTGTGAATCCCGCTTACAATATACATGATTGCAAGGGTTGCGAGCAAATCAGGAATACGCAGTTTAATGATCAATAATGAATTCAACAGTCCTACCAAAGCGCCGACAATCAGAGACACAATAATGACCACCGCAACAGGCTGCTCATACCAGACCATTAAAGAAGCGGAAACGACCGTTGTCAAAGATACTGTAGCTCCCACCGACAGGTCAAAACCGTCCACGATAAGTGACAATGTCACACCAATGGCAACGAAAGTCACAATGGCAATCGAGCCAAGAATGTCCATTAAATTATCATAAGTCCAGAAATAAGGTAATGTAGATGAAAAAAACGCCAACACACCTATAATGACAACTACGGCACCGTAACGAAATGAGACGTTTAACCATTTTTCCTTCATGAATGCACCTCTTCACCCCCGCTGGCATACAACAGAAGCTGTTCCTGTTCCACTTCGCCCCGAGCAAATTCCTTTATAATTTTGCCATCATACATCACTGCAATCCGATCACCAATGCCAATCCCTTCAGCAAATTCACAGGTTAGATAAATGATCGCTTTTCCTTGCTCCGCCAACTCACCAATGATACGGAAAATATCACTTTTTGCCCCTATATCTACACCCTTGGTTGGCTCGTCAAAAACAAATACATCCGCTCCGGAATGCAGCCATTTCCCAATAGCAACTTTTTGCTGATTCCCGCCACTTAAATATTTAACATTCTGACGGAGCGATGGTGTCTTAATACCGAGAGAGGCGACAATCCCATTACCGTTATTTCGTTCTTTACGTCGACTGATGAAACCAAGGACACTCAGTTTGCCCAAAAGCGGAAGACTAAGGTTTCTTTCCACACTCTCCTCAATTAGCACCCCCTGCTTACGTCGCTCCTCGGGTATGGACACAATTCCTTGAGCTACCGCATCCGCTGGTTCTCTCAATCGAATGGAGCGACCTTTAAAGGTCAGCTCTCCCTTATCCGGCTTGTCTGCTCCTGTAAGAAGTCGTGACAACTCTGTCTTGCCTGCACCAACCAAACCTACAATAGAGAGAATTTCACCACATCGGACCTGTACATCAATGCCGTGCACTCGTAATCCTTTGTGAAGCCCTTTCGCTTCCAATACCGTTTCACCAATCGGTACCTCTGTTTTTGGGAATTCCTCCTCAAATGTTTTCCCAAGCATATGCGTAACGATGTCGCCTACACTTAAATCAGACGCAGGTCCCGTGAACACGCGCTCACCATCACGCATCACCGTAACACGGTCACTGTGTTCGATAACCTCCGGCAATCGGTGTGTGATGAGGATACATGCAACTCCCTCATCCTTGAGTGTATGGATTGTGCGGAACAAACGTCGCGTTTCTTCCTCGCTGAGCGGAGCTGTAGGCTCATCAAAAATGATCGTATTTGCTTGCTGTGTCAAAATACGTGCAATAAGTACAAGCTGTTTTTCTGCCAACGTCAATTCGGACACATATCGTTGTACGTCAATATCTACCTCCAGACGTGCTAATGCTTCACGCGCTCGTCTGCGCATAGAACCCGGTGCAGCCCACCATCGACCATCAGGGGCTGACAAATCGTCCATTACAATATTTTCAGCAACGGTTAACTGTGGTACAAGCGCTGAATCGACCTCCTGATACACACAGTGAATTCCTGCTCTTTTGGCCTCCCACGGTGAACTAATGTTCAGTTCCTTGCCACCAACTACGATAGCTCCCTGATCGGAATGATACGCACCGGACAGAATCTTCATCAATGTACTTTTCCCTGCCCCGTTGGCGCCCAGCAGAGCGTGAATCTCGCCACCCTGCACTGTAAAATCCACGGCTCGCAGCGCATCTACACCAGCAAACTGTTTGCTAATTTTTTTCATTTCCAATGTATATACTTGTGAACTCATGGTGCCCCCTCACGCCTGCTTATGATAAAAGCGCGCCGAAGCGCGCCTTTGCGTTATGCAAACATTTTATTTGGACGTTTCATATTCCTTCATCCAATCCTTATAACCCTGTTCGCTTTGGCCCCAGCCCTTCACATATTGGGACAGCTCGGATGTGGAAATTTGCTTATCCGGCAACGCTTCGCGTTGCACATATACAGCCTTCAGTACGACTTTCTCCTCCGGATTATCCCCATGCAGCTTCTGATATGCATAGCGCACTTGTACGCGCCCGATATCTGTTGGATCTACGGCTGCCGAGGCCACCCAAGGATTTTTCGGGTCTTGGATCATTTGCAAGTCCTCGTCGCTCATGTCAATGCCGTAGACTTTAATTTCCGTACGTCCCGCTTGTTGTATGGCACGTGCTGCGCCTTTGGCAAATTCATCCCATGCCGCCCAGACGGCTGTAATTTCGCCCTTAGGATATTGCTTTAATACAGCTTCCATTTTGGCTTGCGTATCCAACGCAGGATTCTGAGCCGAACCAAAAGTCGCAATTTCTTTAATATCCGGATTGGATTTCAAAAATGCACCATAAGCAACCTGACGACGTTCCATCGGCGCAAATCCGGCAACCCATACTTTCACAATGTTGCCTTTGCCACCGATATCCTTCTTCATTTGCTCCAGCGTTAGCTCAGCCATGCTTTGGTCATCCTGTGAGAGCACTACCGCACCCGGAACATTGACGGCAGCATCGAACACGATAACTGGAATATTGCGGGAAACTGCTTTTTTTAGCCCTGTTTCCAGTAATGCATCACCGTGATCAGTCAAAATGACATCAAACTGCTGGTTAATCGCACTATCAAGCAGAGAAGCCATTTTAGCCTTATCGTTATCTGCCACAAACTTAGTCAGCGTACCGCCAAATTTTTTAACTTCCTCTTCCACACCTTGAACATACTGTTGCGAAAATGTGCCCGTGTTAAACTCCATGATCAACGCAACCCGTTTACCCTTTAGATTTAAGTTGTCCGTTTTTTCGTTTGTTGTATTCGATTCCGCAGTGCTTGTCCCTTGAGTGCCGCTCTCTGTTTTCGGCACGCCACATGCAGTGACCAGCAAAACCAGCATCAGTAGCATGATACCTCCCAGCCCTAGCTTTTTGTGTCTTTGGAACTCTTTTTGGATATCCATGATTTCATTTCCCCCTCGTTCAACCACAAAATGATTCAAATTTGATACTTAATATATCGCTTTAAACCAAGTATGTAAATAGGTTTTATTAAATATAGAAAATTTTCCGGTTTTATAGGCCAACACACAACAAACAACCGCCCCCCCGATTGAATACCGGAAAACGGTTGCTGCTTAAATTTGAAATCAAGGCGGAGCCTGGGTCGAAGATACAATCTGTCTGTTTATTTTAAATAGGAGAACGCTCACATCTAACTTATTTGGAGCACTGCTTTACCGGAAAATTTCCGATCTATCAGTTGTTGGGCTACAGCTCCAATTTCCTTCCACGATGCCTCCACTTCGATTTTTGGTACTAACTGGCCTTTTGATACAAGCTCACCTAGTAATTTTAGATCTCCCGCTGGGGAATAACGATTTATTTCCTCACCTAGAAAGAAGCAATACAAAGTTCTACCACCTAAGCCCCTAATATTAATCGTTGCGTAAGGTGAGGACGAATGTCCCATGGACACACATATCCCCTCTGGCATAAGCTGAGGTAGTAATGCAGCTAGCGTATCCCCACCTACTGAATCCACAATGAGATGATAAGGTCCGAATGTATCCAGCGAGGAAATCGCCGGATCGCCAACGATAACCTCATTAGCACCAGCCTCTTGAACAAGTAGAGCTTTTTCCTCTGTTCTGGCTACACCTACTGTAAAAGCTCCTGATTGCGCCGCTAGCTGATGTGCAAAAGTCCCAACTCCGCCAGTCGATCCAGATATCAATATTCGCTTACCGAGCAGCATTCCTCCTTTTCGAAGTGTATAGAGCGCTGACAGACCGGCTACTGGTAAAGTAGCAGCCTGGGCGAAGGTAATATCATCAGGAAATTCAGCCACTAATGAAGTAGGAGCGGCAATTTGTTCGGCCCATGCTCCCATCGGGAGAAGTCCTACGACACGGCTTCCTTGTTTCGGGCCCGTGCCATCTTTGGCTTGCTCGATGACAATCCCGGCAAAATCCCATCCTGGTCTGCTCTGTCTTCCATGATTTCTTGCATCTACAACTTCACCCCGATTCAGAGAGAAGGCCTGTACTTGAACGATCGCTTCCCAAGGCTGGGCCTGCGGGACGGAAACTTCCTTTATTGCGAAATATCCTGAAGCAAACGGATCTGTTACAATTGCACGAACCATATGATCTCCCCCATCATTCTCATTGAGAAACCCTTGTAAATAGCTCCCCTTTTTCACAATGTAGTATACTGTAGGGAACTATCTGCACCAAGTGTAGAACTACACCTCATTATGAAAAGGATTGAAAAAGGATGACCATGCACAAGGACTTCCGATATAAAACATTAAAAAACGTTTTGGGAGAGATTGAAGCTGTTCGCATGAAGCGTCAACGGGAATATACTGAGCTATCACACCCGTTATTAAAACGATTTACTCAGCAGGAGCTTAATGATGAGGCATGTCCTACGTATAAAAATCTATTGGTTGGACGGTCTCGTCGAATACCGGACCGGCAAACGATAATCCATATTGCTGAGTATCTGGAGTGTACTTCACATGAGCGCAATGACCTTCTCCTCGCCGCTGAATATCTTCCGATCCATTACGAACTCGAAGGACGTTCTCTAGAGCTGGCGCTGGAGCAAACACAGCAAATCATGAGTAATTTGCCATTTCCGGCGATGATTGTTACTCATACCTTAGATATCAAAGGGTTAAATGAACCGTTTCGCCATTTATTTGATATTCCTTCCGATTCTTTTATGAATGGCAAACTGAATAAAGTAGATTTTCATTTTAACTCCGATTTTTCCATTCGTCCCCGTTCTACCTTCGATGCTGAGTCGTTCGAACAGTGGGAGTCTCATGCTATTTTTGGGATACAAGCTTTCAAAAGATATAACATGTTGTCCCGATACGACCATTGGTATACGAAGTTAATAGACAGATTTCAAAAATACGATGATCTTAATAAATATTGGAATATGCAGCCAAAGGACTCAGCAAGTGAAATTGAGCAACCCAAAATTATTTTGGCCAGAATGGGAACCGCGGACGATTTAGTCCCTATTCGCTACAAGCAAATTCATCTTTCTGTAAGTAGCCACATGTATCCTGGAATTGAAGTATACTTACCGATTGACGATCCTGCACGCATAGTATTTCAATATTGGGGTTGTCCAGCCGAATATCAGAACTACGCTTTTAATGAATAGGAAAAATTCGCCTACAGCACTTTACGAGTAACAAAAGCTCAATAAAAAAAGAGGTAATCCAGGACTTTATTTTCTCGTCCATGGCTACCCCTGTCTGGTTTTGGAGGTCAGTCTAATATTTTGTTTTTGCGAACCGTAGAGAGCAAATTGCTCTCCACGGTATTTCTCTTATACATTTTTTAGGTGTGGCTTACCCTTAAAGAATAATAGCAATGAGACCGCCGGAGCCTTCATTAATGATACGACCCAGCGTTTCCTGCAGCTTATAGCGTGCATTGTCCGGCATCATGGCGATTTTACCCTGAATGCCTTCCCGTACAATGGAATGCAGCGAACGTCCGAAAATGTCTGACTCCCAAATTTTGATTGGGTCATTCTCAAAATCTTGCATCAGATAGCGCATAAGCTCTTCACTTTGCTTCTCTGTTCCGATAATCGGAGCAAATTCCGATTCCACATCGACACGAATCATGTGTATAGAAGGTGCTGTCGCCTTGAGCCGCACACCAAACCTTGTACCCTGACGAATCAACTGCGGATCGTCTAGTGCCATCTCAGATAACGACGGCGCGGCAATGCCATATCCCGTTGTCTTGACCATTTCCAGCGCCTCGGCGAAGCGGTCGTACTCTCGTTTGGCATGGGCAAAATCCTGCATCATTTGCAGCAAATGATCCTTGCCACGAATCTCTACCCCGACGACTTCGACCAAAATCTGGTCATAAAGCTCATCGGGAGCATACAGATCAATTTCAGCTACGCCCTGCCCCATATTCATCCCGCTCAATCCGGCCCTGTCGATGAATTCATATTCCATAAACTGGCCAACCACTCGATCTACATCACGCAGGCGTCGAATATCTTTAACCGTATCGCGAACGGAATTTTCATAATTGCTACGCAGCCAGTGCTCTTCGTTCAGTACCATGACCCAGCTCGGCAGGTTTACATTCACCTCATGCACCGGAAATTCATACAATACTTCACGAAGTACGCCTGTAACATCATCTTCCGTCATCGTCGCCGCGCTGAGTGTCATGACTGGTATATCGTACTTGGCAGCCAGCTCACTACGAAGCTGGAGTGTTTCATCACTGCGCGGATGTGTGGAGTTGATAACCAAAACAAATGGCTTGCCAACTTCCTTCAACTCCTCAATGACGCGTTCCTCCGACTCTACATAAGAGCTGCGCGGGATTTCCGCAATCGTGCCGTCTGTAGTGACTACTACACCAAGCGTCGAATGCTCTTGAATAACCTTGCGTGTACCAATTTCTGCCGCTTCCTGAAAAGGAATGGGTTCTTCGAACCATGGTGTGGAGATCATCCTCGGACCATTTTCATCCTCGTACCCTTTTGCTCCTTCTACTGCATATCCTACACAGTCAACCAGACGTACATTCACATCCAGTCCTTCCGTTACTTTGATCTGGACGGCATTATTCGGTACGAATTTAGGCTCCGTCGTCATGATCGTCTTGCCTGCCGCACTTTGCGGCAACTCGTCTACGGCGCGGGCACGGTCCGCCTCACTTGTAATGTTTGGCAGAACAATCGTCTCCATAAACCGCTTGATAAACGTTGATTTTCCTGTTCGGACTGCGCCGACGACCCCAAGATAAATGTCTCCTCCGGTACGTTCGGCAATGTCTTTAAAAATGTCCACTTTCTCCAATGAAATCCCCTCCTCAAAAGTCTCCGAAGGAAAAATGCTTAAAGAGCATCCGCTTCGTGTTCAACCAACTGCTTGATCCCAGATGCGGCAGAACAGCCTTTAAAATGCCCGGAAGTCGTCCGCCGCCGAGATTCAGGAGACTGATGGAATCGGCGAAACGGCGTAAACTCGTACATGCATTTGGACTGATACCATCATATGTATCCCCTCCGTAAAATATGTTTAGTTTTTTGAAAAATAGATTACGACAGAGCGATCATTGCAGAAACGATATTTTACGTTTGGTTCCACTCACCTAATATATGCGGGGCAAGACTCTCCCATGACTTCGTCGCTAGATTAAATAAAAAAAGGATGTTTCTCCTGACCGTTTAGAGTCGTCGGAAACATCCTTTTTCTATTCTCCTGATATAATCGGCATTACCACAGTTCATCATCCAGCGCCTGACGCTCCAGTTGCCGTCTGATAGCCGCCTTGAGCCTATCCTCCGGTATGGTTACCTCCATATCGCCTTGGACACGTGCCTGGCAGGATAAGCGCATTCCTTCATCCAGTAAAGGCCCCAGCTTACGCTGCTCTGCATCGCTGGGTTGGTCTGCGAATTCAGCCCATTCCGGTGATATTTGTACCTTACACATCAGACAGGCTGCTTTTCCGTCACAACGAGTGGGGATATATACACCCGCTTTACGAGCAGCCTGAAGCAATGACGTACCCTGACCGACCTGTACGCGCCTACCTGACGGCCTAAACGTAATCTGCACATTCATGAATGGTCCTCCAGTTGTCTTTCTCCTAACACACACAACTTATACTTCATTGCCCATCTGGATGACGGAGTGCAACTCTGGCCAAGGCAGAAGTTCTACAAGCTTGTCCAATTGCTCCTCATTCCAAATATTACTGACTAGTAGCTGCTTCAGTACAATGATATGACGTCGCGGGTCGCGCTTCATGACTTCTGCAATCGCTTTATATCGGTCGGGTCGATTTCGCAATATATTGAATAAAAGTTCATGACTGAGCGGCATCAGACGCAGTGAAGCACTCCCCAGCTCAAGCTGAACACCAGCCGACCAAAGTAGTCGCTCGATCTCTAAGCGGTATAACGCTCCGTCACATAATACTTCAAATCCCCCCACCAACTCGACTGGAAATCCCTCCAGATCATAGTGGCTCAGCAATGAAACGTAAGAGCCGCTACGATCAACCTGCTGTCGATCTATACTTATACCTAGGGGGTGCGCATGAAGTTGCTTTGCTGCATGAATATCCGCATAAATATCAATGTCCCGAGGCAGGCGATCCAGTTCAACTTCATGTACAAGTAGTGAACAACTCCCGCCTAGCATCCACGGAACCGACACTGTTGACCAGTTCTCAGCCAAGCTACTCAGCGCAACTGCCAGATTGTGAGGAAGCCTGTCTACTAACACCGATGATATTGCCTCCTTCAACATTGTTTCCTCCTTTGCTGTCTTTCCTTCCGTTTCCTGATGGGCATCATTATAACATGTTCGACAGGGCAGTTCGATATTTTGTGTACTGTAAAAGCGGTTACCCACTCCAAAATATAAAAAAACCGCGAACCTTCCCGGTCCACGGTGAATAATACTAACTGGCGTGCGACCAGCGGTCTATTTTTTCATCATCATTTTCATCAACGCTTCCATATTGGAAGGATTCATTCCGCTCTTTTTGACGGCACCAACAATATCCCTTACTGTATCTTCCGACACCGGAATGTTGGCCATCGCAGACACTTGCTTGATAAGCTGACGCAGTTGCGCTTCGCTTTGAAGCGTGTCCGCCTTTACCGTGCCTGCCAGCTTTTTCACTGCATTTTCGGATATGTTTTTGCCGCCTTTTTTGTTAATGGCCTTCAATGCATCTTTCGGAAAGTTTTTATTCATAATCTCCCCTCCTCCGCCATTGCTCAACTCAGTCTATGAGTGGCGGAGACAAAAGGTGATTAAGCGTACATAAGACATGCCAAACGCCTAACTAAAAAAGGCTATCTCATTATAGAAAAAATCTACCATGAGACAGCCTTTATATTATTAAAGCTCATCTGAGCCTTTAAGAATGCCATTGCTCCCAAGTCTGAAGTGGCATGACTTCCATCTCGGTCTTAGGGTCGCGACCCATCAGCGCCTCAACGGCCTTACGGACGTCACGTCCTTCAAACAGTACTCCATACAGTACCTCTGTAATAGGCATCTGAACACCTAATTTTTGAGAGATGGCGTATGCCGCTTTTGTCGTTCGAATCCCCTCTACGACCATGCCCATAGATTCCAGCACATCATCAAGCTGTTGGCCCTGTCCTAATAGTGACCCTGCACGCCAGTTGCGACTGTGACGGCTCGTTGCCGTGACCACTAGATCGCCAATACCAGCTAGGCCGGCAAAGGTTAATGGATTAGCCCCCATCTCAACTCCGGCACGGGTAATTTCAGCCAACCCACGGGTCAATAAAGCTGCTTTGGCATTATCACCGAAACCAAGCCCATCTGACATTCCCGCACCCAATGCGATAATGTTTTTTAGCGCCCCGGACAGTTCCACACCGAGCAAATCGCGGTTTGTATAGACACGGAAGTAGGAGTTCATGAACAGCCCCTGAGCAGCCTGTGCAGCCTGCTCATTGGAGGAAGCTACAACGACCGTTGTAGGACATTTCCTCACCACTTCTTCCGCATGACTCGGACCAGACAGCACGGCAATATCGCCCTCCGCGACTTCCAGTTCTTCCGAGATCACCGTGGACATACGTTTAAGCGTTTCTGTTTCAAAACCTTTAATGGCATGCACTACCAGCATATCCTTGCTAAAATGAGCTTTCAGACTACGTGCTACCTGACGAGCAGCAGCAGAAGGAGATACGATTATCACTGCTTTAGCACCAGATACCGCAGTCTGCATATCAGTTGTAGCTGAAATGCGATCAGACAAAATAGAGCCCGGTAAATAATGCTCATTTGTATGCTTCTCATTGATTTCAGCTGCTTGCTGCTCGTTTCTCGTCCAGACAGAGACATCGTTGTTATTGGCCGCAAGAACGGAAGCCAGGGCTGTTCCCCAACTCCCCGCGACCAGCACAGCTATTTTCTCAGACAAGACGATCTCCTCCTTTGGAGCCAAGCTTATTCTCATTCCCCCGTACCAACTTGACTATGTTGGTACGGTGTCTCCACACAGCGAACAGACAAATGATTAGAGCCGTCCAGAATAACGGCCATGCAAAACCAAGCACGAGTAATATCCAAGGGGTCAAAATGACAAATATGAGTGATCCAAGGGATACGTAACGAGTCATTACAATTGCAAGTATCGCAATGATTCCGGCATATAGTGCGGGCAGTAAGGCAAGCGATGCCAATACACCAATAGCAGTCGCAATACCTTTTCCTCCACGAAAGTGAAAATATACCGGCCAGTTATGGCCCGCAATCGCCGCAATGCCGCACAAACCCGGTACCCAGGATGATTCCCCACCTAACCAGTGCCCTATTAGTACCGCAATAACCCCTTTAAGAACGTCCAGCAGCAGTACCAGAATAGCTGGGCCTTTTCCAAGCACACGCAGCGTATTCGTCGCACCGGCATTGCCGCTCCCATGTTGGCGAATGTCGATTCCTTTTAATTTTCCATACAGCAAACTAAAGCTGACAGAGCCAAGCAAGTAACTGAGTACGATGGCAACGATTTGTAAAATCAACCTATTCGCTCCTAACTTTCGTCAGACTTGCGCCGTGTAAAGATTCGAATTGGAGTTCCTTCAAAATTGAAGGCGGCGCGGATTTTGTTCTCCAGATAACGCTCATACGAGAAGTGCATTATTTCTGGATCGTTTACGAATACAACCATCGTAGGCGGCTTAACAGCAACCTGGGTCACATAGTTAATGCGCAGACGACGTCCCTTGTCTGTTGGTGGAGGATTGATGGCAACCGCATCGGAAATTACATCATTCAGTAAATGTGTCTGAATACGCAACACATGCTGCTGTGCCACATGCTGTACAACAGGAAGCAGCTTTTGCAGGCGTTGCTTCGTTTTTGCAGACAAGAACACAATCGGAGCATATGTCATAAACAAAAAGTGATCGCGAATTTTCGTTTCAAACTGATGCATCGTTTTGTCGTCCTTGTCCACGACATCCCATTTGTTAACGACAAACAGCGATGCTTTACCCGCTTCATAAGCATAGCCAGCAATGTGCTTATCCTGTTCAATGATGCCTTCCTCGCCGTTAATAACGACCAATACAACATCTGCACGCTCAATAGCACGCATGGCACGCATTACACTATATTTTTCGGTCGTTTCATATACCTTGCCACGTTTACGCATACCTGCCGTATCAATCAGTACATACTTTTGACCGTCTTTTTCAAAAGGTGTATCAATTGCATCACGTGTCGTACCTGCAATGTCACTAACGATAACCCGCTCTTCTCCCAGAATGGCGTTAACCAGTGAAGACTTACCTACATTCGGGCGGCCGATCAAGGCAACACGAATAACGTCTTCATCATAGTGATCTTCTTCCAGCTCAGGCAAATTGGATGTAATGGCATCTAGCAGATCGCCTATCCCTGTACCATGGCTACCAGAAACAGCGATTGGATCACCAAATCCATAAGAATAAAACTCATAAATCAGATCGGCGCGACTGAGGTTGTCCACCTTGTTGACAGCTACGATGATCGGTTTACCCGAACGATATAGCATTTGAGCAACCTCTTCATCTGACTGTGTAATTCCTGCTTTCGCATCACTCATAAATACAATTACATCTGCTTCTTCTATTGCAAGTTCGGCCTGCATACGGATGGATTTTAAAATGACATCCTCACCATCAATCTCAATGCCGCCGGTGTCAATAATACTGAAGGATTTACCATTCCACTCCGATATACCGTATATACGGTCACGAGTGATTCCGGGTTTATCTTCCACGATGGACAAACGATCCCCGATTATCCGATTAAAAATAGTGGACTTGCCCACATTCGGACGACCAACGATAGCCACAACGGGTCTTGCCATAAATTCACTCCTCCTGTCAATTCTTCCGCTATCATCATAGCAAAAAACATACCTATTGGCGATATGGTCACGTAACAACAATCGGCGAACCCTCTGGGTCCGCCGATGGTGTACGTTATGCATATTATAAAATGTATTGATTTAAACTCATTTAAATTTGTTCAGCTTATCGCCAAAACGCTCGCCGAGCGTGATGCTCAGACCGGAATTATTGAGGGAAACGTTAGGATTATTCAGTTCCTCACGAGGTGCACGAGATGCACGTGGTGCTCTTTCTGCTTTAGGAGCAGCTTCAGGAGCTTCCTCAGTTTCTTTAATGCTCAGGCTAACACGTTTTTCGGAAGGATTCATTTCAAGAATTTTAACTTTCACTTCTTGCCCTTCTTCCAGAACTTCTTGTGGAGTTCCAATGTGTTTGTGGGAAATTTGGGAAATATGAACCAAACCTTCCACGCCAGGAGCGATTTCAACGAATGCGCCGAAGTTAACCAGACGTTTTACAACACCTGTTACGATGTCATTGTTGTTGAATTGTCCAGCAGCCGATTCCCAAGGACCAGGCTGTGCAGCTTTCATGCTCAGGCT
Organism: Paenibacillus sp. 1182; assembly: GCF_017833915.1. NCBI lineage: Bacteria > Bacillati > Bacillota > Bacilli > Caryophanales > Paenibacillaceae > Paenibacillus > Paenibacillus sp. 1182. The sequence goes on along the minus strand of NZ_JAFICR010000001.1, from coordinate 155,039 downwards.
GATTTTTCCTTTTTCAGGATCTACTTTCAAGACTTTTACTTTCACTTGGTCTCCTTCAGAAACTGCATCAGAAGGCTTATCGACATGAGTCCAAGCAATTTCAGATACGTGAACAAGACCATCCACGCCGCCAACATCTACGAAAGCACCGAACTGAGTAAGACGTTGAACCGTACCTACGATTTCTTGGCCTTCTTTCAGCTCAGCCATTACTTTAAGCTTGTTGGCTTCGAATTCTGCTTCCAGAACGTCTTTTTGAGAAAGAATCACTTTGTTATTTTCACGATCCAGTTCTTTTACAACAACACGCAATGTGCGGCCTTTGTAATCACTGAAATCTTCTACGAAGTGACGTTCTACCATGGATGCAGGGATAAATCCGCGCAGACCCACGTCTACCACGATGCCGCCTTTAACGACATCATTTACAACGACTTCAAATACTTCTTTGCTTTCGAACAGTTGCTCCAACTTTTCCCAAGCATTTTCACTGTCGATTGCACGTTTGGACAGAACAAGTTTTTCCTTGCCATCGTCAATGCTGATAATTCTAGCTTCAACCTCTTGGCCTACTTGTACTGCTTCTTCTGCGTTATCCAGACCAGAAGACAACTCGCGAATTGGAATAATTCCATCGTATTTATATCCAATGCTTACTACCGCTTGGTTATCTTCCAATTTCACGATTGTACCCTTAACGGTGTCACCTTTTTTCAGGGAGACGATTTGATCGAGCTCGTCTTGATTTGCCGCTTCAGCAGCTTCTTGATTTTTAATTTCTTCCGACATGTCAATACCCTCCTCAATTCAAAAAAAACCATTTATTTAAACCTGCGCATGGCAGAGTTCAAAACATAAATAAACTTTTGTTCTAGTTTTCCGAGCTTAGACACAATTCATACAAGCCTTTCAGTTATTCGTAGGCTTACCCGTTTCCTTCATCGTGCGAATACGAGACATAATTGCTTCTGTTGCCAGTTCAATTGGATCTCCTTCGATATCGGCACCCTTTTGGTAAGCTTCCAAATTGACAGGTTTACCGTATAACACTTTCGTTTTACGGAAAAGCTTGTAATCACCAATAATGGCGACCGGAACGGCAGCCGCTCCACTGCGTAGCGCAAAGCTTGCAGCACCCTTTTTACCGATTCCCCCAGCTCCTCTGGAACCTTCGGGAAAGATTCCCATAACCTTACCATCACGCAAAATGTTCAATGCCAACTTAATGGATTCCTTACTTACACCGCCACGTTTGACTGGAAAAGCTCCCAGTTTCCCAATTAGTGGACCCAGTACAGGAACATTAAACAGCTCGGCTTTTGCCATAAAGTGAACCTTTCTTTTCAGCAAAATACCAACTGTAGGAGGGTCAAGATTACTAATATGATTAGAACACAACAGCACTCCACCCTCAGCAGGAACATTTTCCCTGCCTACCGCCTCAAGTCTAAACAGAACGCGGTAAATGAGACGCAAAATACTGGCGCATACAGTATATATCATTGGCTGATCTCTCCATCCTTCTCCGTTAAGCAATAAGATACGATCATATCAACGACATCCTGAATGCCCATTTGGGTCGTATCGAGCACGATGGCGTCCTCACTGCAACGAAGCGGAGATACCTCCCTCTCCTCGTCAAGCTTGTCACGTGCCGCAATGTCACGTTCCAGTTGCTCCAGAGTGATATCATCAGTTTCGCTCAGTTCTTTAAAACGGCGGGAGGCACGTTCCTGAACACTTGCGGTCATGAACACCTTGACTTCCGCATCGGGAAGTACAGTTGTTCCAATATCGCGACCATCCATAACGACACCCTTGCGTGCAGCCATCTCACGCTGGTTTTCAGTCAAACGTGTCCGTAAACCAGCAATACTTGAATACTGTGACACGTTGCTAGTCACTTCCATCGAACGGATCACAGTGGTTACATCTTCCCCGTTACAATAAACCTTTTGGCCTGTGGGGTCCGGTACTAATTCAATCACCAGCTCAGGTACATGTTGAAGCACTTTTTGTACATTTTCTGCAGGAATTTCCTTACGCATCATGTACCACGTTGCTGCTCGGTACATGGCTCCAGTATCTACATATACATAAGAAAGTGTTTTCGCCACCAAGCGGGCCACTGTACTTTTCCCTGCACCAGCAGGTCCATCAATGGCTACATTTATTTTGTTAATTGAAGATACATGTTGCCTTGCCAACAGGGAATTCCTCCTAACCTAACCTCAAGAAAAAAGCAGGCATTGCCTGCGACGTGAAAATTATACCACACATTTATAGGCGATGCAAAATAAGCGACAGGTTTACTAAAAAAGAAAAATTTCGGATGATTAAGATTTCCCCCGGAATTCCAGCTGTCTTTCAAAGCAATATTTAATCAGTTTTTGACGCTCCTGATCAGCGATTTCCTCATATTTCAGCATAATGAGTTTGCGACCGTTTTCCATCTGCTGAATGCGCACAATTTCAGATTGGAACGGAACATGCTCCTGAGTACCGTTTTTATATGGAACTAAAATCCAGCAAGACAATGATTCTCCTTCTTCAAGATGATGAGTTCCCTGGGTGTGAAAAGAAACACCCCCACCTCCTACATCATGTGTCTCTGCTACAAATCTGGACTCGTTCGCACCATGCTTTACAGCAATTTCCAAGTTGGCCTTAACCCGAAGAAAGTTTCGACGCTGAATTTTGCTGATGCTGTCTGGAGCAGGTTTGTGGATACGAATCATCCGGAGGATATCCTCTTTGAAACCCGTAACGTGGGTATTAAAATAATTTTTAATCCCACCCTCGCTCAAAAAAAATATAGACAGTTCTTCCCCTAGAAACAATTTTTTCAAATGCCCACTTGTTTGTGACATAGGAATTTCAATTAAAAAGTTCTGTGACTCCTCTTCTGCAATACGAGACTTAAATTCAAAAATCTCGTCCTTATGGTCAGTACCTGCCACTTGTATGTATAACACATCATTAATTTTGGGAAACAAATGATCCACCATCCTTGTCCATTAAAAGCTCTAATTAAGGTATATAATACCACGACTTTGTGCCTATATTAAGCATAATATTTGTTTAATCTATGACTAAAGCACAAAAAACCTCCTTCATGAAGGAGGTTTAGAGTGACTATTGATTCATTTTCATGTAATTAACTAGACATTACTTGCAGTAACCTGAGGTTCATCTGAATCTTTAACCTCTTCAATCGTTTCTTCCATCCCCGTATTGGCGTTAATGTATATCCGGTAAACGGAACCATTGATTTTACCACCAAATTCATAACAGAGAACTTCATTCGAAAGTTCATTTTCAATTAAGGCTTTACGGTGGTAAGTTTCACGAAACTCAGGATTCAATTTTGCTCGTGCTGCATTCAAATTCAATTTCGCTTGCGGTATGCGGCGGAGATGACTATGCTCATACACATAATCACTGGCTTGAAAACCGATCACTTGTCCGTTATCAAGGCCTGATCTGACTGCGATTTTTTCTGGATAGATAATCACATCCCCTTGTTGGCTCACAAATGTAATGTTAGCTAAATTCCCGCTTTCATCATACGCAACGGGCTTCATGTCTTTGTAACCTTTTTGTTCAAGGTATTCACTAGCATAGCGAATCGCTTCATTACGTGTTGCTTTTTTAGGACCTACTGCCCTCATGTCATGATAAGAAATAAGCTTGCCGCCTTTTTTCGTAAAATCCATACTGGCCACAGGCTGCTTCTTATTTAGCAGGGTAGCTGTATAAGATGCCCATTCCGTTCCTTTACCGTTTTCGTTCACCCTGATCTGACTTTCCGGTTTTCCTGTAAATTCAGCAGCATTTTGTTTAATTTGTTCTGCATTTACTGGCGGGAGACTCAATTTTTTCACAGAGCGTTTATCATAGATGCTGGCTACAGACGGTCCCCAATCCAGCTCTTTATAGTTTTCCACCTTTTTGTCCACGGTTTTAAAGCCATCAATAATGGTGTTGTCCTTCGGCCCAGTTTGAGAACCTGCCGCCATATCCACATCCGTCCAGCGCAAATTTTTGCTAATGACTTTCTGCTGCACTTCCTGCATGTTTTTCGAAATTTCTTTGGAATTGTTATACAACGTTTTCAGGTTCGAAATTTCTTTCTCGTTTAAGGGCTCGTGATCCAGATCACGGACAGCGGTCTGATACGAAAATGCAGATAGATGTGACAGCAAATCTTTAGCATGATTAAAAGGCATTACATTGAGGGGCAACTGATTAACCTCATTTTGAGCCTCACTTGTAATCCTCCACACGTTCATCAAACATTTGCGGTGCATCGCGTGTGAAGTATTATGGACAGCAACCGCGTTACCGAGTTGAGAATGCAGCTGATCCATATGAAACGACAAATCGTGAAACGCACGCTGGTATTGATTTTCCGCTTTTATCGACATGCTATTTGCCTGAAGAGACACCTCTTTTCTCATCTGGCTTTGCTGATAACCCCACACAAATGCTCCTATCATCATCAGGGTAACCACCGGGAACAATACGGAACTAAGTCGCTTATACATATTGGGAGTCTCCTTTCTTCAAGTACACTACCGATAGTGTGACAAGAAGAAAGCTCTCTTATGCATGGTTTTCCATGACTTCAACAATAAACTCACAGTTATCGCAAATACAGCGTTTAAAGCCGGTCTGAATCTGTCCTTGCTCTATGCGTCCTCTCAGCACAAAGCGTTCTCCGCATCTTTTACAATGAATTCTAACTTTTATACGCAAAAAAAGACACCTCTTTCTCTAACAGGTTTGTCAGATCAGTGTGTCCCATTTTGTTACATGTTAACCTTTTCTTCCCGTTTTAACAAACGAAAAGGAGAACGGTTATTAGCCCGACTGATCTTCGCCATTCCTCCATACCATAGAAAGGCCATAAGTGGAATGATAAACCAGATCCAGTCATGCGAAAATTTCGTTAAAATCAAATCGTATACTCCGTGCCAGAACCATGGAAGCACCAATGACAGCAGCAACATGTATTTGCTCCTCAAGCCTTCTGAAAACTTGGCCTTCCCCATGTAGTAGCCCATCATTACGCCAAACATCGCATGACCGGATACCGGTAGCAATGATCTCATCAGCATCATGCTAACCGAAGCATGGCCCGCCCAGGCATATAACAGATTTTCAACCGTTGCAAATCCGAGTGAGACTGCGGCCGCATACAAAATACCATCATAAGGCTCGTCGAACTCGGTATGATTATAGATGATGTGATACAACAGAAACCATTTAAAAAACTCTTCCACTCCGGCTGAAATGCCGAACGCCTGGATTAACGTGTGATCCCCTAGCCAAAGCAGCAGCCCTCGTTGAAAAATCATGACAGGAAGAACCACCAAAAAGCCGAGCAAAAACACTTTAATAACCATGTGCAGTGGCTCCGAATCATACCTGTCCTTCAAGTAAAAATACATCAATAAGGCGAGACCCGGCGCTGTGGCTGCCGCTATAACTGAAAACAGAAGCACCGATCATCCCTCCATAAAAATGAGTCGGCTCTGCTTTCAGCGCAGAGCCGACAAATTCACTTCGATATCACTTTTGATAAAACGAATCAAGAACGGCTGTCAAAATGAGTGCAGATGACAGCAACTGCCTGTTCAGGAATGACCAGTTTGCCGTACTCTTCCAACATAGCTGGTGTAACGGATGAGCCTTCTCCAAATTCAGCAAGAACCGCGATTAAAGCGGCAAGCTTGGACTCCTCTACTTCTTCTGGTTCCAAATGCAGAATCCATTTTCCTCTATAATGATACAGCTTACCTGCTTCCGTAGTGTTGCTACGAAGCATATGAGCCGCTTCTATGAGTACTTCGAAATCGCTAAACGCATAAACGATGGAATCACTATGCTCCAACGTGACTTCCATTTCGTAGACTTCCTCTGGAAGCTCCTCATCGGGACCCGAACCATACTGTTGATGGTCGTATTTACCCCGAGTGACGATAACAACCATTCCTTGAGCAGGAAGCGCAAAGACTTCGACAGCTAACGGTCCCGTGGCGTCGAAGCCCAGCTCACTGTATGCCTGATCCATCATTTCGGTAAACAGCTCATGAACTCTAGGAATTTCTTGCCACATATCGTCTTTTTGAATACCGCGTTCGCTCAAATCGTCAAAGGTAAGGAAAATCCGTATCTTGTCCTGACTTAATCTTTCTATTTTCATACTGGACCCTCCTCCTGGCAGCCGAGTGTTATTAACAGATTATGATGCAATTATGATGCCTGTGATGAAAATGGTTCTATGTAATCATGTTATCATTTTATAATCGTAAATGCACGCAATAAAAAGATAAAAAAAAGAATCATTTGAACGGCTTTTACAAAAAAGCCGCAAAATGATTCGGAATAAAGGTTTCTGGGTTACAATCCCGGTACGGCTGTATGAGTTTCTTTCAAAATTTGCTCGACCTCACGTTTAACATCGGGACTTGTGCTGATGAAGTCTTTAATCAACTTCATATTCTCTTCTTTGTTCTTGGCAGTATGGGCGTTATAAGCGGTTTTATCTGTTTGTGAATGATGGTCTTGATCCTTATGGGTGTCTTCTTTATTGAGCGTAATCTCGCCCATCCCGGGGAATGCCGCGTCCATCATTTTAGTGCGGGCTTGCTGCACTAAATTGCCGCCTTTTTTTCCACCTATGTCCATAGATAAGCCCAACATGTTGCGGTTACGGGAGATCATAGAGCTTGCGACAGCGCCCAAAACGATTCCCAGGAAAAATGAAGATGTTTTCACAATTAGAACCTCCCTTTGTGGTAGAATCAAGCATAGTGTTCGTCAGTAGTGACAAACTCATACGGTATAAAATACAGGAAGGTGAGATGAAATAATGGGTACAAAAACAGCAGCCATTTTGTTCACCGCATGTCTGCTGCTTAGTGCTTGCACTGCAACCAAGCCTGAATCTGCGGCAACAAGCAACCAGCAGGATTCGGTAGCGTCTGACTCAAGTAACAGCGCCAAAGATCAGAGCAACGTCTCTTCCCCAAAAAACAGCAGTAAGCAAGCAGGCAGTGATGAACATAACTCAGCGGATAAAACCAATGCACAAAATGATAAAACCAGCGAAAGCAACGAAACAGGAGCTGCGACATCTGCAACTATCAATAACAAAATGTATCACTTGGACAAAGCTTACAATGTAATCCCTGACCAACAAGGTACCGAAAAAAAAGTCGTGTTATTGACCTTTGATGATGGTCCTAAGGAAGCAGCCATGATTAACAAAATCATAGATGTACTGGACAAACACAAAGCGAAAGCAATTTTCTTCGTAAACGGTTACCGTGTAAAAAAGCATCCTGAGTTGCTTAAGCTTATCCATGACCGTGGACAGCCCATCGGCAACCATAGCTGGGATCACATCGTGCTGAAGAATAAATCTGAGCCCGAGGTCAAAAAACAGATTGAAACGGTACAAAAAGCTGTTAAGGACATTACAGGCCAAGCCCCCGTCTTCTTCCGCCCCCCTCATGGTGCAGGCGGGGACGTAGGTCGCAAGGTCGCTAAGGAAAACGGTCTCCTATACATGACATGGTCCGTCGGTTCTCTGGACTGGACAATGAAAAAGAATCAGCCTAATAAAACGGAGGCACTTCTCAAAAATGTAACAGAACAACTTCATCCAGGCAGCAATATCTTGATGCACGAACTGCCATGGACAGCTGAGGCGCTGGACAGTCTATTGACGCGCCTTGAGCAAAAGGGTTACCAATTTGTCGATCCGCAAGGGATTGAGGTTCCTGCTAGCTAGTAGACACTTGCGTATACTCCGGATTAACTATAGATGATGCAATAAAGGCCTCCATTCTCCGTTATTCATGTGGAGATGGAGGCTTTTTCGCCGTATCATTACGCGCCTTGACCTAAGCACAGACGTCCATAATAACTTTATATTACCAAAGCATTTCACTGATGGGTGGTGCACCCTTGACGCCCCACCACAGTAATGCTGCAGTAATCAGCACAAAAAGAGTGCTCAAAAAATTTAAAAACCACTTGCTTACCCGAATACGGCGGGACGGAAACATTTCTGCCCGCGTTCGGTACTCACTGGCAGGAGTGTCACCCTCCATCGTCACAGCAACTTCTGGTGCAGCGGCAACGTGAGCCAATTCTGGCACGGGCCGTGAAGCACGGGAGCGAACTGGTTTAGATTTTGACCTGTCCTCTTCCTTGCCTTTGCGACCATTTCGACGGCTACCATAGGTCTGCACTCTGCTAAGTTCCTGATTCATTCTTCATACCTCCGAAAACGTAACGCTAAACCAGATATAAGGTCAATCACAAAATGACAAATGATCGGTGCCCACAGACTACCGGTCTGCACATATATGTAGCCCAATCCATAACTGCTAAGAAAAACCCAGCCAGTGGGAATCCAATGCCGTAAATATCGGATATGAATCACCGCAAATAAAATGCTTGTCCAATAAGGACCAAAGCTGTACTGAATCGCACCTCTGAACAAGAGTTCCTCACAGATAGAAACGATAGCTGCTATACAAATAATATGCCAAACCGGACGATTTTGAAATAGCATTTGGTTAATACCACCGTCATCCATAGCATCCTCAGGCATAATCCGGGATAGCAACAGATCCACAAGTAACATAGCGGCGGCCAATCCCAATCCCCACCATAAGACGTGCAGAGTGTTCGGCAATGCAAATAGTTCTAACAAATTTCTTTTCTGAAAAAATATCCAGATTGCGCCAATCAGCAGGGTCAGCCCCTGAGTTAGATACAAATTGTAAAGCAGCAAGCGGTCGTTCAATTCATGAATTTGCGCTCTTTTCCATTTCACTTTAAGCTTTTTCATAGTTAGTTAGTCCTCTGCATAGTCTTCTTTAGCATCATAGCCAAAAAGTCGGGCGGATTCAAGAAGACTTAAATCTTAATTTTCCGCATTCTGTAGCTATATATCTAGCCTGCTATCCTCACATGTCGCATGTCCTATTGACATGCCCATGTAAGCCATGATACATTATGAAAAAATTATTAGCGACAACAACAATGATGGAGAAAAGGTATTGATTTCGTCCTCAGAGAACCGGTGCTTGGGTGGAAGCCGGTGACGAAGTAACTACTTTCAGCGCTCCTGAGTTATTGCACCGAGGTCTGGGGAATATTTCCCGGCATTAGATGCAATCGGCAGAAAACCGTTATCCTTTCGGTCATTTTATGACCGCTGAAGGCAGTCCATTGCGAAATGGCTGCGAATTAGGGTGGTACCACGATAACTCTCGTCCCTTACTATGGAGATAGTATGTGATTCGGGGGTTTTTTTGATGCCCGAAAACCGCAAAGCGTCTCCGCATAAGACTTTTGGTCGTTAGTTTGGTGCATAATGCTATTCCATCCCTTTTCTGCGTCAATGCGTTATCACACTAGTATTTCACACCGCTCTCCTGTACTTTTAGAAGCATTTCAAGTTTTTTCATGTTCTTTATGGAATGTATTTCAGTTTGAAGTGCATCCTGTCCATAAAAGAAGTTAACTTTGAGGAGGAAACCAAATGTTTAAAGTGTTAGTATCCGATCCAATCAGTGACCTGGGCATCCAGCAACTGATGGATGCAGACGATGTCACGGTGGACAAGAACACAGGTCTCAGCGAGGATGAATTGGTTCAAATTATTGGTGACTATGACGCATTACTCGTTCGAAGCCAAACTCGGGTAACCGAACGCATCATGACGGCAGGTAAGAACCTCAAGGTTGTAGGGCGAGCTGGGGTCGGAGTGGATAACATCGACCTCGAAGCAGCAACACAACGCGGGATTATCGTTATTAACGCTCCTGACGGCAACACGATTACGACATGTGAGCACACTTTTGCGATGATGATGGCTCTAGCACGTCATATTCCACAGGCATATGCCAAAACCATTGGCGGTACATGGGATCGTAAAACATTCCTCGGTGTCGAACTGCGTAACAAAACACTTGGAGTCCTCGGCATGGGACGTATCGGCAGTGAGGTGGCTAAACGTGCCAAAGCATTTGGCATGAGTATCCTCGGCTATGATCCATTTCTAACGGAAGAACGCGCTGAGAAGCTGGGCATTAAGCTTGCGAGCGTGGATGAAATTATCCGCAACGCAGATTTTATGACCGTACACACACCATTAACACCGGAAACGAAACATATGATTGCTCGTCCACAGTTTGAAGTGATGAAAAAAGGAATGCGCATTATCAACTGTGCCCGGGGCGGAGTTATCGATGAAATGGCTCTTGTTGAAGCCATTGATGAAGGTATCGTTGCCGGTGCAGCTTTTGACGTATTTGAGTCAGAGCCGCCAGCACAGGACCACCCATTCCTGAGCCACCCGAAAATTATCGTTACACCACATCTGGGTGCCTCGACTGTCGAAGCTCAGGAGAATGTAGCTATCGACGTGTCCGAGCAAGTGCTGCATATTTTGCGTGATGAGCCTTTTAAAAATGCGGTCAACATGCCTCCAGTACCATCCAACGTCATGACGCAATTGCAGCCATATTTCTCGCTTGGAGAGAAGCTGGGCAGCTTTGCCGCTCAGATCACGAATCAGGCTGTACGTGAAATTCAGGTAGATTACGCTGGCGATTTGTCCTCTGTGGATACACAGCCGCTGACACGGTATATTTTGAAAGGCGTACTTAGCCGTCATCTGGGCAGCGATGTGAACATTGTAAACTCTGTACATCTGGCCAAAACACGTGACATCCATCTTGTCGTATCTCAGGCGCCCGCCACCAAGGGTTTTACCAACCTGATTACCGTTACACTCAAAACGCAGAGCGGCGAAGAGCAACGTGTATCTGGCACCCTGCTGGCAGGCTATGGCGAACGTATTGTTAGGTTGAACCAGTTCCCAGTAGACGTGGCACCGGAAGCTCATTTCCTGCTCATCTCGCACAATGATAAACCAGGCATTATCGGTCGTGTCGGCACCTTGCTTGGGGAGAACGGCGTCAATATCGCTTCTATGCAAGTAGGGCGTAAAATTGTCGGCGGAGAAGCTATCATGATCCTGACCGTCGATAAAGCCGTGCCGAAAGACGTACTGATTCAACTCGTTGGTTTGCCAGAACTAAATACTGCCCAAGAAGTAGTGCTAGATTAGTTCCAGACCCTATTGAGAGGTCCATGGTTTTATAATAAAGAGAGGCGCCTGGCTACCCAGGCGTCTTTTTCTTATACCGAGTTATCTATCATGTGAGTAATCATTTTGAAACAGGATGTTCCACGTTGAACAAGATAAATGTTGATTTTTCAACAAAAAGCACCCTCTTCCGAGGATGCCTGCAAACCGGGGGATATCAGATTGGGCTTATAAGCCTGTTACAGACCCAGCTTAGTTTTGCTGGAGATAGGCAGCAAAATAGTAAATTCCGTCCCTTCCCCCAATACGCTGGCAGCAGAGACAGAGCCTCCGTGAGCCTCTACAATATTCTTGACAATAGCAAGCCCCAAGCCAGTCCCTTTATCCTCACCACGTACTCTGGCTTTATCTGCCTTGTAAAAGCGGTCGAAAATATAAGGTAGATCCTCGCTGGCAATGCCTACACCTTCATCCTTAATCCGAATACGGATTAACTCATGCCGTTCTCCCAAAATTCGATCCGCCGCAATAGTAACCTTTTTCCCACCGGGTGTGTGTCTAAATGCATTATCCAGCAAATTGGTCAATACCTGTTCCAACCGGTCTTCATCTGCCTCAGGCAGCAACAAACGCTGGCCATGCTCATGGTAATCGAGTGTCAGTCCCTGTTCCTTTGATCGTACCGTAAATTTACGGTGAACACGCTCGATCAACTCGTTCACATCCAATTCCTGTCGGTGCATGTCTGTATGACCAGCCTCCATTCGGGCCAGATCAAGCAGATCCTTGACTAACCTTCCCATGCGTAATGACTCATCATGGATGACCTGCACCAGTTCCTCGGATTCTTCTGGTGAACCCGCCATACCATCCAGCAACGCCTCACTGTAGCCCTGCATCATAGATAAAGGTGTACGGATTTCATGAGATACGTTGGCCACAAAATCGCTCCGCATCTTCTCTAGCTTCACTTCTTCCGTAATATCTCTAAGCACAGCTACTGCACCGCGGATTGCATTATCCGTATACAGAGGCGCCATCTGCACCGACCAGGAGCCCTTCTTGACATGGATATAGTCTCCGACATCCTCTCCCCTGTCCATAACGGTATGGAACAGAGACTGCAAAGGCTCAGGTACAGAAGCTCCAAACTCCTCCAGATCACGTTCCTGCCACTCCAGCTTTTCCCAGATATTCAGCAAACTTTGTGCCGGCGGATTCGTCAAGATGATTTGTCCGCTTCTGTCGAAGGTGATTACTGCATCAGACATGCTTCGCAGTACGCTGGATAAATGGTTTTTCTCCTCATTCAGACTGCGGATCGTTGCTTCCAGTTCCGTAGACATATGATTAAAAGTTTTCGCCAGTTCTCCAATTTCATCACTGGTCACCAGCGAAAGCCGAGTATCATACCTTCCTTCACGAATGGCATTCGCCGCCTGAATCAACAGCTGCATAGGCTGTGTGATTTTAGTAAAAAGAAATAGGGCAAAAAAGGTCGTCAATAAAAATCCGACTATACATGTATAGGTGAACAAATGCTTGATTTCCGTCGATTCATACGCCGCAAAATTTCTGTTGATGTACGGCAATAAAAAAAGCCCTAGAAAAATAAGCACAGAGCCTACAAGGCAAATGATGGTGATCCACAGCTTGCCTACCAGCGATCTCCAGAAGTTCACGTTATTTTGGAACCTCCAGCTTATAACCTACGCCCCACACGGTCGTAATCATAGCGGCTGCCTCTGGCGATACCTTATTCAGCTTTTCACGAAGCCGTTTCACATGCGTATCCACAGTGCGCAGGTCACCAAAAAATTCGTAATTCCAAACGTCTTTCAGCAGTTCTTCGCGTGAGAAGACTTTATCTGGTGACACCGCCAAATAATGCAACAGCTCGTACTCTTTAGGCGTGAGACTGATTTCAATCCCACCCGCAGTTACCCGGTGCGCATCATGCTCAATGATAAGATTCGGAAAAACAATACTATTGCTGGGTACCGCCTCTTTCGTTAAAAAGGCAGTTTCCGACGAACGGCGTAAAATCGCCTTCACCCGGTAAATGACTTCTCGCGGGCTAAAGGGCTTAACCACATAATCATCAGCTCCGACTTCAAAGCCTTGTACACGGTTCACTTCCTCGCCTTTGGCAGTCAGCATAATCACAGGTGTAGCTTTGGTCTGACGCAGCCGTGTACACACCTCAATCCCATCCATCCCTGGAAGCATCACATCGAGCAAAATAATGCTGTAATCGCTTGCAGTCGCTTTTTGGAGGGCAATCTCGCCATCCTCAGCTTCGTCAATTGCATATCCTTCTTTTTCCAGATACATCCGCAGAAGGCGTCGAATGCGTTCTTCATCATCTACAATTAATATGCGGTTGCTTTGTTCTGACATATTCCCAGCCCCTTCGCTAAAAAAAGCATTCTCTCTATTTTACTATTTTCCCGTGCTTGGTCAAACTTTACTCTCATCCAACAGTCTCTTTACACCAAAAAGGCCGGGGTTATGACCCCCGTCCTGTCCGTTTCTTTTTCGTGTTGTCTGATTTGGCAAGTTGAATGAGACGGTTGATTTCGTCCTTGGTTAGGGGTCTGGTCAGACCGCGCTTCAAGTTTTGTAGCAAAAGATCTCCGAAGGCTATCCGCTTGAGTCTGATGACTGGGTGTGAAATGGCCTCAAACATCCGTCTTACTTGGCGATTTCTGCCTTCATAAATGGTAATCTGGATCACAGACTCCTTACCATTCGGATCTACATCTTTATATTCTACCTCGGCTGGTGCAGTAATGCCATCTTCCAGCACGATTCCCTTTTTCAGCTTGTCCAGCTCAGTACCATGTGGAACGCCTTTGACTGTTGCCACATATGTCTTGGGCACATGATGCTTGGGATGGGTGAGCAGATTGGCGAACTCGCCATCATTGGTGAGCAACAGCAGTCCTTCGGTGTCGTAATCGAGACGTCCCACCGGATATACGCGTTCCTTAACGCCTTTCAGATAGTCTGACACGATTTTACGGCCTTCCGGATCGGAAGCGCTCGTAATGACCCCTTTAGGTTTGTTCATCATCAAATAGATTTTTTTCTCGGTTTTGATCGGGCGTCCCTTTACCGTAATCATATCTTGATCAGGGTCTGCCTTCGTTCCCAGTTCAGTTACGACAACCCCGTTCACTTCCACGCTACCCGCCTGAATAAGCTCCTCACATTTACGTCTGGAAGCTACACCAGCTTGGGCCAATATTTTCTGCAATCTTTCCATGTTCGCTAATTCACCTCATGCTAATGATACCCATCCATGAGCAAAATCACAACCCCCGTTCAAAAAACGATGCAGAAATTAAAATACAAGCAGGCAAATCGCAATGGCTGCCACAAAACCAACCACATCTGAAAATAGTCCTACCTTCAAAGCATACCGTCCATTGCGGATACCTACCGCACCAAAATATACAGTTAGCACATATAGCGTCGTGTCTGTGCTGCCCTGAATCGTTGAAGCGATCCGACCGATCATGGAATCCGGGCCATAGGTGCGAATTAGATCCGTCGTAAACGCAAGTGAGCCAGTGCCCGTCAATGGACGAAGCAAACCTAAAGGCAATATCTCGCCCGGTACACCCCAGTGTTTAATCCAAGGGGTAACCCAAGAGATCAAATAGTCCAAGGCGCCGGATGCTCGAAAAATGCTAATTGCCACCATCATGCCTACGAGATGAGGAATAATGCTGATGGCGGTAGAAAATCCGTCTTTGGCTCCATCCACAAAAGAATCGTAGACAGGGACCCTTTTAGCATATGCATATAAAGGAATAAAAGCGAGAATAACCGGAATGGCCCAAGTCGATACGAGGTTTATAAAATTAAGCATGCCTCCCTCATCCTTTCCAAGTGGTGTCCCTGCCCTTGGCAGCCGTGATTCCCGTTCGCGGAACGGCAGGTAAAGATGCGGGCAACGTCGTTGAAGAGGCAGTAGATGTTGATGTTGGTGCTGGTGGGGCGAGTGGCGCCAAGGATGACTGGGACGGCGGAATCGCTGGAGGACGGCGGCGCAATTCTCGACTACGGTACCAACGATCCGCCGCAATTGCAGCAAAGGTGGCTATTGCGGTCGCTACCAGTGTCGTACCGACGATTTCTGCCGGATGTGCGGAATGAAAATTTAGCCGTATCGCGATCAACGTCGTAGGAATAAGCGTAATACTGGCTGTATTCAGGGCGAGTAGCGTACACATGGCTGGTGTGGCGGTTTGCTTATCTGGATTGAGCGTCTGCAGCTCTTGCATCGCCTTGATTCCCATCGGTGTGGCTGCATTCCCCAGGCCCAGCAGATTGGCGCTCATATTGGACAAAATGTAACCCATAGCGGGATGATTACGCGGAACATCAGGGAAGAGAAAGGCAACCAAAGGAGAAAGAAGCTTGGATATTTTCTGTAAGAGCCCGCCATCTTCAGCCAGCCGCATCATGCCCATCCAGAACACCAGCACACTTATCAGTCCAAAGCACACTGTAACCCCCGTAGTTGCCCCGTCAAAAGCCGCTTTCGTCACCACCTCAATATTTCCCTGCGCGGCAGCAAATACAAATCCAATACAAATCAAAGCCACCCATATGAGATGAATCATGGCTGATTCCTCCTTTTCCCAATGATGTGACACGTACAGCTCTATTTCCTGGTTGCCCTATGCTCCAAACAAATTTTTAAGGATTTCGTTCCATCTGCTCGTCCAACCTCGTTGCTGAGTATTGTTCGCAGGTTCTTGTGCAGTTGGAGTCTCCTTCTGTGGCTGTACGGTATTTTGAGCAGGCAGCTTACTACCTTTTGCATACACAGGAACAGAACCGATAAGTTTACCTTCCAAAAGGAATTCAACCCGTCCTCGTAAGCCAAAAGATACGTCCGCTCTATCGGCAGAAGCGGAATTTTTATACAACACCAGTCTTTTGTGCAACTGGGTTTTCTCGCCATCATGTAAAGGATAGGCAAAGCTTGTACCTGTTAATAGTGGGTAACCATCGATAGGTTGCTGCTTGTCCGTAATCGGAATGAGCGGATAATATCGGAATCCGTAATCAAGCATACGGGCATGATCGTTCCAATCGTCCCCGTCATTCAAGGTAACAGCAGCGAGCTGGCGACCGTCCCGTGTAGCCGAACTGACCAGACAGCGAAACGCTTTTTTGGTAAAGCCTGTTTTCACCCCGTCAGCTCCGTCATACAGCCGCAGCATTTTGTTTTTATTGTGCCATGAGTAGTCCCAAGAGTCGTTGGGATTCGGTGCTTTTTTCAATTCTGTTTTTACGATACGTGCAAAAGTTGGATTATGCAGCGCATAAGCAGTAAGCCGGGCCATATCATTGGCTGAGGAATAATGTCCCTCGGCATCCAGCCCGTGCGGATTAGCAAAATGTGTATGGCTTAGCCCAAGCTGAACCGCCTTGTCGTTCATCAAATGAACAAATCCCTCTTCTGTCCCCCCCACATGCTCAGCAATGGCAGAAGCGGCATCATTACCAGAACGGAGCATTAAGCCGTACAGCATATTTTCCAATGACATTTGTTCACCCATTTGCAGAAAAAGCGAGGACCCTTCTTTGGCATACGCGGTTGGGCTCACCTTTACCCGGTCCTGCAAGCGTCCATGTTCAATAGCCACGATCGCTGTCATAATTTTGGTCAGGCTGGCAATACGTAGCTCCCGGTCACCTTCGGTAGAATAAATGATTCTTCCTGATGTGACATCAATTAAAGAAGCAGCCTGTGCATGGGTTCCTAATGCGGGCGGCGCTACTTCTGTTTTTATCGCTCCCCGAACGGACTGCGGACTTAGCAACGTAAGCGGCAATGATAAAATAAGCAGTAGTACCAGCGGCAAAACAAATGCGCGTGCCTTATTCAAGAAATGGCTGTGGTCCGCGTGAATGTGTTGCTTTTTTTTAAACATTTGGATTCCTCCGGTTTTGAGCAAGTCTTGTACCATTCTATGTCCAAGCTGTTCAAAGTATGTCCACCTTTATAACAGAAAATTCCTTTTACAGGACTAGCCATTAGCTGCTCCTTTTTCGCTTTCTTTCTACACAAACCAAGCAACATGCCCTCCTGAGCACATATATATTAGTTACTAAACGTTAAATATGGATCGAGGGGTTATAACATGCAGCGACTACAGTTTGAAATGATTTTAAGATCGCGGATTGTAGAGTCCGCAGAAGCATTGCATCGAAGCGGTGTATCCTTTGCCACTTTTGCTACCGCACGTTGCAACCCGCATTTTTGGGATTTAACGGAAAAAGGTGGCTTTCAGATCAAAGCAGGTGTCACACCGGCACAGGGGATCAGAGATATCTTTTTAAACGGACATCAATACGCTTTTGAATGTGCAACAGCTATGGTTATTGTGCTGTACAAAGGAGTGCTGGATTCCATTCTGGAAAGTGAGTTTAATCGGATTTTTGCAGATATGCTGCTGTATGACTGGCACTATGACAGCGACCTCAGGCTCATACAGCAGGAAGGAAGTCATAAAGCGACTCCTGGCGATATTCTGTATTTCAACAATCCTGATGTGTCGCCTGAAACATTAGAATGGAAAGGAGAAAATGTCGTTAAGCTGAAGGAAGACTTGTTTTATGGACATGGGATTGGCATCTTGCCGGCGAAGGGTATTATCGATTCCCTGAATCAACATCGTCGACCGGAAGCCACGGTATCTGCTTATTTGACGGATGAAGTGATCTATCCGGACTTCATCTACCTATCGCAGTTTGCTGCCGAAGGAAATCGAAAAAATGAAATCTCCTCGCTGCATACTTTGTATCAACTGGAATACTGTCACCAAATACATGCTGTCATTGGGGGAAGGCAGTTTATTCGGGGATAGGCCCAAGTACAAGCAGAAAAGAAGGTATTCCTTAGCCTATACTCGGCTTTGGGATACCTTCCTGAGAGAATGCTTTTAATTTCAATAACTTTTACAAGTAAGCCGGGCCAGAATTACTGTGATCCGTAGCAACATCTACAGGTACCTGTGGGGGGGGAGTCTGCAAGTCGCCGCCTGAATTCCGGAAGATAGACTGAACCTTATCAATCAGGTATGGCGTGGAGTCAATCAGCTTCTCAATCAGATGCGTTTGATTGTCCAATGGAACGATTTGTGCCCCCTGTTTGCCAACAACCAGAAAAGCAATGGGATGAATAGATACACCACCACCGCTACCGCCTCCAAAAGGATGCCCTTCCTTCCCGCTATGATTACCCGACGCCGAAGAAGTATGAAGTGCCTCTTCGTCTACGTTAAAATCACTTCCCCCGGCAGCGAAACCAAATCCCACCTTACTGATTGGCAAAATAACAGAACCATCGGGTGTTTCCACTGCGTCTCCTACAATCGTATTCACGTCTACCATGGCTTTGATGTTTTCCATTGCGGTTTGCATGAGCCCTTGAATCGGGTGATCTGACATGATTTATTCCTCCTCTGCTTATCTCAAGCGTAGACTGCCTTTTCTTTCGCTATTGTGCGCAGGGGTTCAAGGAAATATGTATGTCATTCGATAGTTCAGAAAGGATTGAGTCTCACCTCTCTCCACTGTTTATCATTCATTGTTAGCTTGACGATCCGCCGCATTTTTTTTGAAAAAAACCCGTTTCCATGCCTCCGGTCCACCCGGAACGCGCCATATGCGGTAAGATAAGATGAGCATGGAGAACATTAAATAGCCGAGCGATACGTTTGCTTCACAGTTCAAAGTGGTGGTAAAACGCAAGCGATCCACCCAATAGGGCACAACATACAGCTTAGGGGTACAATCCATGCGTACAAAGCTTGAAGCATAACCGATCAAGGTTGTTTTTAATCCCCACAAAATACCAGTTGAGGTAGCTGTATATGCCGCGTCAGCAAGACTAATGTTGGTAGACCATTCCACTTTGGACATCGTCACATGTGCCAATGTATGTCGCAACCATTTATTAAAGGATTTCGTTCCCTTGAGCAAAACCCGTATATCATGTATAAATTGCTTGATTTTTACTGTATCAATATTACCGCTATCCACGGAAGCATCCGTTTTATGTATGTTTTTGTTGCGATCTAGCCGATAGAGAAGCCCTTTTTTCAACCCTGTTATGAGAATGGCCGGCACATCGTAATTCATTTTTATCATCCCGTATAGAAATCTGATCTCTAGATGCGCCCGATCATCATTGTCATGTTTGGCAATATTCAGCTTCAAACGAATACGAGAGAGCAGAACTGCCAGTACAAGTAATATAACGACGATGATGGCGATACTGATCCATTTCCACACTGGCGTGTCCTCCCTACCTTTTTGCTATAGAATATCATGGCAAAAATAGTATGACCGTTCGCCGGAAAATCATGCATCTTAAAATACCAACAGCCAGCCCCCAACGATATGAGGACTGGCTGTCTGTTTGAACTTTTACATAAGTGAGCCGCAAGATCCGGAGCAACTTTATTGGAATTCAAGATCTAGATCGTTGGCCGCAGGCTGGCTACTCTCCAGACGCTCGAACAATAATTGAGTCTCTTCCTCCAAATTGTCCGAATTCTCGAACAGCTCCGGTTGCGGTAGATCTGCCAGAGAGCCCAGACCGAAATAATCCAAAAATGATTTCGTCGTTCCGTACAATATCGGCCGTCCGATGGCTTCAGCTCGACCTTTCTCTTCAATGAGCTCCTTGTTGACCAGTGTATGTATGGCCCGCTCGGATTTAACCCCCCGAATCTCTTCGATTTCAACTCTTGTAATGGGCTGGCGGTAGGCCACAATGGCCAGCGTCTCCAAAGCAGCTTGAGACAGTGACGCACGTGCCGGAGAGTATGCGAGCTTTTCAAAGTAAGGTGCATGTTCGGATAAAGTTGCAAGCTGATAATGACCGGCAATACGGACAAGTTGCAGGCCTCTTCCCCCCTGCTCCATGTCCTGCTTCATATCTTCCAGGCACTGTTCAACCAGCTCTTGCTGCTGCTCTACAATGTCGGCGATCTGCTTGGTGGACAACCCTTCCTCTCCTGCTAGAAACAGCAGTCCCTCAATAATTGATTTCAGCTTCAGATAATCCATTAACCCGTAAATCCCCTCTCCACTCCATTACAATATCATCGAAAAGCTTCTCCTGATAACAGAAAATTTGCTTCATTTTCATCAGTTCAAGGATAGCCAAAAAGGTCACAACCACTTCATGCCGATACATATCCTCATGCATCAGCTTGGAGAACAGCAGCCGTCCTCCATTCCCCACCATCTCTAAAGCCCCGATAACTTGCCGGATACGGTCCTTGACTGAAATTTCGTCCCGATGAACACGGGTTACCGTCGTACGTCGTTCTGCTTTGCGCAAAGCACGCTGAAAGGCTGCGACCAAATCGCTTGCATGCAGCCCATGCACCGGATTTACGGGTTCAGTGGGCAGGAATGCACTCAGATCTTCTGGCTCTTTGCCATAAATTAGACTCCGCTCCCACTCACGTTCACTTAGATGGCGAGCAATCCCTTTATATTTACGATACTCCACCAGCTTGCGGACCAGTTCCTCACGTGGATCATAATCCTCTTCCTCATAAAAATCCAAATCGTCATATTCCATCACAGGTGGCTTGGGAAGCAACAATTTACTCTTAATGGATAAGAGCGTCGCCGCCATCACCAGAAACTCGCTCGTAATGTCCAGTTCCAGCTCCTGCATACTGTGCAAAAAAGCCATATACTGATCAGTAATATCGCTAATCGGGATATCCTGAATGTCGATTTCGGCTTTATCAATCAGATGCAACAGTAGATCCAGCGGACCCTCGAATGTTTCCAGCTTGTAGTTTACGACTGTCAATGTGCTTCCCCCTGCCTTACTCCAATCATCATTCAACAATACCTTTCCCTATAGCACTTATGCTCTGCGTTATCAATCCCTCTTTCTGTAGTATATACGTCATCGCCTTGCTTAACAATCCAATCCCTTTTTTCCCCTTGCAGTTTATACCGTTCTATTCAGCTATTCCTATCATTAAAATTGCTTGCCGAGATTGGCCATTTCAATCGCAGCCAGTGCTGAATCCCAACCTTTATTACCAGCCTTCGTACCTGCTCGTTCAATAGCCTGTTCAATGTTTTCTGTAGTCACTACCCCAAAAATAACAGGTACTCCCGTTTTTAGGCTGCTCGCTGCCACACCCTTGGCCACTTCATTGCAGACGATATCATAATGTGAAGTAGAACCACGGATGACCGTACCCAGCGTAATTACGGCATCATATTTGCCGCTTGCAGCCATTTTTTGCGCAATTAGTGAAATTTCAAATGCACCCGGAACCCAGGCTACATCAATTTCATCTTCCTGTGCACCATGTCGTTGAAGTGCGTCAATTGCACCGCTTAACAGCTTGCTCGTAATAAACTCATTAAATCTGCCCACCACAATACCATATTTTAAACCGTTCGATACAAGATTACCTTCTAGAAAACGTGCCATATTAATCAACCTCTCTTAATTTAAATTATTTACAATGACAAACGGCGGCGGTAGTCCACCAAATGCTGAATACTGATCAGTTTCAATTGATGTCGCTTGGCGACCACTGCCAGATCAGGCAGGCGGGCCATTGAGCCATCTTCCTTTATAATTTCACAAATGACTCCAGCAGGCTTGAAGCCACTGAGTCGAGCCAGATCAACAGCCGCCTCCGTGTGACCAGCACGCTGCAAGACACCCCCATCGCGAGCAATCAGCGGGAACATGTGACCAGGCTTGCGGAAATCACTTCCTGTGACTGCTTCGTCTGCCAAGGCGCGTACAGTCAAGGAGCGCTCGGCCGCTGAAATCCCCGTTGTTGTCTCCATATGATCTACCGATACCGTAAAGGCAGTACCGTGGAAATCTGTATTTTGCTCTACCATAGGATGCAATTCCAAGGCCTCGGCTCTTTGTCGTGTGATCGGCACACAGACCAACCCGCGACCTTCTGTAATCATGAAATTAATGACCTCAGGCGACGCTTTTTCAGCCAAAGCGATAAAATCGCCTTCATTTTCGCGCTGTTCATCATCCACTACAATAACGACTTTACCGTTTTTCAAGTCCTCCAACGCTTCTTCGATGGAATCCAAACGAATCTCTTCGTCATGTTCCAACTCGCCATGCTCTATGACGTTTGCCATTGCACTTGTTTGGCTACCTCTATCCATAACACTTTCCTCCTCATGTCTTAGCCACGAATGCTCCTAAACAGGCTTACCATTCAATATCAGGCAAAACCGTGTTTCGCCAAATAGTCCAAACTGAGAGGAGCTTCTTCTACTCTCTCCGCCTCCGCTGCACCTCTGTAACTTAAAAGCTGTTCTACATATTTGCCCAAAATATCGCATTCGATATTGACGGTATCCCCCTCACGTTTGCCTTGTAAGGCCGTTTCGGATAAGGTGTGGGGAATAATGGATACGGCAAAGGTCTCTCCCGTACGCTGTGCGACTGTGAGGCTTATACCATCAATTGTGATTGACCCTTTGAGAAGAATATATTTAAATAATGTTTGATTTTTAGGCTCAATTTCGTACACCACTGCATTCTGGTCTGATGTCACCCCGCGAATCGTTCCCGTCCCGTCCACATGTCCTTGCACGATATGTCCTCCGAACCTTCCACTCGCCACCATCGCTCGCTCCAGATTGACTCGGCTGCCGGATCTCAACTCTTTCAGATTAGTGCTACGAAAGGTTTCCGGCATCACATCAACCTTAAAGTCTTTCGTACCGATCTGTATCGCCGTCAGGCAAACGCCATTCACTGAGACACTGTCTCCTATTTTTAAATCGCCCAACACCACGGAACCCGAAATCCCCAGCACCATCGCTTCACCGCTTTTGGAAATGGTTTGAATACGACCCACTTCCTCGACCAATCCGGTAAACATGCCTTCACTCCTTTCCACTACATCTCAGTTTATCCCTAATTCATCAGCTATAAGCGCAAAAAACCCCCAGTTCGGATTCAATCCGTCATGGGGGTGATGAGAGTCACATTTGTAGTATACAAGCGCAGTTCATATGCATCTTAAGACGACATGAAATCATAGGTTTGCCAATAGAAAGCATGACTGAGGATACAGCCAAATACGCTCAGAACACCCATCAAAAGAAAGCTATCGCCCGATGCCATCCTACAACGAAATAAGCCGTACGCACAATTGGGTATGCTAAAAATCGGCACATGTCACGTCATGTGCATGCGCTTCGTATCCTTCTCCCATCCAGACTATACTGTCGGTCCCGGATTTGCACCAGGTCCACCTTCTGCTGATCATTCAGCATCCGGGTCACGGACTAAGCCATGCTGTTTCTCACAAAAACGATCCACAAACATGTCATCACCGCCGGTGGGGAATTTCGCCCCGCCCCGAAGGATCTTGCTCTTATTCAGTTGAATTAACATTAAACTTGTTACGTATATTAGCACCGACTTCTAAAAAAAGCAAGTTATCAAATAGAAGCTCCTGCTTTGGTTTTGACATATTGGCTGGAGAGTTCTTCAAACCAGGTTTTATCGTTCATATGAAGCGCCAAGTCAATCAGATCGGCCAGTTCCTCGACTCCCAGCTCTGTTGCATGATCAAAGGTAATTACGGCTGAAGCAACCGGTCCTCGCCCTTCCTCAGAACATGCTTCATAATCCAGTCGTACATCAACATGTCCGTCAATAAACTCGCATTTTAGAAAATAAATAATTTCGCACATTAAAATGGGGCGTACTTGTGTTTCTAACACGCAATCCATCACCTTGGCAGAATAATGCTGGTTCGTCAGCGTAAATTTGTGTTCTGTCGCTGCCAGCGAGGTCCGTCCAAAATCATCCGTAAACTTGAGTTCCACTGGCTTGATGTTCATAACCTTAGGGATTTGCTTCTTTATAATTTCGATTATTTCAACTGTATTCAGCTTAATCATTACCTGCACCTCATTGCATCTTAAAATTCAGAAGAAAACTTTTTAACGTGCCTCTTATAGGCCTCCACTCCTATATCGGAAATCATTACCTGTTTTTTTATGCTTCAACCCATAAACGACAAAAAAGATTCTTTGCGCAATAAGCGCAAAGAATCTTGATCGAGCCACTACAGTAACAGCGGCTAACAATGTTAATCGATGATTATGCAAAAAACAGGATTATAGCTCTGAAATTTCATGTTTCTTTTTCAGGATAGTCCAGCGACGCTCAATCTCCTGTTCAAAGGTCGCCAGCGTAGCCTCCTCCTTAATAAGATGCTTCGTTTTACCCATTAATTTCAGCCATTCAGCAGCTGGAATTCGTTTTCCTTTGTCCTCCGGATTGTACGTAATCGTCGTACTGCCTTGCTCTATTTCGTACAAAGGAAAGAAACAGGACTCGACTGCGGCGCCCACAATGCTGGTACCCAGTCTGTCTTCGGATTTCCAATTCAGCGGACAGGCGCACAGGATTTTACCATAGGCCGTACCCACGTTGTTTGCATACCATTGAGCCTTGGCTGCTTTACGCAGCATATCCTGCGGATGACTTTCAGCAGCGGTAAAAGCATACGGAATGTTACAAGCAGCCATGATTTGCACGGTATCCTTGTGATGCCCTTGCTTTCCTTTTTGCATTTTACCTACACCCGACGTACTGGTCATGTGACCGAGCGGAGTGGAGTAAGATTGCTGTGAACCTGTATTCATGTACCCCTCGTTATCATATTCCAGCATGATTAGCTTATGATTACGCAGAGCCGCACCAATCGCAGAACCCATACCAATATCCATCCCACCGTCACCACTAATCATGATAAAGGTCGGATCGTCCGACATCTCAATTTCATTACGCCGTTTCATTTCCATGTAAGCTTCTAGCGCTCCTGAAAGGGTAGCGGCCCCGTTTTGAAAAAGATTGTGGATCATCGGTTGTTTGTGTGATGTATATGGATACCCTGTCGTCGTCACATATACGCAGCCTGTCTGGAACAGCACGACAATATCCCCTTCAATACCTTTGAAAAACAGTTCCAGCGCAGACAATGCCCCACATCCTGGACAAGCTCCGTGGCCTGGTGAAAGACGCCGTGGTTTGGTTGTCAACGACCGCAAAGGGGGTACCTTGACCTTGAGCTTCCCGGTCTCCTCGTCCGGCGTAACCTGAATCAGGCCCGTACGGTATGCATTGCCACGTGGCGGCTGCATAACTTGCGGCATCACTTTGTCCGGTGAACCCGGATTAATACCGTAATAATCAAAGGGCTTCTCCGCTCGGCCGGCCTCGGCCGCCTCAATCGCAAGCTGGAAGAACGCCTCTGCATCTTCCGCATAAAAATCCTTGCCGCCCAAGCCAAAGATACGGCTCAACACGAGTGTCCGATTCAGCGGGTCCTCCTGCAAGGCCGCCTTAATTTCATGCGTTAAATTCCCGCCGTCTGCCCCATACGAATCTGCACGTTCACCTACCAACAGCGCCTTGACATCACGTAAGGCTTCCCGCAGTTGTGCGGCTGGGAACGGTCGGATGATATTCGGACGTATCACACCAGCTTTAATCCCGCGCGCACGGAGTTGATCCGCCACATCCTTAGCCGATTCAGCCGCCGAATTCAACAGGAATACCGCGACCTCAGCATCCTCCATTTGATACAGATCTAAAATCGGGTATTCCCGACCGGATAAAGCGGCATATTCTGCTGCTACCTGCTCATATACTCCTTCTGACAGCTTCAGTGCTTCGGACAGCTGAACATGATTATTCGTCAGGTCATCACCATTCATATGCGCACCTACGGTAACAGGATGATCAAAATCAGTAATATTCGGATAATTTAAGTTCGGGTTAGGACCTACAAAACCGCGCACGGTCTCAGCATCTGCAAAATATTGCACTTTACGTTTTTGATGGGACGTATAAAAACCGTCATATGCAACCATTACAGGCAGCCGAACATCGCTATGCTCTGCGATTTTTAGTGCCATGATGTTCATATCATACACAGCCTGTGGTGTACTTGCCGTCAAAATGACCCAGCCTGTATTCAAACCATAGTACAGATCCGAATGATCCCCGCGAATATCCAGGGGACCACTGACAGCTCGTGTTACCAGATTCATAACCATTGGAAAACGGGTACCTGACTGAACAGGTAACTGCTCCAGCATGTACAGGAAACCTTGCGAACTAGTGGCGTTCACAACCCTCGCTCCCGCTGCGGCAGCTCCATAACAAATCCCTGCCGATCCGTGTTCTCCGTCTGCTGCAACCAGCTTAATATTATGCTGACCTCTCGTTCTCATCTGATCCAAATACTGCGCTACCTCAGTAGATGGAGTAATCGGGAAATATCCCATCATATGATAATTAATCTGCGCAGCCGCCGTAGCTGCCATTTCATTACCGGATTCGAACGTTGTCACTTGCGCGGCGCCTGTCTGTTTGAGTTCTTCCTCCAGTTTTGCCATTACGCACGCCCTCCTTCATATACCGGAAATTGGTGGGCAACTCGATTCTGTTCCGCCCATCCCCATTGCTCACGACGCGAGCTTAATGCCCCCGATGGGCAAATATCTACACATTTCAGACATCCTTTGCAATACTGGTAATCAATCCCTTGCAAAAATGGCATCATTCTTCCGCGTTTGTCAGCTTGCTCTTCCCATACAAAACAGTAATCCGGGCAAATCGAATCACACTTGGCACAATGGGTACATTTATCAGCTTCATATTCAGGCACATACCCCTGACGTGAACCACTAACATCTCTCGTCATGCTGTTTCCCTGAGTTGCAATAACGCCCCCCAGTAGTTGCGTTTCGTATCCCATTAATGGCTGCGGACGTTCAAAAACCCGATCCTCTGCGTCATCAGTAACTTGATATACATGCAGTTCCATCTCCTCATAACCACGGTTAAACGTACGGAGATTAGGTTCCACTAACAGCGGATTTTTCTTTTCAAAGGTACTGCGTATAACCGATCTCATCGCTTCCGGGTCCAGGAAATCACAGACACGGAACAAGGCACCGAGCATGGACGTATTTAGTTTGGTTCGCTCTTCCAGTGCGATGCCCATCGCATCCACCACCGCTAGTGTACCGGATACCAGTCCCAAATCAGCCCGTATTTCTTCTGCTGGACGCGTGGAATTAACCACTACAATCCCATCCGCTGGCAGTCCGCTGATTACATTTACCGTTTTGTATAACGTTTCATGGAAAATGCCTACCACATGCGGTTGCTCAATCGGACTGTGATCCCGAATATCGACCTCCGGCTCACAGAAGCGGACGAAGCTTTTAACCGGAGTTCCCTTTTTTTCCGAACCGTAGGACGAAAAATTTGAAGCATTCAGCCCCAGACCAAGCACCCCGGTTTCGGCCAACATTTTGCCAGCCAGATTAGCGCCGAGTCCACCAATGGATTCCAGCCGGATTTCAAAAAATCCGAGTCGATTTGTGCGCGTTAAAATAGACAATGTGATAAGCCCCCTTCTTTTCCAATCCTTACTGAGTTTGAATACTCATATAAAATAAATGGAAAATGCATTCTTATCGAAAGGCTATCACAACACTTACTTTTCGAATGTGATCTTACGCACTGTAATGCCTACGTGATTGCGAAAATCAATAAACCGTCAAACAAAAGACAACAAAAGCCGCCCTGTCCAAAGACAGAACGGCTTAGGTGCAACGCTATTTGAAAAAGATCATGTAATTAACGGTAAAATTACACGTCAAATACTTTAACCTCTTTCATTTTGTCGCCTTGTTTTACAGCATCAATGAATTCCATACCTTTGGTTACTTTACCAAATACAGTATGTACTCCATCTAAATGTGGTTGTGGAGCGTAGCAGATAAAGAATTGGCTACCACCTGTGTTGCGACCTGCATGAGCCATGGACAGAACGCCTTTGGCATGCTTTGTTGTATTCGTAGCTGTTTCACAGTCAATCGTGTAACCAGGACCGCCTGTACCGTTACCGATTGGACAACCACCTTGAGCAACAAAGCCCGGAATGACACGGTGGAAGCTCAAACCGTTGTAGTAACCGCTGTTTGCCAGCTTTTCAAAGTTAGCAACGGTGTTTGGAGCTTCTTCTGGGAAAAAGTCAATTTCAACGATACCGCCGTTTTCAAGATCTATTCTACCTTTTTTCATTGTTTGTATCTCCTTTTCAACCTGTTTTGAGAACTAAATAACATCAAGTTCCAGTTTACTATGAATTGCCGCGCTTAGCAAAGTCTTGTCCAAAAAAAGAGCCATTGTCCCCGGTGTATTATTACCGACTCAATGGCCTGCTTGATCTTACAAGTCTAAAATCAGGACGAAACGGTAATCTTGGCGTTGGGCTGAACCACTGGACTAGCTTGATCACGAATCAAGCGCTGTGGCACAACATCGTTGCGTACGATATCTTCGTAGGTTTCCCGACGCACTACCAACTCGGCCTCACCGTTGTTGACAAATACAACTGCTGGTCGACGTATTCGGTTATAATTACTCGCCATGGAGTAATTGTAGGCTCCGGTTGAGGCAACAGCGAGCAAATCGCCGCTATTTATACGAGGCAGCTCTACATCCCAAATCAGCATATCGCCGCTTTCACAGCATTTGCCCGCAA
Organism: Paenibacillus sp. 1182; assembly: GCF_017833915.1. Lineage (NCBI taxonomy): Bacteria > Bacillati > Bacillota > Bacilli > Caryophanales > Paenibacillaceae > Paenibacillus > Paenibacillus sp. 1182. The sequence goes on along the minus strand of NZ_JAFICR010000001.1, from coordinate 126,263 downwards.
TGGACACCGTCTCTTCGTTCGTATCCTGCGCTCGGTTAGCCAGCATCGCTTCATACTTGGCCTGATACAGTGCAGGGCGTGGATTATCTGTCATCCCGCCATCTACCGAGACATATTTACGTACCTGCGGAATATCCTTGATGCTTCCTACCGTATATAAGGTCGTGCCTGAATCGCCTACAATACTGCGTCCCGGCTCAATCCAAATTTCTGGAAGTTCATCGTAAAGTCCTGAAAAATAAGTTTTCACTGCTTCGCCGATAGCCTGTACATAGGTTGATACTTTCAGTGGTGTGTCCTCTTCCGTGTAGCGAATGCCAAATCCCCCACCCAGATTAATCACTTTGAAAGAAAACTGAAGCTGTTCCTTAATTTCTCTGGAAAAAGCTGCAACCCGTTCAGCAGCCATTTGGAAGCCATTCACTTCGAATATTTGCGAGCCGATATGAGAATGTACCCCCAGCAGGTTAAGATGGTCTAGCTTGATAGCCTGTTCCACTGCTTGGCGTGCTGTACCGTTTCCAATGTCAAAGCCAAATTTCGAATCTTCTTGACCTGTGGCCATATATTCATGCGTATGCGCCTCAACCCCTGGTGTAACCCGCAGTAAGATATTCACCTGCTGTTCTTTCTCGGAGGCAAGGGCCTGCAACAAATGCAACTCCATTTCGCTATCGACGACGAAGCAGCCAATTTGCGCATCTAACGCCATTTCAATTTCTTCCGGTGTTTTGTTATTGCCGTGGAAATGGATTCGCTCTGCCGGGAACCCTGCTTGTAGCGCAGTAAACAATTCTCCACTGGAAACTACGTCAAGCGACATCCCTTCTTCAGCAGCTAAAGCGCACATCGCCATAACACAAAACGCTTTGCTTGCATAAGCGACTTGAAACTTCAATCCGGTTTCACGAAAAGCTTCTATATACTCCCGGCAGCGCCGGCGGACTAACTGTTCGTCTACAATATATAGCGGTGTCCCAAAACGCTCTTTCAAAAGTGTTGTATCACAACCGCCGATTTCCAAATGTCCATTGCTGTTAATTTTACTGCTTCCATGCAAATACATGTTCTGGCGCCTCTCTTTCTGGAACAAGCTAGTCATATTCCATCGAATGTTTACACCAGTATAGCAAAAAAAACATCAAGAACAATGGATTTTTATGCAGATCATTTATATTAATGCTCCTGTCCATTGCCTGAGTTCGAATCTGTGTCGGCATCCGTATGGGGCATACGCGTATTGTCCCTCGTTTTGTTAGATGACGGGCGGTTAGGTGCATCTAGTACAGGCATACGGAACAAGATGGAAGCTAACGCTTTGGCATTAAAAGGAATGAACGGCCACAAATACGAAGAATTGTATGACCGATGCAGCGTCAGCATCAAAATGATCAGTGTCGTACCCACGACAAAGCCCGGTACGTGGAAAATAGCTACAGCAATCAGTAGGAATAGTCGGATCAGTCTATTCGCCAGACCCAGCTCGTAGCTCGGTGTTGCGAACATTCCTATCGCAGCGACAGCCATGTACAGCACGACCTCGTTCACGAAAAGTCCCGTCTGAACCGCAATATCGCCGACCATAATGGCTGCGATCAAGCCCATAGCGGAAGCCAGTGGTGTCGGAGTATGCACAGCCGCCATTCGCATAAGATCGACCCCTAGTTCTACAATGATAAACTGGGCAATCAGCGGAAGATGTGCTTCCTTTTGAGGACCAATAAAATCAAGAAACGCAGGTTTTAATTCGGGATTGATGACCATTAGCAGCCACATCGGAAGCAGAAACATCGAGGCGAATATACCTATAAAACGTACCCAGCGCAAATAACTTCCCATAAAAGCGGTTTGCCGATTCTCTTCTGCATGCTGACACAAGTCAAAAAAAGTAGTAGGCAAGATCATCACGCTGGGTGAGGTATCGACGAAAATAACGAGCCTTCCTTCCATAATATGCGATGCCACGACATCTGGTCGCTCCGAATATCGTACTAATGGATATGGATTCCAACCTTTATTGATAATCGTCTCCTCTAATTGCTTGTCGGCCAGCGGAATACCATCCAAATTAACATTTTTAATTTTGTCTCGTACAGTATCCACCATCACCTTATCCACAATATCGTCAATGTAACCCAAACAAACGTCTGTTCGAGTTCGACGACCGACCTGCATAGCCTCAAATTTAAGTCCTGGGTCCCGCAAACGCCGGCGCACCAGACCTACATTTGTAAGCATTGTTTCAGTAAACCCGTCGCGGGCACCGCGCACAACCCGTTCCAAAGAGGGTTCCTCCGGACTACGCACCGGATAATTACGGGTATCCAGAATAAGGGAAAAACGCTCTCCTTCCATGAAAAAGGCACTCATCCCCGTCAGCACCTTGTTAATGACGACAGACATCTTATCTGTCTTCTCCACCTGAATATGTGGAATAAAATTTTCGAAATACGCTTGTAGTCCATCCGAAGAGAGATTATCCGGCGTCAGATAGGTGAGACGCTTTAGCACTTCAAGCATGATCTGATCCTTCGCAAAGGTATTTAGGAACAGATATCCGGTATGACGCCCACCCAGTGTCATTTCCCTGAATACAACATCAAAGGTCTCCCCCAAACCTAATACTGTTTCAAGTGTATTCTTATTATCCTTCATCCTCGGCGATATATCATCTTCGGCCTGCCAGTAGCGAACGGACTCCTCTACGTTATCAGACCGCTCACTCTCTTTTTTGTGTTTAAAACGTGCAGATTCCTGCGCCTGCTTTTCCTTCCATGGACTCAACTCTTCTCCGTCAGTATGATATTCCTTTCCGATTCCCCCGTCTTCTTGATGTTGCTCTTGATCCGCTCTGTGATCCATATTCCTTGCCCCCTTCGCTTTCGTTGTTAACGGTTGTATACAAACCAGTCAAATAAGGAACCCGTCACCTTGCCAAGCACCATTGCCATTAATAGGCCGAACATATACACGGTCATGTGGAGTCGCTTGGCGAGTATAGGCAGGAGATTCAATACCTCCGTTAAAGCCGCGGCGAGCAAACCAATAAACACTCCGCAAAATAACCCAGGTATCCATGTAAATATGCCCGGTAGTGGCAAGCAGATGTTCCAAAAATCGACCACAGTCCCCAGCACTGAACCTATAATCATTGCCTTTTCGTATGCACGTGATTTTTTATACGTACGGGTGAGTTGTGCTAATCGCGGCATGATATCCAGCACAATAAAAAAAGCAATTACACCGCTACCCACCGCAAGGCCCCCAGCAATACCTAAAATAATCTGAAGTGCAGCCTGTACAAACATCATGGTTTCTTATCCTTTGTGTGCAAACGGGCCATCTTTTCATACTCCTCTGCCACAACATACTGATCCACATTTTCCTGGTACAGATACATTTCCACCTCCAGCGGCGTCGGCTCCTCGTTCCAATTTTTCTTGAACAAGTGATTAAAAAAAACGATCATGCCAAAGCCGATGCCGATCGAGTAAGCAATTTGAAACAGGTACGGATGTTCATCTTTATGTCCCGTAATCATCTCCACAATCCGAACCTGTACCTCCATCATGCTAACGTCGGCATGAAAATTCATAATTGTCAGCGCAGAGCCAAAAAACAGAAGCACCCATACCAAAACAAACAGTATTTTGGACGGCTTACGGGGTTTCTCCACGAGTTCCACAAGTACATGTGGCTTCCCGAGAGATTCAACTACGACCCCCGGAATATGATCTCTAATTTTCGCTATGATCTGCAGCATGTCTATCAGTATCAGATTACCGTCCTGGTGCTGCGGGCGCTTGAGAACAAGCTCAAGCAGATCTTTTTCCCATTCAGGATTAGTCAGCAGATGGGCTACATCACCCAAATGTAAATCCTGCCCTTGTATCATGCGGACACGGCTGCGGAGCCGCAAGTAGACAATAGGAGCTACTGTAGGAGCCGGACTATGAGTCATCCGATCCCCTCCTTATCCTCGTAATTATCGATTAGTATGGAACGAAGCAAGGAAACCTATTCTGTGTATTGTCTTTTATCCCACGCAAAAAAGAGTACCCCTGGCCATTAAAATGGCTTTGGAATACCCTTTATAAATACGTAAGCATAAGGATTTCACTAAGATCCTGACTGTTTTTATTGGGCAATCTGATCGCGGATCAGTTGTAAAATCTTTTTTTCCAGCCGTGATACCTGTACCTGAGAAATACCAAGCCGACTTGCAACCTCTGATTGAGTCTGATCCCGGTAATAGCGCAGGTACACAATCAACCGCTCCCGCTCAGATAGTCCGCCAATGGCTTCATTGAGTGCTAGCTTGTCGAACCACCTTTCCTGTGATTCGTCAGCAATCTGATCCATAAGTGTAATCGGATCACCGTCATTTTCGAACACCGTTTCGTGAATGGAGGTAGGCGGCTTATTGGCCTCCTGCGCAAAAACAACATCCTCCGGTGTCACTCCCAGCTCATCAGCAACTTCCTTGACTGTAGGCAGACGGTTGAGCCGTTTGGATAGCTCGTCTTTCATTTTACGGACCTTATTAGCCGTTTCCTTCAAGGAACGGCTAACTTTGAGTGTACCGTCATCACGCAGGAACCGTTGAATCTCACCGATAATCATCGGTACTGCATATGTTGAAAATTTGACTTCGTAGCTGAGATCGAATTTATCCACCGATTTTAACAAGCCGATGCAACCAATTTGAAAAAGATCGTCAGGTTCATACCCCCGGTTCATAAAGCGCTGCACGACAGACCAGACGAGCCGGATATTACTATTGACCAGTGTCTCACGAGCCTCATTATCACCGGATTGACTCAGTGCAATAAGCCGCTTGACTTCCGCATCCTCCAAATAGCTGTGCGAAGTTTTTTTTCCTCCTGCTTCCATAGGATCAACTCCTAATTATATAAAGCTTTCTTGGATTCAATCCTTTTCTTCATCCGGACCGACGTGCCTCCGCCCGGCTCACTGACTGCTTCAAACTCATCCATGAAATTTTCCATAATCGTAAAGCCCATGCCGGAGCGTTCCAATTCAGGTTTGGACGTATATAGAGGTTGCTTGGCAAGTTCCAGATCCTCAATTCCTCGGCCTGCGTCCTCAATAACCAACGTAATCACGTCCGCTTCAATCCCGACTTTGATCGTTACGACACCTGACGGGTCGCTGTCATAACCGTGAATAATACTGTTTGTCACCGCTTCAGACACCACGGTTTTCAAATCACTTAGCTCATCCATTGTGGGATCAAGCCTGGAAATAAATGCCGCGACAGCCACACGAGCAAATGCCTCATTCTCCGATTTGGCAGCAAACTGCAAGCTCATGAAATTGTTACCCGTGCCTTCTCTCATGACACTACCTCCAGTTCCGTGAGCGCATTTCCCTCATTGTCATATATGGGCATGATTTTGAACAGCCCTGACATATCCAGCAGTCGGTGTACTGGCGGATTGACATCACAGACTGCCATTTTTCCGCCCTTTTGCTTGATCAGTTTGTACCGTCCCAAGATAACGCCAAGGCCGGAGCTATCCATAAACTGAAGATTCTTCAGGCTGAGCACAATATGCTCGCATTGCCGACGCTGAATCGCCTCATCCATTTGCATACGGACCATGTCCGACGTATGGTGATCAAGCTCACCAGACAGCCTTACAATCAGTACCCCCCGGTGATGCTCCATTTCAATTTGCAGGTTCATGCTTACTCACTCTCCTCCCGGTCTTGGACAAGGATTTCTACGTAGCCGCAGACGATTCCTGCCCTCCGACAAAACTAGAAGAAAACCCCGTAAAATCTACAAAGAAAATAGGTTCGACATGGTACGTTTAAACAATTTCCACCATCCGGCCTTTTCGATAGCCACAGGCGAAGTGATATTAAACTCCTTAAGACGTTGTCCATCCTGATAGACGACCAGCTTACCGATTGGGTCACCAGCCCGGACAGGAGCTTTGAGGCTTGGGGCCAGTTGTAATTCATGACGCAACGTTTGTTTGTTGCCACCTTTTTTCACCAACACGCTGTAAGAACGCTCAGCCTGAATTTTCAGCTCTGGCAATACGCCTTTTTCAACTTTTACACTACCCAGCAATTCACCCGGCTTGTATATGGATTTCATTGTATATTGAGAAAACGCATAGTCGAACATGGAAGATACTTCATTGTTGCGTATCTTCGTATTCGGCTCCCCAAGCACGACAGCTACGACACGCAAGCCATCACGCTTCGCAGTAGCGGAAAGACAGAACTTTGCTTCTCCCGTATAGCCTGTTTTCAGCCCGTCTGCTCCAGTATAGAAACGGACAAGCTTATTCGTATTCACCAGCCAAAAGGGTTTTACCGAGGATTTGCGCAAATAGTCCTGATAGGCTCCCGTATATTTCGTAATTTGCGGGTATTTCAACAACTCCCGGCTCATAACCGCAATATCATGCGCAGAAGAATAGTGATTCTCGACAGGCAAACCGTTGCAATTGGCAAAATGGGTATCCTTGAGCCCGAGCTGCTGCACCTTGGCGTTCATCATGTCGACAAAAGCCTGCTCAGACCCTGCAATTTTCTCAGCCATCGCCACAGAAGCGTCGTTGCCGGAAGCCATCGCGATTCCCTTCAGCATCTCATCGACCGTCATTTCCTCTCCCGGCTCCAAGAAAATTTGCGAGCCCCCCATTGAAGATGCATATTCGCTGGCACGAACTTTATCGGTCAGCTTAAGCTTGCCATCCTGAATGGCCTCCATGGTCAGCAACATCGTCATAATCTTGGTGATGCTCGCTGGAGGAAGCTTTTCACGACTGTTTTTTTCATAGATGACTGTGCCCGTATCTGCATCCATCAGGATCGCCGAGAGAGCCTGGGGAGCTAGCTCAGCCGCTGATCCCTCTTTGGTTTTGCTTTCAGGTATGCTTTCTTCGGCCCAACCGCCGACAGGGACGGCAGTCAAGGCTACCAGGCAAGCCAGGATGAACGCCACCACTTTTTTCTTCACAATCGGTTCCCTCCTCAACATATTGGCGTAAAGCACCGGAGCCCATTTACTTAACCCTCCGGCCTATTCGCGTGCTGCTAACCATTGTCGTCAGAATGAAAGAAAAATATTCCATATGAATAAAAACATCAAATAGCACCAAGCTGAGTCAGCATGGTGCGCATTTTCCAATATATAAAAAGACAGAACATCTATCGTCTGTGAAATAATGGTTTAAATTCGGCTTACGGTGAGATATGTGATTCCTCCACCCGGTAGAATATCCATTGTATTTTGACTGAACACCCGTATATCAATAAAAGAATTCGCTTCCAGTCTAAGTTCCATTGCTCCACTCAATGCACTATAGTTCAGTCCGCCGATAACCCGATCATCGAGATAGGCATAGGCGGAGCTCCCGGCAAGCTGCTCATCATTCAGGTGAAGTGCCAGCCGTGTGCGATTACCATCCACTTGAGGATCGGTCGAAATGTAAACTTGTATTCTGTATTTCCCAGCTCGCTTGGCTCGCCATCGGCTATTCGCCGCGTCGAATTCAATCAGCTCATCATGGTTGATTTGATTGAACTTTACCTTCTGCCAGCTACCTGCAGGGAGATTTTGCCTTGCTCCCAAGTAGGCTTTAACAAAGGTTTCGTCCAAATGTTCAATCCCGTTGTTCGAGTATTTCTCGACCAGCAGCAAAGCCTGCCCTGTCCCATTGTTCTCGTCATAACGATTATTGCTATAGCTAAAATCCAAATGTGAGCGAAGTGTCACCTGCTGTGTGGAAGAGCTACCAGAGAAAGAAATAAGCTGCTTTAGATTACGGGGGTACCCTCCCACCTCGTCCACCAAAACTTTTTTGCCAATGACCACATCCACAAAATAGTTACATACGGATTGGGTGTCATCGAATTTGTCCGCTATCGCTAAAATGGAGTCACGCAAGGCCACATTTTTTGTTTCTTTGGTAGCACCAATTTGAATAAAAGAAGGCACTGTCATCTTATGCTCTCTGCTTAGTCCCTCAAACCAGCAACCTATAAATTCAGCGTTCATAAAATCATTAATTAGAATGGGAATATCATTGGAACTTCCATCCTTAATGTGCTGGCTAGCCAAAAATCTGGCTCCGTTGGAGCTATTCAGATCCAATGCCGTATCGTTCCCCAATGTAAAAAGCGCTATGCTAGTAAACTGTGAACTTCTATTCTGTAAGTGAATCCCTGTTTTATTGTAATTAATCTCCGTGCATTTAAATAAATTCACATCACTTTCGTAGCCCCAAAAAGCCGTTTCAAAATGCTCAATTAGGACGTTATCTAGAGCAACTCCGCCGCCCTTCCAATCCTGAATACCCAAAGTACCTTTGCCATAATATCCACGCTTCACTGACTGCGAAAACGGATTATTTAATGTGGATCTGTCAGCCCCCTCGTACCGGATCGATAAGTCATGAAACTGCACATTTTGAAATCCGCTAAACGATGGTAGACTTTCATCTCCAATTTGAAAACAAGGACCCGTACCATAATATTCAATCGACGTAACACCTTTGCCTTGTCGGTATCTACCCTTATGAATGCCAAAAATACGCACACCCTGTTTGCGAATCTGTAGGGTAGAGGTTATTTTGTATCGTCCACTGGGGATGTGAAGAATGGAATAATCGGGGGTCTTATTAATCAACTCCTGCAAAGCTGCCGTGTCATCCTGAATACCATCACCAGCAGCTCCAAACCAACTTACGTTTACACTGCGTTCAATGAATTCTTTTTCAATGGTTTTAAAATTTTCATTTAATTGCTGCGGCGTTAAGTCTTTGCCTGTACCACTCAAATTCAACTTCAAACGGTCTGTAAAATGATCCTCCACCCGAACACCCCCATGTTTAAAAACGTAAAAAGTTCCTTTTTAACCAAGCCGAAGAATTCTTCATTTTCTTAGCATGGACTGAGTATATGCACAATAGGGCTTGCTCTAGGCTTGAGAAAAATGAAAATAAATATTTTATTATTATTGTACAAGAAGATACGTTTTGTATATTATAGATACATAATGTATCTAGGTGGTGAAATCGTGAAACATGTACTTACAGTAGCTGGTTTACTGGCTTTTTCGATTCCTTATGCTTGTCAGGGTTTGTCCCCCAGAGTTATCACGATTTCCCTGCTTATTCTGTTGTTCAGCTATACCATGCTACTACCTTCACTCAAGTCATTGATCGCAACCTTAGTCGACAATCCGTTGCTGACTTTACTCATGCTGTACATCGCCGCCTCCTGTTTATGGGCTGAACAAGAGCAGACCTCTTCCTTGCTGATGGTTCTCAAATTTCTTGCCTTCTCTACCTTTGGGCTCTATTTGGTCACCCATTATACAACACAGGGCTGCATTCGCCTCTTAGTCGTTACGTTAAGTATTTTGAGCATACTCAATCTACTCGCCGTTTTGCTCGTTCCCTCCTTTGCTATTCATGGTGGCGTAGAACATACTGGGCTATGGAAGGGCATCTCTGGTCATAAAAATACACTTGGAACTCTCTCTCTGTTAAGTTTTGTTTCACATGTTATTTACTTTTTCAGGGGTAAACATAAAGTTTTGCATATTGGCTTCATCTTACTCAATGCCTTATTGCTCATCGAGTGCCAATCTACCACCTCTTTGGTGCTGACATCTTCGCTCTTCGTATTTATATTGTTTATATTGCTATTCAAGAGAATCCGAAGCATTGCATTACGCGGTTTCTTCATTAGCTGTTCCTGCTTGTTCGTTCTTTTGGGTTTGGTATTCATCTTTACTTATGGAGATGCGATTGCGTCGGAATTTGGAAAAACAACAACCTTAACTGGAAGAACGGAAATCTGGCAGGGGATTGGTGGTGCTATTCAGAGCCATTACTGGTTCGGACATGGTTACGGCTCCTACTGGGCAGCCCGGCCCAGTATCTATGCGAATGGAATTCGATTTGATCTGACAAGCAGCCATAGCGGTTTCCGAGATCTGTGGATCGATGTGGGCCTTACAGGACTACTGGCAACCATTACACTTGCCATCACCACTTTATTTAAATTCAGAATTGGTAAAGCAGATATGTATACATGGCTGACGGCAGCGGTTTTTTTCCTTTTTATCGTATTGAACAATATAACGGACAGCCGTTTCCTGAACTCGCTATCTATTTACTGGATTATTTTTATGGTTATTGTGATCAAGGTGCAAGAACGACATAAACTGGCTGTAGCAGAAAAAGCGAATTCAACTGCATGAGCACACAGCCTCTTCATTAGGAGATCATACTCAGCTCAACCGCTGTATGTGAAAAAGAACCCCGTACCCACGCCAACAAAAGGCGTTCGGATACGGGGTTCTTGGGGTATATGTCCACCGCTTCGGTTGAACATGATCTCCAATCTACATTTGTGGAATAATCGCTAGCACAAGTTTTAAAAATTGCTCACGTACCTTCTCTGCCGTCTCCATCACTTCACCATGGGACAAAGGCTGATCCAGAATGCCTGCGGCCATATTCGTGATACAGGAGAAGCCCAGTACCTCAATACCTGCATGACGGGCTACAATAACCTCAGATACGGTCGACATACCCACCGCATCTGCGCCCAGTGTACGCAGCATAACGATTTCAGCAGGCGTTTCATAGTTAGGGCCCAGCAATCCAGCATATACACCTTCTTGCAGGCTGAAGCCCTGTTGGTTAGCCGTTTGCTTGGCAATTTCACGCAAGCGGCGGCTGTACGCCTCCGACATGTCTGGAAAACGAACGCCCAGACCGGCATCGTTCGGTCCGATCAGCGGATTTTGTCCTGTCAGATTAAGATGATCCGAGATGACCATCAGATCGCCTGCTTCGTAGGAAGTATTTACACCACCTGCTGCATTCGTCACCAGCAGACTTTGAATCCCCAATTGCTTCATCACCCGAACTGGGAAAGCCGTCAGTTGCGGGCCATAGCCCTCATACATATGGAAGCGCCCTTTCATCATGACGACAGCGCGACCTTCAATCGTGCCTAACAGTAATTCTCCCTCATGACCTTCTACCGTCGATACAGGAAAATGGGGAATATCCTGATAAGGAATACTAATTCCATCCTGAATTAAATCGGCCAGAATACCGAGACCCGATCCCAGAATAAGACCAATCTCTGGACGTATTCCGCTTTTGGCACGGATATATTCTGCTGCTTCCTGAATTGTAGCTTGGTTGGCTGTTGACATTAGTATCTCTCCTGACTTGTACAATCGTAAAGTTATAGTCATAAACACATTTTCTATGAAAGTAAAGTATCGTTACGTTCGATCTTCGCTTTCATGAGAAGTGCGGTTGCCGCCGTGCGGGTGATGCTTTTCATATACTTCCTTCATATTCCGTCTTGCCGTCTGCGCATATACCTGCGTCGTTGACAGATCAGCATGACCCAGCATTTCCTGTACAGAGCGTAAGTCCGCTCCGCCCTCCAGCATATGTACCGCAAAGGAATGCCGCAGCGTGTGGGGCGTGATATCCTCGCTTATGCCTGCTTCCTGGCCGTACTTCTTAATCATTTTCCAGAAGCCCTGTCTACTGAGACGCTGTCCAGATACGTTCAGGAACATGGCTTCCTGCTCTACCTGAGCTTCTTCACCTTGCCCGGATCTCAGCAATAATAGACGCTGCTCGTCCATGTAGGCTTGTGCCCACTGTGATGCCTCACGGCTGATCGGTACAACACGCTCCTTGCCTGCCTCGCCGCCACAGTGCACAAAGCGCAGATCGGTGCGCACATCACGCACGTTTAAGGCAATCAGCTCCGATACGCGAATGCCCGTCGCATATAACAACTCCAGCATCGCCTTGTCTCGCACCCCTTGCGGGGCAGTCACATCTGGCGCGGCCAGCAAACGCTCTATCTCATCCTGCGTTAGCACCGAGGGCTTCTTTTTAGTCGCTTTAGGCAACTCCAGCAGAACGGACGGATCATGGATCGTAATTCCCTCCCGAATAAGAAAATGAAAAAAGGAGCGAATGGAGGCGACGCTACGTGATATCGTCGCCGCAGCTTTTCCCTGTTCCTTCAAATGGCCCAAATACAGTACCAGATGTGACCGGTGGACATTATCCGGCTGCTTAATACCACAGCTTTCTGCGAACTCGACAAACTGCTGTACGTCTCGTTGATACGCTTCCAAAGTGCTGCGCGACAAACCCTTTTCCTCTTCCATATATTGAGCGAAAGGTTGAATGTACATTTTCATGAGTTCCAAAAGTCTCCTTGTTCTGCATACAGCGGTTCAGTCTCAGCGTCTGCTTCTTCGTGTGCTACCTTCATTTCATAAGCTCATCAAGACCGATTACTTAGACTATTCACCATACCAGTAAAAGAAACGTAAACGTTCCAACACTGCTATTCGATGCTCGGACCCTTCATTTACTTTTTGTCCGCCAAATACCTTCACTGCATGTCCTTCCGGTATTCGGTAATGATCTACAGGTGTTATCCAATCTGTAAACAGCCTGAGGCTAAAAAAGAACATACATGCCAGCACCCCGAACAAGATTACCAAACGCAGCCATTTTAGTCCTCTCCGCAACGATAGTACCATGTGGATCAGCCGCCTTTTCCCCAGAATATGGTCCTAATTAGGACTCTCTATGGAAGGGTATGACAAGCTATTCCTTTTTATACCGCTTAATCCCGAACAACAGATTCCGAACCAAAAAAGCTCTCCCGAACGCATCTTTGTCGGTGAGAGCTTGGGTAGTCAGCTTTTAGTCCTGAGATTTGTTTTTTTTGGATTTGCCCAAAGATTTCTGAGCGGTCGTATCGTTCTTCGCCTTACAACGATAACAAATACCGTGGAAGTCCAAACGATGATCCACTACGGTAAAATTATATTCCCGTTCCAGGCGCTCCTCCAATGGTCCAAGCCAATCTTCCAGTATTTCATCTACACTGCCACACTGCACACATATCAAATGGTGATGGTGATGTTTGGTTGTATCGCCGCGCAAATCATAACGCGCAACGCCATCACCAAAATTAATTTTCTCCACGACATGCAGTTCACTTAGCAGTTCTAGGGTACGGTATACGGTTGCCAGACCGATTTCGGGAGCTTTCTCTTTGACGAGCATAAATACATCTTCCGCACTCAGATGATCATCTTCGTTCTCAAGTAAAACTCTGACGGTGGCTTCCCGCTGAGGCGTTAGTTTGTAGCCCTGGGATTGCAGTTGCTGCTTAATTTTTTCGATCCGTGCTTCCATGTGTCTCCCTCCCCCTGCAAAGCTACTGCCTACTGCACTTTTTTCACTCCTATTATTATAGGGGGTCTATACAAATAAAGTCAAACATTTTGAAACGGATCAAGATGACACGGAGGCTGTCAGCATAGGAGTGACCCATTGCATCATAACCGGGGTGATCCAAGTTTCAAAGGACGCGCTACCAATAAGAAGCACCATCATCACAGCAGTCAATCCTGCGTAAGACAGCAACGGACGCAGCATTCCGTCTGACGGCCGGGTAGCGAGTATTTTGGTTTTGATCATATGGATGGAAAAAGTCATCGCAGCCACGCTGGAGACGAGCAGCACCGGAATCACGAGCAGGTTATGGGGAGCAACTGAAACCAAAGAAAATAGCAGTCCTTTCCACGAATATTGCCCCACCATATAACCTACTGAAAATCCGATTAGCACACCCTTGAGGAAATTTAATACAAGAATGCCCGGTAGACCAATAACCGAAAGGCCACACACCCAAATTAGGCCGACCCATTTCAGATGTAAAGATACGCTATCCCAAAAGGTCGAGGCCGCCTGCGAATCAGCGAAGCCCTGTTCGTTTTGATTGACCGTTACAAAAAAATCCTTCAGGTAACGGGACAAATCCTGTAACTGCTCCAGCGAGAGTGCGTTTACCATAAGTGCGCCAAAGACGACTCCCACCAGAAACAGCACAGCCAAGAAAACATAATACGGCGTCTGATCCTTTAACGTATGACGAAACCATTGCATCGGCGTCCTGCCCCTTTCATCTGCTTGTTTGTCCAAAAAACAACCGTAATCCGACGGCTGATGGCTAGAAATGGGGCAGCTTTCGCTGCAGATCAAACATCACGAATGATGTGCCAAGCCAGCGGCATAGATAATTTATGGTTATGAACAAGCAGACGCTGATATGCCTTTAGAGGGACAAGACTTTACTAGGACTTAGCTATTTTGCCGTATGTTCCACCACCACCGGATACAAGCGACAGTCGCCCCTCGCGTGAAAGCACAATTTGCTCTGCCAGCACTTTTCCGACGACTGCTGCTAACTCCTCCTGTGTAACCTCATGTAAAATATTCATTTCTGTTCCAAATGCAGCCAATAGCTGGTTCAGCTTGGCTTTGCCCAGACCTGGAATAAACTCCAGTGGAATCTGGTAAATGTACGGCGGACGATGGGACGGAATCATGGGTTGCTCACGGTCGGCAATGCTCCATATTCGATCCAGCACACCTCGCACAAGCTTGGTATGACCACAGTCAGGACAACGTTCATCCGCCATCTGTTGCTCGTCAATAATCGTACCGCAGCTTTGACAGTAAGAACGATGGTATTTGCCCAGTTTCGGATTTAATCCGTAATTGGCACGCACCCGTCGTCCTTCCCGCCGCTCCAAAGCCATTCTGAATTCATCAAAACACGGCTTTGCCAGTGATAATTTATTGTATTCTCGTCCGATTTTCCCAAGTGAATGGGCATCTGAATTCGTTAGAAAGCTGAAGCGATCCAGTTCCGAAATCAAACCGGCCATAGATGAATCTGCGCTCAGCCCCAGCTCCACCCCACTAATGAGCTCCATATCCAGTAGTTCCTCCATACGAGCCGCTGAACTGCCGTATATGCCCTTATGAGGAGTAAAGACGTGCGCAGGCACCATAATGCCTCCACGTCCGTAAATTTGCTGCTGCAACTCGCGTGGCGGTGCATAGATTCGTTGTGAGCTGAGATTAACATTTTTCATATGCCGGGCCAGCCATTGGGTAAAATCCTCCATCGCCGCCAGATCTGGAAAATAGACCAGTACGTGCGCCTCAGGACGACCTTCAGCACGTATTTCCAGCTCCGTGCCAAGGAGAATGACCGTATCCCGGTATGCGATACCTCCGCCGCTGATTTCCTTCATTTCACCCGTATGTAAATAGGTACGAATATCCTCCTGTACATTAGGTGCATGGCAGTCAATGATACCGATCAGCCCAATTCCTTTGCGACCGGAGGCTTCCTTAGCTATGTTTGCAAAGGTCAGATCGCGGCTGCCACTAATTTTGACCGGATTTCCCTTCTCTGTTCTGCCAATATGAATATGCAAGTCTGCAAAGTAGTTGTTAAGTTCTACTATATTTTCATCCATCCGCTTAGAAGCTCCCTGTATGTTGGCGGAGTTGCCATGCATAGACGGCCAAAATCGTTTTGGCATCACTAATCCGTCCTTCACGAATGAGCGTCTGTGCTTCTTCCAGCGTCACCTCAAACAGCTCCAGAAATTCATCTTCATCCGGTTCCATCTCACCTAACTCCAGTTCTTCGGCCACATACAGATGAATGATTTCATCCGCAAAGCCAGGAGAGGTATAAAAGGAGTGCAGTAGCTTCAGCGACTTGGCAGTATAACCTGTCTCTTCTCTCAGCTCACGTCCCGCTGCTTCCATCGGGTCTTCGCCCCGCTCCAGCTTCCCTGCGGGAATTTCTACTTCACAGCGCCCCATCGCCTGTCTGTACTGGTCCACGACCAGCATTTTCCCTTCATGTAGAGCCAAAACAGCCACCGCACCTGGATGCTTTACGATCTCACGCTTGCCAGTGGAGCCGTCGGGAAGCTCTACCGTGTCTACCTGTAATGTAATGACCTTTCCCTCAAAGATAGGCTGTGTGGACACGGTCTTTTCCTCCAGCGCAGGATTGGAATAAGGCTTGCGATGTGCATCGTTTGTTGGATTGTTCAATTGTCCGTTCGTTTGCTCGTTCATCGGTAAGTTTCCTCCTTCATATCTATCTTTCTTTATTAATTATCACCAAAGTTAGTCTAACTTGTCCACTTTGTACATATGCTGGTGGTAGAATAACAAACTTCCTGTCCTGAGGAGATGCAGAAATGAAAAGCTACCGTACTGAAAGCACCCTCCATATCGTTGGTAAAGCCTGGCAGATTCAAGCACTCTTGCGTCAATGGCAAAAGGAACATGGCCCTACAGCCACCATCGCTTCGCTAGCTGTTCCAAAAAAGGTTCAGGTCTAAAGACGAAGGAACACTGTTCCTGTCTTTAACCTGAACCTTTTTTCAGTATGTTGCAAGTGTATAATACAAATTTATTTTGTGGTTTCTTGAATCAGAGCTACGACAACTTCAGCAACCTTCACCAGGTCATCGGCCTTAATCTTTTCCTCTGTTGTATGGATGTTCTGGTAGCCCACAGCCAAATTCACCGTTGGAATTCCAAGCCCGTTGAATACATTAGCATCTGAGCCACCACCGGAATGAAAGGTTGGCGTTGCCAGTCCCAGTCTTTGAATCGCACGCTGAGCAACCTGTACAACTTCATCATGCTCCGTAAAGCTGAATGCCGGATAGATGACTTCACTGCGGAACTCTCCCTGTGCACCAAATTCACGTGTGGTGGTTTCCAGCGCTTCACGCATATGCTGGATTTGATGATTAACCTTTTCTTGCACAATACTACGTGCCTCTGCACGGATCAATACAAAATCGCATACCACATTTGTCGCGCCGCCGCCCTCGAAACTGCCAATGTTAGCGGTCGTTTCCTTATCAATCCGTCCTAGTTTCATTTTAGAAATTGCTTTGGAAGCGACCTGAATGGCACTAATGCCATCTTCGGGATTTACCCCCGCATGAGCGGACTTCCCAGTTATCTTCATCTCAATACGTGCCTGCGTTGGGGCAGCTATACAAATAGAGCCGACCTCACCATTTGAATCCAAAGCATATCCGAAATCAGAATCTAGCACTTCCGGCTTCATCGCCCGTGCACCCATCAAACCAGATTCCTCACCAGCCGTAATCACGAACTGGATTTGACCATGGGGAATATTCTGTTCGCGCACGACACGAATCGCCTCGAACAAAGCAGCAATTCCCGCCTTGTCGTCAGACCCCAGAATCGTTGAACCGTCACTACGAATCCAGCCATCCTCACCCAACTGTGGCTTAATGCCTTTACCCGGAGTAACGGTATCCATGTGGCAGGTAAAAAACAATTTGGGTGCTTGCTCCACACCTTCCGCTTTCCAGGTGACGATCAGATTGCCTGAACCATGTCCGGTTCTTTCACGAGAATCGTCTTCCATTACTTCCAGCCCGAGTGCATTAAACTTTTCTTTTAGAACACGTGATATTTCCTGCTCATTTTTCGTTTCGCTATCCACCTGTACAAGTTCCATAAATTCCTGTACGATTCGGTCTTTTACTACTTTTACTGTCATTAAACTTTCCTCTCTTTCCCGATTACGCTACAATACGGATAGATGTTCTTATCTATGACTTAAACCTATCCTAAAGGAGTTACACATGTCGAACAAAAAATGGGTTCGTTTTTTCGTCTACATTATGCTCGCAGCTATGATTGGTTCTACGCTGTTCATGGTAATTGAGCCGTTTATTATGCCACTATAATAAAATCCCACTCAAGGTATCCAGCTGCTCTAAGGCACTATTGAAGCCTTGAAGTGGACGAGCTGTTACGTAAAGCAAACAGGCGGGCTTCCGTGTAGATACACAATAGCCCGCCTTACTTTATTGGAAAGAATGCGTTTGCCATTGCGCAACAAATGAAAATTGCTGTTCAAAGTACGGTACAATTTCCTTCGCAATCTGCTCCACCGATATAGGCTTCTGTATGCAGTCCTCCAATGATGTCACACCGTATTCCTGAATTCCGCACGGGACAATGCCCTCAAAGCCCTCATGCTGTATCCCTGATTTGATGTTAAAGGCAAAGCCATGGCTGGTTACGAAGCCCCGACGGTGCTTACACTTGTTGAATTTGACGCCAATGGCCGCAATTTTAAGATTCCCGATCCATACCCCTGTATATTCAGGCTTACGGCTTCCCTCAACTCCATAAGATGCCAACAACCGGATGATCACTTCTTCCAGACTTCGAAGGTATCCGTGCAGATTCAGCGCCTCCCGGTTGCCGAGCATAAGGAGAGGATATCCGACAAGCTGCCCCGGCCCATGATATGTAATGTCTCCCCCACGGTCAATCTGAAAGACGCTGATTCCCTGCTCCTTCAGTTGCTCTGGTGTGAGGAGCAAATGTTCAGGATGCCGCTGAGAACCAATCGTATAGGTCGGCGGATGCTGGAGAAGCATAAGCGTTTCTCTTGCCTCTCCCGCATCCAGCTTTCCCACAATCTCCTTCTGGACATCCCATGCATGGGCATATTCCATCCTATTCGTATAGGTTACATCAAGCGGTCGTCTGTTCACGGCCTGTCACTTCCTCTCCGTACATTTCCCCCACTGTTCGGATGATTAGTACAGCTTCGTATCTAAAGTGTAGCCTTCTAGATTTTCTTTAACCCGTTGCAAGAATCGTCCGCAAATCACTCCGTCCAAAATGCGATGATCCAGCGACAAGCACAAATTAGCCATCGAGCGAACCGCAATCATATCATCAATAACCACGGGTCTTTTGACAATGGATTCAAAGGTAAGAATTGCAGCCTGCGGATAATTAATCACCGGATAAGATAAAATTGAACCAAAGGAGCCTGTGTTGTTTACAGTGAACGTTCCGCCTTGCATGTCGTCCAGTTTGAGCGTGCCTTCCCGGGTTTTACGTGCCAAATCGTCAATTTCACGAGCTAATCCAGCAATATTTTTCTGATCCGCTTTTTTAATAACAGGGGTAAGAACGGAGTCCTCCGTACCTACGGCTAGCGAAATATTGATGTCTCTTTTGACGATAATTTTGTCCACTGCCCAGACCGAATTCATAATCGGATATTCCTTGATTGCATTCACGACTGCTTTCATGAGGAAAGCTAGATACGTAATATTAATGCCTTCTTTTTGCTTAAATTCGTTTTTGATCTTGTTGCGGAGCATCACCAGGTTGGTCACATCCACCTCAATCGTCGTCCAAGCATGTGGAATTTCGGAAACGCTTTGTCGCATATTACGAGCAATTGCACTGCGAATGGGTGTAACATCAATAAAATACTCGGATCTGTTGTTGTTGCCACCTTCAACTTCGATCACAGGAGCTTTTGGAGCCTCCGTCAAATGAATCCCACTGTTACGAACCGGAATAGCAGGGTCCATATTTTGAATCGGTGTACCTTGCTGAGTGGCAGACTGCTGTCTTCCTGCAAAAGGAGAGCCTTGTCCTGATGTCGTCGCAGTCGGCTGTCCAGATACTCCAGTAGGAGCAGAACCGCCCTGCTGCACATAATTCAGCACGTCTTTGCGGGTAATTCTTCCCCCCATGCCCGTGCCTGGTACTTGGCTTAAGTCTACATTATGCTCAGCAGCCAGGGTTTGCACCGCTGGGGAAAAACGTCCTCTCATGGACTGATCCGATCCAGCACTCTGCTGAGATTGTGTTTGTACGGTACTTTGAGATGCTGGTGCAACAGGTGTCGCCCCTGTTACCGCCGCAGGTGCAGCCGACTTCGTCTGGATACGGCAAATTAACTCGCCTACCGCTACTGTCTGACCTTCCTCTGCCAACAAATCACCCATAATGCCGTCCAATGTGGATGGGATTTCTGCATTCACTTTATCTGTAATAACCTCGCAAATCGGCTCGAATTGCTCTACCGTTTCACCAGGTTGTTTGAGCCATTTGGCAATTGTCGCCGATACGAGCGATTCTGCCAATTGTGGCATGATCACGTCGTTCCATTGTGTTTGGTCTGACATTTTTTCAACTCCTTAACATCATAGGAGGGCGCGTTTTACCGCTACCCCCGCTATACTTTTGGAATGCTTTCGTCCAATCTGCCCTATATTAATACATTGCAAGACGGCGCATGGCTTCCTTAACCTTATCCTTGTTTAACATATAAAACTTCTCCATCGGTGGGCTGATCGGCATGGCTGGTACATCAGGAGCACATAGACGCTCAATCGGCGCATCCAGCTCGAACAGACACTCCTCATTAATAATAGCCGATACCTCGGCACCGATGCCGCCCGTTTTGTTGTCCTCATGCACGATTAATACCTTACCTGTATGTCGTGCAGCCTCAACAATGGCTTCGCGGTCCAGCGGTTGGAGTGTGCGCAAATCCACAACATGTGCGGTAATGCCCTCTTCCTTCTCCAATTCCTCAGCAGCCTGCATGACAAAATGCAAAGGCTGGCTATAACCGATGACCGTAATATCGTCACCCTCACGTAATAGATTAGCCTTGCCAATCGGAACGATATAATCATCCTCAGGCACTTCACCCTTGATCAGCTTGTAGGATTTTTTATTTTCAAAAAACAGCACCGGATCAGGGTCACGAATGGCTGCTTTCAGCAATCCTTTTGCGTCATAAGGGGTAAATGGAGCAACAATTTTCAAACCCGGCGTACCAAAAAAGATCGATTCTGGACACTGAGAGTGATACAAACCGCCAAAGATCCCACCACCGATTGGCGCGCGGATTACCACAGGACAGTTCCAATCGTTGTTAGAGCGGTAGCGGATTTTAGCAGCCTCACTAATAATCTGATTGGTCGCCGGAAGCATAAAGTCCGAATATTGCATTTCGGCAATCGGCTTCATTCCGTACATGGCCGCACCAATCGCAACCCCGGCAATAGCCGACTCAGCCAATGGCGTATCCATGACACGTTGCTCACCGAATTGGTCCATAAGCCCCTTTGTCGTTGTAAAGACACCGCCCTTCACCCCGACATCCTCACCTAATACAAAAACCGTTTCATCCTGCTCCATCTCTTCTTTCATGGCAAGACGAATCGCATCAATATATTCCATAATCGCCATCGTTATCGGCCCTCCCCATCGCTATCTGCATACACATGCAGCAGCGTATCTTCGGGCTTTGGAAAAGGCGCTTTATCTGCATATTCAATCGCTTCCTTGACTTCGAGCAGCAGCTCAGCCGACAGATCCGCATCCTTGGCCTCATCCCAAATGCCGCATTCGATCAAGTAGCTTTTCATACGGGCTACGCCATCCTTGGCCCAGTTCTCATCCACTTCCTCCTTGGTCCGGTAAGCCAGATCATTATCCGAGGTGGAGTGAGGAGACAGTCGGTACATCATGGCTTCGATCAGCGTAGGACCTTCACCGCGGACAGCACGTTCGCGTGCTTCCTTCACCGCCGCATATACCGCCAATGCATCATTACCATCGACTCGAATCCCTGGAAATCCATATCCCAAAGCACGGTCGCTTACCTTGCCTGCCAACTGTTTATGAATCGGAACCGATATCGCATATTGATTGTTCTCGCACATAATGATGACTGGCAGCTTCTGTACACCAGCAAAGTTACAGCCTTCGTGAAAATCTCCCTGATTGCTGGAGCCTTCTCCAAACGTAACAAACGATACAAAATCCTTTTTCTGCATTTTGGCAGCCAAAGCTACACCTACTGCATGCGGAACCTGTGTCGTTACTGGGCTGGAGCCTGTCACAATACGCAACCGTTTACTACCAAAATGTCCTGGCATCTGGCGACCACCGCTATTGGGATCATCTGCCTTGGCAAATGCCGACAGCATCAGTTCGCGCGGCGTCATTCCTACCGCTAGCACGAATCCATAATCCCGATAATAGGGAAGAAAATAGTCCTTTTCCCGGTCAAGGCCGAAAGCTGCACCTACTTGTGCTGCCTCCTGTCCAATGCCGGAAACGTGGAAATTAATTTTCCCTGCCCGTTGCAGGAGCATGTTGCGCTCGTCAAATCTTCTTGCGAGCAACATATATCTGTACATATCAATAACTTGTCCGTGAGTAAGTCCCAGCTGTTCATGTCTGAAGCCAGCGTCTACAGCGCCTTTAGAACTCATTGAGGCACCTCCTTAAGTGTCAAACATTCTACTTCCATTACCTAGTACCATCTTGTCTTAAAACCTGGTACTAAACTCTGACTAACCCCATTATAATCCTTTTCTCCCCAAAAAGAAAAGCACCGATTTATTTGAAACGTTTATATGCCAATCGCCTGTCCATCAACGGCCAGCATCGCTTCTCCCAAAATCTCCGACAACGTCGGATGCGGATGAATAAGCTGTCCGACTTCCCACGGCGTAGCATCCAGCAGTTGCGCAAGAGCCGCCTCGCTGATCAGGTCCGTCACATGCGTACCGATCATATGTACACCGAGAATATCATTGGTCTTCTCGTCGGCCACTACTTTGACGAAGCCGTCCCGACTGCCGTATACTAGCGATTTTCCGATAGCTTGAAAAGGGAACTTCCCTGTCTTCACCTGATGTCCACGCTCGCGGGCTTCTTGCTCCGTTAAGCCGACGCTTGCGGCTTCAGGACGTGTATAAATACACCGCGGAATCAGATGGTTAGGTACACTGTGAAAATCTTCGCCCGCCAGATGATGAACCGCCTGCAAACCTTCATGGCTCGCTGCATGCGCCAGTTGTAAGCCGCCGATGCAATCCCCAATGGCGTAAATATGTGGTTCATTCGTCTGCAAATGTTCATTAACTGAGATAAAGCCACGCTCTACGCGGATATCCGTATTTTCCAGCCCGATATTTTCCACATTTGCCTGACGCCCTACAGAAATGAGCAGTTTGGTAGCGCTGAGGGTTTCGGTTTCTTCCCCTTTTTGCACGTCAATCTGCACACCTTCCTCATCTTTGCCGTATGTTTTAGCCAGCACTTGTGAACCCGTCAGCACCTTGACACCACGCTTGGTTAACAAGCGCTGCATTTCACGCGAAACGTCTTCGTCTTCAGTGGGAATAAGTCGATTCGCAGCTTCAACCACCGTAACCTCCACGCCAAAATCATTTAGCATGGAAGCCCACTCCACGCCAATAACACCACCGCCCACGATAATCAGGGATGCTGGCAGCTCCTCCATAGTTAACGCTTCGTCACTGCTCAGAATAAATTCGCCATCTGGCTCTAGTCCGGACAGCACACGCGGGCGTGATCCTGTTGCAATAATGAGATGTGCAGGAACAATCGTTTCCATCTCACCATCTTCTAGTTCCACGGCAACTGCCCCGCTTTTTGGAGAAAATATAGACGGACCAATCACGCGCCCCTTACCGCTCAGTACCGTAATTTTATTTTTACGCATCAAAAATTGAACGCCCTGATGCAGCTGTTCCACAACGGCTTCCTTACGTTCCTGAACCTTGGGAAATACAAGCTGTGCTCCCGATGTCTCGATACCGTATTGTGCACTTTCTTTAATCGTGGCATATACTTCCGCACTGCGTAGCAAGGCCTTACTCGGAATGCAACCACGGTGCAGACAGGTTCCGCCAAGCTTGTCCTTTTCGATGATAACCACTTCTTTGCCTAGCTGGGCGGCACGAATGGCTGCTACATACCCCCCGGTTCCTCCACCCAAAATAGCGACATCACAATGTATAGTCATGTTTCTCCTCCATTAACAATTGATTATATATAGCTTATTGTACTCTCTTTATTTCACTGTACAAAATATAGCGTTTAGGCATAGGCTACAAAAAAGCTAACCCTTTAATCCAGATATCTTTCCACATCATTCATACAGCGCATCTCGTAATTTGGTAGACATCCTTGGACTTTGTGCTGATTTGGCTCGCAGCGCCTTGCGAAATGATTCATTTTGTTTGCGCAGAAAGTTCAGCTCTGTCTCCAGCTCAGTGATGAGTTCTAGAGCTTGCGGACTGATCAGCCCTTGCTCCAGTAATGCTCCTTTTTTGGCACTATAATCCGTATTTTTTTCGTCCATGCCTTTCACTCTTCCCTTCATTCCACTACGCTTCACCATATCATGCCCGCGGCGGCAGAGCAATGACGACCACATTTACGTTTTAGGAATGAACATACAAAAACATGTCGAAAATCAATATATTTTCTCTAGTCTGTATACGGCTGGTTATGGTAATCTATAATGGCGTTTTCTTTCGGAGAAGAAGATTTACAGTGTTATGTACATGTTACAGAGAGGGGAATTCGCTTTGCCTACAGGACGAATTACGATTATTACAGGCCCCATGTTCAGTGAAAAATCCGGCGAATTGATTCGCCGCTGTCAAAAACTAATCCAATACGGGCATCGTAAAGTGGTAGCTTACAAACCCGCTGAAGATAACCGCTATGCCGAGGACGAAATAGTAAGCCGGATCGGATATCGGCTGCCCGCTATCTCTATCCCAAGAAAACTTACAGATGAGCTCGTTCAGCGTATTTTGCAAGAAACAAAAGATGCCGACGTGGTTGCCTTTGACGAAGTCCAGTTTTTCAGTCGTCATATTATGTCGCTTGTACAAGAGCTAGCTTATTGCGGCAAGCATGTAATTGCCGATGGGCTGAATCTGGATTATCGAGGCAAAGAGTTCGGCTATGTCGGTGGTCTGCTCGCCATGGCGGATGACATCGAGAAGCTGACTTCCTTTTGCGCTGTCTGCGGTAGCTCGGAAGCAGTATTTACGCAACGTATGGTAAATGGTAAACCTTCCACTGTGGGACCTATTGTGATGATCGGCGACTCTGAGGCTTATGAGCCTCGTTGTCGAAATTGCTTTATACCTCCTCATAAAGTGAACTGCGATTAGTGGACAGATAGATCGACAAGCTGCAATATGCTACGTGAGTACCAGTGACTTTTTTCTTGCATTTTTTTGGAACGAATCGAACCATTGCCCCGTATATCCGGTTAAGCTGTACAAGTTTTTAGTTTTCGTTTGTATATCATGACCATGAGATTATCTGGGGGGACGGAATAATGAGTTTTTTCAACAAAATCTTAGCAAGCGCAGGAATCGGTTCAGCTAAAGTCGATACGCTGGTGGATCAAGCCGTATATGTGCCTGGGGAAGAACTTAGTGGGATCATGCGCATCAAAGGCGGCAAAATTGATCAGGAAATCGGCAAAATTGACATCGAGCTCAAGACTGAATATATCGTGGAGCACGATGATAAAAAAACTATCAGCACCTGCTGCATTGCACGGATTAAGGTATCTGACGGCTTTCATCTAGAACAAGGACAGGAGCTTGAAATTCCTTTTTCCTTCAGATTGCCGTTGGAAACTCCTGTTACTCACGCCAAACAGCCCGTCTGGCTGGAAACAGCATTAGATATTGGCATGGCTTTGGACCCGACCGATCGTGATTCACTCAAAATCGAGCCACATCCCTATATGAATACAGTGTTTGAGGCGGTTAACCTGCTGGGCTTCCGATTCCGCTCCTCCACCTGCGAACGTCATCCTAAGCTGGGACGCGGCGTTCCGTACGTACAGGAATTTGAATTTACGCCCGGATCAGAATATGCACGTGATATCGAGGAGCTAGAGCTGATTATGCAGTTGGAACCCGAGGGTGTGCATGTGCTTGTAGAAGTAGACCGCAGGGGAAGAGGGTTATCTGGTTGGCTTGAGACTGCATTTGATATGGATGAGCGTCATGCCTGGTTGAGTTTAAGCCGGGAAGATCTCTCCTATGGACCCGATCACATAGCAGATGCGCTCGAGGAACTGATTGACAGGCAAATTAGATAACGATGTAAAGCCAAACAAAAAACTCCTAACCAATTTACTACATCGGTTGGGAGTTTTTATTAAATAAAAGAATTCTTTAATGATGGTCATCAATCGTCTGTATAGACTAAAGTGGCAACATATCCTGTCTTTCCGCCTTATGCTTACACTCTTTGCATACCCCATACAGCGATCCATTGTCATCCGCATAGAAGGTTAATTTGTCTTCTTTTTTACAAAAGGAGCATTTTTGCTTGCCTGTGCCCTGGATAGAGTCAGACAGTCCAAACCCAGTTTGGGCCTGAATACCTGCTGCTTTTGCATTCGTGCGTGGACCGGAAGACACTTTAGACTTAGATTCATTACCGGTGCGGGATTGTCGAGCGGACTTACGAGGACGAAATTCAACGACATTACTGTCCCGCTGTTCATTCACTTGTTTGTTGCTGCTGCGACTACGCCTTACTTTAATAATCCAACCCAACGCCACCAACAACACGCCGAAGAATATCCAAGTCAGACTATCCCACATACTCTCATCCCCGCCTTTGCTTTAGAATCAATTGGGTTAATACCACTAGCCCGTTCAATGCGATGACTTAGCCTATAGCTTTATTCATTGAAATATACCCGTGTATACAGCCTCTGTGCTGTTCATCCGATTGTCTCCATATAAAAATCGTACCCTCCCGTGCAACTCCAACTCGTCTCTAAGCAAGAAACTGAGCATATTAGGTAAATCATCTTTTCCTGAGGAGTACATTGACCCGTTTTACAAATTGTACATCATCCTTTTGAAAAACGATAATATCCCCTCTATGAAGATCGTTCTCCTTATCATAGCCCAATGGTGAGAATAAAAATGGCCCAGATGGCTACATTACTCCCCTTGATAATAAAAATCAATGAATCTTTTCGTCAACGGATTAAACTTATCAAAGCGTTTGCGGTGCGGTAAAAAGCCTGACTTATGTACTTGTTCTGCTAGTGTTTCTACATGTTCAAATCGCTTGAAAAAGGGCAACGCGAAAGTGTAAATATCTTCAATAATCTCTTGGATCACCCGTTCTCTTTCAGCTTCTGTGGACACAAGGTAATCCCTGTTTTCCGTATATTTCTTGGTGAGAGCAATCAACTCACTGTGAAAACAAGCGCCAGTATTATACTTCTTTTTTATTCTTTTGGATTCTACGATAATATAAACTTTTAATGCACCATATTTCGTCGCACCAAAACTAATTTCAAATATAAATTCCTTGGTTTCTTTTTTCAAAACTTTTCTGCTTTTCAGATATTTAGAATCATTCAAAAATGGTGTAGCTATGATTTTTTCTATCGCTAACTGACGTAGGTCATTTGCTTTAAGTTCAGTCTTATTGTCCATCATGTCACTCCAACCCAAAGAAGTTCCCACCATTATATCATATCTTTCCAATTACAGATTCCTCATATCTCCACCCTTTAATCACAATATATTAATAAAAAAAGAAAAAAGCCGCTCACAATAGAGCAGCTAGTTCCTCTGAAACATAAAAAGCAGTATACGAATTATACTTTGAATTTACCAATTTGCCCTTGCAGGTCTTCCGCCATTTGGGACAGATTTCTTGCAGAAGAAGCAATTTCCTCCATAGATGCCAGCTGTTCCTGAGTTGCGGCAGATACGTGTTGTGTCCCTGCTGCGGCTTCTTCAGCAATCGCTGAAATTTGTCTGACAAAACCAACAATCTCATCAGTACTTGCAGACATTTGTTCTGATCCGGCAGAAACCTCTTCAATTTCACTGGCCACTTTATTTACAGTTTCCTGAATGAGTTCAAAGGATGCGCCTGCATTTTGTACAACTTCACGACCTGTCATGACATCCTTCCCGTTGGACGCTACCGCTTCAATAGCATGGGTAGTATCCTTTTGAATCAATCCCACAAGCTCCGTAATTTGTTGAGCAGAATGAGCCGATTGTTCAGCCAACTTGCGAACTTCGCCTGCAACTACAGCAAATCCGCGACCATGTTCTCCTGCACGGGCCGCTTCGATCGCAGCGTTCAAGGCAAGAAGGTTGGTCTGACTAGAAATATTGGTGATAACATCAATGATCTTGCCAATTTCGTCTGAGCGCTCTCCCAATCCAGCCATGAGATCTGCCAATCCATTCATCGAATCATTTACGGCATTCATCTGCGTAACTGCCTGTTGAATCATCTGGTTACCTTCAGCCGATTTATGGGCCGCATCTTGCGCAGATGCGAATACATTTTGCGCGCGGATGGCGATTTGCTCAACACCGATAGACATTTCTTCAATAGCTTGGGACGATTTCGTCACCATATCTACCTGATCTCCTGTTCCAGTAGCTACTTCTTGCACCGTTTCGGTTATTTGTGCAGAAGCTTGGCTATTTTGCTCTGCGCTGGCCGTCAATTCTTCTGAGGAAGTGGTTACCAGCTCAGTCGTCTTACTCACAGATTGAATCAGTTCACGAAGGTTCTCAACCATGACATTGAAAGAATGTGCCAACGTACTGATTTCGTCCTTGCCCTTCACAATGATAGCTTCACTTGTAAGATCACCCGATGCGATACTTTCAGCAGCACGACTGATTCGCAAGATAGGTTTAGAAATAATTTGGGCTATGATGATTGCCATGATCAATGCTAATATAACGGCTACAACGCTCAAAACGATGACCAGTTGTCTACCTGAAATAAAGTTGTCAACAGCTTCTTTCGTAGTCTGTTTAGATCCATCTGCATTCAATTTAATGAGCTGACCGATCATATCGTTTGAACTATACCATAACTTATAGGACTCTTGATGAAGGATGCTTGATTGAGTGTAATCATTAGCTTTCCCCGCTTCAATCATTTCTGGCAACTTAGCCAAATACTCCGCATAATTTTTGGAGAATTCTTCATACATTTCACGTTCTTTAGGGGTAGCAATTAATTTTTCGTATGTTTTTCGACCGTCCTCAACCTTTTTTAAAACCTTATCATATTCTGCCTGAACCTTCTCCATTTCTTCTGGGTCACGTTCTACAATAATGTTTAATGAGATCCGCTCTACGTCAGATATATCACCATTTAGTGTTCCCAGGATAGTCACACTTGGCATCCAATGGCTATCGATTGCCATCGAAGTGTCACCTAATTTTTTCATTCTGGAGATAGATGTTGTACTAATGACAATCAATAATATTATTACCGCAAGAAAACCTAATATCAATTTTGTTCGAATGTTAAATTTCATATATTCGCTCCTCAGCTCTCTTTATAATTAGATACTATATCGACAAGAAACGACACATTGTTTATATCAAATTTAAAGAGAATTTCAGAACTGTTTACAAAAGGGAGATTTCTCTTCGTGATAGTTAGTGCAACTGATTCAGGTTTATATTATATACCTCTTGTAGAGCATTATGTTTTATAATTCCCAACAATTGTACCGTCATATATAGCAAGAGAGGTGCTGAAAATCTTTATTCACTTATTGCATCAAACTTCTAAGTTTAAAAAAAAGATACCCAAAACGGGTATCTCTTTATGTTTTACTTCCTAGCAATCACCATAAATCGTTCTGAATTTGTCCTTATTCCTATTTCGGTTTGGTTTTCCAAAATAAATTGTTGGAGTATTTGAAAATCAATTTCTTTTTCTCCGAAGTTAGGAATAATTGGAGTGTATTTCAAGAGAAATATTAAGTCTGCAGGAGTCTGATAATATTCGGTTGCATTGAATTCAAATGACTGTATGTCGTTAAAGCCCGCATCACTTAATTCCGTAATATATTTAGCTTTTAACGAGTCTTTCTTAGCACCCCATGCCTGTCCTCTTCCAAACGCTTCTTTAATATTTAATTTGTCGTTTTCGCTTACTTGCTGTGTCAGGAACATACCACCCTTTACTAACACCTTTTCTATTTCTTTTGCATAAAAACATGAGTGTCGAGAAGAGATTACATTAAAGAAGTTCTCAGGAAAATTTAGATTTTCAGCACCCATCTGGAGAAAACGAACATTTGCTATGTCTGATTCAGCAGAATTCTTGGTTGCTGTTTCAATCATTCCGGTGGAATGGTCAATCCCAACTAGAAGTAATGCAGAATCTGCTATTGATAAAATGGCTTCCCCGCCGCCAGTACCGATGTCAAGCAATATGTCCGACTTCTTGCATGTCTTCGCTACTTCATTGTAGAAGTCCCATTTTACGCCTTTGGAGATACATTTCACCTTACTGAAATCCCATCCGTTGATTTTTCCAATCTTATCATAAAACTCTTTATACTCTATTGAATTCATTTACTTTTCACCTTCCAAATAAGGATAAAAGCTACGGGCTAGCAGACCGATATTCAAAATTTTAGTTTGTTTAGTCAAAAGGATAGACTCCCCCCTTGACGGCTGGTACGCGTTTTTTTCCAACCCGGAAACTAAATACTTCGAACAGTACGGAAAGACATCCGATTCACCTCATTTGAAAGATTGTTTTAATTATAAAAAATACCGCTCCTTTACTGGTGTCTGGAAGAACCAATAAAAAGGCGGTATTAGTTGTCCACTATTCAGAAGTATATCGGTATCGGGACGGCTGTTGTGGAGATTCGTAGCCGTCCCTACAATTATCATTGATAAACGTCAAAACCCAAGAATTCCTTGCTTCATCAATCATTCTGGCCCTTTCAGGACACCTTGTTCTCAATTCTCAGCTTATCTGCCACCATCGCTATGAACTCTGAATTGGTTGGTTTGGACTTACTGATATTAATGGTGTAACCGAACAGGTGTGAAATGCTGTCGATATTTCCGCGGGTCCATGCTACCTCGATAGCATGACGAATGGCGCGTTCTACGCGAGATGCCGTCGTTTTGAACTTTTCGGCAATTGCCGGATATAATGTTTTGGTGATGGCTCCTAAAATTTCGATATTATTGTACACCATCGTAATGGCTTCACGTAAATATTGATAGCCCTTGATGTGAGCTGGTACACCAATTTCATGTATGATGGCCGTGATACTGGCATCCAGGTTTTTCGTCTTACCCATAGGTACAACGTTGGACCGCATGGATGAAATGGTCACCGGACTGCTGTTAACTAACTGAGGTCCCACCAATTGGCGAACACGGTTAGCCAGCACTTCCATGTCAAACGGCTTCAAAATATAATAAGATGCCCCGAGCTGTACGGCCCTCTGTGTAATATTTTCTTGACCGAATGCAGTCAGCATAATGATTTTCGGCTGTGGAGTCAGGTTCATTTCTCTCAAACGCTCCAATACACCCAGACCATCCAGATGAGGCATAATAATATCCAAAATAAGTACATCAGGTATGTTGCGGGATTCTGCGATGCGTTGGAGCACTTCTTCACCGTTATAGGCGATTCCTGTAACTTCCATATCCTCCTGATCGGAAATATATTCAGCAAGCAAATTCGTAAATTCCCGGTTGTCATCAGCCAACAATACCTCAATTTTTTGCAATGTACTTCCTCCTCATTGAGTGATATTCCATTGTGATATCTGTTTACAGTATATAAATATTTCTTGTCGGAGTATATGATTTCGACATCGAATTATGAATTCCTTCTGTCGAAAATTATTTTTATTTATTTTTTTTATAGTTTCTATTATAATTGATTCTTTATCTTGCAATTATGAGCTATTCCCCTGCTTTTCGACAAAAAAATCTTAAGGCCACTAGCTCGCCTTAAGATTAGAAGATGATTTTAAGCTTACGTTATTCTGCATGATTCCTGCATCGCGCAGCATCCATTCGATAAAACAACCGTAACCTGATTTAGGATCATTCACAAATACATGTGTTACAGCCCCGATAAGCTTACCATTTTGGATGATCGGACTACCGCTCATTCCTTGCACGATTCCCCCGGTCTTATCCAACAGCTTTGGATCTACAATACGAATCACAAGTCCTTTGGTTGCCGGTTTGTCCTGCTGAGAAATGTGTACAATTTCCGCCTGAAACCGCTGAATTTGTTGACCTTCCAGTACAGTCAAAATTTCTGCAGGTCCTTCCTTTACTTCATTCGCAAGAGCCACCGGAATAGGAGTCGAATACAATCCATATTGCGGCTCATCTGACATTTTCCCAAAGATTCCGAAATTCGTATTTCGTTCAATATTTCCTAATACCCGATGATCTTTGAGAAAATGAGCGCGTTTTTCTCCTGGTTCCCCACTTTGGCTTTTCGCAATTGATGTCACATTGGACTGCACAATCTCTCCGCTTCCCACGACAATAGGGGTTTGGGTATTCATATCGGTAATTACGTGGCCCAAGGCCCCGTATACACCTTGGTCTGGTGCGTAAAACGTTAATGTACCTACACCTGCAGCCGAGTCCCTAATATACAACCCAAGCCGCCATGCTTTATCATCCTGATCATATGCTGGTGTTAACTTGGTGGAAATGGTCTGCTCACCTCGACAAAGCGTAATGTCGAGCGCCTTTTTATTCTTACCTGCTTCGTCTACTACTTCAGCAACCCTTGCCAGGCTATTGAGTGGTTTGCCGTTCATGTGTGTAATCCGATCCCCTAGGCGAATCCCCGCTGTTTCACCAGGTGATACCTTACGATCATTACTTTCCTGAATGATATGGTGACCGACGACAAGCACTCCTGAAGATTTTACTTTAACCCCAATCGTCTGCCCTCCCGGGTATACTTTTAAATCGGGAATTACACTTTCTTGGGTTGTCCTCACGCTTTTAGAACCGAACAAATCCAAAGAAGCTTGTGGAGGCAGCGCTGCTTGCACATGCTGAGCGTTACCGATAGAACACATAAGAAAAACAAGCAAAAGACCGAGCAATTTGATCCTGGAGTAAAAATTCAATGGCTGTCACGCTCCCTTTGCTTCTTTCGCTTGACGAGTAAAGGTGGTCGCCAATTGCGTACCTATAAGGTAACCTTGCCCCCAGGCTTTTATAACTGTTAAACATTACGCCGGCCGCTCTTTTCAGGCTTTCTTTCCTTCCGCCAAATTCAGCATTTCCTGTGCGTGATGCAATGTTTTTTCGGTAATTTCCACACCGCCCAGCATCCGTGCCAATTCTTTGACACGCCCGTCCTCCGTAAGTCCCTCAATTTGAGTCATGGTCCGTCCGTCATGAACATTTTTCTCAATAAGGTACTGATGATCTGCCATACATGCCACCTGTGGCAAATGAGTAATGGAGAACACCTGACAAACGGAAGATAAACGATATAGCTTCTCGGCAATGGATTGAGCTGCACGACCACTCACCCCGGTATCCACCTCGTCAAAAATGAGTACTGGAATTTGATCATGACGCGCAAAAATACTTTTCATCGCCAACATGATACGTGATAGCTCACCGCCTGAAGCGATCTTACCAAGTGGACGTAATGGCTCACCTGGATTAGGGGAAATAAGAAATTCAGCATTATCAATGCCCTGCTTGGTAGGTCTTACCTTCAGACCTTTGTACTCATATCCGCGTGGATCTTCAATTGGATCAATGCGCACCTTGAGTGACGTTCTTTCCATCTGTAGGTCTTTTAACTCCTGCTCCACTTGCTCTGCAAGCTCTTCAGCGCAAATTTCACGTGCTTCTGTAAGCTCTTCCGAAATCTCAAGCAAATCGGACAGCAACTCGTCCCGTTTTGCAATGAGCTGCTCCAGCCGCTCATCTTTATTTTCCAGCAGATCGGTTTCCTGCTCAATACGGCTATAGTATTCCAAAATCTGCTCTATACTATCACCATATTTTCGCTGTAATCCGGTAATTTGATTCAAACGTTGTTCCACTTCATGCAGCTTGCCTGGATTAAATTCAATATCCTCACGATAAGAACGTAATTGGAATGCTGCGTCCTCCAACTGGTAAAAAGCAGACTGAATCTGCTCTGCAATGGGCTGAAGGCTTTTGCTGTCATAGTTTTGGACATCGTTCAATCTGGTCAACACGTTATTGATCGTATCCAGTCCACCTCTGCCGCTTAAGAGTTCGTATGCTCCTGATATCCCATCCATCATTTTCTCACTATGGGATAGCTTGACCCGTTCTTCTGCCAATAATTCATCTTCTCCCAATTTCAACTCCGCCGCAGCGATCTCTTCTAGTTGAAATCGGTACATATCCAAAAGCTGATAAGCCTTTTGACTGGAGCTTTGCAGTTCTCTTACTTCTTTTTCCGCTTTGACAAAAGCATTGTAACGCTCCCGATAAAGCGTTTTGACCGGACCGATCACCGAATCACCGAACGTATCCAGCAGCGCCAGATGGCGATCTGCACGTAGCAGGCTTTGATGCTCATGCTGCCCGTGTATATTGACGAGTTGCTCACCTACCTCACGCAGCATCGTTAAATTAACCATCTGGCCGTTAATTCGAGAAGAGCTTTTTCCCTGAACCGTAAGTTCACGACGAATTAGCAAATGCTCCTCCGCATTAGCCTTAATCCCTTGTTCCTCAAGTGTATTCCAAACGGGGTGTTTTACTGGCAGTTCAAACAAGGCTTCCATCTCTGCTTTATCACAACCGTAACGCACTAAATCAGCAGAGCCCCTACCGCCTGCAATTAGCCCAAGCGCATCGATAATAATGGATTTACCAGCACCTGTTTCCCCGCTCAACACATGAAACCCTTTATAAAAATGAACATCGACGGCCTCTACGACCGCCAAATTCCGTATAGACAAAGTGACCAGCATCGTTCTTTCACCTCTATGATGTACAAATTAAAACGCCTAATATGCGTAGCCATTATAATTAGGAAATGTAGCCCATAAGACGATTCACGATAGCTTCGCTGTTTTCTTCCGATCGGCAAATAATCAAAATGGTGTCATCTCCGCTAATCGTACCCATAATTTCGGACCATTCAATATTGTCCAATAAAGCAGCAATCGAGTTGGCTGTTCCCGGCAGACACTTCATCACAATCAGATTGGTTGTGTAGTCAATATGCAAAAAGTTATCAACCAACGTACGTTTCAGTTTCTGGGCTGGATTGTAGCGCTGATCTGAAGGCATCGAATATTTATATCTGCCATCGTCCATTGGGACCTTGATGAGCAGTAGCTCCTTGATATCACGCGATACGGTCGCCTGCGTGACCTGAAAACCAGCCTTACGCAATGCTTCAACCAGATCATCCTGCGTCTCAATCTCATGTTGTGAAATAATTTCCCTAATTTTAATATGTCGTTGACCCTTCATATAATCCTCCTATGGATTAACCTTCATATTCCTCTTCTTCGAGGTCTTCCACTAATGTAATAAGGCGAATACTTCGCTCGTCCGTATCAACGTACAATACACCCGCGCAACCCGGATAGAGCAATAAATACGGCATGAGCCTGTCCCTTAAATCAGGACCACTCCACTCCATTGGTTTCTTGCGGCGTGACGTTTTGACCATATATGTCGAACCGTTTCGTACAGCCACGTAGTCTATAAACAAACGGCTATACACGGTATGTCCGTTCACTTTAAAAGCAAGCGGTATTTTCATCTTCCCGCCCACTACTTCATATCCTGCTTCTTCGAGTAGGTGTGTGGCAGGTCCTTCGTCCAAGTCCTCGTTAATCGGTATCGTCTTTAGCACAAGCGGCTCTGGCTCCTTCAACCAGGCACGTAGGCTATACAAAGCCCATATTCCTAATATCACCCCGATCACAGCGATGATAACCGTATCATATCTTGTGTCCATGGACCGATCACCTCATGGACATATTCTAGGACAAGATGTAAAATCCCTTTTCCTTTGTACATCTCATTATAGGCGAACGTGAGTTCTATAATCAATCCCTCACACCAAAAAGAGGTTCCCTTAAGTTCACAGAACTCATGGAGAACCCCTGAATGTTACTTACGCGATGGACCATTATTAAAAGTCTGACCTGCTTCCTGAACGGTACGTTCAATCAGTGGTCTGAAATCCATCTTCTCCAGCTGCGATTCTGCAGCAGGAAACCCATCCAAACGCCAATGCGCTAAAAATTCAATATTGCCTTCTCCACCTGTAATAGGTGAATAAGCCAAACCTTGCAGCGTAAGTCCAAGCTCATGTGCAAACATCAGAATGGTCTGCAACACTTCTTTATGCGTAGCAGGATCACGGACCACACCGGATTTTCCGACCTTTTCGCGTCCAGCTTCGAATTGCGGCTTGATTAGAGCTACAATATCAGCAGGTTGATGCAACAAGGCAAGCAACGGGGGCAAAATAATACGTAATGAAATAAAGGAAACGTCAATACTAGCAAAATTCGGCACGGAACCATTCAAATCCGCGGGTGTCATATATCTGAAATTCGTTTTCTCCATTACGCATACTCGTTCATCATTACGAAGCGACCAATCCAGCTGGTTATAACCCACATCAATGGCGTATACGTATTCAGCTCCATGCTGAAGCGCACAATCCGTAAAACCTCCAGTGGACGAGCCAATATCCAGCATTGTCCTGCCCTTCATATCCAGCTCAAATTGACGGATGGCCTTCTCCAGCTTCAATCCTCCACGGCTTACATACGGATGCACCGAACCCTTAACTTTAAGCTCGCTGGCGCGTGGTACCTTCATCCCCGCCTTCTCGATCCGTTCGCTGTCCGCCAGCACTAGCCCAGCCATAATCGCAGCTTTAGCTTTTTCACGGCTTTCAAAAAAGCCTTGTTCTACAAGTAATACATCAATGCGTTCCTTCGGAACAGACATGTTAATCTCCCTTTAGGCAGCCAGGCTGCTCTTGTCATACTTTTTATAAACGTCATGGTCTTCACTTCAAGTTACCCTATACAGATTGTCCCATGCCATATGCTGGCTCAGCAGCCCATTTACGCAACTTTAAGCATACATCTTCAATGGTGAGACCTACTTCAGCACGCTGCTCTTTGATGGAGCCATGCTCCACGAACAGATCGGGAATCCCCATTAGGCGCACCTGTGCCTCTTGTATTTCGGCTTTAGCGTAAAATTCCAGTACAGCGCTACCCAAGCTTCCTGCTTCAGAAGCTTCTTCCAATACGATCAGCTTCGTATGCTGACGAGCCAGCTCACGCAACATATCCTCGTCCAAAGGTTTCAGGAAACGAGCATTCACGACGCCCACTTGCAAACCTTCCCGTTTCATCGCCTCCGCAGCCTCTGTCGCCACCTGGAGCATCGGTCCTGATGCAATTACAGCAAAGCCCTCACCCTTACGCAGGAGCTCCCAACTGCCGATGGGAATAGCCTGTAATTCTTTATCCAACGGCACGCCAACCACATTAACACGTGGGTAACGATAAGCAATTGGACCATCTTCATAGTCGAGCGCTGTTTTCATCATATGACGTAGCTCGTTCTCATCCTTTGGCATCATAAGCACAAGATTGGGGATATGACGTAAGAATGCCACATCAAACACGCCATGATGAGTTTCCCCGTCAGCCCCAACAAAACCTGCACGGTCAATCGCGAACATTACGTTCGCATTATGACGACAGATATCATGCACAATCTGGTCATAAGCACGCTGCATAAAAGTGGAGTACACCGCAAACACCGGCTTCATCCCTTCCATTGCCAACGCAGCACACATGGTAGCTGCATGCTGTTCAGCAATGCCGACGTCAATCATACGGCTAGGAAACTCTTTACTAAACGGTACCAAACCTGATCCGCCAGGCATAGCGGGTGTGACCGCAACGATGCGCTCATCCTGCTCAGCCAGCTCAATCAACGTTCGACCGAAAATTTCCGTATACATCGGATTACCTACAGCTTTGAGTACCTGACCCGATTCAATTTTGTAGGGACTGATTCCATGCCATTTGTGTGAATCTGCTTCCGCAGGTTTATAGCCCTTGCCCTTGGTGGTTACGACATGCACCAATACAGGGCCAGTGACATTATCAGCCTGCTGGAAGGTTTCGATTAGCTTCGGCAAATCATGTCCGTCCACTGGACCGAGATACGTAAGTCCCAGCTCTTCAAACAGTACACCAGGCACCATCATATATTTAAGACTGTCCTTGACACGGCCAGCCGATTTGGCAAGTTTACCGCCGATCGCGGGTATTTTTTTCAGCAAAACTTCCAGCTCATCTTTTGCCCGCAAATAATGGCGGTCCGAGCGGATTTTACTCAAATAATTATGCATGGCCCCTACATTAGGTGCTATGGACATTTCGTTGTCATTCAGAATTACCATTAAATTTTTGCGCTCATGTCCGATATGATTCAACGCTTCGAAGGCCATCCCCCCAGTCAGCGCGCCGTCTCCGATCATTGCAATGACTTTATTGTCCTCGCCCTTCAAATCTCGAGCCAAAGCCATTCCCATTGCGGCCGACAGAGAAGTGCTGCTATGACCGGCTTCCCAAACATCATGCTCGCTCTCACTTCTTTTTACAAAACCACAAAGTCCATCACGCTGACGAAGTGTATCAAAACGGTCCATTCGCCCTGTCAATATTTTGTGTACGTAGGCTTGGTGCCCAACGTCATAAATCATCTTGTCCTTCGGACTGTTATAGCAATAATGCAGGGCG
Organism: Paenibacillus sp. 1182; assembly: GCF_017833915.1. NCBI lineage: Bacteria > Bacillati > Bacillota > Bacilli > Caryophanales > Paenibacillaceae > Paenibacillus > Paenibacillus sp. 1182. The sequence goes on along the minus strand of NZ_JAFICR010000001.1, from coordinate 88,052 downwards.
ATCGTGAGCTCAACCACTCCCAGATTCGATGCCAGATGCCCCCCAGTCACGGACAGCTTCTCAATCAAAAAGCTCCTGATTTCCTCGGCTAGAGAAGCCAACTCCTCAACCGACAGTGATTTCAGATCGCCTGGTTGCTTTATGTGTGGAAGCAGCACGCATATCTCCCCGCTTTCCTTCAAGTTTGTGAGTAAAGTTAACAAGTATTATATCACACTTTTTGACTGTGCTTAAACGCAGACAAGTCAAAACAGCTCTAACGCAACTAATGATCACGCTTCATCAGGTAATCGGCTATCTCCAGCAAACGAGAAGAATCGGGGATACCACTCTCTATTATCACTCTTTTAGCAGATGCGGTGAGTTCCTCTACCTGCTGCAAAGATGCGTCCATACCAATGAAATACGGATAGGTGACCTTCTCTTGTTCAACATCACTTTGCGTTTTCTTACCCATTTTACTCTCATCGCCTATGAGGTCCAGTATATCGTCCTGTATCTGAAAAGCCAGCCCCAAATCTCGTCCAAAGCGTCGAAGCGCCTCTAATTGACCCTTGTCCGCCCCACCAATCCGTCCACCTGCCAAGAGCGAGAAAATAATCAAATCAGCCGTTTTATGAAGATGGATATATTCCAGTTCCTCGATCCCCGTCATTCCTTGCTCGCCTGACATATCGGCGACCTGTCCGCCTACCATGCCCCGCGCGCCACTCATTTCGGACAAATCCTCAACTATGGACAATAGCGAATCAGACGAAACACCGTGACGCCGTCCTGCTTGCACAATACTGTAAAAGGCATGGGTCAACAAAGCATCACCCGCAAGGACGGCAACCGCCTCGCCGTATACCTTATGATTCGTCAGCTTACCTCGCCGATAGTCATCATCATCCATGGCTGGCAAGTCGTCATGAATGAGGGAGTACGTATGTACCATTTCTACCGCACATGCCACTGGCAGCGCAGCTTCCCTGCTTCCACCGAATGCTTCAGCAGCAGCGATCACAAGCAGAGGCCGCAGCCGTTTTCCGCCTGCGGTGAGTGAATAATTCATGGATTCTCGAAGAACATCGGGAATGTCCCAATCGGCCGGGAATTGCTCGGTCAGTGCGGACGAAACCGCATCCGTCGTCCCGGTCAAATATTCCTTGAACGACGGTCTATTCAAGTCCTTCACCGCCGTTTTCATCCAGTCCCCCACCAAAAGGCTTCTTGCGCAAATCTCCATCCTCTTCCACGATCATTTCAATTTTACGTTCAACCTGCTCCAGCTTCTGACTGCAAAGTTGAGACAACTTCATCCCCCGCTGGAACAAATCAATGGCTTGCTCCAGAGGAACGTCTCCATGCTCCAGTTGTCCGACAATTTCTTCAAGAGCAGCCATAGCCGCTTCAAAATTCAATTCCGTTTCATTCGCCACCGTGCTTCGCGTCCTCCTTCATTCCCCATACTTGGCAGTCCAACTGCCCATCACTCACTTTAATCTTGATGGAATCTCCCGGCTGTACGTCTTTGAGCGACTTAATCAGCCGTTTTTCCTGCTCATCGTATACCAAGCTATAGCCTCGGGCCATGACTTTGAGTGGGCTCAGCGCATCCAGTTGACGAATTCCCGTGTGCAACTGCTGCCGTCCCGTTTTCGTAATAGCACGCATCGCAGACTCCAGCTGACGTTGCGCCATATCCGTCTGCTTGCGTGCTGAACGAATTTGTTCACGCGGATTAAACCGTTCTAGTACCTGACGCATACGTGCGTTCTTTTCTGCGTTCAAACGAGAACGGTTACGCGCTGCGCGGATTAGACGCTGATGCAGCATGTCCATTCGCTCTGCATGCTGTAGCATATAGCGGCGTGGGTGCAGCAGGACTGGTGAACGCTGAAGCCTCGCCAAGCGTACACGGCTGGTTTCCAGCCGCTGCCGGAGGGCGTTACGCAACCGTTGCTCCCGCTGGAGCAGCTGATCCCGTAGCTCTGCCTGATTAGGCACGGCCAACTCGGCTGCTGCGGTTGGCGTTGCCGCACGTAAGTCAGCCACAAAATCGGCAATGGTAAAATCCGTTTCGTGTCCAACTGCCGAAATAACCGGAATGACCGATGCGTAAATGGCGCGCGCAACCGCTTCCTCATTAAACGCCCACAGTTCTTCCAACGAGCCACCTCCCCGTCCGACAATCATCACCTGAACCTCTTGCATACGATTCATAGTTTCAATTGCCTTGACGATCGAGGGGGCGGCACCTTTTCCTTGTACAAGCACAGGATACAACACAATTCCAGCCTGCGGGTATCGCCGTTGAAGTGTCGTAATAATATCACGCACAGCCGCTCCAGTCGGTGACGTAATCACGCCAATGGTTACTGGATGGGCAGGGAGGCTACGCTTACGAGCAGTATCAAACAGTCCCTCTGCATCCAGCTTTTGCTTGAGCTGCTCGTAAGCTAAATAAAGGCTTCCTATACCATCAGGCTGCATTTGAGTCGCATAAAACTGATATTGTCCATCTCGTTCGTACACGGATACGTTTCCCCGGGCAATAACACGCGTACCTTCTTTCGGTACGAAAGGGAGCCGCTGATTATGGGTTGCAAACATAATCGAACGTATGCGGCTCCCCTCATCCTTGAGCGTAAAGTACATGTGACCACTTGAATGATGCGTAAAATTAGAAATTTCCCCGCGTATCCATACATCAGACAGCACCTGATCCGACTCCAATTTCATCCGGATATAACGATTCAGGTCCTTTATAGAGTAAATACGTTGTTCAGCCACAGGCAGCTGTCCTTATGCCAAACCGTGCGACCGCTTGGCCGCTACGAGCGTATTTTGCATCAGCATCGTAATTGTCATCGGCCCTACTCCGCCGGGAACAGGCGTAATCGGACCAGACACTTGCTTCACGCTCTCAAAATCAACGTCCCCCGCCAGCTTTCCGTTTTCCAGACGGTTCATCCCTACATCTATCACTACCGCTCCGGGCTTCACGAACGAAGCATCAATAAAGTTGGCTTTGCCGATCGCAACGACTAAGATATCTGCTTGTCGACTTAGGTCCGCAATATTCGCTGTACGGGAGTGGCACATCGTAACCGTAGCATTTTCACGCTGCAACAATAAAGACACTGGCTTGCCCACGATATTACTGCGACCAATAACTACCGCATGTTTACCGGCTATCTCCACTCCAGCACGCTTAATTAACTCAATGACTCCAGCAGGAGTACAAGGCAATAGACTATCGTCACCGATGACCAAATTCCCTACGTTCACCGGATGGAATCCATCCACATCCTTCTCCACTGCAATCGCGTCAATGACAGCTTTTTCATGAATATGCTTTGGCAACGGCAGTTGCACCAAAATTCCATGGATGGTACTTTGATGGTTCAGCTTGTTTACCAGTTCCAGTAATGCTTCCTGCGAAGTATCTGCTGCCAACCGGTGAACCTCGGAGTAATAGCCGAGATCATGGCATGCCTTTTCCTTGTTTTTAACATACACTTGCGAAGCGGGATCTTCGCCTACCAATACAACAGCCAGTCCGGGTTGAAAGCTGTGCTCTTTCAAACGAATGACCTCTTGCTGAATGCTTGCGCGAATATCCTGAGAGATTTGTTTACCATCAATGATCGGTGCTGACATGTTTTACCACTCTCCAACCTGATTCAGTAGTCTCTACTTAAAAACGTGCTTTCAATTGCTCCAGTTCTTGTATCACTCGCCCCAGTACGCCATTAACAAATTTACCGGATTCCTCGGTACCAAAGTGCTTCGACAACTCAATCGCTTCATTAACAGCTACCTTGGCTGGAACATCCTCACGGAAAATCATCTCATATGCCGCAAGCCTTAAAATTTGACGATCTACACGTGAAAGCCTGCTGATCTGCCAGCCTTTAAGATAATCCACCAGCAGCCCATCAATGGCTTCCTTGTGCTCCCACGTACCCCGCACATGCTCCAAGACATACGCTCTTAACACTGCTGCATTTTTAACGACAACTTCCGCTTCGTTTTCCTCAGCGGCTTCCTGAAGCAACATGTCCACGGCTGCTGCCGCATCCACTTCATTCATTTCCATATGGTACATACTCTGTACCGCTAATTCCCTCGCCAGACGTCTTTTCATGCCCTGCCTCCTACGCTTGCCTATATCTATTTTTCATTCTAACCAATTTCCACAAAAAAACCTGTGAACGCATCCTCCAAAACGTTGGGCGCAAAGAAGCTACAGCTCTATTTTTGGAGAACACGTATCACAGGGTTCATTTAAAAGGACGCCAACGTTGCGACAACCAATCGCCCCATTCCTTCCAAGGGAGGAATGAACCGAGCGCTGAATCGCTACGTCTTCCTAGCGTATATCCGATGAACACCATCAATGCAAAGAACAACATATTCCAAAAGCCTGCCCACAAATAAATAAAACCGAAAAAAATACCAGCCGTGATCCCCATGATCCGGCCCTTGTAACTTCCCCATATTTCTTTCCAGGGCATCAGGGAAAATCACCTCTATTCCACACGACTCTTAAAGCTGGGTGACTGAGAAACATTAGCGATGTACACCGATACATTGGACACAGGAATTCCTGTAATTTCTTCCACATGATCGTGTACCCCCTTTTGTACCTCGGAGGTTAACACCGGAATGGAGCTTTCCCCGTCTACAACCGCCCGAATCGTAATATCAAGTCCCGAATCCAACACACGAACGCGTGCTTTCAAATCCTGCATCCCGCGAAATCGGGAAGCTGCTTTGAGGCACAGATTTTCAATGGTATCCACTGAAATCTGAATGTCACCGTATTCCGTTCGTTGATCAATAGAATGCTGTACGGTTTGGTTCCGTCGAATAGAGATATAAAAAAAACGAAGACTCAATAACAACAGAACCCCTGCAATAATCAGGCTGGTAAACCACACTACTCGCTCATCCTCAATACTTAAAACATACGGAATGGCCCCGCTCAGGAGGAGGATGGCGAGAATGGAAATAATTCCGATACTTAAGCTGTACAAGAACAGCAGAAGTCTGTCCATAACTTTAGCCACGAAACGCACAGCCTCCTTAAATTAGAGTAAACCCTCGACCCATAAGGGTCGGGGGTTTGTACAAAGTATCGCTCTATTTAACCCGTCCGGCGCCCAGCACTTCCGGCTCTTCTACTTTATCGGCATTTTTGAATTGAACATCATGAATTTGCACGTTCACTTCAACAACGTTAAGACCTGTCATGTTCTCAATCGAACGCTTAACATTATGCTGAATAGCAGCAGCCACCTCAGGCAGACGGTTACCGTACTCAATAATGACGGAGACGTCTACAGCAGCTTCACGCTGTCCGACTTCCACTTTTACACCTTTAGATAAATTTTTGCGGCCTAGCAGTTCGGCAAACCCACCAGCAAATCCGCCACTCATTCCCGCCACGCCCGGTACCTCAACGGTAGCCAGTCCGGCAATGACTTCAATAACTTCTGGGGCAATTTGAATCTCCCCAATTTCTGTACGTTCGAATTCGGTTGGCACTGTGCTCATACCTTCAACACCTTTCGGTCAAAATAAGTTTCATTCCAGCTTTAGATTTCAAAGCAGACATGCTCACTTATTATCCATACTATATCATTTGGCGTTCATTATGACAAACGGAGGAAATATACCGATTAAACTTCGTTTTCCTCCAAAAATTTAATATCAAAATCGCCTTTAATAAAGGTCGGATGCTCTAGCAAGCGCTGATGAAAAGAAATCGTTGTGGGTATGCCCTCAATAGCAAACTCAGTCAAAGCCCGCTTCATTTTGGCAATTGCATCCTGCCGTGTAGGTGCCCACACAATCAGCTTGGCGATCATAGAGTCATAATAAGGAGGAATGCTATAACCTGGATATACTGCACTGTCTACCCGTACCCCAGGACCGCCTGGAGGCAGATAAAATCCGATTTTACCCGGTGCAGGCATAAAATTACGATCCGGATCCTCAGCGTTAATACGGCACTCTATCGCCCAACCATTGATGGTGACTTCTTCCTGCGTAAAGGAAAGCGGATGCCCTTCAGCGACAGAAATCATTTCCTTAATCAGGTCTACACCAGTAATCATTTCTGTTACGGGATGTTCTACCTGAATACGTGTATTCATTTCCATGAAATAGAAATTGTTGTCCGGGCCGAGCAAAAATTCGAGAGTACCTGCACCAGAGTATTGAACGGCCAAAGCTGCACGAACAGCTGCCTGACCCATTTCTTCACGGACATCCTGCGAAAGTACAGGACATGGTGCTTCCTCCAACAACTTCTGACGACGACGCTGCACAGAGCAGTCCCGTTCGCCCAAATGGGCAACATTACCATGCTTGTCCGCTATGATCTGTATTTCCACATGTTTCATACCGGTCAAATATTTTTCTAGGTACACACCCGCATTGCCAAATGCTTTTTGCGCCTCCTGCTGAGCGGTAGTGATTTGCTGAATGAGGTTATCCTCATCTTCGGCGATACGAATACCTTTACCTCCGCCTCCTGCTGTGGCCTTGATAATTACCGGATATCCGATATCACGTGCGATGCCGATCGCATCCTGCAAATCCTCAACCAGCCCGTCTGAACCCGGAATAACTGGAACTCCGGCATCCTTCATGGTCTGCTTAGCTACGGCCTTATCTCCCATTTTGTTAATGGCTTCAGGAGAAGGACCAATAAACGTAATATTACACGATTCGCAAATTTCAGCGAAGTCTGCGTTTTCCGCCAAAAATCCGTAACCTGGATGAATGGCATCACATTCAGTCAATGTAGCAACGCTCATCAGATTCGTAAAATTAAGGTAGCTGTCCTTAGATAGCGTCGGTCCGATACAGTAAGCCTCATCTGCGAGACGCACATGTAACGAATCCTTGTCAGCTTCCGAATATACAGCAACTGTCGAAATATTCATTTCGCGGCAAGCGCGAATGATACGAACCGCAATTTCTCCACGATTCGCAATCAATACTTTTTGAAATGTCATGACTTTATCCTCCCTGGGAGCAGTCTTGCCGAACCCTCAAAAGAGGGTGCAAACAAGCTTTTTACTCCGGTTTCACAAGGAACAATGGCTGGCCATACTCGACCAACTGTCCGTTTTCGGCCAAAATTTCCACAATTTCGCCCTTCACTTCAGCTTCCAGCTCGTTCATCAGCTTCATCGCTTCAATGATACATACCGTTGTTTTTTCGCCCACTTTGCTGCCGATACTCACATACGGAGCCGTATCCGGTGATGAAGAACTATAGAAAGTGCCTACCATCGGAGATACGATTTTATGTAGATTGCTTGCATATTCCCTCGGTTCTCCAGCAGTTGTAGATCCAACATCGGACTGTACTTGTGGATTTGGAATAACAGCTTGTGGTGCCACTGCATAAGCAGGTGTTGCCACAGGAGCCTGTACTGTAACGATTTCGCTTTTGCCCGGTTTCCGGATCAACAAGCGAGTTCCTTCATTTTCAATTTCAAGCTCATGCACAGACGTTTCATCCACCAGCTTGATCAATTCCTTAATCTCGCTTAATTTAAACATCTCTATTAATCACTCCTTCAGCATTTTGCCGGTTGCTGATAACATTGTTGAAACAGCTTTATGTATTATATCACAATCATTAAAAATAGAAAGAGCCCGGAATAATGCAGAAATCCGGGCTTTTTCGCGTTTTTTGTCTTATTGTGTAACATATTGGACACTGATCTTATCCTGCGTTACATTCAGTTCCTTCATGACTTTGTCGACAATTGTTACCGCTTGCTTAGCATCCAATTTTTCACTCAGAACCACTACTTTGTATTTATCAGCGTCTTCCTCACGGACGACCGCATTGGCGAACTGTTGCTGAAGCTCTTCTTCAATTCCAGTAATTTTAGCCTGCTTATCTTCAAGTACATGTAATTCCTTTTGAGCCTCCGCAGCTTTCTTTGGTGTGCTGTCGTTCATTGCGGTAGTCAGTTCATCATTTTTCTTCTGATTTTCCACGTCCCGTTCCAGCAAATAGTTGTCAATCACAGCTGCTGCTGTAGGTTGGGCAGCTTGATCAGTTGCCACTTGATCCAGTACCTGCTGGTCGGTTTTGGCTGTAGAGGCTGCTTTGTCGTCATTTTGTGCTGTCGCGTCCGTCTTAGTCGCTGTTGTGTTTTGATTGGATGTCGCCGGTTCAGTAGTAGGGGTAGCTGCCGTACCTTTGTCGCCTTTTGAGTTTTCTGTTGCTGGGTCAGTTGTAGAAGCCGTATCCGACTTTGTGGAATTTGCTGATGCTCCATCAGTTACTTCTCCATTCGTCACTACTTCGTTTACCTTCAGTTCGTTCAATTGTTCCTCTGCCTTCGTCGTTGCTTCCTGTGCGGCATCCTGCTTAACCTTGCTCACTTGTTCACTATCGGCTACTGGTGGATTTGCAGGGCTTGAGTCCTCCGTAAACAAATAATACGCAGACAGCACGACCATTAAACTCAGCATGGACACCAGCCAAACGGTTTGTCTTTTATTATTCATGTTCCGTCCTCCATATTCATTAATGGTTTAAAATATAAACTTCTTTGTTCCTGAATTCCAAATTATCCCTGCTTGCGCGGTACGACTGAAATTTTGTAGGAAGGTACATTTAGCCCCTTCTGTACAGCATCGACAATTAGCTGCTTCACTGTAGGGTTTTCTGCCCCCATAGCCACAACAAGCACTCCCCTCACCTGCGGTTTTACTTTTTTTGTCACAATCGGGGTGTGCTGACCACCAGATGATTCATAGGTTACAATTTCGCCATCACGTGTATATTGAGTAGTGTGCCGTTGTCCACCATTGGCGTCCGTCTCATTGTTCTCTTCCTGCATGTCCTTTACATTGCGTTGAACGATAACTTCTTCGGTGGAGTCTACCGTAACCATGACATCAACGGTTCCTACGCCAACAATCTGCTCCAGCATCTGTTTCATATTGTCCTCAAAAACCTTCTCAATCCCGGCAAAGGAACTTTCTTCACCTGTTGTTGTCTCTAACGTAGGCTCATTTTTCATCACGCCAGGCGGCTCACGCCCTACGTTTTCTGGATCAACCTTTTTTACATTAACGAATGAATTAAAGAGCATAATCGCTACACCGATAAGGCCAAGAATAAGCAACCAACGAAATGAATTGAACCTTTTCGCCCCATCCGCCCCTCCACCCAGCCATTGCTCCAGCTTTTTCAGCCATTTGCTCATTTCTGCTCACCTCCTGTTACCATTCATGTGTTCCATCCTGCGAAGAAAGCACCTGAACATTTTTGCTATCTATCCCCCATTTTTCACGTAAAAGTCCTGTAATTAAGCCAAATGCTTTCGTATCTGTTGGCTTTCCGTCCTCAACAGTTTTGTCAGGATTACGATCATTCTCTCGCGTTCCTTCATTAAAATCTGAAGTTTTTGCATGTGTTGGCTCTACACGAATATTCACTGTCTTTTCAGTTACAGGCTCCACCATAATCGGTTTGACATCTGCACCAGGCGAGACGTCTGTGTTTTTCTTTTCTTTTTCTGGCTGCTGTTCTGCCAATTGGACCACTACCGACTGGACACCCGTTCCTGCCTCCAGTCCTGATTCCTCCTGTTGAATCTTTGCAAGGGTAACCTCGACCGACTGAATTGCTAACCCAGTATACTGTTCCAACTGTCCTTTCATTTCCTTAGCTACCTCTTTGCCAGCCCATTGCATGGAGCTTTGTTCTTGCTGTTGCTTTAACTGGCTGCCTTTTGCTAGAATCTCCTCCAATGTCGGTTCTCTCTTGCCTGTCTCAGCCTGACGTTGAAGATCCAATGCTCGCCCTAGAACCTCGGAAGGACTGGTACTCAGTAAGCGCACGACCGGAGACAGCAACGTCAGCAGAATAAGCAGGCTGAGAACGAGTTTGACATACCTCTCCATAGATCGGCTCGGTAAGATCATATCGACAAAAGAAGCCAGCAACACGATTAGCACCAGTTCCTTGAGCCAGCCTGCCAGCCAGGTCACGTCACTCTCCTCCCCCCTTGTTGGTTTACGTGCATTGGTTCACCTCATCATGACTGTCATATTGCCTGCTGCGAGCATGACTGTAATTGCAAGGAAGGACATCAATCCCACTGCTGCCAGCGCCGCGAAAACATAAATCATGCTCTTGCCGATCGCATCCAGACATGCCACGATAGGCGTATCACCCAAAGGCTGCATGATCGCTGCTGTCACTTTATAAATGAGCGCCAGCGTCAGAATCTTGAGGGCGGGAAAGGCGCACAGGAACAAAATAATAATGACTCCTACCAGACCAATGGCATTTTTAACGAGCAGCGAAGCCGAAATAACTGTATCTGTCGCATCTGCCAACGCCTTGCCGACCACCGGAACAAAGCTACCTGTAATATATTTGGCTGTACGGATCGTTAATCCGTCAGTAACGGACGATGTCAAGCCTTGTACCGAAATGACTCCTAGAAAAATGGTCAGCAGCACTCCCAGCACTGCTACTCCAGCGTTCCGCAACAGATCGGCTAGCTGGGTCAGCTTGTATTTGCCCGTCAGCGAGTTGACCAAGTACAGCACAGCCGAGAAGAACAGCAGCGGGAAAACCAGCGTATGAATGACTGTTCCGACTGTGTTGATCATAAATACAATCAGCGGGTGGGTCACCGAAACTGTTACGACGTTCCCCATCGAGGCTAGCATAGTAAACAGCAAAGGCAACATTGCCATCATGAAGTGAATCATGCTATCAATCGCTTCTTTGGCATAACCAATCGCTACACTAAAGCTATTAACCGCCAAAATGATAATGACCATGTATACGATAGCGTAGGCCACTTTGCTGACCTGTTTGCTTTCAAAAGCGCTTTGTAGCGTTTCCAGCACCATACTCATAATGCTGAGCATGACGATGGTGACGAGCAACTTGGCATTTACTCGGATTTCATGGATGAAAAAATCAGCTATAGCGCTCAATACACCCTTTATGCTGAACCCTTCACCGCCTGGAAGCAGCATGTCCATGAAGGAAGGCGTTTTCTGATCAGGGAAAAATCCGCCGTATTGCTGCATGAGCCCGTCCCAATAATGTTCTACTTCGTCTTTGGGCATTTGCTCCGCCTGCTGTCTGATCCATTCGTTTGTCGGTGTATCTGCAAAGAGGAACGCAGCCGAGGCACACCAGAAACATAGCAGCAACATTGCAATTACTTTGAGATTCGGCATGCCCCCCAGCCTTTTCATGGCATCACCCCCTCAGGCGGGCATCAGCTTCAGAATGGTATCAATAATAATGCTGATAATTGGGATTGCGAGCACCATAATGAGTACCTTTCCGGTAAGCTCAATTTTGGAAGCAATCCCGTCTTGTCCTGCATCCCGAACGATTTGCGCTCCAAATTCAGCAATATAAGCGATACCGATTATTTTCAAGACGGTTTTAAAATAGATCATATCCATGCCTGAAGACCGGGCCAGTCGCTCCAGTACAGCAACCACAGATCCGATCTTCCCAATCAGCAGCAAAAAAATGACGATTCCCGCAGCTGTTGCAATCAAAAAGGCAAACATCGGCTTCTGTTCCTTAATGACTAAAATAAGGACTGTGGCAATGAGGGCGAAGCCCACCACCTGAATAATTTCCATGTGTCCACCTACTGAAAAAGAAAGATAGATTTGATCTCTTGCAGAAGGTTATCCAGCATTCGCACCACCATGAACAGGACTACGACGAAGCCGATGACCGTTACCCAGTGCGCCATGTCTTCTTTGCCCATTTGCTTTAATACGGTATGAATCATAGCGATAATAATGCCAATTCCGGCAATTTGGAAAATTGCGTTCACTTCTAAATTCATTCGAGCACCCCGCTAATAGATCAAAATGACGATCAATGCTCCGATCAGCAGTCCCAGGCTCCTGCTCATACGCTCGTACCTCACCTGATCTGCCTGCGCCTGCGCTTCCTCATGGGATAACTGCTGGATGGTCAACGCAATGTGCTTGATCTGGTCTTCACGGTCGCTGGTTCCAAGACTGTAAGCAAGCTGCCGCATCGCTTCCTTCTCGGCTTGCTTCATAGAGGAACGGCTCCACGAGTCTTCAATGGCTTTATGCAAGCTTTCTCTGGCAGTCAGGCCAAAAGAGGGGTGCATCCAGCGTGAGGCTTGCTGAAACAGACTGCGTAAGGGCTCTCGCAGGGGCTCTCCTGTCTTGGCGAAAGCATCTGGTAACGGAGACACCCCGTACGAAACCTCGGTGGTCAATCTTTGCAGCGCAAGAATCAACTCCCTGATTTGCCGCGGCCTCATTGCAAACTGCCTTGCCCGTTGCCAACCTGCCAGCGTAGCGGCCAGTATAACCAAGGCTGCCCCCAGTAGCTTAAGCATAGGAGATGCCCCCATTCTGCCCTTCTCCAGACAGTGTAATCCTGCGTTGCTTGGCATCTGCCAGTCGGAATGAGACGCCCCGGCTCGTCCGCTCCAGCATGACGTAGAGTTGAAACAGCTCTTGTCCTGTAGTTAATCCAGCAAAAGCAGACCGGGTCGCCATTTCAGCCACATCGCGACCATGTGCGGAAGCAATGACTGCAATGCCTGCATGGAGCGCTTCGCGCACCGCCTCCGCATCTTCCGGTCGTCCGATTTCATCAACAATGAGGACATCCGGTGACATCGAGCGGATCATCATCATCATGCCTTCTGCTTTCGGACATCCGTCCAATACATCGGTGCGAGGCCCGACATCAAAACCCGGGATACCTTTGTGACTACCAGCGATCTCAGAGCGTTCGTCTATAATGCCTACCTTGAGTCCATTCCGTCGCCCCCCATGGCTTTCCATCCCTCCGTAACTGAGTTGCCGAGCCAAGTCCCTAAGCAGTGTCGTTTTGCCATGCTGAGGAGGGGACAAAATGAGGGTATGCCGGATTTTCCCGGACATTCGATCTGCTACATAAGGCAATATCCGATCAGCTATGCCGGGAATTGCACGCGCAATTCTTACATTAAAGCTGCTTATATCCCTCAAATGCTCCACTCGTCCTCGGTTGAGCACGGTTCTCCCTGCCAAGCCAATACGATGACCGCCAGGGATCGTAATAAACCCTTTACGAAGCTCCTCTTCCATCGTATAGAGGGAATGATTGCTGATAAAATCCAGCAGTCGGTGGGCATCCTCACGGTCAGGCTTATAGGCTTCCACATGGTTCAAAGTCAGCTGACCAGCAGACGTTACAAAATGATGTTCACCGTTTGCATTAATTTCTAACGGCCTTCCTTCCCTGACCCGGATTTCTTCCAGTTGCTCAAATACCGTTTCTGGAAGCCTTCCGAGTATACCGTGCAACGGTTCGGGAAATAACTCCAGCCATTCCATACCGATGCAGCCCCCTCACAGTTGTCCTTTTTCTTTAAGACAAGTCTATGGTTGACTCTCGCTTTTTATGCCGAAAATATATTGAAAACCTAGGCAAACTTTTGCTAACTCCTATCAACGCTCAACAGACCTTTCTCCCGCTTGTTTAAGCACCATTCTCTAATTTGCACAAATAAAAAAGGGCCTCTCAAAGCCTTGTCGGCTAAGGGAAACCCTTGGGTAGAAAAGATAGATTCAGAAAAAAAGAGGCTGCCCCTCAGTTTAACTCTCACTGATGGAACAACCTCTTAACCTACTGCTGTATTCTATGATTTATCAAACTATAAATAGAGGGCATATAATGTATCAACCTTTATCTGTCATAAGCATCGTTCACATTAGCCATATTCAGTGTCTAGATCACGTTGCAGTTATTAACGACGGTCTTGCGGTCCACCCACAAACGCTTGCTCCTCGGTGTCCAGGTTATAAGCTGTATGCAACGCCTGAATAACCTCATGAAGCTTACCCGCTTCAATTACACACGATACTTTGATTTCAGATGTGCTTACCATTTTAATGCTAACGCCTTGCTCTGCCAGTACGGCAAACATTTGCGCAGCAACACCCGGATGGCTAACCATTCCTGCACCTACAATGGAAACCTTCACCAAGTTTTCCTCAGACGTTACTTCACGGTACGGAAGCTCTCCACGAATACCTTCCAGCGTCTTCAGTGCCGCTTCACGATCCGTCAGAGCTACTGTAAAGGAGAAATCCGCTTTACCAGCTTCAACCCCGCTCTGTACAATAATGTCTACATCAATTTTGGCTGCCGCCAGTGTTCCAAATACTTTCGCCAGTACGCCGGGAATATCGGCGACGCCCAAAATACTGATTCTTGCTACATTTTTATCATATGCAATCCCACTGACTACAACGCCTTGTTCCATTACTGCATCCTCCTTTACGACCGTTCCTTCATTATGGTTAAAACTGGACCTCACAATCAGCGGTACCCGGTTATGTTTAGCATATTCTACCGCACGAGGATGCAATACAGCTGCACCCAGATTGGCTAATTCCAGCATTTCATCATAAGAAATTTCTTTTAGCTTACGAGCAACTTTTACGATCCGTGGATCAGTTGAATATATACCGTCCACATCCGTGTAAATTTCGCAGGCATCCGCTTGAATCGCCGCCGCCAGCGCAACCGCCGTCGTATCAGAGCCACCACGTCCCAGCGTTGTAATGTCTCCCTCTGCAGACATCCCTTGGAAGCCAGCTACAACAACGATCTTGTTGCTGCTCAGTGCTTCCAGCACTCGCTGAGGTTGAATGTCCGTAATTCGTGCTCGACCAAAGTCAGATTCAGTACGGAAACCAGCCTGCCATCCCGTAAACGATACCGCTTCATGACCCAACTGCTGAATAGCCATCGACAACAAGGCGATTGAAATTTGCTCACCTGTCGTCATCAACATATCCAACTCACGTGCAGGCAACTGCTCATTCAACAATTTGGCCTGGTCAATCAGTTCGTCTGTCGTGTCTCCCATTGCGGAAACGACCACTACACATTGATGCCCTTCACTCTGTTTCTCAACAACGCGTTTTGCCACGCGTTTCATGCGCTCCGTGTCACCGACGGAACTGCCTCCGAATTTCATGACATACAAAGACAACGATATTCACTCCCTCAGACTCAGTATGTAACCTTGAGATGGCACCCAACGACTTGAACGTGACATCCTGCGGAATAACTTTAGTACAGTATAATATGAAAGTGCTGTGCGGAGCCATTGTTTTTTAATATTAGTGCTTATAAAAATATCCCCTGCCCTTACAAGGACAGAGGAAATCTAAAAGCAGCAAATTTTATGCGCGAGACATGTATTTACCGTCACGTGTATCAATTAACAATACGTCATCTTGGTTAATGAACAAAGGAACTTGAACATTCAAACCCGTTTCCAATTTGGCATTTTTGGTAGCACCTGTAGCTGTATTACCTTTAATACCTGGTTCTGTTTCGATTACTTTGAGTTCCACGCTGGTTGGCAGGTTAATACCCAAGATTTCGCCGTTATAGCTGACGATATTTACATTCATGTTTTCTTTCAGGAAGTTAAGTTCCCATTTCAATTGATCGCTGGACAATGTGAATTGATCATATGTTTCATTATCCATGAATGTATGATCGTCTGCACTAGCATACAGATAAGATACACCGCGATTTTCGATTTGCGCACGACCGATCGTTTCACCCGCACGGAATGTACGTTCAACAGTGTTACCGTTACGCAAGTTTTTCAACTTGGAGCGTACGAATGCTGCACCTTTACCCGGTTTTACGTGTTGGAAATCCAGCACCGTAAAAATATCTCCGTCTACCTCGACGGTCAAACCTGTTTTAAAATCATTAACGTTAATCACTAAAATACCCCTCCTACAGGACTGTTATCGTTATTAAACGACTGTAAATTCTTTGCTCGAATGTGTTAATAATTTGATGCCGCTATCTGTAATAACGATATCATCCTCGATCCGTACACCGCCCAATCCAGGCACATAGATACCTGGCTCGACCGTTACCACCATACCCGGCTCCAGAATATCATCACTCGCCTTCGACAGGCGTGTAGATTCATGTACTTCAAGACCCAGACCATGACCTGTACTGTGCCCGAAATTGTCTCCATAGCCATGGCTTGCAATAATATCCCGGGTCAGTGCATCCGCTTCACGGCCTGTCATGCCCGGCTTAATATGTTCAAGTGCGTGAAGTTGCGCCTTAAGTACAATATCGTAGATCTCACGCAACTGGGGCGCTAAATCCCCTTGTGTGGCCACTGTACGTGTCAAATCGGAGCAATAGCCATCCAGCAACGCACCAAAATCAAACGTAATCAGCTCGCCTGCTTGTACTAACTTAGCACTGGCTACGCCATGAGGCAATGCCGAACGAACTCCAGAAGCCACAATTGTGTCAAATGAAGAGGATGTAGCTCCCTGCTTGCGCATGAAGAATTCCATTTCCAGATCCAGCTCACGCTCGCTGACACCTGGTTTGATGTAAGGTAAAATGTGTGCAAAAGTAGCATCTGCCAAATCCGCTGCCCGCTGCATCACTTCCAGCTCTTCCGCATCCTTGTACACCCGTAATTTCTCTACAATGCCCGACACCGGAACCAGTGAAATAGGTGACAAATCTTCGCTATAAGCTTTATGCGTCGCAACAGTTACAGCGTCTTGCTCAAAGCCTGTTTCGCTGATCTGATGGGAAGACAGCAATTCTTTCACCGTTTCCATGACCTGTGCAGCGTGCTGCACTACCGTGAAGCCTTCGGCTTGTTCGGTCGCTTGCGTCATATAGCGAAAGTCAGTCAGCAAATAGCTATGGGATTCCGTAATCAGCACATAACCTGCCGAACCTGTGAAGCCTGTCAAATATCGACGATTGACAGGGCTAGTAATCAGCATAGCCCGCAGATTATGCTCGCCCAGCGCCAGCCGCAGCTTTAACACCCGGTCATTCTTCATCTTTCATTCCGCTCCCCTCTGTCAAATAACCAAATGCTATTTTAACACAGGGAATAGGCGCTTGAGAAGTTTTTGTTACGTTCAGCTCTCAGCTTTCTCAGGCTCGCGCTTTCTTTCATCCGTATACTCGACAGCAACGGTATATCCGATAAATAGTCCCCACAGTAAAAACACACAAATTTCCGTATATAAGGAATTCCATGTTAACCGATCAGGAGCATTCATCATCCCTAGCTTAGGACCTGTTAATACAAATAAAACAACCCACCAAATCAGGCCATACACAATGCCGGGTAAAGGACCCTTAAATCTGCGCAGCAACAGAGTGTACACCAGTGAAGCTACGACGGATAATCCAATAAAAAACAGTAGCCCTACCAGATGTCCCGCCATGGTGTTCATAAATGAATGCTTGAAAAAAGGCTCTGCGAGAAAACCAGGCGCTACTACGGTAAAGTGCAACTTATAAAACAGCCAGCGCAGCAATCCCCAGAGCAAACCCGAAAAAAAACCCAACTCAAGCGCAAAAGGAATGAGAGGCGTATGTATTTTGCCTGACTGCTGCCTGCCTCTACCACTGTCGTTATGATTACGTGGATCCTGAGATCCACGAGGCTGCTCCTGTTCATGTCCTATCTTGGGTATAGAGAAGGTTTCGCTCATGTTGTTTAATCCCCTTTCATTATGAAAACTTTTTCCCATCGTAAAGACTATTGCAATCGGAAATGCATGTACTTCCATCGGATTCTGCATTCCATTTTGCTGGTAGTATGCTCCAAGGGGGGAGAGTTTAACAATGAACAGGAATGCTGAATAATGGCAGCTTTCGACTTGAGTGCACGGACCCGTTTTTTACATTGACAAAATTTCAATCCTCTATCATAATATAATGGTGAAAATGATAATCATTATCATTTTATAAAAACATATATACGGGAGAACGCTTCTATGAAAAAGGGATTCATCGGGATTTTATTGTTAATGGTTTTTACGCTCACTCTGGCAGGTTGCGGAGCAGCCGACAATGCATCGGACAAAGATCAGGTAGCCACGGGTAGTAAACCGACTGACACAGCGACCGGTCCTGTGACGGTAAAGCATAATCGTGGTGAGGTCACGCTCGACAAGCCCGCACAGCGTGTCGTAGTGCTGGAATGGACATTTACAGAGGATTTGGTTGCGTTGGGCGTTCAGCCGGTGGGTAATGCTGACAATGCCAACTACAAGGTGTACGTGACACCGGAGGCGGCTCTGGATAGTAGCGTGGTCGATGTCGGCACGCGTAACGAACCGAATCTGGAAGCGATTGCTGCATTGAAGCCGGATCTGATCATTTCCAATGTTGATGGGAATGAAGCTATCTATGAGCAACTTAAGGCCATCGCTCCTACGATCGAATATAATCTGAACAATGGTAATGGCTACGATCATGATAAAATGGTAGAAATTTTTAATAGCATCGCAGTTGCTCTGGGAAAAGAAGAAAAAGCTAAGCAGGTGCTTGCCGAACTGGATCAGCATTATGCTGAAGCCAAAGAAAAGCTCGCCGCTGCTGGCAAGTCGGATTTTCATTATGTACTGACACAAGCTTTCACTTCGCAAAATGCGGCCAGCCTCCGTATGTTTTCGGATAACTCAGTCGTCGTGGCAACACTGGCGAAGATCGGTATGATTAATGATTGGAAACCAAGCAAAGTTGAACCGTATGGCTTTACAACCGTCGGTATTGAAGCTCTGTCTGCTGTTCAGAACAGCAACTTTATCTATATTGTGCAGCCGGACGATGATGTTTTCGGGGCACCTATGAAAAATAATTCGGTCTGGAACGGTCTGAATTTCGTTAAAGAAAAACGCACCTATCCACTGAACGGTACGACATGGACATTTGGCGGCCCTCTCTCATCAAAAGGACTGGTTGATCAGGTTGTTGGGGCAATTACGCAATAGGTTGTTTCCGAAGTTTTATAATGAGTAGCATTTATGTGAGCAGTCTGACGCTCCATAAATGCTTTTTTTATAAGCCTGTGGTTACACCAGTTTCATCTAACTAGATATTCCCTTCCAAATTCGATACAATATACAAAAAAGCATGTATTAAGAGAGGTGAGACGGTTGTCACAAGCATCCAAGCCTGTGAGCTACGGTGGTCAGGCAGTCATTGAAGGTGTCATGTTCGGCGGCAAGCGTGTCAATGTCACGGCAGTTCGCCGCAAAACTGGCGAAATCACATATTTGGAAGTACCACGCAAGGAGCAATCCTGGGTATCCAAATTCCGCAGAATTCCTTTATTGCGGGGGATTGTAAGCATCATCGACTCCAGCGCCAAAGGTACCAAGCATTTGAACTATTCAGCCGATGCGTATGCTGATGATGAAGTAGATCCGGAAGAACGCGCTGAGCAAAAGAAAAAAGAAGAATCTCGCTGGAGTCTGAGTATGATGATCGGTGTAGCGGCAGTCGGGATTATCTCCTTCTTGTTCGGCAAAATTGTGTTAACCCTCGTTCCGGTTATTGTAGAGAATTTCCTGTTCGGCAGCTTATTTCACAGCCAAATTTTGCATAACCTCGCCGAAGGAGCCATTAAGCTGATTCTGCTGCTGGCTTATTTATGGGGTATTTCCCAAACTCCGTTAATTAAACGATTGTTTCAATATCACGGTGCAGAGCATAAAGTAATTACGGCATTCGAAGCTGGGGAAGAACTAACTCCGGCCAATGTGCAAAAATACAGCCGTCTGCATTACCGCTGCGGTAGCAGCTTTATTATGCTGACCGTGATCATCGGGGTACTTGTCTATTCCCTATTCACCTACGATAATCTGTGGGAGCGTATGGGGCAACGGCTTCTACTGCTTCCGATCGTACTGGGGCTTTCTTTTGAATTTCTCAAGCTGACCAATGCTCTTCGTGAAATTCCGGTACTTCGTTATTTAGGTTACCCCGGTCTGTGGCTGCAACTACTTACCACCAAAGAACCGACTGATGATCAAGTGGAGGTATCCATTGCCTCATTTAAGCGTATGCTTGAATTGGATGCTGAGTTGGAAAATGTACCTGTAAAGGAGACCTTCAACAGTCCTGCCCTTGATCCTGTGAAAGGATGAGTGAATAATGAACAGACATGCTGTTATTTTCTGGCTTACCCTTGCTTTGGGTGCATATGGGATTGTGGATATGCTGTGGAGAGGAAGTTGGGGCTTTCTCATGAGTTTACTCATTCCCGTCCTTGTTTTTGCAGTTATATTTCTGCTATACAAATACCTGCCAGGACAAAGCAATCGTACTCCCAAAATCAAACCCTCTGTGCGCACCATGGCCAAAACAGCCAACGCACGTAAGCAGCAGACTACGGGCAAGCGCAAAGCGTATCCTTTTCATGTGATTGAAGGTTCCAAGGGCAAAAATGAAGAAGAACAACCTAAATATCATTAACGATAATAATCATCCTTTAAAATGCAACACAAAGGAGCCGTCACCCGCGTATTAAAATATGACGGGAAGAGGCTCCTTTTTTCACACCCTTTTAAATTACTTTAACTGCCAATTAGTGTTCATTTCATAGCGTACATGGTATCCTTCATCAATTGGTATTTGCTATACTGCTGCTGGTAAGAAGTGATGCTCCATTTGTGGAAAAAAGCATCCCCTGCCTGCACACCGGAAGCATACAGCAAATCACTTTGCACTGTAGAAATGTTAAATTGTGCAGTGCGGATCCCCAATGTTGGAATTTTAATCGTCCGATACCGATTCTCCTGCTCAATATATCGTTCATCGTGTGCTGATAGCATGGTATCGAAAATAGCCTGCAGCATGGTCAAAGGACCCCGTATATAAGAAACTTTGGTCTCCGTACCCGTCTTGCCCACCATTTGAAACCCTACCGTTGGAATCGTTTTGGCCTCACGTTCATTTACAGGCTCATCAAAAAGCCACAAAGGCAAATTGCTTAGTAAAGCCCCATCAACTACAAATACAAATTGCTGGGAAAAGGTTTTTCCCTTGGCAAGTGCAGAATCAAGTCTTAACATAACGGGATCAAAAAAGTAAGGGATACTTGTGCTCATCCGAATGGCCTTTGCTACCTCCAGTGAAGAAGGATTTATACCAAAACGTTTGATATCCTCAGGAAGCACCAGAATGCGTCCATTCGTGATATCTGATGCAATAATGCGCAGTTTGCCAGGAGGTAAATCCGCAAACGTACGCACTCCCTTAGCTCGTAACAGCTCACGTACCCAGTGCTCCAGTGCCTCCCCTGAATAGAGACCTTTTTTAAGAAAGATACGAGCTGCTGGTCCAACCCACTTAATATTGAACACTGGAGAACGTCGTAACAACTTAACCAAGGGGGTTTTCTCTATTACGGCTTTCATTTCATCCGCAGAGTATCCCGCAGCCAATAAAGCAGCTACAATAGCACCTGATGATGTACCTGCTAAACGATTGAATACAATTCCATGCTCCTCCGCAGCCTTAACTGCACCCGCCAGCGAAATTCCCTTAACCCCTCCACCCTGGAACACAGCATTGATCAGCATAGATCAAAAAACCTCCGTTCTCTTGGGAGTAAGCAGTTCTACTGCTTATCTATGAGAACGGAGGCCCAAATAGAACCTATATGATCCAATTTATATCACATTTGATAATAATTTTGAAGAAGCTGAATGAGTCCATATGGATTTTTACGCAAATGCTGTGCACTAAAGTAAATATCCCCTTTGACCTGTTTATAATCTTTGTTCAGTTCAAGCTGCTTAATTAGCTCTTGAGCCGTTTGCCAGCCCTTTTCAGGGGTGCCGATTTTATACGGAGAATGACCGATATATAGCTTAACATCTGAATTTTTGACCTCATTGGACCACCATGCGACAAGCTTGTCATATCCAGCCGCAGGGAAACCGATACTCCAGTAAATTTGTGGAGCTACATAGTCAATCCATTCTTTGTTAATCCAGGTTCTCACATCCGCAAACGTCGTATCATACGCTGTAACGCCTGCCTTCGTGTCTGAACCCGTTAAGTCCTGAGATTTGTTGCGCCACACTCCAAATGGGCTAATTCCGAATTGAACTTTAGACTTGCTGGCATGAATGCTTTTGCCCAAATCGCGAACAAAACTGTTCACATTATCTCTCCGCCAGTCGCCCTTATTAGAGATTTTGTTGGCATTATATGCTTTGAAGGTCGCATCATCATCAAAAGTCCCGCTGTAAGGATAAAAATAATCGTCCAAATGGACGCCGTCAATATCATATCCGTCCACGACCTCCATAATCGCCGCAATGACATGCTGACGTGCAGCCGGAATTCCTGGATTGATGTACAATTGGCTACCATTCTTAACAATCCAGTCCGGGTGCTGATTAGCCACATGGTTTGCAGCCAAACCGCTGGTTGTTCCTGTAGAATTCGCACGGAACGGATTAAACCAGGCATGGAATTCCATCCCTCGCTTATGCGATTCGCTAATCATAAATTTCAAGGGATCATAGCCTGGATTTTTACCTTGGGTGTTGGTCAAATACTTGCTCCAGGGTACGAGACTCGACGGGTAGATCGCATCACCGCTGGCACGAACCTGAACAAATACCGCATTGATGCCCATCCCCTGCAAATCATCGAGCATTTTAGTAAACTCCTGCTTTTGCTTCTCGGAGCTGCTTCGGGCAGCGGAAGAAGGCCAATCTCCATTGATGGTAGAAATCCATGCCCCACGCATGGAAGTTGAAGCCTTTACCTGAACAACATTTGCCTGTGAAGAACTTGAACCGTCCTCACTAGTAGACGTTGACGGTGAAGTGACAACCGTCTGCTCATTATCGCTGGCTCCCTGATCCGTACTTACACTCTCCTGATTGCCAGATGCAGACGTATCTGATGTGGAAGCACTGTTTCCCGCTGAGCTACTCCCACCCGTTGAGACACCTTCCTTACCACTGCTTAACGTAATGACTCGCTCTGAAGCTTGCCAATCCACTTTTAATCCCAACTCTTCTCCAACAAAACGCAGAGGCACCATGACTCTCCCGCTTGTCATACGGGCAGATGCATCCAGTCGAACTGACTTGCCATTCACCGTAGCGCTTTGTGCACCGTTCTCCATAGATATATTTTTGTTCTGAGCCGTAATCGTTACCATACCGGACGATTCCGACCAGTTGACCTGAGCGCCCATTCCCTCACTAATCACGCGCAAAGGAACCATCGTAACATTGGCTCCCTGTACAATATACGGTGACGCGTCGCTTTGCAGGGACTGTCCG
Source organism: Paenibacillus sp. 1182 (assembly GCF_017833915.1). Taxonomy (NCBI): domain Bacteria; kingdom Bacillati; phylum Bacillota; class Bacilli; order Caryophanales; family Paenibacillaceae; genus Paenibacillus; species Paenibacillus sp. 1182. The sequence continues at coordinate 64,877 of NZ_JAFICR010000001.1, read as the reverse complement.
TCCAATATAATTTCAATATCACCAGTTGGAGCTGCTTGAACTCCAGGAACGATGGCAGTCTGCACTGCTAAGAGTAGGCCTGCAGCCAATGCCACTATTTTCTTTCGATTCATATTATTACAATCCTCCGCTAACCCTGTTAATTTTAACCCCTATCTTGTCCTGCTATATAATGGATAGACGCTAATCACCGGATATTTGTTGCGGTCGGGACAAATAAAAAAGCATCGTCCATAAGGACAGATGCTTTTAGGAATCTCCACTCAATTCCTTGTGTATGTCATGAAGCTGGCGCAAGCGATCTTCATCCCGACGAAAATATTCAACCAATGTTTCGATACGGGTGATGGAATCCCAGCTCAAATGATGCTCAATACCTTCCACATCTTTATATATCAGGTCCTTCTCAACCCCAATCATATCCAGAAATTGCTCTAATAACTGATGGCGATCAACCAACCGTTTGCCGACCTTTTTCCCTTTTGGTGTCAAAATCAGTCCCCGATACTTCTCATATACAAGATAATCGTCCTTATCCAACTTCTGAATCATTTTGGTGACGGACGAAGGATGCACCTCTAAACCCTCTGCGATGTCCGAGACACGAGCATATCCCTTCTCATCAATCAGTTGGTAAATGCGTTCCAAATAATCTTCCATGCTTGGCGTTGGCACTTGTTTCCCTCTTTTCTGTTATTGAACGGGCGCTTACCGCCTTCATTTCCTGCGTTAAACCTACTATGTAATGATACATGTTATCATTGCCCATTGGCAAGTCTCATCCCTTCACTCACATCTATTGCCACGATTTGTTCAATTTAAGCCGGGTACACTAATATCGTCGTCCCTGTATCGTTTACTTCTGCGGCAATATGTTAAAGTTGGACACCAGAGCACTGTGGATTTATTTTGAAAGGAGCGTTAGCCATGTCTACGCTTGAGCGTACTCCTGTCCAAACCAGAGGAACCAAGCCATTTTTGCCTGACCTGGTGTTTTTTGAGCCAGACGCACTAAATTATCCCAAGGGCCAGCGTATTATGGATTGGGTTAAAGCCAAGGATATTCCGTACCGGATGACTACCTCTCACAACCGAATTACCAATTTACCAGGTGAAACTGAAGTTGAAAAGTACCGAATGGCAAAAAAAACTTTGGTAGTTGGTATCCGTAAAACGTTAACTTTTGATCAATCCAAGCCTTCTGCTGAATATGCCATCCCCATTTCGACTGGTTGCATGGGGCATTGTCACTACTGTTATTTACAAACAACCTTGGGAGCAAAGCCGTATATTCGTGTATATGTCAACACTGACGATATCTTATCAGCAGCTAAAGCTTATATCGAGGAGCGTGCGCCTGAAATTACCCGTTTTGAAGCAGCTTGCACCTCCGATCCGGTTGGTTTGGAGCATATCACCGGAACGCTTGGAGACTTGATTCGTTTCATGGCAGATGAGGAATTTGGCCGTCTGCGTTTTGTTACTAAATATCATCATGTTGATCCATTGCTGGATATTAAACATAATGGTCATACTCGCATCCGCTTTAGCATTAATTCCGATTATGTTATTAAACAGTTTGAACCTGCAACTTCCCGCTTCGAGGAACGTATTGAAGCCGCGGGCAAAATCGCACGAGCCGGTTATCCGCTTGGGTTCATCATTGCACCCATCATCTGGTATGACGGCTGGGAAGAAGGTTACGGCGAGTTACTACGCAAATTGGGAGAAACCTTGCCCCAGCATGCTACAAAAGATTTGACGTTCGAATTAATACAGCATCGCTTCACCAAAACATCCAAAGCTGTCATCGAGAAACGTTATCCGAAAACCAAGCTGGAGATGGACATAGAGAAACGCAAGAAAAAATGGGGACGCTGGGGACAAAACAAATACGTTTATCCCGATGAACAGCAAAATGCACTGCGAGAGTTTATCACAGAGCGTATTTTTGAACATTTTCCTTTAAGTCGTATTGAGTATTTCACATAACTAGCATCCAACCCGGGGTAATCCGTTGTAAAAATAGCGTTACATCGGTCATATGATCCGTTACCAGTAAAATGCCAGTGATAACAAGTAGTATGCCACCTGTTTTGATGAGGATGGAGGTATAGCGAGAGGATAGCCGAACAGAGCCTACCAGCAAAGCTAATACAAAAAATGGAATCGCAAACCCAAGCGCATAGCCTGTAATCAGTTTGAACCAAATGTGATGCTCTACTGCAGCCAAAGCGATAATAGCTGTTAGCATGGGACCAATACAGGGCGACCAGCCTGCCGCAAACCCAATTCCGATTACAAAGGAACCGGCGTACCCGGCAGGCTTCCATGTCCAGCGAAGCTTATGCTCCCTCATTAGAATCAAAGGACTTACCACACCAAGAGATACCAGTCCCATTAGTAAAATAAGTAACCCTGCTACCACTCTTAGCGTATCCCCATAATTGGCAAACCATTCTCCAAGCAACCCGACACCTGCACCCAGTGAATAGAAAACGACCGAAAAGCCCAGTACAAAAGCAAGTGTATGCCCCATCGTACGATAACGAACCTCGGCCTTATGCCGTCCTTCAGCCAGTTCACGCGCAGACATCCCTGTCATATACGATAAATAAGATGGATACAGTGGTAAACAACACGGTGAAAAAAAAGAAAACAGTCCGGCTACGATCGCCAATCCGGCGTTAATATCTGTCATCCTCATTTCCTCCCACCTGTCTTAAGTGAACACGAGCAAACAAGCCCTGCCTACTAAAACATACGTATAGCGGGAGCAAAATATGATGCACGCCAAAAAGCGCATGCCCAGGAAGAATGATTCCCGGACATACGCTCATTACGTTCTTTTATTTAACTAGCGTACTACTTTACTACTGCACCATTCGGCATACCTTCCGGTACGGTGGCGAGCGTAAGCTGATCTCCATGTGAAGCTGCCAAAATCATACCTTGCGACAGCTCTCCCCGAAGTTTTACTGGCTTAAGATTGGTCACACAGATCACCTTGCGCCCAATGATATCTTCAGGTGTATAAAACTTCGCAATCCCTGATACTACCTGCCGTTGCTCATAACCAAGATCAAGTTGGAGCTTTAACAGTTTATCGGCCTTCTTTACAGGCTCGCAGGCGACGACCTGAGCAACGCGCAGTTCCACCTTGGCAAAATCCTCAATGCCAATCTCTTCCTTTGCCTCCGGCGCTTCCTGGCTCGCCTCAGATGCATTCTGTGGTTGAACTTGTGTCGTAGCTTCCTCTGGTTTCTTACCTCCTGTCATTGCTTCCACGATAAAAGCAACCTCTTGCTCTGAATCCAGACGTGGGAAGATCGGATTACCTTTGACCAACTGTGTTCCTTCCGGAATACGACCAAACTGCTTGCCGCTATCCCATGTAGTCAGCTCACCTTGGCTAATACCGAGCTGTTCCCAAATTTTATGAGGAGCACGGGTTAAGAATGGCTGAAGTAAGATGGAAGCGATGCGCAAGCTTTCTACCAAATGCAACATAACCGATGCCAATTCACGACGTTTTGCCTCATCCTTAGCCAAATTCCATGGTTGCGTCTCGTCAATATATTTGTTGCTACGGCTAATAAATTGGCTAATCGCCGTTAATGCCACGGAAAACTCCATGTTTTCCATGGCTTCTTCTACTTTGCTATAAGTCGATGTTGCCATGTCTTCAAGAGCTCCGTCGAATTCTGTTACATTTGCTTCATAAGCCGGAACCTTGCCGTCAAAATATTTATCTACCATCGCCACGGTACGATTCAACAAGTTGCCCAGATCATTTGCCAAATCCGAATTAACTCGATCTACAAAACTTTCTGGTGTAAATGTTCCATCTGCCCCAAAAGGCACCTCGCGCAGCAAGTAGTATCGAAGTTGGTCCAGACCATAACGGTCAATCAACGTTACCGGGTCTACCACATTGCCTTTAGATTTCGACATTTTACCATCTTTCATAAGTAACCAACCATGTGCAAATACTTTTTTAGGTAACGGAAGATCCAATGCCATCAGCATGATTGGCCAATATATCGTGTGGAACCGTACAATCTCTTTACCCACGATATGCACATTTGCTGGCCAAAATTTATCGTACAGCTCAGTATTAGAAGAACCATATCCCAAGGCTGTGATGTAGTTGGAAAGTGCGTCAATCCAAACGTATACGACATGCTTCGGGTCCCCCTTGACCTTAACACCCCAGTCAAAAGTTGTACGGGAAACAGCCAGATCCTCTAGCCCCGGCTTGATGAAGTTGTTAATCATTTCTTTTTTCCGGGATTCCGGTTGGATAAACTGCGGGTTCTCTTCATAAAATTGCAGCAACCGATCAGCATACTTGCTCATGCGGAAAAAGTAGCTCTCTTCCTTGACCAATTCTACAGGGTGTCCACTATCCGGGCTCTTACCTCCAGTCACATTGCCTTTAGCGTCCTTCACCACGTCAACCAGCTGAGTTTCTGTGTAGTACGTCTCGTCAGGGATGCTGTACCAGCCTTCGTATTCTCCCTTGTAAATATCGCCTTGTTTTAATAAACGATCAAAAATTTCCTGTACGACAGCCTTATGACGTTCCTCCGTAGTACGGATAAAATCGTCATTGGAAATGTCGAGCTTCCGCCACAGGTCTTGGATGCCTGCCACAATGTCATCTACGAAACGTTGTGGCGTTTTGCCAGCTGCACTTGCCTTTTGCTCAATCTTCTGACCATGCTCATCCGTTCCTGTCAAATAACGCACTTCATAACCGCGTAGCCGCTTGTAACGGGCCATTGCATCTCCCGCAACTGTCGTGTAAGCATGACCTATATGTAGCTTGTCGCTCGGATAATAGATCGGTGTCGTAATGTAAAATGTGTTCTCATTGGACATGTATGTTGCCTCCTGTTTTGTTCACGGCAGCTCGATAAGACCTGCTGACATGATGGTACTCCAATTTATGAATTTGGAACAAATTGGGCACAAAAAAGACCCCCGCCCCTATGGGACGAGAGTCACCTCACGCGTTACCACCCAATTTTCCTGTATCCTCGCAGACTACAGGCTTCACCGGTCACATCTGACCGCCCATTAACGCTGGAACACGCCTCCCCCTTACGTTTGCCTCCCGTGCACAAATAACTGTGGCAAATACGCTCGAAAAAGGTTCCTCCAGGACCATATTCAGGCTTCGCTCCAGACCGGTTTGCAGCTAACCCCGGCTCTCTGTACTGGACAATTCACCCTACTCATCCCTTCGCAGGAAAACAATATTAACCAAAATATAACCAAATCCGCATAGCGCTGTCAAGTCAGACTCTTCTCGGAATGAGTAGCCAAACGATCTTCGCTAGACCTGTCTGTCTCCTTTTTTGCAGGAGGAACCAAATCTACGCCTCCTGGATGAAAGGGATGGCATTTGGCTATACGCTTAGTAGCAAGCCATGAACCTTTGAGCGCACCATGCACTTCTACCGCCTCCAACGCGTACGCTGAACACGTTGGATAGAATCGGCAGGTAGCCGGCTTTAACGGTGAAATATAGGAACGATAAAACTTAATCGGAGCCTGTACCACTCTGCGTGTGGTGATTTTCATTTCAGTAGCCCCCGTGGCTGTGAGTGTGACTGCTCGTCTGTCTGAATCCCCCATCCGAATTACTATCAGTATGTCCATTCTTCTGTTGACATTCTTTACAATAACCAAAAATTTCAAACTTGTACTCGACGATTTGGAATTGATCCGTTGTATCCGTCATTTGCATTGGGCAAAAAGAAATCGGTAATGTTTTCTGACAGCTCAAGCAAATCATATGGTGATGGTGATGATGCTCATTACAGCTCACCTTGAACTTCATTCCATCCTCAAAAGATACCTGTTCCAGCACACCTAATTCCTGCATTACACGCAAATTACGATAAACTGTATCAAAGCTAAGTCCACTGTACTTCTTACCCATATATTCATAAACGTCTTTGGGGGACAGATACCCTTCATTCTCGGAAAATAACGTGGCCAACGTTTTGCGCTGATCTGTAATACGCAGCCCCTGAGCGGACATTGTTGCAATAATCTCATCCTTTGTCAGCATGCGTTTCACCCTCCCCTGTCTGTAGTTTCAGGTTTTCTGATGCAGGCTTAGGCTTGCATCTATTTATTATACCACGATTAAAGTCAATATTATAAGAGATATTCGCATCTATACATAAGAAAAAGACGCTCTCCAGCGCTACGATCAAATTCGCAGCAGGAGAACGCCTATATTCTGCAAGTGACATCGACTTTTAAACGGTGAATGACGAGACCCAAGGTCTAAGCCGGTAAACAGTACCGGTTAATTCATATTAATTTTTAATAGCTGGTAAAGGCATAACTACTACGGAAACCGGCAAGTTACTTCCTGCAGCAGCAGTGAAATACATCTCTACACTTTCCTCGATATGCCCTGTGCGATACAGCACACTCATCTCATTTGGAGCCCATACCGAGCCGTTTGTCGGGATACCCACAACCTGATTGTTTACCATCGCATAGCCGGAATATTCGCCTCCACGCGGGTTGAACGTAATCAGTGAATACGGCGCTACATGATCCAATTTAACTTTATATACAACACCAAAATTACCGGCATTGGAAGCAGAAGAGCCGTCCAGACCATCCGTACCAATCAGGTTCGGGTCTACCTTATTATCGCCAAGAACGATACGTTGAGCTGTTTTACCAACCTCTTCGGTATAATTGAGTGAGATATCCGAATTAGCGTACGTTCCACGGTTATGAATACCGTCCTTAGGCAGTTTTGCCAAAGTAGGCAACACGGTCAACGGATCTGTATTTGCATCTAACACAATAACCGTGTATTGAATAGGTTGATCCGTATATAAATCGGATAACAGAGAAATGACTTGTTTTTGCTTGATTTTTTGTGCGTTCAGATCCTGTAAAATAACGCGGCTTTCGCCAGGATTTAGAACTGTGCTAGAACGCTTGCTTCCATCCTGCATGGATTGAAAATATCGTTGAATCGAGACTTTACCCGCAGCCGTTGCAAATTCAGATGGTCCGGCAAAACCGGAATTTTCGACATTCATGTTGGCAGGAGTAATATTGTTGTTGGTTGCAATCACGTACATTTTCACATCTCGACCCGTTTCATTCACATGATGGACGAGTATGCGCGTGCTTCCTGATCCGGTTTCCTGATACACAATTCCGTCCTGAAATACACGTTCCGGGCTGTTAGCACGGATCAAAAGACGCGGTGAAGATGTACTTGTCAAAGGAATGGTAGCCATGGTAGGCACCTGACTGCCGTCTACTGTATATTTATCACCATATGGTGTGAAGATTTTATTGAAATCATCTTCGTTGTACAGCAGTTCATTCGTAATTTTAATCGTTTCACTTTTGGTACCTGTTGCGCCGTGCTTATCAGTCACGGTTAACGTAATCGTTACATCACCTGGTTGGAAGAAGGCAAGTTTCTTGTTCTCCCAATCACGCTTAGTAATAGCATTCTCATCATCCGTACTCAGGTCCGTAATGGTGATCTTTTCACCCATCTTGTACTCTTTTTTATCTGTAGTAAACAGAGCGACTGGCGGTTGGTTCGGCGGTCTTACTGTAATTGTAACTGAGTAAGGATCACTCCAGTTTCCAGCAGAGTCAAGAACAGAATAGGTAACTACATATGTACCCGGCTCCTGAAATACGTCCTGCTTACCTTCCCAACGTTGGTTCACAATCGGTAGACCTGTAGGAGAAGATTCCTTCGTCAAATACGTAACTTGGGTTTCGCCCGCATAGATATCTTTTTGCTGAACCGTGAAGGAAGCTTTAGGCTTCTGATTCAAATCCATGATAACTTGTTTAGTCGTATTATTCACAGTATAAGGAATATTTAAGGCCTGTGTAATCGAGGTCAACGGCACCATAAATACGTTCTTTTGCTGAAAAGCCGGTCCCTTCATTTGTCTGGCTTCACCGTTAACCGTATAAACCTTGCTGTCTGTTTTGAAGCGCATGACATTTGTTCCTTGTGTGATTACGGTTTCTTTGGTGGCAGTGTCATAACTAAACTGCAATCCGACACGGCTGACAAGTGAACGGATAGCTACATAGGAAACTCCGTCCTTAACAGTCATCGGCTGAGTTGCCGTATACACCTGTCCGTTTTGTTCCATTTTCGCGCTGTTTAAATACAAAATCAGTTGATTAGCACCCATGTTTGTTGGAGCTCCACCAGGATTGGTGATCGTTCCGTCTCCACCGTATACATCATTGGATACGTTCGATCCGTTGGTTGTATCCGTAGGTAGGCCAGTCAATGGATCATTGGTTACGCCTGTGTTATCTGGTGTTACCGTGTTGTTTTGTGTGCCTGTTCCCTCTTGAGCTCCGATACTATTCTGAACGCTGGAATCAGCAACATTGGTCTGAGCCTGCTGTGCGCTAACCGAATCGGTGGATTGAACGGTTGTTGATGCTGCTTCTGCTCCTACAGGGGCTACTGCGGCCACCTGAGCTACCGCCAAAGCGGTGAGCATGGTCCATTTCTTGAAATTCATTGTCTGTCTCCTTCTATCACCAAATTATTATCATTCCCGTAAAAAGTCATACTATTAGACGCGTCAGTTGTTAAAAAGTTTCTGGAAATTTTGCTTATCATGAAAAAAAGGGAACTTTCTCCTGTGACTGCAAAAAATTCAACAACAAAAAACCGCCACCCATCTGACCTGATGTGGCGGCGGCTTCATTACTAAGAAATAGCTTTTGCACCATTTACATTATGATGGACGACAGACAGCATTCTTTCCTGCAGTCTCCAGACGACCCTCTTCAATGAGTCGGTAAGCACGTTGAACTTCTTCGTCTGTAGGAGATGGAACTCCCTCCAACGGATACTCCTTACCGAGCATTTCCCACTTGTAAACACCCATTTGATGGTAAGGTAAAATTTCGAATTTCTCGACTCCGTTCAACGTTCCGATAAACCGTCCCAAATTCAATAAATCTTGCTCGTCATCATGAATACCCGGTACAAATACGTGTCTAATCCACATTTTACGCCCTTGCTCAGACAACCAGCGAGCTGTGCTTAGCATACGGTCGTTGGACTTGCCTGTAAGCTTAATATGCTTGTCGTTGTCAATATGCTTAATATCAAGTAACACCAAGTCTGTTACGTCCAGCAGATCATGGATACGGCCCGCATCATTAAAGCCATTACTGTCCAGTGTCGTGTGCAAATTCCAGCGACGTTTCACTTCTTTGAACAGCTCTGCTACAAAATGAGCTTGCAATGTCGGTTCTCCACCGGATACGGTCAATCCGCCTCCCGAAGAACGGTAATAGGCTAAATACGGTTCAATTTCAGCCAATACTTCCTCTAGGGTCATTGGATTGCCTTCATTCAAGGCCCAAGTGTCCGGATTATGGCAATACTGACATTTCAACAAGCATCCTTGCATAAAGAGCACGAAGCGGATGCCGGGACCATCGACGGTCCCGAAGGTTTCCAATGAGTGTATGTGTCCTTTCAACATGTTGCATCATCCTTCCCGCATCCGCTATGCGTGCGTCATTGTAATACTTATTTACATTGTACCGTGGAAAGTACGGTTAATAACATCCAATTGTTGTTCACGAGTCAGCTTGATAAAGTTAACGGCATAACCGGAAACACGGATCGTCAGCTGTGGATAGTTTTCTGGGTGTTCCATTGCATCCAACAGTTGTTCGCGAGCAAACACATTGACATTCAGATGATGTGCGTGGCTTCCAAAATAACCATCCATCATCGAAACGAGGTTTGTTTTGCGTGTTTCTTCTTCTTTACCCAGTGCTTTAGGCACGATAGAGAAGGTGTTCGAGATACCATCCAGACTGTGTTCATAAGGCAATTTGGCTACGGAACTCAGAGATGCCAAAGCACCTTTTTTATCACGGCCGTGCATTGGGTTTGCCCCTGGTGCAAACGGTTCGCCTGCTTTACGTCCATCCGGTGTTGTACCTGTTTTCTTACCATACACCACGTTAGAAGTAATAGTCAGTACAGATTGAGTAGGAAGCGCATTACGATAAGCTTTATGCTTGCGAATCATGCTCATGAAGCTCTCGACCAGTTCCACAGCGATGTTATCTACACGGTCATCGTTGTTACCGTAGCAAGGGTATTCGCCTTCAATTTCAAAGTCCACAGCAATCCCTTTTTCGTTACGGATTGGTTTAACTTTTGCAAATTTAATGGCACTCAAGGAGTCGGTAGCAACTGACAGACCCGCAATACCACAAGCCATGGTGCGGAGAATATCACGATCATGCAACGCCATTTCAATGCGTTCGTAGCTATATTTATCATGCATGTAGTGAATAACATTCAAAGTGTTCATATACAGTTTTGCCAACCATTCCATCATAGGTTTGAAGCGACTCAACACTTCTTCATAATCCAGAACTTCACCTGTAATGGCTGGGAATTCAGGCCCTACTTGGACGCCAGATTTTTCATCTTTACCACCGTTAATTGCATACAGCAGAGCTTTAGCCAAGTTAGCACGAGCACCAAAGAATTGCATTTGTTTACCGATTTTCATTGCCGATACACAACAAGCAATACCATAGTCGTCTCCATAAATCGGACGCATCAGATCGTCATTCTCGTACTGAATGGAGCTAGTTTCAATAGAAACTTTCGCACAATATTTTTTGAAGCCTTCAGGCAATTTTTCCGACCACAGTACAGTCAGGTTCGGTTCCGGTGCAGGTCCCAGATTGTAGAGGGTGTGCAGGAAACGGAAGCTGTTTTTAGTTACCCGAGTTTCTCCAGTTACGGACATACCACCAATGGACTCAGTAACCCAAGTTGGATCTCCACTGAACAGTTCATTATAGTCAGGTGTGCGCAAGAACTTAACAATACGCAATTTCATAACAAAATGATCGACCAGTTCTTGAGCTTGTTCTTCTGTCATTGTACCCTCTTCCATATCACGTTGAGAGTAAATATCAAGGAAGGAAGATACACGTCCTAAGGACATTGCTGCACCATTTTGTTCTTTGATTGCTGCAAGATATCCAAAATATACCCATTGGAAAGCTTCTTTCGCATTGTTAGCAGGTTTTGAAATATCAAAACCGTGCTCAGCAGCCATTTGTTTCAGTTCATTCAAAGCACGAATTTGCTCGGAAATTTCCTCACGCAGACGAATTACGTCTTCTTCCATGGAATCAACTTCAAGGCTTTTCAGTTGCAGCTTTTTATCTTGGATCAAGAAGTCTGCACCGTATAAAGCTACACGACGATAGTCACCGATAATACGACCACGGCCGTATGCATCTGGCAGACCAGTAATGATACCAGCTTTACGAGCTGCTCTCATTTCATCTGTATAAGCGTCAAATACACCTTGGTTGTGAGTTTTACGAATATGAGTGAAGATATCAATGATACTTTCTGGCACTTCAAAACCATAGGCTTTGCAAGCGTCGATCATCATTCGAATTCCGCCAAACGGCTGTAAAGAACGTTTGAATGGAGCATCTGTTTGTACACCGACAATTTGCTCTTTATCCCGGTCTAGATAACCCGGTTTATGTGAAATAATAGTGGATGGCGTATTCACGTCTACATCAAGCACGCCGCCGTTTGCCAACTCTTTTTTGGTAAGATCGGATACAATATCCCACAATGCAGTTGTGTTGGCCGTAGGACCAACCAAAAATTCTTCATTGCCAACATAAGGTAAGATATTGGTTTCAATAAAATCGTTGACGTTGACTTCTTTAGTCCATTTGCCTTTTTTAAAACCTCTCCAGCCAGATTGTTGCTCTTGTAATTCTCTCTCAATCACCGACATGTAAATCCCTCCAAATTGTTTGGTCTTCCGGACTTGTGATTTTTTTCACGATAAAGCTATTTCTTGAGCCCGGCCTGTTCACCGATGCCTTACGCTCAGTGTCGGGACCTTTCTTACACCCTTATTGTAGAATAATGATAGAGTGTAGTATGTGACAAAAATCACAATATGAGTGATTTTTGTCACTTTATTTTCCCTAGCTTCGCGCCTATATCCTTAGCCTTGCCTTTCACCTCCCTTCCCAAACCAACAGGCCCTCTATATAGAGAGCCTGCATCGGTATTGAACGAGAAAATGCTTTTTCACAAGCCTCTTCTTACCTATTATATTATTGGTCAAAACGTCCGTAGAAGGCATTGCGATAGACATCAGCCAACTCAGTAACCAGTGGCAACTTAGGATTCGCAGTTGTACATTGATCTTCAAATGCGCGGTCAGCCAGATAATCTACACGTGATTCGAAATCTTTCGCATCGAAACCGATTTGTTGGAACGATTCCTCGATACCGAGTGTTTTGTTCATTTTACGGATTGCTTCGATCAAGCTGTTAACCCCTTCTTCGGTGGTGCGTGCAGGCAGTCCCAGTATGCGCGCGATTTCTGCATAACGCTCATCCGCAACAAAGTGCGAATATTTAGGGAACGAAGCAAATTTTGTCGGTTTTTTCGCATTATAACGAATAACGTGCGGCATCAAAATGGCATTCGTGCGGCCATGCGCTGTATGGTATTGTCCACCCCATTTATGTGCAAGACTGTGGTTAATGCCCAAGAATGCATTAGCAAACGCCATACCAGCAAGTGTGGAAGCATTATGCATTTTTTCACGAGCCAGCTTATCACCGGTCAGAGCCGATTGTTCTAGGTATTGGAATACCAATTGAATGGCTTTAATTGCCAGACCATCTGTGTAGTCATTAGCCATTACGGACACGTAAGCCTCGATAGCATGTGTCAGAACGTCCATACCTGTGTCCGCTACAGCTGTTTTAGGCAGCGAATATACAAACACTGGGTCAATAATTGCCACATCAGGAGTCAACTCATAGTCAGCCAGTGGGTACTTCGTGTCGCCCAGGTTTTTGTCCGTAATTACTGCGAACGATGTAACTTCGGAACCTGTACCCGATGTTGTAGGGATAGCTACAAATTGTGCTTTTTGGCCCAGACGTGGGTACTTGTAAATCCGTTTACGGATATCCATGAATTTTTGTTTTAAGTTATTGAAATCAGTATCTGGATATTCATAGAACATCCACATGCCTTTAGCGGCATCCATTGGCGAACCGCCGCCCAGTGCGATGATGCAATCCGGTTGGAAACGTCTCATCATTTCAGTACCACGTTCTACCGTAACTGTCGATGGATCTGGCTCTACTTCAGAGAACACTTCGATAGCTACTGGTGTTTGGCGCTGATGCAGATAATGAATAACACGATCTACATATCCCAGTTGTACCATCATAGGGTCTGTGATAATAGCTACACGTGTGATATCAGGCATTTTAGCAAGATACTGTGTCGAATTTTTTTCAAAATAGATTTTGGAAGGTACTTTGAACCATTGCATATTCACCGTCCGTTTCGCCACCCTTTTCACATTAATCAGATTGACTGCCGATACGTTCGACGAAGTCGAGTTACGACCGTACGAACCGCAACCAAGTGTCAACGAAGGAAGATTGGTGTTGTAAATGTCGCCAATCGCACCATGTGTGGAAGGTGCATTTACAATGATACGTCCTGTTTGCAAACGGTTTGCAAACCGAGCGATAACATCCTCATCGTTCGAATGAATAGCGGACGAGTGACCCATGCCCCCGAATTCCACGACTTCAGCAGCGCGTTGAATACCTTGTTCCGCATTTTTTACTTTATAGCAAGCCAATACAGGACTCAATTTTTCCGCAGACAATGGGAATTTTGTTCCTACCCCTTCAATCTCAGCGACCAAAATTTTAGTTCCTGTTGGTACTGTAATACCACTCATTTCAGCAATTTTCACAGCAGACTGCCCGACAATAGCTGGGTTCACTGCACATTTCTCGACATTCATAGCTCCTTGAGTGAGCTTAGCTGCTTCTTCTTTATTTACAAAATAGCAACCGTTAGCGATCATCAATTTTTTCACTTGTTCGAAGATTGGCTCTTCGATAATAACCGCTTGCTCCGAAGCACAAATCATACCGTTATCAAAAGATTTCGAGAGGATAAGATCGTTCACGGCCTGTTTGATATCTGCTGTTTTTTCAATAAAGCAAGGCACGTTACCAGGACCTACACCAAGTGCTGGTTTACCGCAGCTATAAGCTGCCTTAACCATGCCTGATCCACCAGTTGCCAAAATTAGCGCCACATCAGGGTGGTTCATCAATACATTGGTCTTATCCATCGAAGGTGCTTCAATCCATTGAATACAATCGGCCGGAGCACCATGTTTAACAGCTGCTTCGAGCAAGACGCGGGCTGCTTCCGCACTACACGATTGAGCAGATGGATGGAAACCGAAAATGATTGGGTTACGTGTTTTAATGGCAATCAGCGCTTTGAACATCGTAGTCGAAGTCGGGTTTGTCACTGGAGTGATCCCCATGATAATACCGACTGGCTCTGCTATCTTTTGAAAACTGTCAAAATCATTGTCTTCAATGACACCGACGGTTTTTTCATTTTTGATACTATGATAGATATATTCTGTTGCAAACATGTTTTTGGTGATTTTGTCCTCGTACACACCGCGTCCTGTTTCTTCAACAGCCAACTTCGCCAGGTACATGTGTTTATCCATCCCTGCGAGTGCCATAGCTTGTACGATTTCGTCAATCTGTTCCTGATTCATACTCATGAAAGCTTGCTGTGCCCGGTTCCCCCGGTCAATCAGCGTTTGAATATACTGCTCTGCGCTTTGCTCTTTTTGAATAACCTCGTTTTTAACAGCCATTTCCCTCATCCTCCTGTTATCTCGTGTACTATCTCTTGTTCACGCACTGATCGTAACACAGCTTTTCAAGATATATTGTGATTTTTTTCACAATCTATTTAAAATTTTATTTTATGAAGTGAATTAAATCACAAAGTTTGGAATTCTGCCACTTTTACCCCCTCTTCTTGCCCCAAAAACTCATTGCACAAGTATATAATGAATTTGAATTGATCAAGTTGCAGATAAAAAACATAGGATACAAAGGGGAAATGGACGATGAGAAACCCTACAAATGTAATGGAAGCCCGCGGCAACACCTGTTGCTTCTCGGAGGCCAGCTTCAACCGATTGCAAGTAATGATGAAAGATCGAGTTATGCCAGAAAGCTCGCATCTGTTCTGGGAAGGAGATACAGCGGATAAGCTGTTTTATATTAAGCGCGGACGCGTGAAAGTAACCAAAACAACGGATGAGGGCAAGGAACTTATTCTATATATGTATCAAAGCGGCGATCTTGTTGGTCAAGCCGATCCATTTTTCGGTACTAAGCATTCCTTTTCTGCTGAGGTTCTGGAAGACAGTGATATTGGCGTAATCGATCATACAGATTTGGAACTGCTTATTTGCCAGCATTGTGATTTTGCGATTGACTTTATGAAATGGATGGGTTCACATCACCGCATTACTCAGACTAAGTTCCGCGATTTGATGATGTACGGCAAGCCAGGCGCTTTATGTTCAACGCTCATTCGTCTATGCAATACCTATGGTGAGCCTCACGGCGAACATATCCTGATTCATAAAAAAATTACTCATACTGACTTATCAAATATGATCGGTGCGACCCGGGAAAGCGTAAACCGGATGCTTAGTGATCTACGTAAGAAAAATGCAGTTGAATATGATAATGGTATGATTGTTGTCAAAGATTTGGAAATGCTGCAAGGTGTATGTCATTGTGAACTATGCCCTCGTGAGATTTGCCGGATATAATAAATCGTTTTTTTATGTAAAAGGGAGTGTTATAAGCCACTATAGCTTATAACACTCCCTAATTTATTTCCACTCCCCTACTTATACAGGAGCAGTAGCGAAGCATTTTAATGACAGTCCTTCTTCTGGCAACACTCTTTAAAACTGTAAACATAGATAACTTAAATTCCCCATCTCATAGCTTCTATGGATAACCTTGGCTTTGTTTGCAGGATTGCCACTCCCCATTGCAATAAACAACGGTACAAAGTGTTCTGCTCTGGGTACGGCCTGGCGAGCATACGGTGCTTCGCTTTCATAGTGATCCAAAGCCTCTATATCTCTACTTTGTACTTTTTCAATAATCCAATCATCAAAATCTATAGCCCAAGGTTCTGTTTTCGTTTCCCCCCATTTGACGATACGCAGATTATGAACAGTCACGCCACTACCAATGACCAGAATATCCTGTTCTCCCAGTCCTCGCAGCACTTCACCAATAGCATATTGTGCTTTGGGCGAGAGATATGGATTTACAGAGATCTGAACTACCGGAATGTCTGCCTCAGGATACATACGATGCAACAATGTCCAAGATCCATGATCCAAACCCCTCACCCGATCAGTTTCTACGTCAATGCCCTTTTGTTCATATAATTTTTTCAGCTTATTGGCCAGTTCCACAGAACCATGTGCTGGATATTTCACTGTGTACAGTTCCGGTGGAAAACCGCCAAAATCATAAATGGTATCGTACACGTCATCCATCGAACTGATCGTCAACGTTTGTGTTTCCCAATGAGCAGTAAAGATAACTATTGCTTTAGGACGAATACTTTTCCCCAGTTGCTCTAAAAATGAAGTATAGTCCGTCTGTTCAATAGCAAGCATCGGTGAGCCATGGGCCAAAAATAAAGATGGCATCATATAAAGATCCCCTTATCATCAACAATTTATTTTATTCATCAAGTAACTTTATGTAAGTAATGATACATAAGTAACAGAGTCATGTCAACACAGATTTTAACATACACTTAAAGGTCAAAGATTCTATAAATAAAGATTGATATAGGTATAATGTCATAGTAATATGTAACTAATAAATTTTAAAATTTCACTTTATTTCGATACAAAGGACTGGTTTCCATGGAGATACATACTTCTAATTGCCCAAAATGCGGTTCCGTTTTTCGTCAAAACCTTAGAAACCTCTGTAGTACTTGTATTCAGGAAGAAAATATATTCTTGGACCGCTGTTCTAACTATCTATGGAAGCATCCTTCTACTCATACTCGCCAGCTCAGTGACGTAACTGGTACACCTATAGAATTGCTCACAGATTGGGTAAGAGCAGGCAAATTTCCCTCCACATACAGTCAGCTTGATTATCCTTGTGAGTCCTGCCGTTCCCCTATTTATGCAGGGAGACTTTGTCATTCCTGTCTGGGTACATTCCGTTCGGCCGCGCTGGATATTCAAACCCGCGTGCCTCGCCGTGCAACAGCAGCATTATTCTCAGTTGCAGGGCGCGTCAAAGGCTATTAAGTCGTGCTGCCTAAGCACATCATTTCTGCAAAATGGATAAGTAGTCCTAAACGCAATATAAAAAACAGCCTTTTTTCTAGGAAAAGGCTGTTTTGCTATGAAAAACACTTATTTAGTTTGGTGCTCATCTAATCCATTCCTCAGCCCAAAATTGAATCTGTTCCATAACCGGCTGAAGTGCACGGCCTTTGGTTGTTAGCTCGTATTCAATGCGGACAGGAGTTTCTGGATATACATGACGTGTAAGAATTCCTTCATTTTCCAAATCTTTCATCCGCTCTGATAACATTTTGTCACTCATTGTGGGAATCAGATTGGAAATATCCTTAAACCGCTTAGGACCGCTCATCATGGATTGAATAATTAATCCATTCCAACGCTTGCCCAAACATGAAAAGGCGGTTTCAAAACGCGGACACATTTTTGTACATTGCGGTTGACTCTCCAAATTTTTCACCTTCTTTTGCATTTCGGTTTGATAAAGCTTTCCTTTTGTTAGTATATATCATTTTAGCATACTTTATCCCGAAAGAAAACACTTTCTTCTTAAATTAAATACCTGCGCCGATAAAGTTGCCATGACCAAAACTGATTATACAACAAACCAACACAGCAGGTATATGTCTAAATCGTTAAATCAAAAAAGGCGGAATCCCCTAGAGGTTCCGCCTTTCAATCTATTCATTATATAGCTCATCAAAATGTGATGATTGTCATTATACCAACACTCCACCGAGAGGTCTTACCGGTTCACTTCTACCATATATTGGTTTGTTAATACTTGTTGGAGAAGTCCAACGAATACTATTGGCAATAACCTTCAAAATATCAGGCTGGTAATAAGTCGGATAGGTCTCATGGCCTGGGCGAAAATAAAATATTTTACCACTACCTCGACGGAAAGTACATCCGGTTCTAAATACTTCGCCACCTTCAAAGTTACTAACAAATACCAATTCATCTGGCGCTGGAATATCAAAGAACTCGCCATACATCTCTTCCTGCTTCAACAATATTTTGGCGTCAATGCCTTCTGCAATGGGATGTGACGGATTCACCGACCAAATAATCTCCTGTTCACCTGCCACCCTCCATTTCAGATCGCAGCTAGTGCCCATCAGGGCTTTGAATGGCTTGGAAAAATGGCCTGAGTGCAGCACGATTAAGCCCATTCCTTCCTGCACTCGCTTGACAACACGCGCCGTAACTTCATCGCTCACCTGATCATGGGCTTTATGCCCCCACCACAGCAGCACATCTGTGGAATTCAAGACTTCTTCTCCCAAACCATGCTCTGCATCATCACGCAGTGTAGCTGTTCGAATGGCAAATCCCTCTCCTGCCAGGCCGTCAGCCAACGCTTTGTGTATCCCGTCAGGATATATCTGTTTGGCTTCATCATTCAACTTTTCGTTCAAAAATTCATTCCAAATGGTGACGTTAATCATCAACATTTCCCCCTATTAGGTTAGACCCACCACATCTCGCTCAGCGGTTCTTCAATCAGTACCTGGCGAAGATTGTGGACAGCCTTAGTAAAGCCCTCTTCCACGGACATCAGACCATCTTCATGCTCAATACTCACTACATGATCGTATCCCACCAAACGCAGAGCACTGATAATATCTGCCCAGGTTTTTACATCATGTCCATAACCCACAGTACGGAACTGCCAAGCGCGATCTAGCATTTTCGTATATTCCTGCATATCGGTAAGTCCATATTTATTTACATTAATTGGATCAATCGTCGTATCCTTGGCATGAAAGTGGTGAATAGCTCCCTCTCGGCCCAAAATTTGAACTGCCTGCACTGGGTCAATTCCCTGCCACCACATATGGCTCGGATCGAGATTAGCACCAATAACCTCTCCCGCAGCTTCACGTAAACGAAGCAAGGTCGCTGGTGTATGAACGGAGAAGCCTCCGTGTAGCTCCAGTCCAATTTTAACATGATGATCTGCTGCAAATTTCCCCGTCTCGGTCCAGTAAGGAATAATTTTATTCTCCCATTGCCACTTCAACACTTCTTGAAAATCATTAGGCCACGGAGCCACAGGCCAGTTTGGATATTTCGCATCCTCATGATCTCCCGGACAGCCGGAGAAAGTGTTCACAACTGGAACTTCCAGCTTTTCTGCCAATCGAACGGTTTTAAGAAACGTATCATGATCAGCCTGGGCCAAATGCTTTTGCGGATGAAGAGGATTGCCGTGACAGCTAAGTGCGCTAATCGTTAGTCCGCGGGACTCTACTGCCTTTTTAAAATTTTTGAGCGCTGCATCATTCTCCAGCAATTCATCCGGCTTACAATGCTTATCCCCCGGGTTGCCGCCTGTACCGATTTCTACAGCATCCAATCCTTGAGAAGCCACATAATCCAACGCTTCCTCCAGCGAACGGCCACCGAACAACACCATAAATACTCCAAGTTTCAAAAGAAATCCCCCCTGTATCATATGTGAAAAAAGCTGCTTTCATTATAACGATGGTCTATTCGGGATAATTACGGCTTAGTCAAAATAGACAGCTTTTCCCGTACGTGCCGATTCATAGATAGCTTCCAAAATTTCAGTAACAACCAGTGCCTGTTCCGGCTTCACAAGAGGTTCTTTGTCGTCCAGAATAGATTCGATCCACAGGCGGGCTTCGCGGTCTGCTTCATTTTCCGTCTCTCCAGAGTAAAAGGCAACACCACCTGCATCCAGATCTATTTTCGTATCAAACAAACGGCTGTTCTTTTCTCCGTTAATGCGCAATCCATCCTGCATATCGGCTCCGCCTTCGGTACCGCATAACAGTGTCTTCGCTTCGCCAAACTCTACAACGTTCAATGCCCAGCTGGATTCCAGTACAATCGTAGCTCCATTTTGCATCGTAATAAAACCAAAAGCTGAGTCCTCTACCTTAAATTCCTCAGGGTTCCAAGGCCCAAAGGCATTTGCCGCATCTTTACGATCCCCTAGCTTATGGAAAGTTGAACCTAGTACGCTTTTAGGCTTGTAATTATCCATCAGCCAGAGTGTCAGGTCTAGTGCATGCGTGCCAATATCAATAAGAGGACCACCGCCCTGCTTCTCTTCATCCAAGAATACTCCCCAAGTCGGAACCGCGCGACGGCGTAGAGCAATGGCTTTGCCCAGATAAATTTCTCCAAGCTCTCCTTGCTCGACTAATTGCTTCAGGTACAAACTGTCATCACGATAACGGTTTTGATACGCTATGGACAGCTTCTTACCTGTGCGGTTGGCCGCATCAAGCATCTCCCGTGCTTGCTCAGCAGTTTTAGCCATCGGCTTTTCACACAGCACATGCTTACCTGCCTCAAGCGCCGCTACGGTAATTTCCGAGTGCGAGTCGTTAGGTGTACATACATGTACGACTTCAATGTCTTTATTTTCTAACAGCTTACGGTAATCGCTATAAACTTGCGAGCCATCAACACCAAACTTTTCTGCTGCCTCTTCAGCGCGCTCCTGAATGATGTCACAAAATGCAACGATCTCCGCACGCTTCTGCTTGGCAAGACTCGGCAAGTGTTTGCCGTTGGCAATGCCTCCACAACCAATAATCCCGATTTTAAGTGTTTTAGACATGAATATTTCCTCCCTGAGCTGCGTATTGTTGGAGCCATTTAATGCTGGTTTCAATGCTTTCGATTGGAGGGTTTGAGCAGAAATCCTGTTCCACGACGACCCAATCCACACCTGCCTGAATAGCGGCGTCTGTAATGGCCTGAAGCTGCACTTCGCCTTTGCCAAGCTCTACAGTCACTGCTTTTTGCTGCTCGTCACGTGCCATATCCTTTAAGTGAATGATAGGCAGGCGTCCATTATAACGTCCGATGTATTCCACTGGATCATAGCCCCCGTAGTATACCCAACAAGTATCCATTTCGACCTGTAACAAATCATCGGAAACTGCATCATATAAAGCATCGAATACTGGGCGATCATTGATCTTTTCTGTTAATTCAAAATCATGATTATGATAAGCCAGTATCAAACCCTGTTCCTTCACTTTTTCACCAATACGATTTAAATTAGCAAAAAGTTCATCCCACTCCCGCTGTTCTTCGGTTAAATAAGGAACGATTAGGTACTTATTGCCCAATTCTTTGTGGTATGAAATCTCCTCATCCAAATGATCCAGCAAGCGAGAATATTGTACATGAGTTCCGACAACTTCCAGATTCAGTTCATCCAAGAGCGCTCTGACATCCTTGGCATTGCGTCCGAAAAAGGTATGAAATTCTACTCCTTTATAGCCAAGCTCAGCTACCTTGCGCAATGTACCTTCAAAATCCTGTTCAAGCTCTTCCCTTACGGTGTACAATTGCAATCCTACTTTAGCCATTACCCTTCACCTCTTTAAGTTAGGAACCATTATATCTGTTCCATAATACACATCCTCGTCCGGCTTGAACGTACTTACCAGCGTAATGTATTGCCTTCCAATGATGAGTGCTGAAAAGCATGCATGGCTTCTAACACATGGTAGGCCAGCTCAGCATTGGCACGATGGTCCGTGAATTTCAATGCGCCAAAGGCTTTTCACTGTACACATGCTTGCCTGCCTCTAGTATCGCTATATCTGACCATACGTGGCTGCCAGGCACGGTCAGATTAAATACAAGCTCAATTTCAGGCTGGCGCAGTAATTCATCCGATTTGTATACGTTTTCAATGTTGAATTTATCGGCCCTCTCCTTTGCCCTCTCATCCAGTAAATCAGCGATGGCCACCACTTCAATGAGTGGGCTCTTTTGGAGATTTTCAAGATATACCGAGCTAATAGTACCGCATCCGATAATCCCGGCCTTCATTCGTTCCACGTCGTCACACTCCTTGGCCTCCAACATGTACTTTCTCATCTAACATGTAAGCTTTACAGTTCACATAGTATTCTATTTCTGTTTCGTTTAAAATGAATAATATGATTAAAACATGAACAATCTGGTCAATATTTGAAACAGCCATATGCCCAAAGGAGTCATCATCATGTCTATCGTCGAGCCTTGTCAGGTTCTTACCGCAGGCTATTCCTTCCATCGAAAGCCCTTTTATTCGAACCAGCCTGAGGGGATCAAAAATTATTTATTCCGTTTGCAAACAGATGGACGTTGCCAAGCCCGCATTAACGGGGAAATGACACGGATTGAGGCAGGTGACCTACTGTTATTCAATCCTACCGAGCCTTATGAACTGGATATTCATAGTGAGTTGAATCCCATGGGAGAGCTGGTCGTGGAAAGCGGAGATTATCACATTTTTTTCGGTGGTTCCTGGGTAGATGAGTGGTGGAACCATCATAAACGACCCAACAGAATTAAGGTTCAGCTCACAGAAGCCCTGCTTGGCCTATTTCGTCAGCTTGTGATGGAGCAACGACGTATTTCTAATCCTTACCCGGAAATATCAAGTTATTACATACGCATTTTATGTTTGGAGTTTGACCGTATGCTATCCGATCATCCTATCGCTACTCATCATAACTATCTTGCGTATCAGATTAAAAATTATATTGAAGAAAATGCATCCTCTAACTTCAAACTGGATGACGTGTCTTCACACGTCGGTATCAGCGTATCCCGAGCAGTACATCTGTTTAAGGAAACATTCGATACGAGCATTATGCAGTACACGCTGGACATCAGGCTTAACATGGCGAGAGAACGAATCATTTTCAGTCCCATGTCACTGGAACAAGCCGCCGAATCGTCAGGATTTGCAAATTACACGTATTTTCACCGTGTATTTCGTTCCCGCTTCGGTATGTCGCCCAAAGAATTCAGGGTGATTCACCGCGAGCAATTGTAGGACAAAGAGAGCGTTTACCTGAACGCTCTCTTTGTTCATAACCAATAATAGTGGATACTGCTTACATACCACGACCCAGCTTTTTTACGGAGCAATTGTCAGCATCACTACTGACATTGGTGGCAGTGTAACATCCAAATGCTGACCTTGAAGCTGATAGGATGTGAAAGCTTCCTTTTTCACACGCTCTGGCTGATCAAACGTATTATGTGCCTGCATATCGTCGTTGGCAAGGACAACACCACTGATCTTTTTAACCTCTTCCAGTCCTCTTAGCTCCAAATTCAAGTTTGCCGACTCGCCCGGATGGACGTTGCAAAAGCTGATATGAATATTACCATCCTGCGCCTTGGAGGCGGACACGCTTACTTGCGGGATGGAATCCCCGTCATATTCATAATCGCCTACCTTTACATGAACAGCCAGTGCTTGCGCATCCTGATGCACCTTAAACATTTCAAATATATGGTATGTCGGCGTCAACAGCATAGCAGGACCTTCGGTCAGAACCATTGCTTGTAAAACATTGACCATTTGAGCAATATTCGTCATCTGTACTCGGTCATGGTGATTATGGAAAATGTGTAGATGCAGCCCAGCTACCAGCGCATCGCGCATCGTATTTTGTTGATACAGGAAGCCCGGATTGGTCCCTGGCTCAGTCAGGAACCAAGTTCCCCATTCATCGATGATCAGTCCGACCCTTTTGTCAGGATCATATTGGTCCATAATAGCAGAATGACGAGTAATCAATTCATCCATGTGCAGTGATTTTTTCATCGTCTCGAACCATTCCGCTTCATCAAAGCCGAGTGCTTGCCGTTTCCCTTCCCAGTTTCCCGGGATCGTATAGTTATGCAGGCTCAAACCGTCCATAAGATGCCCAGCTTCACGCATCAACACTTCGGTCCAACGATAATCGTCCACATTCGCCCCACCTGCAATCCGATAAATGCGGTTCTCGCCATAGTTACGGACATATGTCTGATAGCGGCGATACAGATCGGCATAATATTCTGGGCGCATGTTACCGCCACAACCCCAGTTTTCGTTACCCACTCCAAAATATTTGAGCTTCCATGGTTTCTCACGACCGTTTTCCTGACGCCATGCAGCCATTGGGGACTCTCCATCGAAGGTCATGTACTCTACCCATTCCGACATTTCCTGAACTGTACCACTGCCGACATTTCCACAAATATAAGGCTCTGCATCTAACAGCTCGCACAATTGAAAAAACTCATGTGTGCCAAAATGATTATTTTCAACCACACCGCCCCAATGCGTATTTACCATTCTCTTACGATTTCCTTTGGGTCCGATACCATCTTTCCAATGATATTCATCGGCAAAACAGCCTCCCGGCCAGCGCAGCACAGGAATATTCAGCTTTTTCAGCGCTTCCACCACATCATTACGAATTCCGTTTGTGTTCGGAATCGGTGAGTCCTCTCCAACCCATATGCCTTCATAAATGCAACGTCCAAGATGCTCAGCAAATTGTCCATAAATGTTTTTATTAATAATGCCTTGTTTCCAATCGGTATTAACAACAATAGAACCCTTCACAACAAACCCTCCCCAAAAATATTAAGATTGTTGGAACACCCGCACAAATGTTTGCGCTTTCATTTTGGCCTAAATACCACTCATACCACCGATTTTCTTTCGATCTTAATTTTTACGCATCATTACTTTTAGTAAATATTAATATAAATATTAATAATTAAACAAAAATATTTCACGTGTTTAATATATTTTATTGTCTACTTTTTGTCAATCGTTAAGAAAAGGTCCAATCAAACCAAAAAGCCTGCCATTAAGGCAGACCAAGGTATGACTACTTTAACCCGTAATCCAGGTTCAGCCGAGCCTGAGCATTGTATCTTTTAGGCTGTTCCTATCCACCGTGAACCATGGTAACTGGGACAATTTTGAGCTGCCGCCAAAGCACGTACACGAACAATACTTCCGCTGATACCACACGTATGTCCGGACATTAACTCTTCACATTGTGAGCAGGCCAACAGTCTGGCTTCGTACACTTCATCGTTTACACATTCCATTTTGGGTCTCATGTTGGTTAGAATTCTGGTAATTTGCTCTTCCGATATCGAGATATCTCTTTCACAACCTTTGCAGGTGCTTGGCACAGGTATATCTTCCATCGTCAGCTTACCTCCCCATCAACAATGTCTTAAGTAAATATAGTGAGTCCATGATGCCATAAATGATAACAGTATATCCTTTATTCTGGCTAGCCCTATTTCCGTTCCGACGGAAGGCTGGCAGCCGCCTCGGATACGACCATCGCCAAGTCCTCATTTCCGAACATGGATAGTACCCCTAATACTGTATCCAGCGGAATATCACCCGCTTCTTCACGCGATACAGTCAATTTGCGTACTCGTAGCAGACGCTCGTTGCTATCCTGATGCGGATACGCTACACGATATAATTCCTCTGGCTCCAACCCGTGATTGATACACCATTGCGCAAATACAAGAATCATCATATCTTCTTCTTGCTTATAATTTTCGATGATGGCTTCTTCTAGCTGTTTACCACGATTATCTTCTTCCATTCATTCATTTCTCCTTCAACCTAATTCTTGATGTCTGTCTGGACTGTTAAGATCATGTTCGGACGTTCCATATTAATCACTCAAACGGTTGATCAGTTCGTCAGCCAGCATATGGCTTTCCAATACTTTTCCAGCTCGTACAGCACACTCCTCCGGACGATGAATATGCTCCAGAAAATGATTCACGACTCCTGTGAATCCTCGTCTTTCCAAAATCGTATCCCAGCTTCCAAAAGCTTGCGTTAATGGTGAATGATTTTTTTGCATAAAAACAGCCTGTTCCATATTTGTTACTTCAACAGACCGTCCTGCCCCGTGAAGCTCCAGTTTTTCTATGTCAGCTCCTGCCTGTCTACTCATACTGTAGCTTCCGGTGGCATTTCCCAAACGTACAGTCCCGAACGCAGCATCCATATATCCTTCACTCGTCGTATTCAGACTACTATGCAGCAGTTCATAATCATCGCCACCCAGCCACAAAAGCAAGTCAAGCATATGAATTAAATCATCATAAACCGTCTGTGCCGCCGGTCTTCGATCATATCCAGTACGATGTTTAATAGCCGCACATTGACTGAATCCACCCGCTTCCTCTAACCAAGCCTTAGCAGCAACATAATGCGGGGCAAAACGCCGATTAAATCCCACCGCCAGCAGCACGGCCTGTGCTTCCGCAAAAGCGGTCATTTCCAGATTCTGACGAACATCATAGGACAACGGTTTATCCACATACACGGCAATCCCTTTTTCAATACACGCCATAACCAGATCAAAATGAGCTTCGGTCGCGGCATGTATAAATACAGCTTCCGGTTCCCATGCCAGCATCTCCTTCACATCTGTCGTTCCTCTAGGCAACCTATATTGCTCCATGACGGAACTTACCGGCTCCTGTGAACGGTTCATGACACCTACAATGTCTACACCTTGGTGTGCAGCCAGTAACGGCAAATATACTTTACGAGCAATACCACCCAGTCCCGCAATGGCTACCCTTGTCTTCGTTTGCTTGTCCATATCATTCCCACCTCTAATCACTCATTCATCTGTTGTCTAGTTTACATGGAAGTCTGCTGACAAGTAAAGAAAAGAGACTGCTCCGGGTCCAGTTGGACAATAACGGAACAGCCTCTATGGCATGAACATTCAGCTTCAGCTAAGTTTACCTCAATGTAAGTTAGCTTAGGCGTGCTGCACTTGCTTTCTTGTTTTTTCACTTTTGATTTTTTTAACACGCATCCCAATGGCTACAACCAGAACCACAACCAGAACCTCAAAGCCGTATTTAACGACCCCGTTCATAAACCAGTGTGCAATCAACGGTTCCGCCACCACCATTTTGGCAGCAGTATAAGCAAGTACAGCAGCCCCAATCGTAATAACTACTGGGTAACGTTCTGTCAGCTTCAAGATAATCGTACTTCCCCACACCATGATTGGAACAGAGATTGCAAGACCCAATATAACGAGTAGCATATTTCCATGAGCTGCGCCCGCTACAGCAAGTACATTGTCGAGCCCCATCATCGTATCCGCGATAATAATGGTGCGGATCGCTGCCCACATTTGATTCGTGGCTGAAATTTCATGCTTCTTCTCTTCGACCAGTAGCTTATAGGCGATATAGATAAGTGCGAGTCCCCCAATCAAACGCAATCCATAAATTTGCAATAAATACGTGACCAGCACCGTAGCAATCACACGAATGATGACCGCTCCGACCGTCCCCCAAATAATGACCTTCTTTTGATTGGCCTTATCAACATTGCGAGCCGCCAAACCGATTACGATTGCATTGTCACCAGCTAGCACCAGATCAATGATAATGATGGATACTAATGCGGTTAAAAACTCAATTGACAACAAATCCATACGTTTCTCCCACCTTTTTTATTTATTTGTTATACTGTACATAGTTCAGCGCTTTATACTAAAAAAGCGCCATTTCACGGAATCCGGAAACGGCGCTGACCCAAATTTGGCATCAAAAAAAGACCATTTACCCGGATTCCTAAAATCCTGGCAAAGGTCTCGCTTACAACATTACGTTGCCAATAAAGCCGGGGATTAAAAATCCCGTAATGACGACTTTACTCGTTGAGCTACTCCCCTTTGGGAACTATTCTATTAGTGGCAGTATAGCACACATTATTAGGAATGTGAACCCTATTTTTTTCTGTATAAGCGATAAGCCGTACAGGGATATTGAAAGAGGTATGTAAATGAAAAAATGGCTACTTGCCGCTGCTTATGTTTCGCTGCTTTGCATCGCGTTTATCTACAGATATGATTGGCTCGCCTGGGCGGACAAGCAAACCTCCTTTCCAGTTCTGCTACTGCTCGCATTTTTATTCGCGTTAATACCGTTTGTGCCTTACAAGCTGATTATCGCTTCTATTGCTTATGCCGCAGGTCCTTGGCAAGGTGCTCTGATTTGCTGGCTAGGCACTACCATGGCTGCACTGGTCGTTTTCATTGCAGTACGTACCCTGTTTCGTGACAAAGGACGAGCCTATTTGAAGCGGGTTCCTGCATTGGAGCGCTTCAATCGGGTCATGGAAAGGGAGCCTTTTGCTGCTGTTCTGCTGGCTCGCCTGATTCCGGTCATCCCCCAGGCAGCGGTAAATGTATACGCTGGAGTAGCGGGTTTTCCGTTCTGGAGCTTTATCCTAGGTACAGCTATTGGCAAGCTTCCCGCAATTGCGGTGTACGCTTATGCTGGCGGCACCTTTGCAGAACACCCAATCACTGGTTTGCTCATTTTGGTGCTATATACTGCATTGGTGGGCGGCGGCTTTATACTCTACCGAAAAAGGCTTCAACGCATCAATAGAATTTAATGCGACAGTTTGCTACCGTTTCTGTAGGATGTTTCATGGCAATTTTGAGGACAGAGCCAGTTACACGCCGTTTGGTTTCTGACGTTTCGTTGGATTTTGCAAAAATCTCGTATATAATTTAATTGTAAACTATTTAAATAACAACTAATTAAACATTCTCAGATTGGAGTGACAAATATGAGCACCAACAATCCACACACGGTAGAAAAAGCAACTTTTGCAGGTGGCTGCTTCTGGTGCATGGTTTCCCCTTTTGAGGAATTACCCGGTATTTTGAAGGTTAGATCTGGATACACAGGGGGACATACCGAAAATCCTACCTATGAAGAGGTATGCTCTGAAACAACGGGGCATGTGGAAGCCGTACAGATTACATTTGATCCACAAGTTTTCCCGTATGAAAAACTGTTGGAGCTATTCTGGCAGCAGATTGATCCGACGGATGAAGGTGGACAGTTTCACGATAGAGGTTCATCTTACCAAACGGTTATTTTCTATCATAATGAAGAGCAGCGAATCAAGGCAGAAGCTTCTAAAGAAGCTTTGGCTCAAAGTGGCCGCTTCGACAAGCCCATTGCTACACCGATCCTGCCTGCGACCACTTTTTATGAAGCAGAAGAATATCATCAGGACTACCATAAGAAAAACCCCGTTCATTACAAACGCTACCGCAAAGGTTCGGGACGTGAAGATTTTATCGAACAAAATTGGTCTGGCAAGATTGATAAATCCGATCTTAAAGATCGGCTGACGCCTATTCAATACGAAGTAACACAAAAAAACGCGACCGAGCGTCCTTTTCAAAATGAGTTTTGGGATCATGAGGGTGAAGGCATTTACGTAGATATCGTATCAGGAGAGCCCTTGTTCAGTTCATTGGACAAATATGATGCAGGTTGCGGTTGGCCCAGCTTTACCCGTCCGCTGCGCAGCTATAATGTCAAAGAAAAAACCGATCTCAGCCATTTTATGATCCGTACCGAGGTGCGAAGTCGCGAAGCTGACTCCCATTTAGGGCATGTATTCGATGATGGTCCAGGTCCAGATGGTCTGCGTTATTGCATCAATTCCGCCGCGCTCCGCTTCGTGCCTCAAGCAGACTTGGAACGTGAAGGATACGGAGCATATAAGTCATTATTTGAACAGTAAGTATCCATAAAATCATTGGAGCTGACCCGCGATCTATCTTTAATAGATGATCACGGGTCAGCCTTTTTTTGGGATATGACAGCAGCACATCATTACGAAAGCTAGCAATTAACTCATTACCCATCCAAGCCAAATTGCTAACGGTACTAGCAATAGCTGAGCTAATAAAGTACCTGCCAAACGCGACATGATCATCCAGCCGTACATACTGTTCATCCGAGTTAAGGGTAGCTCCCCTCGTAGCGTTTTCTCCGACAGTACCGCCAATCTTGGATCAATTAACAAGGTCAATAATACCGTTGCAACGCCATTGATTAGACCTGACGACATTGACATTGCTGTACCTTGTGCAGGCCACAGGAATGAAGCATATAAAGCAGATACTACTCCTGTTGTATAAATCGCAGTAACGGTTATATTCAGAATAATTAGACGTTTGGGTATCGCTCCGCTAATCAATGAAGTAAGCATAGACCAGGTGGGACGTTTTATGTAGTAGCCTGCATGTTTCCAGCGACTTCGCAGCATTAAATGACGCACCAAAGCCGGAATAGATCCGGTATGCTCCAAATGCACAATCCATCTGGCTGACATGCGTACCACTGTTGGATACAGTAATATAGCAAGTATGGTTCCAACGGTTGCTGCCAGCAGTACCCCATGCATATATAGTTCCAGTCTAATATTCGTTCCGCCCACTTGTGCTGCTGCTTTAGCCTGATCGACCATCCCTCCGAGTAAAGGCCCCTGCGCCATGTTAGAGGTGCGTGAAACCAACAGCAGCATTCCCGCAACGGTTAACGCTAATCCAATCCGACGCGCTCGCAAACCACCAAGCCGCAGAGCATAGGACAAGCTATCTGTAGTATGAATGATGATAGTCAGCAAAAAAACAAAACCCCAGGCAAGCAAATGCTTCACTCCTTTTTCTGGTATTCTGCACACCATTATACGCTTTTTCTCAAGATACATTTTACAATATATTCATTTCTTTGATTTCCGTTTGTTTAATCCTACAACGGGTAATACATAGTACATCATCTGCTATAAGGAGTGTGCAACTATGCCTTGGAACAAACATGATTACCCTCCATCCATGAAAAACCTGGAACCTCGTGTGCGAGAAAAAGCCGTTGATATTGCTAACGCTCTACTCCGTGACGGCTACGAAGAAGGTCGCTCGATTGCGATTGCCACTTCCCAAGCCGAGGAATGGAACGATAATCATCCAGCCGAGCAAGATGAGAAACAGTAGAAAAAATATAAAACGGACGCATTCAGTCTACTTTAAAACCTTCCTGATAGAAGCTGAATACAGCGAAAGGGTGTTACGTAAGAAGATTTCTCTCCTAACGTAACACCCTTTCCTTATTGACGAAGGCTGTGGACGACCGGCACTGTTTTGGCAACTACCTTTTTAGCGGGAATAGCCGCTGGCAGTACCTTTTTCACAGGTCGGTGCAGTTGGAACGTGGTCGTCCATGTAATTATTTTTCCGGCAAGCCACACAGCCAGTATTGTAAACATTGTTTCCTTCATAGGCAGATACAAGAGTGATAATCCCAGTACGATGATGTCACTGACAATAAACACGTTGCCGATTTTCCACCCGCGCCACTCACTGATCAGCAGAGATAAGATATCATCGCCCCCGGTTGCTCCACCGAATCGCAGTACGATTCCGGCTCCCAAACCTGTAAGCACCCCACAAAGTAGAGCAGCTATCAGCAGATTTCCATGTAGATCTATAACCAGAGTCGAATACTTCTCAAATCCTGCATAAAACAGTGAAAAAGCGACGGCTCCGATTAACGCAAGCAGCATAAATCTTTTGCCCTTCAGTACCCATGCCAGCAATATGACGGGAATATCAAGCAGCAACATACTCCATGCTGGAGATATGCCAAACGCGTAATGTCCCAGCAGGGCCAAGCCTGCAAATCCGCCTTCTGACAAATGATTTTGGGCATTAATGTGATAGTACGTAAAAGCTAAAATGCATGTTCCGAGCAACATGACAGCAATCTGTCTCAATGCTCCATTGTTCACGATAGATTCGTAAGTTTTCCTCATACAGGCTCCCTCGGTTTCTCGTAAGTTTGATGTGGATGAACCCACTCTTACGGAAACTACCAGGTAAGATGTGCCTGGAGGACTTGGTCCTTCGCATGTACAATCCCCTCTTCCGCAGAGTTGGCTTTCGCAACTTGACGTTACTCCGCGGAAAAGCTAAGTATAAGACAGATCAAATCGTTTCCAAATCGTCCTTTGGGGAAGTATCCTTCGGGGACACATGGTATCCTGATCCTTTCTTTTGTGGAATAAAACTCCGACATTTCTGTGGTACATATAATTCTATAATTTATTATACCACACCTTGTCACCTGCTAAACAGCTTGCTTTTTTGCTGCACCATATTTTATTTTATGCGTGAGCATGCTTTATTGTATGTGTGAATTAACGCATTATACCGAAGGTTTGGCGAATGTACATTTAATATAACCCAAATCGTATTTTATTTTTGTTTAGATTATTATCCACTTAATTTGGCGGTTCTACGCTGATTGGCCATAAACACTCCTCCAAGTATAAGGACCAGCCCGGTTAGAACGTTCCAGCCGATATGTTCATTCAAGAGCAAAAAGCCCCATACAATGGCACTTACTGGTACAAAATACGTCACCGAAGAAGCAAATTCCGCACTCCCCCGCAAAATCATGTAGTTGAACAAAATATATGCTACTCCTGATCCCAAAACTCCCAGTCCTATAAGAGAACCCAATACACCTGAATCAGAAACAATCGACAAATCAGGTCTCTCCACCATTGCCATCATAATGCCACCCCCTACCGCCGCACCAAGCAGTGTCGCAAAGGTAGCCTGATACATGGAAAGATTGGAAAGAAAACGTTTGGAGAGCTGTGTTCCAAATCCGTAGCAAAGAGTCGCAAGCAGCATACACCCAAAACCCACAGGATCAACAGAAATAATAGATGCAGGATTAATACCCAATAAAATAATAATTCCTACAAAAGCGAGACCCATTCCTAACCACTGCATTCGATGAAAAATAGCTCCGAAAAAAACAAGCCCCACCAACATGGTCCATATGGGCGTGGTAGCATTCAATACAGAAGCCATGCTGCTAGCTATTCTGGTCTCGCTAAAACCGATCAATGTCCATGGCAAGACCATGTTGACCGAAGCTACCAGAGTAACCGATTTCCACGGAATGCTTTTGATTTTAAACGGCCTGCGCATAAGTATCATTAACAAGACAATAAAAATAAGCCCAAAGCTGGACCTGAGAAATACAATAGTCCACGGCCCTACCTGATGTAGCAACAACACCTTGATAAACATAAACGAACCGCCCCAAATGAGGCTCAACAGTAATAAAGCTGCATATAACGAACGTGACAATATGTATACCTTCTTTCTCCACTTTCTTAAGTTAAATAGTAAAGGCTGACCGCAGTCAGAACGATCTCCCCTTTTATGTAAGTTTTTATCCATTAGCTTAACATAAACTCTGTTTGACTGTCATTGGCGATAAACGTAAGATTCTTTACATAATGGCACATGGGTATCGCTCCCCATCACTTTTCCAATAATTGATGATTGCTTTAACCATGGAAAAATTCCTATGATGAGGTATAAATAGAACATACGTTCTATATACTGATTATATATTGTATTCTTACTCGGAGTAAAGGAGATTTTTATGCCAAGCCAAAAGATACTGAACCACAAGAGCAAAGCTCCTTTACCTTCTGAAGAAGACACAGGGCTGGTCAAGATGTGTGTACTTTTAACTCTTGTTCTGGATGTGCTGGAACGAGACATTCATATTATAAATACCTCTCCTCTAAAAATGCCCGATTTGTATGTTCGTAGCCTGACTGGAGTACAACAGCGCGTAGCTGTTCAATTAGCAGAGACAAAAGCGCGAATGAAAACACTAGGAATTAAAATTTACAGCGAAATCCGAAATCATGAAGGCGTAGAGGTTTTGTATGTATGCCGTGGCTATCAAAGGCGATTTTTCATGCTTTCGTCCTTTGCTCGCAGCGAGGTCCGGCGGAAACTGGGACACTATCTAGGAATTGATCCGACGCAAGATTAAGCCTCCTTGTAATCTGGTGATTCAAGAATGGATAAGTCACCAGATCATGGATAAACTCAGTCCATTGGGCACACATTATGCCTATCTCATCCAAAAGGAGGTGCTCTCTTGGCTGGACATGACGCAGCTTCCGTTGAATTAAACAGAAATGTTTGAGCAGTTATCCATCAATCTGAATCTGATTCGCAAACAAATTGTCACCCCGTCACTGGTTGTACGCTCTTTATGTGGGATCTAAAACCCGAACTAAAATCGTTATTGTCTATGTTCAAGACTTGGCTAATCCTGAGCTGGTGAAAGCAGTGAAAACGAGAATTAAAGCAATCTCCTCCGATATGGCGCTCCCTCCCGTTTTTATTCAAGAATTTAAGGAGGACAATTCTTATTCTCTTCCCTCAATAGCTCAGACGGAACGACCGGATCGTGTGACCGCCAATCTAATGGAGGGACGGATTGCGATTTTGGTTGATGGTAGCCCAACTACTCTAATAGCTCCCATCTCTTTTTCTGCATTTTACCAAAGCCCAGACGATTATCACGCTCGTTGGATTATTAGTTCATTTCTAAGAACGATTCGAATGACGAGCTTTTTAATCACTTTTACGCTGCTTGCCATTTACATTGCGACGATTACTTTTCATCCAGCTATTTTGCCGTTAGAGCTGGCGCATATCATCAAATAATAACTAGGAATTGGTTCTACGCCCAATAATTTTACTTATTTCCCGCTAATTGTGTTCCCTTTTTCCGCTGCTAATTCTATCCTATCTCTTCAAAAAAAAGGAGGGGCCTGAAACATAAAAAAGAGCAGAGCGCTTGGAATGCTGGCTCTACTCATATTTATAACAGGCTGCTGGGATCAGAACAATTTGAAGGATGCCCGATTGGCAAATGCATCAGCTTATGATCTCACTCCTGAAGGCGTGTTGTCGCAAACGCTAGAGACTGTAGATGATCCTCAAAGCAATCAGGAAAATGGATGTGATGCCTTTGGCGTAGACAGACAGTTGATCGCTCATCATCCAGTAGTATGGAAAAGTGTAGATTGGAATGAAGAATACCCCAATGTTCGTTTTCATCCGCAGGTCACTGTAGACATTGTTGGGAACGGCATTTTAAACTAAACCGTTCCTGTCGTTTAGTTTTTGGGTTGATCAGATATTATTTCTGGATAAGTAACTTCGTCAGATTGGTTTTTTGGAGTCTCACTCTGGCTTTCCGATTCAGAAGGAGTCTCCTGTTCATTTTCAACAGAAGGTTGCGAAGTATCTGTTGATGGCACATCATTGTTCTCATCAGGCATATCTACCTCTGTGTCTGCGTCAGGAACAGCAGGATCCGTTTCCTCTGGTGGAATTTTCTCTTGATCTATTGCAGGGACCTCAACCTCTGGGACTGCTTTTTCCTTGATATCTGGTTTGGATGGGACCACTGGTCTAGCAGAACGCGGAATCTGTTCTCTTCCAACCTCGGTAGGCACATATTTTTGATTAAACCAGTCAGTCACGAGTTGACCCGATTG
The DNA here is from genome assembly GCF_017833915.1 of Paenibacillus sp. 1182. Classification (NCBI taxonomy): domain Bacteria; kingdom Bacillati; phylum Bacillota; class Bacilli; order Caryophanales; family Paenibacillaceae; genus Paenibacillus; species Paenibacillus sp. 1182. The sequence goes on along the minus strand of NZ_JAFICR010000001.1, from coordinate 29,548 downwards.
ACGGGAATAACGCCCTGGTAGCTTACCTGTAAGGCTAGAAACCGTAACTCTTACAACACCTTCCGGCTGTATAAAGTGCTTATTCTTAAAAAGCTCAGGCTGGTCCTTGACCGCCTCATTCATGATCAGTGCCCACACTGACTGTGCTCTGGAATGACCTTCTTGAGATAATGTATTAACCTGTTGGCGGTAACCAGCCCAGACGCCTAGTGTAACGTCAGGTGTGTACCCCATAAACCACACATCACCAAAGTTTTGTGTCGTACCGGTTTTACCGGCGATATCAATGTCACCGTAGCTTTTAAAAGTATTTTGCAGACGTTTGCCAGTTCCCCTCGGATCTGATATAACCGTTTTGAGCATATCCGTCATCAAAAATGCGGTTTGCTGCGAATATACACGTCTCGTCTGCGGTTTAAATTCATATACGATCTTCCCGTTGGCATCCGTAATTTTGCTGATCAGATGAGGTGCATTATATACACCCATATTGGGAATCGTTCCATATGCTGCGGTCAGTTCCTCGACGGATACCCCTTTACTTAGTCCACCCAAAACCCCTGTCTGAGCATGTTCATCCTGCGGCTGAATCGTCGTAATTCCAAGAGAACGCACAAAATTCCAAGCGTTAGGAATTTTAACTTCATATAAGAACAGCCTCAGCGCAGGGATGTTGATTGACCGATTGAGTGCTTCACGGGCTGTCATAAGCCCCTCGTACCGTCTGTTATAATTTTTAGGAATATGATAACCTTTACGTCCGTCTTTCAATATGATTTGTGAATCATCAATAAGACCGGCTGGCTGAGTGTAGCCTTTTTCCAAAGCAGGTAAATAAGCAGCAATAGGCTTCATGGCAGAACCGGGCTGACGTGTCATTTGAGTTGCATAGTTCATTTGCTCGGTATTAAAATCTCTGCCCTCGATCATACCAAGTACAGCCCCTGTTTTATGATCAATCATGATTGCTGCAATCTGCTCTAATCCCTTCTTCTTACTGTATGGAGAAAAGTTTTGTGGATTGGCTGCAATCTGCCGCATATTATTATAAATTTTCTTATTTATCGTTGTATAAATTCGATATCCGGACCTTTGCAACTCTTCTCGCGTATTTTGAAGAAGCTCGGCATGCTCAGGCTTGGAAATTTCGGCTGGCGTGATATCCGGATTTTGCTGGAGCGCTAACAATTGGGCCGCTTCCCGCTCTGTCTCCAGCATCAAATAAGGGAATGTGTTATAACTTTTTTCGCGATGTGGCGCAAGAGTGGCTTTCACATCAAATTGAAGCGCCTCATTATATTCGGATAGCGTAAGTTTACCTGTTGCCAGCATTCTTCCCAACACGACACGTTGACGCTCCATCGCTTTATTGAAGCCTTCTTCATCAAAGTTCCCTTTACCATCAAAAGCGGAATAAACAGATGGCAGTTGCGGGAGACCTGCCAAATAAGCCGCCTGAGCAATATGAAGCTTATGTAGATCACTTACATTGAAAATTCCTAACGAAGCAGACTTGATTCCATATAAATTGTAACCAGCGGAACCATTACCAAAAGGCATTTTGTTTAAGTAAGCCGTTAATATTTTATCCTTGCCCATAAACCGTTCCATACGCAATGCTAGCAGCATTTCCTTCACCTTGCGGCTGTCCGTCTTATCCAGACTGAGAAAAACCCTTCGGGCTACCTGCTGCGTCAGTGTGCTGCCGCCTGTTTGGCGGTTTTCATTCAAAAGCTTCTGCTTAACGGCACGAGCTGTTCCCTTTAAATCCACACCACGGTGCTCATAAAATTGGCTGTCTTCCGTTGAAATGAGGGCGTCCACAATCGACTGAGGGACATCCTTCAGATCAACGAGCTGTCGATCCTCCTCCATGCGCATTCTTCCAACCGGAGTTACCTGATCATTAAAAAATACAAAGCTGGTCAGAGCGTTCTCATTTACCTTTTCATATATCAACTGACGTGATCGTACAGGTTCATCATGAACCAGTGCCGCTACATAGCCGGATATAAGACCTCCAGCAAATAGCAATCCAAGTACACCCGCAAACGAGAACCACTTGATATTAATTAGCAAAACTCTGCCAAAAATACGCCACCTACTGCGTTTTTGAGATGATGGTCGACGTTTTGGGTTCATAAAAATGGTTTTCTCCCCTCAATATTCATTCATTTCCAACTTGTTTTTGCTCAAGATATTATGATACGCCATGTTAGGTTTTACGTAAACTCTAACGTTCCAAAAAATACATTTGTATTAGGAACACTTGTTCTGTATATAATACTACTATAAGAGTATACATTCAAGAATATTTTGGTAGGATGATCAACACCTATCAGGAGAGGAGGTCGAATTTTTGAAGGAACGCAGAAATAGAACCATATTCTTATCGGACTGCCAAAGTTTTTATACCAGCATCGAAAAAGCAGATGATCCCAAATACCAACATAAGCCACTCGTTGTGGCCGGTGACCCTGCACTTCGTTCAGGCATTATTTTAGCTGCATGTCCGCTGGCCAAAAAATACGGTATATCTACAGCAGAACGTCTGGGAGAAGCGGTGAAAAAATGTCCTGACCTTATCATTGTACGCCCGCGTATGCAGCATTATATCGATGTCTCATTAAAAATAACAGAAATCTATAATGAATATACGGATTTGGTTGAAGTTTTCAGCATTGATGAACAGTTTCTGGATATGAGCGGAAGTCTCTCTCTGTTCGGAGATCCGGTGAGTATTGCAAGTGAAATTCAGCAAAAGGTACTGGCACAAACAGGAGTATGGATTCGAATTGGCATCAGCTCCAACAAAATGCTGGCTAAAACCGCGACAGATATATGGGCTAAAAAAAATGACAGTGGCATTTTCTTGTTGCCTACATCCGATATTGCAGCGTTGCTGTGGCCTCAGCCAGTACGTCTTATGTTCGGCATTGGTTCGCGTATGGAACGGCATTTGGAGAAGCTTGGACTACACACCATTGGAGATATCGCACGTACCCCCTTACCCCGGCTACAGGACAGATTCCGGTCTCATTTCGGCAAGCAGTCCGATATTCAGGCAGAGGTGATATGGCGGACTGCTAACGGGATCGATCACAGCCCGGTCAAGCCGGAAACATTTAATACACCTCCCAAATCCATCGGTCATATGATGACTCTTCCCCGCGACTATCTCCAGCCTGCGGAAGTGGAAACCATCCTGCTTGAACTAACAGAAGAGGTGTGTCGGGACGCCCGCCGCAAAGGATATATGGGCTCAGTTGTGACTGTTCATTGTATATGCAGTCCCTACGAGGCACCAACTGGGTTCTCCCGACAAATGAAGATACCCGATCCTACAAACCATACCCAAAAAGTATATGAAACCGTTAAAAAAATCTTTTATACTTTTTGGAATCATATGCCCGTGAAGCGCGCAGGGGTTACTTTAAGCGGATTGGTGGATGATCAACTATATCAGTTGGATTTATTTGAGGATCAGGAGCGATCCCGTGCTTTGGAAAAGGTGACGGACACTTTAAAGGATCGGTATGGTCAGTCCATCATCATGCGAGCATCATCGTTAACAGATGCCGGGCAGGCCATGGAACGCTCTATCAAAATTGGCGGTCATTACAAATAAAAAGTCTCATGATAAGTGCACACTAGCTATTGCCCGGGGAATGAACTAAAACAAACCAAAAAGGATCGCCTGATATCAGGCAATCCTTTTTTTATCTGTGCTTCACAAAAAAACATGGAGAACGCTTTGAAGCACCTCTTCAAATAGCAATCAACGGAACATTCCCCACAGCTTGATTAGATGAAATGTATTGGACGGATCAATTTTTTGTGCCAATACGAAGGCGGTCAATTGCTCCTCCTGCGCAGCCGTCAAACGCTCGTTTAAAATAGCAGAAGTGGACTTCACAAGATGACGCACCTTAGCTTTATTTTGCAGGTCCGCTTTAGTCACACCTTCAATCTGCTGCTTAACCCGCTCCTTGAGCGCACGATTCTTCATTTTCAACTTAATCCGCTCCACCAGTTGCGGACTGATTCCATATTGCTGATAGCTCAATGTTGCCACACCTCCCATATCATTCGGTCATTCCCAAATATATGACGGCCAGCCTGTCCATTGTGCCTATCTGTTTAAAACGTTTAAAACAATCTCATAATTCATGGTGGATTAATCGATGAGATCCCCCTGAAAAATCTGCTCTTTTTGCAAATAACCGCGCAATGCTTCATACTGCGGAGATGTCCAAAAGGACGCATCCTTGATCAGATCAGTTGCATCCTCACGCGCCTTTTCCAGCACCTCAAAATCCGCTACCATATCTGCTAAACGAAACTCGGGTAGCCCACTCTGCTTGGTACCAAAAAAGTCACCCGGCCCCCTCAAATCCAGATCGCGTCTAGCCACCTCAAAACCATCGTCCGTATCGGTCATAACCTTCATCCGCTCCTGACCAACCTCCGACTTAGGGTCAGCGATCAATACGCAATACGAGGCATGTGCACCCCGTCCGACTCGTCCACGTAATTGATGTAACTGGGATAGTCCAAAACGATCCGCATCCATAATGATCATTAGTGTCGCATTGGGAACGTCTACCCCTACCTCCACAACCGTCGTTGAAACGAGCAACTGAATTTCATTCGCATAGAAAGAACGCATAACTTCTTCCTTTTCTGCGGGAGTCATTCGTCCATGTAATAGCCCAACGCGGTAATGTGGAAAAGCCTGCTGCATTTGAATATGCAAATCGATGGCATTCTGTACGTCTAGCTTCTCCGACTCTTCAATCAACGGACAAATCAGATAAGCCTGCCGTCCCTGGTCTACCTCGCGGGAAATAAAACCAAGTACCCGATCCATCAGTTCGTGCTTCACCCAATAGGTGGAAATTGGAATACGCCCCTTCGGCCGCTCTGACAACGTAGAAACATCCATATCGCCAAACGCAGTGATGGCCAGCGTACGAGGGATCGGTGTGGCCGTCATCGTCAGCACATCGGGATTATAGCCTTTGCGACGCAGTACACTTCGCTGGTTCACTCCGAATCTATGCTGCTCATCCGTTACAACAAGCCCAAGCTGACGAAAATATACATCCTCCTGAATGAGAGCATGGGTGCCTACTACAATGTCCAGCAGACCCATTTGGAGAGCAGCTAGCAGTTCCTTACGCTTCTTCCCGGTTGTACTCCCAGTCAGTAGACCAACGCTGATTCCAAAGGGCTCAAACAGCTTGTGAAGCGATCGCATGTGCTGCTCGGCCAATATTTCGGTTGGCACCATCAGCGCTCCCTGAAAACCGGAACGTACTGTGGCAAATAAACCGATGGCAGCAACAACTGTTTTACCTGACCCAACATCCCCCTGAAGCAGACGGTTCATACAATTAGGTGAGCGTAGATCGTGCAGTATTTCAAGCTCTACCTTCTTCTGTGCATCCGTTAATTCAAAAGGCAAAGCCCTTACAAATTCACGAATCGTGGCGTTATCCACCGTATGTACCACCCCGTCCGCACGACCGCGATTTAACGCCCGGAATGCCTGCATTTTCAGCTGAAATAAAAACAGTTCCTCATACACCATCCGCCGACGAGCCTCTTGCCCCTCGCGGTTGTCCTGAGGCTGGTGTATACCCGCAATAGCCTGCTTGCGCGGCATCATACTATATTTGCGTACAAGCAACTCAGGCAATATTTCGGGGATCATTTCACCAAACTGCTGGAGCGTCTGGTTCATTATTTTTCGCATCCAGCTTTGGGTGATCTTGCCGCCTATAGAGTACACCGGTTGAAGTGTCCCCGAGCGGGCTACTCCTTTATCAGGAAACTCAGAATCTGCAACAGTCATCTGCATACGTTTGAGGTCCCATTTACCAGTCACCACAATTTCACGACCTGAGGTTAGCTGTTCCTTCATGAAATGCCGATTAAACCACGTTGCGGTAAACATCCAATCCTCGGCCATCAATTTACAAGTCAACCTTGATTTGCGCCCGTAACGCTGAAGCACTGGAATGCCCATAATTTTGGCTTGTACCGTAATCTTATCTCCGTCCTTCACTTCGCTTAGCGAGCGCAGTCGGTAATCTTCATACCGAAACGGATAATACTCCAGCATATCCTGTATGTTAAAAATGCCAAAAGCGTGAAGCTCTCCCTCTTTGAGAGCACTCACGCCATGTATTTGTTTTAAAGGTATTTGATCCAATTGCAGCATATTACCTCTCATCTCCGGCCGGCCACACAAAAATGCCAATCGTTCCTGGCCCTACATGGGTCCCAATCACAGCGCCAAGTTCAGTATATATTCGATCTCCTAGCTCAAAATGCTCTGCCAGCTGAGCCACGAACGCTTCTGCCACTGAGCGATCTGCCGTATGGCCCACAGCAATATTAATTTTTTGGCCTTTTAAGTCCCGCTCCAGTAGTTCAATAATTCTCGCTGTCGCTTTTTTATGCCCTCTCGCCTTATCAACTGAATAAATAATGCCTTCTTTGTCAATCGAAAGTATCGGCTTAATGTTAAGCAACGTGCCCACCATTGCCGCTGCCTTACCAATACGTCCGCCTTTTTGTAAGTATTGCAGGGTATCCACCAGGAAATACAAACAACGGCGCTCTCCACGACGTTCCACAGCCCGAACAATATCAGCCGGGGAGTGCCCGGCTGCCGCCAGCTCTGCCGCATAAACCACTAGCATACCGTATCCGTATGAAGCTGATTTGGAATCCACCACAGTCACTCTATGTTCATGCTTCTCCAGCATGGATTTGCCCAGCAGAGCAGACTGATACGTTCCGCTCACACCCGAGGATAAATGGATAGAGATAATCTGGCTCTCAGGGTATTGCTCCAATAGTGTCGTGTATGTCTCCAAAAAACGGGCTGGTGAAGGCTGTGAAGTCGTAGGCAGCTCATCAGCCCGTACCAGTTCGCTGTAAAACTGCGCCGCTGACATCTCAATGCCGTCCAGGTAAGTTGTGCTGCCGAACATCACTGTCAGTGGTACAACGACTATACCGAGACGGTCTGCTAATTCCGGTGGAATATCAGCCGTGCTATCCGTCAAAATGATGGTACTACTCATCAGTCAGACCTCCTTTTGTAGTGGACTTCCATGGACGCGCAAAAGCACATCAGGTTTCCACTGAGAACAAATAAGGATAAATCGGCTGACCACCTTCATGAACTTCCACTTCAGCATCCGCATAATTTTCTTCAATCCATGCAACAAGCTGATCTGTGTCTTGTTGATTCGCGTCCGAACCTGTAAGAATCGTAACAATTTCATCGCCATTCACCAGCATTTTCGCTAGCAAAAGACGGGACGTTGCCATTAAGTGTTCCTCGGTCGCAACAATCTTGGAATCCTGAATACCGATGTAGTGCCCTGCTGTAATATGCAGATCATCAAGCGTCGTATCCCGTACCGCGTAGGTCACTTGCCCAGACTTCACCCGGGTGACTGCGTCACGCATATTGTCCTGATTTACCTCAAAAGCCTCTTCCTCCTGGAAGGCAAATGCTGCCACAATGCCCTGAGGAATTGTTTTGCTCGGAATAACCGACACCAAACGTTCCATCTCTAGCAGTTCACGTGCTTGTTCTGCCGCCAAAATAATATTGGAATTATTCGGAAGAATAAAAATATGTTGAGCCGCAATCGAGCGGGCCGCATTAACGAAGTCCTCTGTGCTCGGATTCATTGTTTGGCCGCCAGCAAGGACAACATCGACGCCTAAACTTCTGAAAATATCAGCAATTCCTTCACCGGAAGCCACAGCTATAAAACCAAAGGATGCCAGTTCATGAGCGGGAGGCTCAGACGGCTCTTCCTCACGTACAGGCTCTGTTGGTATTTCAGCAAACCACTCAGGCTCAGGAGCAACATCCATACCCGCAGACAACAAATCACGATGCTGCTCGCGCATATTTAAAATACGAATCTGTGTAATTTCTCCGTAACGCAGTGCCAAATTCAGTACTTCACCAGGAGCCTTAGAATGCACGTGAACCTTGATGACGTCATCGTCTGAAATCACGATAATAGAATCACCATCTACAGATAACGCTTTCCGGAAGGCTTCCTCATCAAAATAGGTACCTTGCGCATCGCCCAGTTGTCGATTAATAAAAAACTCCATATCATACAAAAATTCAATATTATCCGTTTCGAGCTTCGCTTGCGCAGAAATCGGCGCATCTGGGGAAGGAACAACTGCAGGAGCAGTAGGTCTCTCCGATACGTGAGGAGCAAAAACCTGGCGCGCATTATCACTTTTTGCAATTGGAGACGTCACCAAGCCGCTTCCAAGATGCTGCATAAAGCCTTCATAAATATACACAAGACCTTGCCCACCCGAATCTACAACTCCTACTTGCTTCAGTACAGGGAGCATGTCCTGCGTCATGGCAAGCGTTTCCTTCGCTTTGGCAAGCACTTCTTCCATCAGTTCCGTGATATCGTTCGTCCGGCGCGAGAAAAACACAGCATGCCTGGCCGCTTCCTTCGCCACGGTAAGAATTGTACCCTCCACCGGCTTAACCACCGCCTTGTAGGCCGCATCCACCCCGCTCTGCAATGCCGATGCGAACTGAAGGGTATTCAATTCCTCGTATGGGGCAGCGTAACGGCTGAAGCCACGAAACAACTGAGACAGGATAACCCCTGAATTGCCGCGGGCTCCCATCAGCAAACCTTTGGATAATATGCCGGACATGACACCGATGGAGGAAGAATCCCCCCTCTTTAATTCCGTTACGCCCGCGCTCATCGTCAAATTCATGTTGGTTCCCGTATCACCGTCTGGCACCGGGAATACATTTAGTGAATTGACATGTTCCGCATGCTGCTGTAATTGTTCCGCCCCGGCTAAAACCATTGCGGTAAAATCTGTTCCATTCAAAGAACGATTACTCAAGAGAATTCCCCTTCCTAGCTTAATACACTTGTTTTACTATCAACCTTCACCACACCTTATTCAACTGTGCCTACAGGTTCAATTAAATTATACTAAAGCCAGACGACGAATACGAATGTCACACTTTCATAAGCTCTTGTACTCACGTCTGGTCGTTCTTCTACAGGTCATATACAATGAAAAACCAGTCAACTGCCCCACAATAAATCATCGGCTGGAATGATAACTATAGTCCCGCCTCTGAACCGCCGGCATGACTGGAATAAGAATTCACATTCCATTTAAATACAAAATAATCGCAACAATAACTATCCCATATTGTACTATAATGCGAAAGAGAAATAAATAAAGTTTTTGAATCAGTTGACGGAGCTTTTTTGACTATGATATTATATTTAAGTATTGTTTTGTTCAGGTTAGTGACTTACAAAGTCCGGCTGACCCAGTCGGCCTGAAGAGAGACCCGTTCCATATGGAATTTGGTTATTTTCAGAATAGGAGGTGGAATCATGTCTCGTAAATGTTCTGTAACAGGCAAAAAGCCTGGCAGCGGTAACCACGTATCTCACGCTAACAACCGTAATCGCCGTACTTGGGGCGTCAACGTACAAAAAGTTCGCATTCTCGTTAACGGTAAACCGAAACGCGTTTATGTCAGCACTCGTGCATTGAAAGCCGGTAAAGTGACTCGCGTGTAGTCGTAAAAAAATATCGTTATAAACAAAAGGCACCTCGTTTTAAACGGGTGCTTTTTTGGTTATTCGAAAAGTAATATCCGCCTAGTTCAGGAGAACAAAATGTCAGGCACCTTCCCGTGCGTTCTTATCTTTTACTACCGAGCTACCTATCTGTTATGCCCGGGAAGCGTGCCCTGTGTACCTCTAGCTTTCATCCTACATCCTGTGTTTACATTACGTTGAATTCAGTTTTTCTGGAATGTATTCAAAATGGCTTTAACGAATCCACCCAGAAATTTTGGCAGCTTGATTGTGTAAAACTTCATGCCTCACCCTCCCCATCATCCTCCTGCATCCGTTCTCTGTAGTTTATGCAACCTGTCAAGGGTTGTTACCCCACAAAAAAAGGCTACATGAGAATCCCGCTCATGTAACCATATTTATGCACAACCATCCCAGGCTATACCATCAGACAAGTCCGCGAACATAGAGATATGCTGAGAGTATGAAAATAAACAGGATATAATAAAGTACGCTGCACACCACAAAACCTATTCGTAAACCACGCCGTTCATTTTTACGAAAATAAAACAGCACAACTAGAACAGCCAAAAGTGAAAGAACGGCATTCCAAGGAGCCTTCACAAGCGAGAAACAGCTAAGGGTCAACCCCGTCGCCATGCTCGCGACAGTCATCCACAATGCTTCGGTCAGCTTCACTTGGACAAACGAGCTGCACTGTCCCGAATCGTAGCAATAGCCGCTGCGCGGTCTGCTCTGCCGAATACCGCACTACCAGCCACCAGCACGTTAGCCCCCGCTTCAAATACGGCTGGTGCCGTCTCCTCCGCAATACCTCCGTCTACCTCGATATGTACGTCTGGACGACCCAATTCGTTCAACCAAGCACGGATTTGTCTGATTTTATTCAACGTCTCTGGAATGAAGGACTGTCCTCCAAAGCCAGGATTGACCGTCATCACTAGAATCATATCTACATTTGGCAGCACTTCCTTGATCGCGTATGGTGAAGTACCCGGATTGAGAGCCACTCCAGCCAGAGCGCCTTGCTGCTTGATCAAGTGAAGGACACCATGCAAATGAACACACGCCTCAGCATGAACAGTGATGATATCGGCTCCTGCTTTTACGAAATCGCCAATATAACGTTCAGGATGCTCAATCATCAGATGAACATCCAAGGGAAGAGTCGTATGCGGACGAATAGCCTGAACGATAGGTGGCCCCAATGTAATATTGGATACAAAATGCCCATCCATTACATCCACATGAATCCAGTCTGCCCCTCCTGCCGCAGCTTCCGCAACTTCACTGCCCAAGCGAGCAAAATCAGCGGATAAAATCGACGGTGCTATTTTTAACATAAACTTAGTACCTCCGTTTTTTTTCTTTTAATTCCTGATAGAACTGCAAATAGCTATCATACCGTCCCTGTGAAATATGTCCTTCTTCCAGGGCCTCTCTTACTTTACAGCCAGGCTCGTGAATATGGGTACACCCCCGAAATTTACATCCTTCCGCATACTGCTGGAATTCACGAAAACAGGGAGATAGTTCATCCACACCCAGCTCCAGAAAATCCAACTGGCTAAACCCCGGCGTATCTGCTACAAACCCTCCGTTGTCTAAAGGAATAAGCTCTACATGACGAGTCGTATGTCTTCCTCGGCCCAGCTTATTGCTTATGGCGCTCGTCTCAAGCGTTAACCCAGGCTCCAAAGCATTAAGCATGGAAGACTTCCCTACACCTGACTGCCCGGAAAACACGCTGATTTGACCAGCCAACAGCTTCTTAAGCTCAACCGTTCCTTCTCCGGTACGGGCACTGGTTACCAGCACTTCATAACCGATCTTCCGGTACATTTCCTGAACGGTCAGCACGGTGTCATCCTCTGAAGGGCTGCCTTCATACAAATCGCGCTTAGTCAGACAGATAATCGTATCCAGCCCGGCGTGCTCAATATGGACTAAAAATTTATCCAGTAAAGGCAGGTTTAAATCCGGCTCACGTAAGGAAAACAGCAGCACAGCAAGCGTGGTATTAGCTACCGGAGGACGAATCAGCTCCGTTGTACGCTTTCTAATCTCCTTGACCATACCTTCCCCGTTCTCAGTCAGTTCGTAAACGACCCGATCACCGACAAGAGGCGTGATCTCTTTTTTCTTAAAAATGCCGCGTGCTCTGCATTGTACCGTAGCTTCGCCAGATACCGGACGCCCATCCTGATCCAGGCTGGAGACATAATAATATCCGCTAAGCGCCTTGACGATCAGACCTTCAGGCATGTGTAAGATGTCCTCCTTCATAATGTTTAAGTTTTATTGCGTATAGCAGGTTAAGCATCTCCTATTGCACGTTTACTGATGCTGAACAGCCTCAATCACTTTTTCCTTCTTTTTGTGGGAAGCGTGACCTTGGTTGTTTTTATGGCTAACTGCCAACTCACTGCGCGTAGCCCCCGTGGAATTCGTTCCAGGAACAAAGGCAGAAGGGTCACCATTACCTCCTGTGCCCTCCTGATTGTTCGAGTCGCCTCCACCGTCACCACTATCATTAGAAGATCCCCCGTTATCACCTTCCTCGCCGTTTCCACTTCCATTTTGCGAGGAATTACCATCAGGTGTATCCGTTGGTGAAGTTCCAGCAGGTGGGGCAATTTGAGGCATCGTCACTGTTCCATTTTTCGCATCAATATAAGAGACCGGATACGTATCAATAAAGTCACCATCTCTAAATACTGAGACAACACTGTCTTTGTTCGGAGCCATTAGCAGGTTGATAGTGAACACCTGTGTCGTATTAATTGTACGGCTTCCCCATTCCTGATTTTCTCCACGTGCATCCGTATAAGTAATACGAATTTTGCTGTTTTTACCCTCTTCCTTCGGTGCAACAGGCACATTAAATGGCAGCGTAATCGCTTCTGGCGGGTAACCAGTGCTTACATAAAACGTAATTTCCGTATTTGGTGGCAACTCACTGCCTGCCTCGGACGGCCATTGTTTGGTTACTCTTCCTTTTTCCTGCTCATAGCTAAATTCTTCTTTAATCGAGCCAACCTTCAGCCCTGCCTTTTTGACCTCATTTTCCGCTTGGTTCTGCGTTTTCCCTACGAGACTTGGCATTTTCACAGTGTCAGCGCCCTTGCTGACTGTGAGCACAACTTGGACTGAATCCTTATCAAATGGCTCATTTGCAGCTGGAGTCTGACTAAGGACGGTCCCAACGGCCTGATCACTGAACTGCTCATTTTGCTGAATCTGCGTCTCCTTAATTTGCTGGGCGGTCAGCAGCTTAACAGCATTCTCGTAGCTTTGGCCTTTTACATCCGGCATTGGGGTGAGCGGCTTGGCAATCCCGACTTTCAGACTAATCTTGGTTCCTTCCTTGACTAAAGAATCTGCAGGATAGCTTTGATAAAATACAATTCCAGGCGCGATCCCCTCTTTGTATTCATGCTGGATTGGCTCCTCAATGAGTAAACCCGCTTTACTGAGATTAACCTTCGCTTGGTCTTCTGTTTGTGTCAATACACCTGGTACTTTTACCTCAGGCACGACAAGTACACTTTGCACATAGTACACCACTCCGCCCATGCACAGAAGTAACACCAACACTAGTGTTACCCACAAGATCGCTTTTTTTCTATTTTTCTTGGACGATTGCTTGCTCGGAAGCTGTTCAGACTCACGCGGTTGGGCAGGTACATCTTCCCCGCTAGAAGACATCCCTAATTGTTGAGGCTTAATAGCCGGAATAACCCGTGTTTGATCCTCATCATCCAAATGTGTAAACTCCAGCTTGGATTCATTACGCCGTCCCGGCAGCAAACAGGTTTCCAAATCTTTTAGCATTTCATCTGCCGATTGATAACGCTCTTCTGGATTTTTGCGCATGGATTTTAGAATGACATTTTCCACACTTTGCGGAATCAACGGATTAATTTTACGCGGTTCCTCAAACTCCTCTTGCAAATGCTTGAGCGCTACACTAATTGGACTTTCTCCGAGGAAAGGGAGCTGCGCCGTCAGCATTTGATATAAGACAATACCTAAAGAATATAAGTCCGATTTTTCGCCGGTGACGACACCCTTTGCATGCTCAGGTGAAAAATAATGAACAGAACCTACAACAGAACCCGTCTGGGTAATGGTCGTTGACGTAACAGCTCTAGCAATCCCAAAATCGGTTACCTTAACCCGTCCATTACGTCCAATTAATATATTATGTGGCTTGATGTCTCGGTGAATGATCTGATTTTGGTGAGCATGCTCCAGCGCATCACAAATCTGGGAAGCAATCCGTACTGCTTCATCCACTTGCAATGGCGCACGTTCTTTAATAATCTCATTCAAATTTTTACCTTCGATGCACTCCATTACAATATAATGGATTTCATCCTCTTGGCCGACATCATAAATACTGACCACATTCGAATGCGAAAGCGAAGCCGCAGACTGCGCCTCACGCCGAAACCGGCGAATAAATTCCTCGTCATGAACAAATTGCTGGCGCAACACTTTAACTGCAACATTGCGATTCAGCAAAATGTCTTGAGCCTTGTACACCAGAGCCATACCGCCGCCACCGATACGCTCAATAATTTCGTATCTTCCCCCTAGCAGGTGCCCGATCATGCGTCACACCCCTTTTCATTCAATGAAACCGTGTCATCGGGCAATTCAAACAAAGCTACAGTAATGTTATCGTCTCCTCCGGCAAGCAACGCCAGATGTAGCAGACGATCCGCACGCTCCTCCAAAGGATTCTCTGCGGCACCTACTACTTTACTGATTTGTTCTTCCGTTACCAGATTGCTTAATCCGTCGCTACACAGTAACAGTACATCGCCTTTTTCCAGCGTAATGGAGTCAATATCCACTTTCACCTCGGAATCAGTGCCCAGCGCCCGTGTCAGTACATTGCGACGAGGATGGTTCTCCCGTTCTTCCTTACTGATCTGACCGTTTTTGAACAGCTCGTTAACCAAAGTATGGTCTTCTGTAAGCTGACGTACCGCTCCTTTGGATATGACATAGGCGCGACTGTCACCGATATGTCCGATAATTCCGGATGCGTCGTATAGTAAAACCGCAACAACTGTCGTTCCCATATTATGATACTTCTCATCGCGTGCAGCCGTCTGGAAGATGACTTCATTGGCATGCAAAATAGCGTCGCTGAGCGCCGCCGTCAAAGAATGTGCGGATAATCCGCTCTCCAGCGTCGCCAAATCAGCGGCAAGTGTCTCTACCGCAAGGCGGCTGGCCGTATCACCGGCCAAATGCCCCCCCATACCATCGGCAACAATCCCAAGAATATAGCCTTGCTCTAAGTGCCTGATCCAGGCAGAATCCTCATTCACCGAACGTACACGTCCGACATGGCTGACATGAACTGTTTTGATCAAATGGTTTCACCCCAACTCCATATGCTTTGCACGCAACTGACCGCAGGCAGCGGCAATATCGTGACCCTGTTCACGCCGGATCGTCACATTGACGCCTTTTTCGGCAAGAATACGTTGAAAATTAAAAATATCGCTACGCGATGTGCGCACATACTTGCGCTCAGGCACATGGTTGACTGGAATCAAATTAACGTGACACAGCATGTCCTTTAACACATCCGCTAGCTCTTCAGCATGTTCTGCCTGATCGTTTACCCCACCAATCAGGGCATATTCAAACGAAATTCTCCGCCCCGTCTTAGCAAGATAGTAACGTAGAGAATCCATAACATCCTTAAAGGGATAACGCCGATTTACAGGCATTAGCTTCGACCGAAGTGCATCATTAGGCGCATGAATGGATATTGCCAGATTAATCTGGGTATCCTCGTCGGCAAATTTATAAATATTCGGTACAATACCGCTGGTCGACACTGTGATATGACGTTGACCAATGTTCAGACCTTTTTCATGAACCATTGTACGCAAAAACGTCATGGTCGCTTCATAGTTTTCAAAAGGCTCGCCCGAGCCCATAATCACGATGCTGCTCACTCGTTCATTCGTTTTATCCAAAATTTTCTGAGCCTGTACTACCTGTGCAGTAATTTCACCAGCTGTCAGGTTCCGTTTGAGGCCTCCAAGCGTCGAAGCGCAGAAAGTACAACCAATTCGGCAACCCACTTGTGTCGTTACACAAATACTGTTTCCGTAATTGTGTCTCATAATGACCGTTTCAATGGCATGATCATCATGCAAACCGAACAGGAATTTTACTGTACCGTCCTTAGATTCCAACTTTGTAATTTCACTAAGCGTCACAAAACTAAATTGCTCCTCAAGCTTCTCTCTCAGCGCCTTGGGCAAATTCGTCATCTCGCTGAAATCATTGACCCGCTTCACATACAGCCAGTCAAAAATTTGTCCTCCACGAAAAGCAGGCTCGCCATTGTTCTTGGCCCAGTCCTGAAGCTCCTCCAAAGTTAAATCATATATAAAAGGTTTCATCAATGTTTGCACCCGTTCCTTCTTCATTAAGTTCTGTTTGATCGCAGATCGTATTTTTCATTCTTCCTATTTTAGCACAAATCCCTGAGGGGGTAAAAATTTTTCGTCTTCATGCAAAAAACCGCCGGAAATGTTCCGGCGGAATGTGGAAATGCTGGTGGGCAGCTGCATGGAATTCTCTTCCGCTCTATTTCACCCGACGTAGGCGCGCGATATAAAATCCGTCGCTGTGGAAATGCTGCGGTAACAGCTGTACCGAGCCTCCCTGTATACTATCCATTTCGCGGCTCACGTCCGGGAAGGAATGACCCTCTGCCAATTCATACTCCGAATGTTCGCTTAAAAACCGAGTCAATTGTCCTTCATTTTCGTCCGGCTCAATCGTGCATGTACTGTATACCAGAATGCCACCTGGCTTCAACAGTCCCGCCACACTATCCAGCAGCTCATGCTGAAGCTGTGTAATGTCGCGAACATCCTGCGCAGTTTTGCTCCAACGCAGGTCCGGTTTACGACGAATTACTCCAAAGCCAGAGCATGGTGCATCCAGCAAAATACGGTCAAAAGAAGCTGGGGCATATCGTTCCTTCAGTTCTAGCGCATCACCAGTGACTGTTTCCACGGCATCCAGGCCAAGTCGTTTAGCCTGTTCACGGATTAATTGATGCTTATGGGCATGCAGATCATTTGCAACGATCCGACCGCGATCCTTCATCAGCTCAGCCATATGAGCTGTTTTGCCGCCTGGAGCGGCACAGCAATCCAGTACCAGCATACCGGGCTCAGGAGCAACTGCTTCGGCAACGAGCATAGAGCTTTCATCCTGTACGGACAGCGAGCCGTCCGTATACCACGAGGTAAGCGCCATATTGCCACCGCTACGAACAACAATCCCATAGGGACTAACTGCCGAAGGAACGGCATCAAGTCCTTTTGAGCGCATCTCGTCCAGCAGCTGATCACGGCTGGTCATTGTCGTATTCACCCGTACGCTGACCGCAGGGGGCTCATTATTAGCCTGACAGATAGCCTCAGCAGTATCTGCACCGTATTGCTTAATCCAACGCTTAACCAGCCACTGTGGATGAGAATGTTCTAATGAAATCCGTTCCTCTGGTGACAAATCGTCAGGAATACGCAGCTTGTCCGGCTCACGCAGCATGCTGCGGAGCACGCCGTTGACCATACCGGAAATCCCCTGATGCCCACGACGCTTGGCAATGGTCACCGCTTCACTAACGACTGCATGATCCGGAACTCGATCCAGATACACCACCTGATACACACTCATCCGCAGCAACGAACGTACCCAAGCCTGAAGCTTGGCCGTTCCTTTTTGAACAAATTTATTCAAAAAATAATCAAGTGTATTTCGGCGTGCGACTGTACCGTATACAAGTTCAGTCGCCAGACCAGCGTCACTTGCAGATAAACCTGCCTGCTGAAGTCGACGATTTAACTCAAGATTGCTATACGCACCCTCTTGCTCCACACCGGTCAACACATCAAGTGCAACTTCCCGCGCCGTCTGTTTGCGAGTATTGCCGGATCTGGCACCCACTCCCTTGCCTTTGCCTCCCTGACGGGAGTGACTCCCGCTCATCCGAGCACCGTGCCTGGCTTCATCTGTCCGCCGCGCGCAAAGGTTCCGGCATCCATAACCTTTTTGCCAGCCGGTTGAACCTGAGTCAGCCAAAGAGTTCCTTCGCCTGTCTGCACCTCAATGCCACGAGCGGTCAATTGAAGAACCGTTCCGGGTGCTGGAGCATTTGAGCCACTCACTTCATTATTTATGAAAGGCTGCTCAGCAGCCCATATTTTAAAAACATTTTCCTCCCAAAGCGTAAACGCGCCCGAAAAAGGAACAAGGCCGCGGATCCGGTTGTATATCTGCTGTGCATTGTCACTCCACGAAATACGCTCATCGTCGCGGTTCAGATTCGGAGCATAGGTCGCCTCGTCCTCGTTTTGCGGCGTACGGTCTGATTGCCCAGCCAGCAATTTAGGCAGCTCGCCCTGCAAAAGCTTTGCTCCAGCTACGCTTAGCTTCTCAAAAATCGTACCGGAGGTATCCTCCGGTCCTATAGCAACCTCAACTCGCGATATCATATCGCCAGTATCCAGTCCTTCCGCCATATACATCAGCGTCACACCCGTCACGGTCTCACCGTTAATAATCGCACGCTGGATCGGTGCACCTCCCCGATAACGGGGAAGTAACGAACCATGCACATTCAGGCAGCCGAAACGAGGCAGGTCTAGTACGGATTTTGGCAAAATTTGCCCATAGGCTGCGGTTACGATCAGATCAGGACGCAGCTCCGCCACCTGAGCCACCGCTTCTGGCTGGCGCAGGCGGGTCGGTTGCAGTACAGGTAATCCGCGTTTTTCTGCCGCTTCCTTAACTGGTGTAGGCGTCAATATTTTTTTCCGTCCCTGTGGCTTATCGGGCTGTGTAATCACACCGACCACGTTATAACCATTATCCAATAACATGTTCAACGATGGCACTGCAAACTCAGGCGTACCCATAAAGATAATACGAATGTCTTGACTCATCGAACCTCACTCTCCTATCTGACGGTTCGGTCCTGGCTGTTCCAGCGCAACCTCATATACTTTTTCTGCAATATCCGTGAACAAAATTCCATTTAAATGGTCGATTTCATGCTGAAAAGCACGAGAAAGCAATCCTGTCGCTGTAACGGTAATGGCCTTACCCTCGCGGTCCAGTCCCTTGACTGTAACTTTCTCGGCACGACGCACATCCCCGTTCAACCCTGGTATACTCAGGCAGCCTTCTGGACCCAAGTCCTCCCCTTCTTCGGCCACGATTTCTGGGTTGATCATTTTAATCAAACCATGTTCATCTCCAGCATCTACAACGATGAGACGCTTCAAAATACCTACTTGCGGAGCAGCAAGACCTACACCCTCCGCTTCATACATCGTATCTGCCATATCGTCGAGCAGCTTTTGCACGTTAGGTGTAATTTTAGTAACTTCCTTTGCTACTTTGTGCAATACATCATCCGGCTCCAACACTATAATTCTAATTGACATGACAACAGAACACCTTCCTCTTTATCCTTTTTCCTTCGTTTAGGCTTAACTGTATTCATCACAAACGCGACTGCTACATTATCCTATGTACGGACGACTTGTCCGCATTAATTGTGCTAATAACTTTTGTGGCAACGCTCTACATAAGCATTTGTGGATCAACATCCAGACTAATCAGCAACTTTTGCGCCTGTGCGGATTCGGCCATTTCATCAGCTACTTGCTGAGCCAAACTAATCGCGTCGATATTTCCACGCCATTTTATCATACATTGAAATCGGTATCTATTCTTGATTCTCGAAATGGGAGAAGCTACTGGCCCCAAAATGTCGAGTACATCCGATGTAAGACGATCCATATTCCCGAACCAGCCTCGTTGTCTGGCCCGTCCCTGTAGTGTTGCTGAATAATTCTCTGCCAGCCGGACCAGCACCGGGAGTTGTTCATGAGAAAAGGTTACCAAAATAAGACGGCAATATGGTGGATAGTGCAAATTGCGGCGGTGTTTCAATTCTTCCCTCACAAAAGAAGCATAATCATGGCGACTTGCGTGAATCACCGAATAATGCTCTGGAGTATAGGATTGTACGAATACTTCCCCTGGCAATTGATGTCTCCCAGCACGTCCAGCTACTTGTGTTAACAGCTGAAATGTCTTTTCCGCAGCCCGAAAATCCGGTAAATTGAGAGCTGAATCCGCAGTAATGACACCAACCAGTGTCACATCGGGAAAGTCCAGGCCTTTGGCAACCATTTGAGTACCGAGCAGCACGTCCGCTTTTTTATCACGAAATTGCTTGAGGAGCTTTTCGTGGGCATTTTTTTCTGTCGTTGTATCAACATCCATTCGAACAACACGTATACCGGGGAATAGCTTCGCCAGCTCTTCTTCCACTCGCTGGGTACCTGTACCGAAATAGCGAATATGCTCACTACCGCATTCAGGGCAAGTCTGAGGCACAGGCTCGGAATAACCACAGTAATGACAACGTAAATTGTTCGACCGCTGATGATACGTAAGCGAAATATCACAATGCGGACAGCCCGCCACATAGCCACAGCTACGGCACATGACGAATGTGGAGTGTCCACGCCGATTCAACAGGAGCACCGTCTGCTCCTTACGCTCTAACCGCTCTGCAATCCCATTATGCAACGCACGGCTAAACATAGAGCGGTTGCCAGCACGCAGTTCCTCACGCATATCCATGATATGTACTTCGGGTAGCGTGTTCCCCAATGCGCGAGTTGGCATTTCAAGTAGCAACGGCGCAAACTCGTCGTTGCTTTGTGAGCGAGCCGCATAGTAGCTTTCCAGCGACGGTGTAGCCGAGCCGAGAATAACGACAGCCCCATGCTGATGGGCTCTGCGAATGGCGACCTCACGCGCATGGTATTTAGGTGTCTCTTCCTGCTTATAGGACGTTTCGTGCTCCTCATCCATAATAATAAGACCTAACTCACGAAAAGGCGCAAATACTGCCGAGCGAGCACCAATCGCCACTTTCACACGGCCTTCGCGTATTTTGCGCCACTCATCGTACCGTTCTCCTCCAGACAACCTACTGTGCATCACTGCTACCTGATCGCCAAACCGACCTTTAAAACGCTCAACCATTTGTGGGGTTAACGATATTTCAGGTACCAGCACAATGGCCTGCCGATTCTGCTCGATACAACGTTGAATCGTCTGTAGATAAATTTCCGTCTTACCGCTCCCCGTGACTCCATGCAACAAATAAGCTCCTTGCTCACGCGTGTCCAGCTGGCGAATAATCCGTTCATACACCGACTGCTGCTCTGCTGTGAGAGGGAGTGGCTCTGTAGGCTTGAAGTGTCTGCCCCGGTACGGGTCGCGGAACACTTCGACATCCTCCAGCAACACATAGCCCTTATCTTCCAGCGCCTTAACCGTTGCAGCAGACACACTCAATGAGGTCATGACTTCCTTGAGCGACAGAGGCAAAAACTCGCTACGTTCCAGCAAAAAAGCAAGTACCTCCCGCTGACGCTGTGCTTTGGCAGAAAATTGCTCCAGTACCGTTGATGCCTCGTCTATGCCGATAGCCAGATCAACGGATTTCATGGTCTTTTTGCCAAGCTTGTCTTTAATAACTTGACTTTCCTGAAGCACACCCCGGCGTAACAGTGATTTAATAACCTCCGCTTCCTCAGGGAAACGTCGACTGAGTTGCTGCAACGGGACTTGCTCCTTCTCCTGAATGAAGCTGACAATCCGACGCTCTGTCGGATCACTCATACCATCGTCGGTCAGAAGTGCCCATTCGAGCTCATCGCCCTGATTCGGTTGTATACTACGCTGTGGATGCGTTAACTCATGCTGTTCCGCAATTGAGATATAACGTTCTGCTTTGCCTTTGAGCGCGGTAGGAATCATCACTTGCAATGCCATAATTTGATTACAAGCATAACGTTCACTCATCCACTTGCCCAGTTCGACTAGGTCGGCAGATAAAGGTGGCACCAAATCCAGCAACTCCTGAATCGCTCTCATCCTGTATTTCGGTGGTTCCTCAGCTGGGACTACCGAGATGACGAAAGCCTGCACCGTCCGTTTGCCAAATGGCACAGCTACCCGACTACCCGGCTCAATCCAAGGTCTCATTGAATCCGGTATCAGATAATCGAAGGTGCGGTCCGTATCCTTGGCAGGTACATCGACAATGACCTTGGCAACTAAATTGCCCGTCTCCATTAATGCAGCACCCCACCCATGCGTCCCGCGGCTATAGTAAGCAACTTACGCGCAACTTCTTCCTTTGACTGTACAGGAATACGCTCAACGATCCCGCTTCGGTCATAAATTTGAACAGCATTCGTATCGACGCCAAAACCAGCACCATTCACAGTTACATCGTTTGCCGCGATCAAATCACAATTTTTACGTTCTAATTTATCTTTCGCATACGTCTCCAAATGTTCAGTTTCAGCTGCAAAGCCAATTAAAAATTGATGTTTCTTACTCCGTCCGAGTGATTCTAGAATATCGACGTTCTTCACTAACTCTAGCGTAAATACACTATCTTTTTTCTTGATCTTGGTCTGTGCTATCTCACGTGGTCGATAATCTGCAACTGCAGCAGCCATAACGACCATATCGCTCGTTTCCCATTGTTTTAATACAGCTGCGTACATGTCTTCAGCCGACTGGACTCTTTCAAGCATAATACCAGCAGGCGGTTCCGCACTGGTATTGGCAGCAATCAAGTGCACCTCTGCCCCCATCTTTTGAGCCACTTTTGCAATGGCGAAGCCCATTTTTCCAGATGAATCATTTGTGATATAACGCACTGGATCAATTCGCTCGATCGTGCCTCCAGCCGTTACAATGACTTTTTTACCTGAAAACACCGATTCATTCTCATTCACAGGTGACTCAGGCACTTGAGCCTCCACAGATTCGCCACCAAACCATCGGGATTCAGACTTAATGTTGTTTTTTTGTTCCTGGGCTTGCTGATCAAAAAAGTGCTCTATCGTTTGCACAATTGTGTCCGGCTCTTCCAAACGTCCTTTGCCAACGTAACCGCAAGCCAGTAATCCTTCACCAGGCTCAATCATCTTCACACCACGTGATACAAGCGTCTCCATATTTTGCATGACTGCCGGATGAGTGTACATATGTACATTCATCGCAGGTGCCACCATAATAGGCGCTGTTGTAGCCAACAACGTTGTAGACAACATATCATCAGCAAGGCCATGCGCCATTTTTCCGATAATATTCGCAGTTGCAGGTGCAACAAGCACCAAATCAGCCGCATCTGCCAGATGAATATGGGATACGACGGACGGCTCTCTTTCATCAAACGTATCACTGTACACCGGATTACGAGAGAGCGACTGCAGTGTAAGCTCGGTAATAAACTCCTTAGCAGAGGCTGTCATAATCACATGAACATCGGCGCCCTTTTGTGTCAACCTACTACATAACGCAGCCCCTTTGTAAGCAGCAATTCCACCGGTTATACCAAGAATAATAACTTTCCCCTTCAACATCGTTAACTCCCCCTGACCTAAAAAAATAACAACCTTGCGGTTGTCAAAGGAATTGGCATTACGCCCGGTTATAATGATTGTCTATAATTCTTATTCTTCTTCGCCGCTTTCAAGTAGAAGATGATCTGCATAGATCTCTTCCAAAGCTACTCCAACCTGTTTGTGGGATTTAGGATTCTTGAGGGTCGTCTTTTCACCCTCGCGCAACTGTCTGGCACGACGTGAAGCCGCTACAACCAACGAATACTTACTATCTGCCTTTTTCATCATTTCATCAATGGAAGGATACAGCACGAATAGACACCTCTTCATGTAGTTTTAGGACTGTATAAGCTGAACTCCAGTGTACACCTTCAAGCTCAGCTTATACAGTATTATTTCTCTTTAGGTACGCTTGGCATATGTAAAGCCCTCGTTTAAGGATGAACCTTACAATGTTCGGCGATAATAATGGATTCTATTCGTTTACAAGCGAAATCAATCTCATCATTGACGACCGCATAATCATAGTGACGCAACAGATTCATTTCATCCACAGCTACCGACATACGGTGGTCTATGGTCGCTTGAGTTTCTGTGCCCCGTCCCCGGATTCTATCCTTTAATTCATCTAGCGAAGGCGGAAGCAGAAAAATGAATATGCCTTCTGGAAATTTTTCTTTAACCTTTAGCGCTCCCTGAACTTCAATCTCCAGAAAAATATCTTTTCCCTGCGCAAGCGTCTGATCTACAAAATCACGTGGAGTACCATAATAGTTCCCTACATACTCAGCATACTCCAGCATTTCATCTCGTTCAATCATACCCAAAAATTCTTCACGCGTTTTAAAAAAATAGGTCACTCCATCCTGTTCGCCTGAACGAGGTGTTCGAGTTGTAGCAGAAACGGAGTACGTTATCTCTGGTAGCTTGTCACGCAATGCGTTGCCTACCGTCCCTTTACCGACACCCGAAGGTCCGGATATTACAAATAATAATCCCTTAGCCATAGTACACTCCATTTTTATTCGTCATTGTCATCATCTTTAGTGGATAGGCGATGAGCGACCGTCTCCGGCTGCACCGCAGACAGGATTACATGATCACTGTCTGTAATAATAACAGCCCGCGTCCGGCGGCCATAGGTAGCATCAATTAGCATATGACGGTCCCTGGCTTCCTGTATAATCCGCTTGATCGGAGCAGACTCCGGACTGACGATGGAGATAATTCGGTTGGCCGACACGATATTGCCGAAACCAATATTGATCAATTTGATTGCCATATTCAGGTCTTTCCCCCTATACATGTGACTCTTGCAGCCGTGCCGCTACCAGGTAGCTACTCAATATTTGCAGCCTGCTCACGAATTTTCTCGAGCTCTGCTTTCATCTCAACGACCAAATTAACCAAGTTGAGATGATTAGCCTTGGAGCCGATCGTGTTGACTTCTCTGTTCATTTCCTGGATTAAAAAATCTAATTTGCGACCGGCCGGCTCGTCCGATAGCAGCAACCCCTTGCACTGCCCAAAGTGACTTTGAAGCCGGGTAAGTTCCTCATCAATATTGCTGCGATCCGCGAATAACGCAATCTCCATTCCGAACTTATGTTCATCAAGCGTAAATGAACCGTCCTGAAGCTCTTTAAGCCTGTGTTTCAGCCTGTTACGGTAGTCGCTCACAACATGAGGAGCCAGCACCGTCATTTCATGATGCAGGGATTCCAGACGTAAAATACGGGATTTCACATCTTGCGCCAAATGCCTGCCTTCTCGCCTTCTCATCTCCAGTAAACCTTGCAAAGCTTCATTCAAAGCTCGCTGTAGTTGCTCTTCCCAGTCCTCTTCGTCTCCATGGAAAGCCTCTCCAGGCTCACCCAGAACGTCAGGCAAAGCAAGAATATCGCTTATCCCTAACGTTCCTTTCACTCCATAACGATCCGCCAGCTGCTCCGCTGCATGCAGGTAAGCCTGCACCACAGTGTCATTTAACCGCGCGGCGGGCATCTGTTCTTCATCACGTTCCCTGTGGATAAAGACATCGATACGACCGCGTTTAATCTGCTGTTGAACCGTTCTTCTCAAGCCATCTTCGTAACGAGTCCATTCGCGCGGAATTCTCATCATCACTTCGCAATAGCGGTGATTTACCGATTTCAATTCCAAGCGCACTTTATAGCCCTCATAATGAAGGATAGCTTGACCGTATCCGGTCATACTCAATGACATCGGCATCACATCCATTATACTATTGTAATTGATTATTATAGTCGAAACAAGGGGGCCTGTGCGCGGCCTGATTTTTGCCATACGTAAGAAGTCAGTTCAGCTGTCATTTCATAGAACATAAATGGAGTCATAAAATAGATACCATTAAAATGTTCCATTGCCGTATCGAGTAACTCCTTGGCAATAGACACACCCATTGCTCGTCCTTCCGGACCCTCAAGGCCAGACATACGTGCACGCACCTCATCGGATAACTGAATGCCTGGTACTTCATTGTGCAAGTATTCTGCATTGCGCCCACTAGCCAGCGGCATAATACCGATAAAAATCGGTACTTCCAAATGTCGTGTCGCTTCCGCGATGGCTGCAATCAACTCGTGGTCGTATACGGGCTGAGTCATAACATAGTCGGCTCCGGAGGCAATTTTCTTCTCCAACCGCTGTACGGCTTTACCCAAATGCTTGACGTTAGGATTAAATGCGGCACCTACCACAAAATTAGCTTTCTGCTTCAGTGGCTTACCGGAAAATGCGACACCATCATTTAATTGCTTGATCATGCGTATGATTTCAAAAGAGGTCATATCATACACCGAACTGGCGCCTGGCAAATCACCGAACCGCGCCGGATCTCCAGTAACCGCCAGTACATGGTCAATACCGAGCGCGTCAAAACCCATCATGTGGGATTGAGTACCAATCAGATTGCGATCACGACATGCTATATGAATTAATGGACGCAAGCCTGATTCAATACTGACCAAATGTCCAAGCGCCATGTTGCTCATGCGAGTGACTGCAAGCGAGTTGTCAGCCAGTGTAAGCGCGTCAGCCCCGGCTTTCTTCAACGCATGAGCACCTTGCATAAACCTCGTAATGTCCAGATCGCGCGGAGGATCCAGTTCTACAATGACCGTATGTCGTTCCTTTACAAGATCCACGATGTTGGGCTCACTGGTATGTCTGCCATTTCCTCGTTCCCCTTCATCTGCAATCTGCTCCGCCACTTGAAAGGACTCTTTCGACAAAGCTTCTTTTGAAGCAAGAGGAGGCGGTTGCAAACGGTTCAAGGCTTTGGATATAGCAGCAATATGATCCGGTGTAGTTCCGCAGCAACCACCGAGCAGCCTCGTTCCCAGGTCTACAAAGGATTTGGCACATTCTCCAAAATATTCAGGTGATGCACCGTATACATAGTGACCGTCCACATAATCTGCTAGTCCCGCATTCGGATATACGGACAACGGTACAGACAAAGGGCCGTCCAGCTGCTCCATTACACTCATAATTCCCTGCGGACCCGAGTGACAGTTAAATCCAAGGATGTCTGCCCCCTCATTACGCAGCACCGAAAAAGCTTCCGCCACTAAAAAACCATCCTGAGTACGACCAACCTGATCGACCGCAAACTGACAAATCACCGGAATATCACTATATTTACGTACACTGTGAAGCGCTATGCGTATTTCATCCAGCGAATAAAACGTTTCGCACAAAATACCGTCGACTCCTTCGGAGAGAAGGGCATCAATTTGCTGTTCATAGTTTCTTGCCAGCTCCAGCTTTGATATGTTAAGCCGCTTTCCCCCACATATGGAACCCACTGCACCTACCACATAATGTTCAGGTCCGGCCGCATCTCTGGCAATTCTCACACCAGCACGATTGATCTCTTCTACCTTAGATTCCAGTCCAAACCGGGCTAACTTATAATCATTTGCAGAAAATGTATTAGTCTCCAGCAATCGAGCTCCTGCACTTAAATATTGACCATGCACGTCTGATATAACATCAGGCGAAGTGATGTTCAGTTCTTCGAAAGACGTATTTACTGGAAATCCTAGCTGATATAAAAAAGTCCCCATTGCGCCGTCTCCGACAATAATTTCACGATTCAGCACAGTACGCAAATCCGGTTTCATGTCCTCTGCTCCACCCCGCTCTTTATTTTCATACTAATGTAACATAAAGAGACTTCAAACATAAGCCAAAAACTAAAAAAGCCGCCCCACTCCCCGACAATATGATATCAGGAGTGGAGCGGCTTGATTCATCTTTTCTATTTCCCACTACATTTTCCCATTGGAAGAATGGAGAGAGTAAGCGTAAAAAGTCCCTTTTTTATTCACTTTAGCCACAATAGAATCCGTTCCCTTTTGCTGCTTGTAGAACGTATATTGATTCCCTTGAACTTTCACTTTATAGCCGGTCAAATTGATATTAAATAACATCTGAGCCTTGGGCTTGACTAGCTTCAAAGCTTCTGAGGCAGTATATTTCGGGCTTGCAAATGTTTTTTTGAAATCTGCGTCATCATTCCAGTCCACCCCATAGGTGGATACGGCCAGCACTTTACCGGTTACCGCGCTAATTTTGACCTCACTGGCCTCGTTTGCATCCTCAAACGACCAATATGAAAGCCCCTTCGCTTCGTCCTTGTACCGTGAAGCGTGCTGCACCTTAATTGGCTGTCCACTCACACGCTTAAATGTATTCATTGCACGGTTCAGTATCAGAGGGTCCACCCGCTTCAGCGCATAGTCCGCGTTGATGGTAATAGCGTTACTTCGATCCACATCCACATACAACGAGGAAGCCTGTTCTCCTGCGCCCCAAAATACCCAGTAATTTGATGGCTTGTTGGACTGATAAGGGGATTTGACCCGCCAAAATGCTTCAAATTGCAAAGGACGCTTGCTGTCAAACGCTTTGGCGCTGTTTAGCACTTTCGTCTTGAGTGGCGCGTTCATCGCTTTTCCCAAGCTGCTTATTTTATATCGTATGGTTGTAGAATCTACTCTATTTTTTTCTTTATTATATTCTGTCTGCAACGTAGCAGTTCCATCTTCTAGTCCGCCCTCTACAATCCAAGTTTTCCCCATATCCGTCACATCGTCAAATTGAAATGCTGTCTTCGAGCCGATGAGTTCTTGCACCGCTTTTTCTAAACGGCTTACCACTGTCGGAGTTAGCGACCCAACCTGCTTATCCGTCGTTTCCGCGGCGGCAGGAATGGTCGCCGCCTGAACCGGAAGCGCGGTGGCTACAAATATGAAGACTGTAACTGCTGAAATCCAACGAAATTTCCGCACTATGAACGGCCTCCTTATTGTTTTTCATTTTCTATATTATACATCGTTCAGGCGCCAAAAAAAGACAGAATGTTGCTTTGTTCATCATATTCCTTGTATACAGGGGCATCTAAGTCCAAAAAAAGAAGACCTACTAAGGTCTGCTCAGGCTGTCGAGAAAGTCTCGACAGCCTATTTTATGTTAATTTTGTTTAAGACGACACCGCGTTAATGTTGTATAATATAGGTAACTATTGTAGAACGGATGGTGTTGATATGCTACGCTCCAACCGCGAAAAACAACAATCCTACGAATTTGTTTCCATCGAAGATCTGGTTCCTCAAGATCACTTGCTCCGCAAAGTAGATAAGTATATCGATTTTTCGTTTATCGATGATAAAGTTCGACCACTGTATTGTGCAGACAACGGGCGTCCTGCCATTGATCCTACCGTATTGTTTAAAATGATCTTTCTCGGTTATTTCTATGGCATTCGCTCAGAACGGCAACTCGAGCGAGAAATTCAAGCTTATCGTTGGTTTCTGAGGTTGGGCTTAACGGATAAAGTTCCGGACCATACGACGATTAGCTGGAATCGTCGTACTCGCTTTAAAGACACCACGATCTTTCAAGATATCTTCGATGAAATTGTGCTGCAGGCGATCTCTCACCGAATGGTGGGTGGGCGTGTTCTCGTCACCGATTCCACACACGTCAAAGCCAATGCTAACAGGCACCAGTACACCAAAGAACAAGTGTTGCAGAATACTAAAGACTATATGGACGAGCTGAACGAAGCGGTGAAGGATGACCGGAGAAACCACGGAAAAAAGCCTTAAAATCCCGAGAGGAAGTGAACGAAGAAAAAGAAATTAAAGTGAGCAAAACAGACCCGGACAGCGGCTATATGATCCGTGATGGCAAGCCCGAAGGCTTCTTCTATCTGGACCACCGCACGGTGGATATGAAGTACAATCTGATTACGGACGTGCATGTGACACCGGGGAATGTACATGATTCTGTCCCCTATTTGTCCCGTTTGGATCGCCAAAGAGAACGTTTTGGTTTTCAAGTAGAAGCTGTTGCACTAGATTCAGG